>CAYUYZ010000025.1:0-49499 GCA_964449575.1 uncultured Stakelama sp.
GCGGATGGTGGCAAGATCATCGCCGCGCTCGCCGCCCGGTTTCGCAATCTCGATATCGCCGAAGAGGCTTTTGCCGAAGCCTGCGCCCGTGCTGTCACGGCATGGGCGCCAGAGCCCCCGCGCGATCCGGCGGCATGGCTTTACCGCGTGGCGGAGCGCGTCGCGCTCGACCGGGTGCGCCAGACGAACGTCCGCGCGACCGCCGTGCTGCCCGACCCCGAGCCCGACCCCACGCCGGAGGAGCTGATGCTCGACGCGAGCCCGATCCCCGATGAGCGGCTGAAGCTGATCTTCACCTGCTGCCACCCCGCGATCCACCCCGAAGCGCGTGCTGCGCTGACGCTGCGGCTGGTCTGCGGGCTGTCGACCGAGGAAATCGCGCGCGCGTTCCTCACTGCCGAGCCGACGCTCGCGCAGCGGCTGGTCCGCGCCAAGCGGAAGATTGCCGATGCCGGGATCGGCTTTGACATCCCCGGCCCCGCCGCCTGGCCCGAACGCGTCGCGGCGGTGCTCAGCACGATCGAGGTTGCCTATGCCCATGCGCACGCCGACGGCGCCGGGACCGGCCGCCACGCCGATTACGCCACCGAAATGCTGGCGATCACCGCGACGCTCGCGCGGATGATGCCAGACGAAGCCGATGTGCACGCGCTCGCCGCCACCGTGCGCTTTGCCGAGGCGCGGCGACCGGCGCGGGTCGATGCGGGTGGCGTCATGGTGCCGCTCTCCAAACAGGACCCCGCGCGCTGGGACGCGGCCCTGGTCGCCGAGGCGCGGCGGTACTTCTCGTCGGCCGTCCGCATCGGCCCCCGCCGCCCGCGCGTCGTCGCCGCGCTGATCCACGCCGAATGGTGCGCGCGGACATCGCTCGCGGAGCCGCCACCGTGGCGCAATATCCTGACGATCTATGATGCGCTGCTAATCGTGCGCGACGACGCGATCACCCGACTCAACCGCGCGGTCGCGCTCGCCGAGGTGGCGGGGTATGAAACCGCGCTTGAGGAAGTCGATGCGCTCGACCTGCCCGGCCTCGCGCAATTCCTGCCGTATCACGCGACACGGGCGGGGCTCCTCTATCGGCTCGGGCTGAAGGATGCTGCCCGCGCTGCCTATGACACCGCGCTCGCGCTCGACCCGGGCGAGGCCGAACGCCGCTGGCTGGAGCAGCGACGCGCCGAAGTCAGCTAACGGGTTCGACCGACCAAGGCGGCAAGTGCCGGGAGAGCCGCGCCTGCAACAGTCGGATCAGCGCTGGATCCATGAATTCATAATCGTCGGGAATGTCGAGACAAATGACTCGCGCGCTGCCCAACGCAGAACGGAATTTCTTCTGCACCTTGTTGCGATGCGCGCGCTCCATCACAAAGATCAAATCGGCCCAGTCAACCAGCTCGTCGCTCAGCGGCGTTTCGGCGTCATTATTGGTGCCTGCGGACGCAACTTCGAGATCAGGGTGTCGTGCGTAGAGTTGTTCGGCTGTCGGGCTGCGCAACCGGTTCTGGCTACACACGAACAGCACGCGCTTCATTTCATCTGCCGCTTGATGCTCGCCAGCGTCGCTTTCCCGTAAGGCGGCTTGAACCCGGCCAGCTTCGCCACGTCGAGCTTCGCTTGTGTGTAAACCGCCTTGGCGTGGCTGAAGGTCTTGAAGCCATCATGCCCATGATAGCTCCCCATCCCCGACGGGCCAATGCCGCCGAACGGCAAGTCTTCCATGCTGACGTGGAAGATCACGTCATTCACCGTCACGCCGCCCGAAATCGTGCGGTCGAGCACGCGACGGCGCTCTTCGGCGTCGGTGCCGAAGTAGTACAGGCCGAGCGGGCGATCGCGGCGGTTGACCTCCGCAATCGCGCTGTCGATGCCGCCGTCATAGCGGCGGATCGGCAGGATCGGCCCGAAGATTTCCTCCTGCATCAGCGTCATATCGTCAGTGACGTCGGTGACGATGTGGAGCGGCATTTTCCGCGCATTCGAGGCGCCGAAATCCTCATTCGCGGGGTTGACCGTCTCGACCGTCGCGCCCTTGGCGCGCGCATCGTCGAGCCAGTCGCTCAGCCGCTGGAAATGCCGGTCGTTGACGATCGCGGTGTAATCGGGGTTGGCGAGGACGGTCGGATACATCGCGCTCGCGGCCGATTTGAGCCCGTCGACCACCGCGCGTTCCTGATCGGACGGGACCAGCATGTAATCGGGCGCGAGGCAGATTTGCCCCGCATTGAGCATCTTGCCGAGCGCCACCCGCTCGGTGGTCTGCTTCAGGTCCGCTGACGTGCCCACCAGCACCGGCGACTTGCCGCCGAGCTCGAGCGTCACCGGCGTCAGATTGTCGGCGGCGGCATGGAGGATGTGACGGCCGATCCCGGTCGCGCCGGTGAAAATGAGGTGATCGAACGGCAGCTCGGCAAAGGCCTTGCCCACGTCAGGCCCGCCCGACACGAAGCGCAATTCGTCAGCGGCGAAATAATCGTCGACGATCGCCTCGAACAACGCGGCGGTGGCGGGCGTGAATTCGCTCGTCTTCACCAGCGCGCGATTGCCCGCTGCGAAGATATTGGCGAGCGGCCCCATGATGAGCTGCACCGGGAAATTCCAGGGTGCGATCACACCCACCACGCCCTTGGGCTGAAATTCAACGCGCGCGCTCGCCCCCAGCAAACCGAGCGGGAACTGGACGCTGCGCCGCTCGGGCCGCGCCCATTTATCGAGATGCTTGATCGCATGGCGGATCGGCGCCACCGACGCGCCGATATCGGTGATCATCGATTGTTCGCGGCTGCGGTGGCCGAAATCCTCGCTCAGCGCGTCGCAGAATTTGGCGGCGTGATCGGTGATCATCGCGGCGGCGCGCGTCAGCCGATCCTTGCGCGCGGCCAGCGGCACCGGCAGTTCGGCCATGAACGCAGCACGCTGGGCGCTGAGAAGCTCGTGCATCGTCGTCATGGGTCTCTCCGAAAAAATCAGGACGCGCAGCCGATGATGCCGATCACCGGCACGATGATGCTGTCACCGCCTTCGCGTGAAAAGGTCAGCGTCGCACCATCGGTGAGCGCGCCCTGCGTCAGGTTGCCGCGCCGCACGATCGCCATTTCGACCGTGACCTTCAGGTCGCCGCCAGCATAGTCGGTATGCGCCAGAAAGCCGAAATCGCCGGGGCCGTTCTGGCCGGTGCGGACCAGATCGGTAAGCTTGCCGTCGGGCGCAAAGCGGATGCGCGCTGGATCGGCGGTCAGCATGGCCACCAAAGTACGCGTCTGAGTGGCGGTCCAGAGGAACGTCGCGCAGCCGGTCTGGGGCAATTCCTGCTTGGGGATCGCACCGATCGGCAGGCCGTCGACCGAGCGTGGGAGCGACGGGATCGGCAGCTTCGGCGCGTCTTGCGCGACCGCAGGTACAGCGAGCAACAGAGCGAAAAATACAGCTTTCATGGCGCCATCATTAGCATGACGATCAGCGCCGGGTAAGCCGCGATTGCCATCAGCGTGCCGAGCGGCAAGCGGTCGGCGAGCGTCGCCCCGCGCCCGGTAAGCAAGCGGAACAAGACAACGCCCAAGCCCGTCAGCGCCGCCAGGAACAGCACGGCGGGCAAGAGCTGCCAGCCGAGCCATAGCCCGATCGCCCCGAGCAGCTTCGGGTCGCCGCCGCCCAGCCCTTCGCGATGCCGGATTAGCTTATAGCCCGCGCCAATCGCCCAGAGCGCTGCAAAGCCGCCCACTCCGCCGATCCCGCGATCGGTGAGAGATGGTGCAATCTCCAACAGCCCGACCGCCACGCCCGCAAGCGCCAGGGTCGCGGTCAGTGCGTCGGGCAGCCAATATTCGGTGACGTCGAGCGCGGCGAGTGCGAGCAATATCCATCCAAACACCGCCGCCGCCAACGCTTCGCCGCCGGGCAGGAGTAACCCGGCACTCGCGCCAATCGCCAGCGCGATTACTTCGATGCGCCAATGGATCGGATCGATCTGGGCGTGACAGGTCCGGCATTTGCCCCCCGCCAGCATCCCGCTGACGAGCGGCACCAGATCGCGCGGCGCCAGCGTTACGCCGCAGGCATCGCACGCCGACCGCCCGCGCAGCACCGAGCGGCCCTCGGGCCAGCGGATCACCAGGGCGGCGATAAAGCTGCCGAAAATCGCGCCGAGCGCAGCCAGCCCGGTCGCCGACAGCCAATGCGGGCCAGACGTCAATGCGGCGGCGAAATCTTCCATCAGCAGCGCGATAGGCGATTTGTATTCGCGTCGCCACGGCCCTAAATCGCGCGCAGCATTTCCCCGCGCTGGAGCACCCCCCATGAGCACCGACCCCGCCCGTGATCCCGTCGTCATCGTCGCCTATGCCCGCACCCCGATGGGGAGCTTTCAGGGTGTCCTCACCGGTGCGAGCGCGACCGAGCTTGGCGCGGCAGCCGTCGGTGCGGCGGTCGAGCGCGCGGGGCTGTCGGGTGACGCGGTCGAGCGCATCTATATGGGCTGCGTGCTCCCCGCTGGGCTCGGCCAGGCACCCGCGCGACAAGCCGCGCTCAAGGCCGGGCTGCCGCTGCATGTCGAGGCGACCACGGTCAACAAAATGTGCGGATCGGGCATGCAGGCCGCGATCATGGCGCATGACGCGATCTTGGCCGGGTCGGCCGAGATCGTCGTCGCAGGCGGCATGGAGAGCATGACCGGCGCGCCTTATCTGTCGATGCGCCACCGCAGCGGCGCGCGGATCGGGCATGATGTGCTGAAGGATCACATGTACCTCGACGGGCTCGAAGACGCCTATGAGCCCGGCAAGCTGATGGGCAATTTCGCCGAAGATTCGGCAACGGAATATCAGTTCACCCGCGCCGACCAGGATGATTTCGCCGTCGCCTCGCTCACCCGCGCCCAAGCGGCGCAGGCAGCAGGCAAGTTCGTGCGCGAAATCACCCCGGTCGAAGTCGCCGGGCGCAAGGGATCGGTGACGGTCGATCAGGACGAACAGCCGCTGAAGGGTGATGCCGCCAAAATCCCGACGCTCAAGCCCGCCTTCTCGAAGGACGGGACGGTGACCGCCGCCAATGCCTCGTCGATCTCGGACGGCGCTGCCGCGCTGGTGATGATGCGCGCGTCCAAAGCCGCGGAGCTTGGCCTGACGCCCGTCGCGCGGATCGTATCGCATGCCGCCCACGCGCACGCGCCGTCGCAGTTCACCACTGCCCCCGTGCCCGCGATGCGCAAAGCCCTCGACAAGGCAGGCTGGAGCGTCGCCGATGTCGATCTGTTCGAAGTCAACGAGGCCTTTGCCGTCGTACCGATGATCGCGATGCGCGACCTCGGTATTCCGCACGACAAGCTCAACATCCACGGCGGCGCGTGTGCGCTGGGCCACCCAATTGGTGCCAGCGGCGCGCGGATCATCGCGACCTTGATCTCGGCGCTGCAGACAACGGGCGGCACGCGCGGCCTTGCCTCGCTGTGTATCGGCGGCGGCGAAGCCACGGCAGTCGCGGTCGAGCTGGTGGGCTAGCCAAAGCCGCAGCCCATTTCATAGGCTTGGCGACACAATTCCCTGTGGCAAGCCGATTGCGCCCCGCCCTCGGCTCGCTTAGGCTTGGGCCTCACGGCGGGGATTTGGTGATGCGGCGGATTTGGTGGTTGGTTGCGACTTCGGCACTCGGTTCGACCTTCGCCGCCCCGGCAATCGCGAGCGAAACCCCGCTCTACCAGCCCGTTCCCGCCTGGGTAACGCCCGCGCCGCCGATTGATACGGCGAAGCTCGGACCCGATGGCCCGGTCTACCCCGTGGTGGATACGCAGGAGCGGCTCGAGAACGGCACCGTCTGGTCTTACCACGAGATCGTCACGCGGTTGGCGACACCCGAGGTCATCCAGCGCGCCGGCACCGTGTCGATCGCCTGGCAGCCCGCCAAGGGCGATTTGATCGTCCACAAGATCGAGATCATCCGGGGCACGCAGCGCATCGATGCGCTGGCTGGCGGCAAGCAGTTCGAGGTCATCCGGCGCGAAAAGCAGCTCGAACGCTTCACCATCGACGGTGAGCTGACCGCGACAATGGCGGTCGAAGGCCTTCAGGTCGGCGACTTGCTGCGCGTGGTCGCCACCATCTCGCGCAAGGAAGATGTGATCGCGCCCGCGATGCAGGACGTGGCCGGGCTGCTGACCGAGCCGCTGCCGGTTGGCTATGCCCGCACCCGGCTGGTCTGGCCTGCGGCTGCCGACATCAAGTATAAGGCACTGGCCGAAGGGGCCAAGGGGACGGTCAACGTTCGCGGCACCGAACGCGAAGTGGTGTTCGAAGGCATCCTGCCCAAGCCGACTGAACTGCCCAGCGATGCTCCGGTAAGCGCGCGCAAGCTGTCGCTGGTGGAGATGTCGAGCTTTGCCGACTGGGCGGCCGTTTCCAAAGTCATGGCGCCACATTATGCGACCAGCACGTCGATTGTGCCGGGCGGCGACCTTGCCAAGCAGGTTGCCGCGATCAAGGCCGCCGACACCGATCCGCTGCGCCGCGCCAGCGCTGCGCTCCAGCTCGTTCAGGACAAGGTGCGCTACCTCTATAACGGCTTGGACAAGGGCAATTATGTGCCTCAGTCAGCCGAACAAACCTGGACGATGCGCTACGGCGATTGCAAAGCCAAAACATTGCTCCTGCTGGCGATTTTGCGCGCGCTTGATATCGAGGCTGAGCCGATGCTCGCCCATATCGGACTGGGGGAATTGGTGGCTGAGCGGCTGCCGAGCGCGGCCGCCTTTAATCACGTGCTTGTCCACGCGACCATCGCCGGCCGCGACTATTGGCTCGACGGCACCGGCAATGGCACGCGGCTGGATGATATAGCGGACGTCCCCGTGTCTGGCTGGGGGCTGCCCGTGCGGGCCGACGGTGCAGCACTCTTGCAGCTGCCGCTGCGGGTGCCGCAACGCCCCGGGTCGACCGCCGTGATCGAACTCGATCAGCGCGCCGGTATTGGCTTCCCCACGGTCGCCAATCTGACCGTCACCTTGCGCGGTCCCTCGGCAGCCGGATTTGGCTTGCTCAAGACGCAAGGGAGCAAGGAACAACGCAACGAATCGATCCAGCGCGTGCTCGACAGTGCGGTCGGCGGCGACGTCGTGCTGGGGGCCTATACCATCGACTATGACCCGATCGCGGCACTTGCGACAATTCATGCCACCGGTACCGCCACCGATCTATGGTCGCGGGAGAATGAGCGCTGGCGCTTGACGCTCGACAAGAGCGTGTCGAACCTGCGCTTTGATCCGGATCGCGCGCGGGCCGCATGGCAGCAGATCCCGGCATGGACCGGGCGGCCCGCGCGCCTCGAATTCACGGTGAAGCTTCAGCTCCCCGGCAACGGGGCCGATTTCGCTCTCGAAGGCGACACGACGATTTCGGACGCGCTGGCCAAGACGATGATCGACCGCCGCGTCGACCGTGCCAGCGGCGTCATCTCCGTCCACGACGATGTCGCGGCCAGCGGCGGCGATGTTGCGCCCGACGCGATTCCGGCAACCCGCGCCCGGGTCACGCTCGCCAAGTCGCGTTTGCTGACCGTGGTTGCGCCCGAAAAGATCCCGCCGCGGTGGGAGACGGCACAGCAAGCGCGGACCGATGGCCGGTTCAAACCGATCCTCGCTGCCTATGCCGCCGCGATTGCCAACGACCCAACCGACGTCAACGGTTTTGAAAACCGCGCGCGGTTCCTGGGCGATGTCTATGATTATAAGGCCGCGCTTCCCGATCTTGATCAGGCCGTGAAGCTCGCGGCGAACGCCGCTCGCTATCGCTGGCGCGCCGAGATTGAGGAAATTCTCGGCCTCGACGCCAAAGCGCTCGAAGACCTGAAAGCCGCCGCCGCGCTCGAGCCGACGTCAGAGGGCACGATCCAGGCACTCGGCGGCTATCTTGCCCGGCATGGCCAAAGCGACGCGGCGATTGCGCTCGCCGATCAGGGGATTGCGCAAGGCGGCAAGACACGGCCCCAAAACATGGCGACCAAGGCCGCTTTTCTCGCCCGTGCGGGCAAACGTGATGAGGCACTCAAACAGCTCGACGCCGCGATCGCCGAGAAGCCGGGCAGCCCGACGCTGCTCAACGAGCGTTGCTGGATCAAGGCGCAACTGGCAGCACAGCTCGACACCGCGCTCAAGGACTGCACCCGCTCGATCGAGCTGAGCGATTCGACGGCGGCAGCGCTCGACAGCCGCGCGCTCGTCTATTTCCGGCTTCAGCGTTTTGACGACGCGCTCGCCGATCTCGACGCGGCGCTCAATGCCCGGCCCGATCAGGCGTCGAGCCTGTACTTGCGGGGCATTGTCCTGAACCGGCAGGGCAAGCCGGCCGAGGGCAAGCGCGACATCGCCGCCGCGATTTTCATGTCGCCCTTGGTGGCCGAGGAATATCGCCCTTATGGGATCGTGCCCTGACGCAAGTGGTGCGACGGCGGTCGGACGAGCGTTAGCTTCGGAAACAGAGATCGTAGCCGTCAGGATCGCGAAGATATAATTCGCGCGGACCATGCGGCGACGTTCGGGGCGGCTCCAACGTCATGCCTCTTGCGGTCAGCTCGGCATGGACCGCGTCCGCATCGACGCACCCCAGCGACAGGCTGACATCAGCGTGCCCCGCCCAACGCGCGGCATCGGGCTCGGGCGGACGCTCGTTCGAGTCATAAGCCGTGTTGAGCATCAGCTCGACGGGGCCGTTGCGCAGCCAGCACCAATGGAAAAACCGCCCTTCGGCCGTCTCGACCTCAGGGGCGTGCTGGTAAATCTCGAAGCCCAACATATCGCGATAGAAGTGGATCGACGTCGGCATGTCGAACACTTGGAAGAGCGGCACGCATCCCGTCATTTGCGGCATCGGTGACTCCGTTGCTGAAGCGGCGATGCAGCCAGATTAGCTCAGCGCAAAGCGTTCGCCACCAGCTTGTGCAGCTTCGAATGCAGGGCGTCGTTCGCCGCGAGATATTCGCGGCGGTCGTGCATTTTGTCGCCGCCGCGATAGTCGGTGATATAGCCGCCCGCTTCGCGCACCAGCAGCATCCCCGCCGCCGCATCCCAGCGCGCGAGCCCCGATTCCCAGAACCCGTCAAACCGGCCCGCCGCGACCCAGGCCAGGTCGAGCGCCGCCGATCCCAGCCGCCGGATGCCCGCAACACCGGGCGCGACCGCACCGAAAATGCGGCTCCATTCGGCGAAGTCGCCGTGACCCAGGAACGGAATGCCGGTCGCGATCAGCGCCTCCGACAAATCGGTGCGCGCCGACACCCGCAAGCGTTGGTCGGTGAGCCACGCCCCCCGGCCCTTTTCCGCCCAGAAGCTTTCGTCGGTCAGCGGTTGATAGACGAGCGCCGCCATCGTTTCCCACTTGCCGCCCGGACGCGGCTCCTCGGCGGCGATTGAGATCGCGAAATGCGGGATGCCGTGCAGAAAATTGGTGGTGCCATCGAGCGGATCGACGACGAAGCGCGGCTTGTCGGGATTGCCGGCAACTTCGCCGCGCTCTTCCATCACGAATGCCCAGTCGGGGCGCGCGTGGCTGAGTTCTTCGAAGATCGTCTGCTCGGCGCGCTGATCGGCCATCGTCACGAAATCGGCAGGCCCTTTGCGGCTGACCTGGAGCTGCTGGACTTCGTTGAAGTCACGCCGCAGCCGCGGCGCCGCCTTGCGCGCGGCGCGGTCCATGATGGTAATGAGGCCGGAGTGGGAAACCATTTCATTCTCCTCCCCGTCCGCTTGCGCGAGGGGTTGGGGTGGCATTGCCGCAGGCGCCACGGGCAAAGCCCGTGTCGTCGGTCGAGCGTCGCTCGCCGGCCGGGCCGGCGGTTCGTGCAAATAGCGACGCTATTTGTCTCGTCCGCTCGGCCCTATTCCGCCCGCTTCACATAAGTCTGTTCATACACGTCGACCACGATCCGCGTGCCCGCGCCGATATGCGGCGGCACCATCACCCTCACGCCGTTTTCGAGCAGCGCGGGCTTGTAGCTCGACGACGCCGTCTGCCCCTTCACCACGGCATCGGCTTCGACGATCAGCGCTTCAATCGTGTCGGGCAGCTGCACCGAAATCGGCCGCTCGTCCCAAAGCTCAAGCACCACATCCATCCCGTCCTGCAGGAAGGCAGCGGCGTCGCCGAGGATGCCCGCATCAAGCGTGATCTGCTCGTAATTCTCCTTGTCCATGAAGGTCAGCGCATCGCCATCCTTGAACAGGAACTGGAAATCCTTGGTATCGAGCCGCACCCGCTCGACGCTTTCGGCCGAGCGGAAGCGGACATTGTTCTTGCGGCCATCGATCAAATTCTTGAGTTCGACCTGCATATAGGCGCCGCCCTTGCCGGGCTGGGTGTGCTGGATTTTCACCGCTTTCCAGATGCCGCCTTCATATTCGATGATGTTGCCGGGGCGAATGTCGACGCCGCTGATTTTCATGGAAGTCCCGCCGTGTTAGAAACAAGCGATGCGCTGTAGCCGCGCACTGCGGTTCGGGCAAGACGCGAGGGATAGACACCCCGATGGCCGACGATGGCAAGCCCGCGCCCGTTCCCTGGTTGCAAAGCGCACAAGCGATGATCGCGCTGGCCGGCGCGGTCGTCACCGCGTGGGGGGCGTGGATCACGATCCAGATCAATCAGATCAATGCCTCGGTCCAACGCAACACTGCCGAGCGCAATTGGACCGCGATCGTGTTCGACAAATATTCCGATACCATCACCCGCGATAAGCTTACCGTGGAGCAGCGAGTCTCCGCACTAAATGGCCTGTTGACCTTGACCGACTTAATCGAGGGCGAGCGGACGCGACTCAATATGGCAAGGGTGATCAGCGACCAAATTGAGATTTACGCCCAGCAGCTTCAGCAACTAAGTATTACGCAAACGGGGGCCGAAAAGGCACAGACGATAGCACTCGCGGCACAAGCAGGCACGATCGCTGACGCCGCTGACGCAAAGGTGACCCAGCTCACCCAAAACGCGGCATTGGCCGCGGGCACCTTGACCACGCAGCCCGAGCTCAAAGTGTCTTGGAGCAATTACGACTTCGACATTTTCTATTGCCAGTACCGCACCGACTTGGATGCGACCGCACTGCAATCTGCGAACGCGGTGAAGGCGCTTCGACGCCTCGACCCCAATGCCTCGGGACGGTGGCGCGTGCGCCCACTTAGCCCCGAGCAAAACGCCACGCCGGGCTTCCGCATAAGCGACGCTATTATCCGGGTGAGTGCCAAAGACGAACTGACGCTGGCGCAGCAAATGCAGACGATCATCAAGCAGCGCCGGACGCTCGACGCGGCGTCTGACTCGGTCCGTATTCAGGCGATCAACTACCCGACGCCATATTATCTCTCGGTCTTTGTCTGCCCGCAGGCGCGCGCTGTGCCGACGTCCTAGACGCGCAGAGGCGAGCCTTAGGGATATTGCTGGCGGGCGTGCAGGACGGCGACGATCACGACCGACGTCAATTCGACACGGTAGATGATCAGGTAATTGGGATGGGCGACTGCTTCGCGCGTGTTTGGCTCGCGACCAGGGCGATAGAGATAAGGATGGTCGGCGATGCGCTCGACCGTCTCGTCGATTAAGGCAGCGATCGCGCGCGCAGCTTTGGGGTTTCGGGCCGCAATATACTCAATGATCTCAGAATAATTTTCGCTCGCTTCGTCGAGCCATTCAAGCCGCATCGCGCTCTTTCGAGTCAATCAGCGCCTGGATTTTCGCGACGACCTCGTCATGTGGAATGCGCGGCTTGGTCGAGGCCAGCGCCGCCTGCACTTTCGCGCGGAACCAGACGTCGTAAGCTTCGGCGTCTTCGGTGGTCTCGAATTCGGACTCGATCGGCGACAGCTTGCTCATATCAGCACCTTACCACAATTGGCCGCGCAAGTCTTCACCCCAGCAGCACCGCATCGAACGCTGCAACCGCTGCCCCCTCGTCCCCGCTCCAAACCGCACCCGATACCGCGAGGAAATCGGCACCCGCCGCCACCAGCGGCGCGGCATTGGCAGGCGTGATTCCACCGATCGCGACGCACGGCAGTTCGAAGACGGTCGACCACCAGCTGAGCAGCACCGGATCGGCGTGATGCTCGACCGCCTTGGTCGTGGTTGGGTAGAAGGCGCCGAATGCAACATAATCGGCACCCGCCTCGCCCGCTTCCATCGCGAGGTGGCGGCTCGCGTGGCAGGTCACGCCAATCTGCACCGATGGCCCGAGCGCGAGCCGCGCTTCGCGTGGATCGCCGTCGCCCTGGCCCAGATGCACGCCGTCGGCGCCGAGCCGCTTGGCCAGCGCGACGCTGTCGTTGACGATGAAGGCGACATCGGCGTCGGCACAGATACGCTGGAGCGGCTCGGCCAGCCGCGCCGCTTCATGCTGATCAACATCCTTGACGCGGAACTGGAACGCCGCGACCGGCCCGGCGCCCAGCGCGCGCTTCAGCCGATCGGGAAGGTCGCCGGTCACATCCAGCGGCGAGATCAAATAGAGCTGGCACGGCGGTCGCCGGTAATCGCGCACGAACTGGGTTGCGAAATCGGCGTCGAGCGGGCCGAGCGGATCGTCATCATCAATCATCGCCCCGCCCTAACGCGTCCAGCGCGTCCGCGAAAGCGGCGGCATCATCAAGCCGGTGCGCAAGCTTGGTTACCTTCCGCCCCCGAGTAGCCAACACTGGCTCGCGGAGCAGCACGACCACATTGGGATAGGCAATCAGCGCGAGGTTGATGACGTCGCGCTGCTTGAGCATCGCCGCATCCCAGCTCGACGCGAAACCGGCGATATTGTCGATCGGCGTCGTTACCTGCTTGAGTGTGCCGACGCGCATCAGCAATTGCCCATCGGCAATCCGCACCGGCAGCCGCGCGAACGACCGGATCACACCAATCAGCCAGAGGATCGATCCGAACGTCGCCATCGAAAGCGCCAACGCTACCCACGGCGACCACAGCGCGACCAGGAAATGCACCACCGCCAATTCCGTCGCCGCGATCGCAACGAAAACCCACATCATCGGTGCGACGCTCCGGTGATAGGCGAAGTCGCGCGCGGTCATATCGCGTCGGGCGCCTCGACGATCGCGAGCAGGAAGCCGTCCCACTTCTTCGCGCCCACCGTCTGGACGGCAGTCGCGTCGAGTTCGGGCGCTGCACCGACATAATCGAACAACGCGCGGGTGCCGATGATGCGCGGGTCGTCGCTCGCGGGATCAAGCACCCCGCCTTCGCGCACGACATTGTCGACAACAATCACCGTCCCCGGTCGGCCAAGCGCAATCGCCGCCTGGACATAGCCGACGCCATTATCCTTGTCGGCGTCGATGAAGACGAAGTCGAACGGCGCTTCGCCTGCCGCCTGCATCGCCGCCAGCGTGTCGAGCGCGGGGCCGACGCGCAGGTCGACCCGATCGGCGAGTCCGGCGCGCGCGATGTTCGAAAGCGCGATGTTGGCGTGGTGCGGATCAAGTTCGAGCGTCACCAGCTTGCCATCAGCAGGGAGCGCACGGGCAAGCCAGATCGTCGAATAGCCGCCGAGCGTGCCAATCTCCAGAATCCGCCGCGCGCCCGCCATCCGCGCGAACAGATGGAGCATCTTGCCCTGCGCCGCCGACACGTCGATCGTCGGCAACCCGGCTTCCGTGTTCGCAGCGAGCGCCGCAGCGAGCAACTGATCATGCCCGAGCAACCTGTCGCCGATATAGTCGTCCACCCCTGCCCAATCGCTCATCGCTCGCTCCGCTCAGAAATGCGCCAGAAACCCGCCGTCGACGGTGATCGTCTGCCCGGTGATATAGGATGCGGCGTCGGAGGCGAGGAACACTGCGGCACCAGCGACCTCCTCGGGTCGCCCCCAACGCCCGAGCGATGTCCGCCGGGCGAGCCAGTCGCCGATCGCCGGGTCGGCGGCAACTTCGGCATTGGTTTCGGTCGCAAAAAAGCCCGGGGCAATGCTGTTCACTGTGATCCCGTCCGGACCAAAGTCGGCCGCGAGCGCGCGCGTGAGGGCTGCCAGCCCACCCTTTGTCATTGTATAAACCGCCGACCCGCTGTTCGCGATCGGTCCGGCGATCGAGGTGATGTTGATGATCCGACCGCGCCCCAACCGCGCCATCGTCCGTGCGGCGGCGCGCGCCATCATCAGCGGCGCGACGAGATTGGCCTCGGTCAGCGCACGTACGCCGTCGAGATCGAAGTCGTCGAGCGGCTGGCGACCGCGCTGGCCGACATTGTTGACCAGAATGTCGAGCCCATGCTGCGCAGCAATTGCCGCAACATTTTCTTCGGCATCGGGCGAGGCCACGTCAAACGCGGCAATCGCTACCTCCCCTTCGATCCGCGCCGCCGCCGTCGCCAGTCGCGCTGCATCGCGCCCGTTGAGCACCACGCGCGCGCCCGCCGCCGCCAGTGCCTTCGCGATTTCAAACCCCAGCCCGCGCCCTGCGCCCGTCACCAGCGCGACGCGACCGCTCAGATCGAACGGGTTCAGGCTTCCTCGCCCTTATAAATCGCGACCAGCTTGTCGAGCATTGCCAGCGCTTCGGCGCGCGGGCGCTGGAAGGTGTTGCGGCCGATGATCGAGCCATGCCCACCGCCGTCGCGAATGTCGCGCGCGTCCTGATAAACCGCATCGGCACCCTTGGCGGCGCCGCCCGAGAACACCACGATCCGCCGCCCGTCGAAGCACGATTGCACGACATGGGCGACGCGCTTGGCCTGCGTCGAGCTGTCGAAGCCCTCATAGGCCTTTTTGGCGTCGTCCTGCTCGATATGGTCGCTCGGCAGCTTGACCTTGATGATGTGCGCGCCGAGCAGGGTCGCCATGTGCGCGGCATAGGCGCCGACGTCGAGCGCGAGTTCGCCCTTCTTCGACAGCTTGCCCCCGCGCGGGTAGGACCAGATCACCGTCGCGATACCGACCGACTTGGCTTCGGCCGACATTTGCTGGATTTCCTCCATCATGTCGAACACGTCATCGGCGCCCGGATAGATGGTGAAGCCGATCGCCGCGCAGCCGAGCCGCAGCGCATCCTCGACGCTGCCGGTCAGCGCCTGGTTGATGTTGGTCGCCCAGCTGTTCGACGAATTGACCTTCAGGATCGTGGGAATCTGCCCGGCAAAGGTCGCGGCGCCTGCCTCGATCATGCCGAGCGGCGCGGCGTAGGCGCTCAGCCCGGCGTCGATCGCGAGCTGGAAATGATAATGCGGGTCATAAGCCGGCGGATTGATCGCGAACGAGCGTGCCGGGCCATGTTCAAAGCCCTGATCGACCGGCAGGATGATCAGCTTGCCCGTGCCGCCCAGCCGCCCCTGCATCAGGATGCGCGCCAGATTGGCCTTCACACCGGGATTGTCGGATTCATAATTGGCAAGAATGGCTTTGACGGTCGGCGTCATGGGGTTCCCCTGGTTCAATGCATACGAATGCTGCGGCGCTGTTAGCCGCCTCGCGCGTGAGGGGCAATGGCGCGAATCCGCAGCAATGCTTGACCTGATCGTGCCAAAACGACAGCCTTGTACCCGGTGATATCGGGGGCAGAATGATGAACGGGTTTCGCATATTGGGAGCGTTGGCGGTGATGGCGATGATGCCACTGGCGCAGCCCGCGATCGCCAAGGAGCCCAAGGTCGGCGAACCATCGCCAAATTTCGAAATGATGCTGGTCGACGGCACCAAAGTGAAGCTCGTCGATCTGCGCGGCCAAGTCGTGATCATCAATTTTTGGGCTACATGGTGCGTGCCGTGCCGCACCGAATTGCCCACCCTCGATGCCTTTTACAATTTGCGCAAGAATGCTGGTCTTCGGGTGTTCGCCGTCACGACCGAGGATTCGTTGCCGCTCCACCAGCTCAAGAAGCTGTTCGCGGTGATGCACATGTCGCCAGTCAAACGGATGAGCGGCCCCTATCGCGACCTGGGCGCGCTTCCGACCAACTATGTCATCGATCGCGCCGGGCGGGTACAATACGCCAAGACCGGCGCGTTCGACCTCGACGATCTGAACGCCATCGTCATCCCGCTGCTGCGCGAGCCGGTGCCCGAGTCGGCACCCGCGAGCTGAACGCTCAACGGGTCAGCGCGGCGACGCCAGGCAATTCCTTGCCTTCCATCCATTCGAGAAAGGCACCGCCCGCCGTCGAGACGAAGGTGAATTGATCGCCGACGCCCGCCTGGTTGAGCGCCGCGACGGTATCACCGCCACCTGCCACCGACACCAGCGAGCCTTCGGTGGTCAGTGCTGCCGCCGTCTTGGCCAGCGCCACGGTCGCTGTGTCGAACGGCGGCGTCTCAAACGCACCGAGCGGGCCGTTCCACACCAAGGTACGGCAATTCTTCAGCACGTCGGCCAGCGCTTCGGTCGCGGCGGGGCCGATGTCGAGGATCATTTCGTCCGCTGCAACTTCGTGGACGTTGCATGTCCGCAGGCTTGGCGGATTGGCCGCGAACTCTTTCGACACGACGACGTCGTAGGGCAAATGGATCGTGCAGTTCGCGGCCTCGGCCGCCGCGAAAATCTCGTCCGCCGTGCCGGTCAGGTCATGCTCGCACAAAGACTTGCCGACATTCACCCCGCGCGCGGCGAGGAAGGTGTTGGCCATGCCGCCGCCGATGATCAGGTGATCGACCTTGTCGACCAGATGCTTGAGCACATCGAGCTTGGTCGACACCTTCGCCCCGCCGACGACCGCCGCCACCGGATGCTCAGGATTGCCGAGCGCCTTGTCGAGCGCGTCGAGTTCGGCTTCCATCGCGCGGCCCGCAAAAGCCGGCAGCACGTGCGCAAGGCCTTCGGTCGAGGCATGCGCACGGTGCGCGGCGGAAAAGGCGTCGTTGACGTAGAGATCACCGAGCGACGCGAACCGCGCAACCGTCTTGGGATCGTTCTTCTCTTCGCCGCCAAAGAAGCGCGTATTTTCAACAATCGCGACATCGCCCGGCTGGAGCTTCGCGACGGCGGCGGCATCACCTTCCCAATCGACGTACTGCACCGGACGGCCAAGCACCGCCGCATAGGGCGCAACGATCTGGTGGAGCGAGAATTCGGCGCTCGGCACTTTCGGACGCCCGAAATGCGCGAGGATCAGCACAATCGCCCCCCGGTCGGCCAGTTCGGTCACCGTCGGCAGCGTGGCGCGCAGCCTAGTGTCGTCGCTGACATGCCCATCGGCCATCGGCACGTTCAGGTCTTCGCGCACCAGCACGCGCTTGCCGCTGATGTCGCCCATATCGTCGAGCGTCTTGAAAGCTCTCACGCGTCATTCTCCAAGATGATCGCGGCGCCACCCGCGATCCGTATGCCGGCCAAAACCAAGATCGCTTAGAGGAACGCCGCCATCGCCTTGGCCGTGTCGACCATGCGGTTCGAAAAGCCCCATTCATTGTCGTACCAGCTGACGACACGCACCAGCTTGCCGTCGATCACGGCCGTTTCGAGGCTGTCGATCGTCGACGATGCCTGATTGTGCATCAGGTCGATCGAGACCAGCGGCTCGTCGGAATAGTCAAGAATGCCGGCCAACGGGCCGCTTTCCGACGCTGCCTTCAGGATGGCGTTGACTTCATCCTTGGTGACATCGCGCTTGGGCGTGAAGGTCAGGTCGACCAGGCTGACGTCGGGCACCGGCACGCGGATCGCCGAGCCATCGAGCTTGCCCTTCAGTTCGGGCAGCACTTCGCCGACCGCGCGCGCCGCACCGGTGGTGGTCGGGATGATCGACATCGCGGCAGCGCGCGCACGACGCGGATCGCTGTGGACTTGGTCGAGGATCTTCTGGTCGTTGGTATAGGCGTGGACCGTCGTCATCAGCCCGCGCTCAATGCCGATCGCATCGTTGAGCACCTTGGCGACCGGCGCCAGGCAATTGGTGGTGCACGAAGCATTGGAGACAATGGTGTGCTCGGCCGTCAGCTTGTCGTGATTGACGCCGAAGACGACGGTCAGGTCGACGCCCTTGCCCGGCGCCGAGATCAGGACTTTCTTCGCGCCTGCATCGAGATGCTTCTGGCAGCTCGCACGGTCTGTGAAGAAGCCGGTGCATTCAAGGACAAGGTCGACGCCCAGTTCGGCGTGCGGCAGGTTCGCCGGATCGCGCTCGGCGGTGACGCGGATGCGCTTGCCGTCGATGACGATGTCATTGCCCTCGGCGGTGACGGTGCCGGGATATTTGCCATGGACGCTGTCGCGGCTGAACAGCCAGGCGTTCGACTTGGCATCGGCGAGATCGTTGATCGCGACCAGTTCGAGCCCGGTGTCGCCCTGCTCCATCATCGCCCGAGCAACGAGCCGACCAATGCGCCCGAACCCGTTGATTGCTACCTTGACCGTCATGTCAAAAAGACTCCGTTAGTTCTTCAGTTTATTGATGATCTTCGGCGCGATGGCGTCTGCCGTCAGGCCAAAATGCTTGTAAAGATCGCCCGCAGGTCCAGAGGCACCAAAGCTGTCGATGCCGATACGCAGGCCGTCACCCGTATAACGCTCCCAACCGAGCGTTGTGCCCGCCTCGATCGAAACTTTCAGCACATCGGCGGGAAGGACATCGGCGCGATATTCGGCGTCCTGCGCATCGAAGCGCGACCAGCACGGCATCGACACAACATCGGCGCCAATCCCCTGCGCTTCGAGCGCCTCGGCAGTCTCGACCGCAATCGACACTTCGGAGCCACTCGCGATCAGTACGACCCGCCGCACGGCGGTGGCCGCACGCAGGCGGTAAGCGCCGCGCGCGCTCAGCATGTCGCCAGTCTCGCGCAACAACGGCAGGTTCTGGCGTGAGAGCGCGAGCAGTCCGGGGCCATCCGCCTTCACCAGCGCGAGCGCCCAGCACTCCGCCGTCTCGACCGCATCGCACGGTCGATAGACGTCGAGATTGGGGATCATCCGCAGGCTCATGACATGCTCGATCGGCTGATGCGTGGGGCCATCCTCGCCGACGCCGATTGAATCATGCGTCATCACGTAAACGACGCGCGTCTGTTGTAGCGCCGACAGCCTGATCGCCGGCCGGGCATAGTCCGAAAACACCAGGAAAGTGCCGCCGAACGGGATCACCCCGCCGTGCAGCGCCATCCCGTTCATCGCCGCCGCCATCCCGAATTCACGGATGCCATAGTTTAGATAGCGCCCGGCATAATCGTCCGCCGACAGTGTCGTCAGCGACGGCGTCTTGGTAAGGTTCGAGCCCGTCAGGTCGGCCGACCCGCCCACCAGTTCGAGCATCGCTGCCGTCAGCCCCGCCAGCGCGAATTCTGAAGCCTTGCGAGTCGCGACCGATGCCGGAACCTTGTCCCAGTGCGCGAACGCCCAGCCGGTCGCATCGTCGAGCGCGACATGGCCAGCCATCCGCCGCGTGAACTCGGCGCCATCGGCATGCGCCGCCAGCCGCTCAGCCCAAGCTGCGCGCGCCGGGGCGCCGCGCTTGCCGAAATCGAGCCAGGTCGCGCGAATGTCGGCGGGAATCTCGAACGGCGCCGCAGTCCAGCCGAGCGTTTCGCGCGCGGCGGCCACTTCGTCCTTGCCAAGCGCCGATCCGTGCGTCTTCGACGTCCCCTGTTTGTTGGGGGCACCCTTGCCGATGATCGTGCGGCAGCGGATCAGCGAAGGACGCGGGTCGGCCATTGCTTCTTCGATCGCCCGCGCGATGTCGGCGACGTCATGGCCGTCGCATTCGGCAGTGTGCCACCCGCTCGCGGCATAGCGCGCGGGGATATCCTCGCTCGACGACAGCGATACCGCGCCATCGATCGTGATCCGGTTGTCGTCCCACAGCACATTGAGCCGCCCGAGGCCCAGATGCCCGGCCAGCCCCACCGCTTCGTGGTTGATGCCTTCCATCAGGCACCCGTCACCCGCAACCACCCAGGTGCGGTGGTCGACCAGCGTGTCGTCGAACACGGCGTTCAGATGGCGCTCGGCAGTCGCCATGCCGACTGCCATCGCGAGCCCCTGCCCCAGCGGCCCGGTGGTGCATTCGACGCCTGCGAGCTCGAAATTCTCGGGATGCCCCGCGCACGGGCTGCCGAACTGACGGAAATTGCGGATGTCGTCGATCGTCGGCGCTTCGTAACCCGTGAGATACAGCAGCGAATAGATCAGCATCGATCCATGCCCCGCCGACAGCACGAAGCGGTCGCGGTCGGGCCATTTGGGATCGGCGGGATCGAACTTCAGATAGCGGGTGAACAGCACCGTCGCGACATCGGCCATGCCCATCGGCATGCCGGGGTGGCCCGAATTGGCGGCCTCGACCGCGTCCATCGACAGCGCGCGAATGGCATTTGCGAGATCGGTGTCGGCGGCGCCCATCTAAATCCCCGGATGGCCGGGCTCAGCGCTGACGAAGGGGCTAATTCCGGCGAGTCGATATTTGGCCGCGTCTTTGCGGGCGCGATGCGCTCGCGTCAACCTTGGCAGTGCTTGCGGTGCCGCGCGAGCCTGCTATCCAAGAGCGATGGCGGAGGAAAACCTGTCGGCGGCCGAACGCATCGACCGCGCGCTCACCCGAATCGATACAGCGGTTGCGGCGCGCACCAACGCGCACCACGCGCTTGCCCGACGTCACACGGCACTTCGCGCGCGGATGGGCGAAGCGATCGAAGCGCTCGACAAGCTGCTCGCGGATGCGCGCGGCTGATGGCCGAAGTTACGCTCCGCATCGGCGATCGCGACCACCGCGTCGGCTGTGCCGATGGCCAGGAAGCGCATCTGATCTGGCTCGGCAAGATGGTCGCGGGGCGCTGGGACGCGGCGCAGCGCGCGTCGGGCGGCGGCAATGGTGAACGCACGATGCTGCTCGTCGCGCTGATGCTGGCTGACGCGCTCAACGATGCCGAACAACGCGCACCGACGGGCGCGCACCCCCTGCTTGGCCAGCTTGCCGATCGCCTCGAAGCTTTGGCGACAGCCCTTGAGGAAGACGCGCCGAACGCCTAGATAGGGAAGTGGCGGGAACTGCCCGGTACGAGCTTAGCGAACATCCCTGAGGCGATATCATCATCCAAGGGGGCTGTCCCTTCGCAGATCCTGGTCTGAGAAAATGGTCCCCACCTGACGTTACAGGCGTCAGAGGATATTCTAGCAACCGACCCATGGTGGTCCCGCCACACCCCCATGACGCCGCCCGCGAGGCTCGACGATGATCGCTGAGGACAAGGCGGGGCTGCGCGCGCGCATCCGCAGGCTGCGGTTGACGCATGACGGGCCAGCACTGGCCGTCCCGACGGTCCTGCGCGCGCGGCTTGCCCGTCCCGGCATCATCGCATGCTATCTGCCGATCGGGGGCGAGATCGACCCTGCACCGATCGTCGAAACAGCGCTGGCGCTCGGCTGGCGGATCGCGTTGCCGCATGTCACCACCCGCGCCGCGCCGATGCGCTTCCTCGCATGGACGCCAAGCGATCCGCTGGTCGCCGGCCCCTACGGCCTCCGCCAACCTGCGTTCGATGCGCCCGAACTGGTGCCCGACCTGATTTTGACCCCGCTGGTCGCCTTCGATCGCGCTTTGAACCGGCTCGGTCAGGGCGCGGGCTATTACGACCGCGCCTTTGCCGCCTTGCCCGATGCTTTGCGGATCGGCGTTGCCTGGTCAGTGCAGCAAGTCCCCAAGGTCCCGGTTGACGCGTGGGACATCGCGCTCCACGCCATTGTCACTGAACGCGACTGGATTGGACCTGACTCCCTATGACCCCAAGCTGGCGCAAGCCCGTCGGTGCGCTGATGATCATCGCGCTGATCGCGATCTGGGCAGGCGTGATCGCCAGCCTGTCGGGCACCGTCGGCGGCTGGCCGATTCTGGCGCAGACGCTTTTCTATCTGGTGACGGGGGTGGTGTGGATTTTGCCGCTGGGGCCGTTGCTCAAATGGATCGAGACCGGTCACTGGCGGTGAAGGGGGCGCTGGCGGTGAAGGGGGCGCTGGCGGTGAAGGGCGCGCTGGCCTTGCGTCAGGCGCATGGCGCGAGTGACGGGGCTCGAACCCGCGACCTCCGGCGTGACAGGCCGGCGCTCTAACCAACTGAGCTACACCCGCTTGCGAAGCGTGAGGCGCGGCAACTAAGCGAGCCGCTCCACCCTGTCAACCGCCATCAGCGCGGGGCCGGTGGACCCGCCGCGCTGCGCTGGCGCCGTTGGTCGAGCGTGCCGTGTTCGAATAGGAATCCGGCAATGTCGGGCTTGCCCGCCGCGCCCAAAATCGTCTGCAGGATGATCAGCAGCGGCACCGCGAGCAGCGCCCCCGGCGTGCCCCATACCCAGCCCCAGAAGCTGATCGAAATCAGGATCATGATCGGGTTGATCGTCAACCGGTGCCCGACCACCAGCGGGGTGATGACGTTCGCTTCGAGCAGATGCGCGCCGATCATGATCAGCGCCGGGACCAGCGCGACGCCGGGATCCGAAAACACCATTAATCCGCCCAGCCCCAGCAGCATCGCCGCCGCGATCGGCCCGAAATAAGGGACATAGTTGAGCAGCGCGACGATGCCGCCCCACATCAGCGGATAGGGCATGCCCATGATCCACAGCGCGATCGCGATCACCAGCCCAAGCGCGAGATTGATCACGGTAATCGTGCCGAGATAAGATGACGTGTCGTCGACGACATCCTGGATCACCCGCGCGGTCGCGAGCGCGCCGTCAAAGCTCGCGCGCGATGTGATGGTCTGGCGCCGCAGCCGGGTCCAGCCGCTCAGGAAGAAATAGACGATCAGCGTGCCGAAGAAGATGTGGATGAACACGCTCGGCGCCGACATCGCGATCAGTTCGACCAAGGAGCGCGGCGGCACGGCGGTTGCCTGCGCGGCATCGGCGACATTCTTGGCCGAGCCAGCCGCGAGCCGCATCGCGGTCTTGTCGACATATTTTTCAATGCTGTTGTAGAATTCGAGCAGCGGCTTCAGGTTCATCTGAATCCGCCCGATACGTTCGGGGAGCAACCGGAAAAACTGCACAGCGGGGACGATGATCGCGGCCAGCACGATATTGGCAACGCCCAGAAAGCCGACGACGCAGATCAGCGAAGCAATCGGCGCCGGAATGCGGCGGCGCTCGAGCCATTCGAGGATCGGCACCAGCGCCACTGCGATCACCAGCGCCGCCGTCACCGGCAGGAAGAATTCGGCGCCCGCTTTCAGGGCAAACGGCAGCGCGATCACCAGCCCGACCCCCGCAATCAGCGTCAGCGACGCGAGCAAACGGTCGCGCCGGTTGGTGACTTCCTCGGTCTCGGCCAAAGACGGCGCGGGCGCGTCCACGAACTTGGCAGCGCCCGCGCTGACCGCGTCGCCCGGTGCTGCTGCTTCGTTCCTGTCGATCGGACCGTCCACGTCTTGCTCCTTGGCCTCCATCACTAGCCGCATTCCCCTGATTTGTAATCCCGGCTAGCGTGCGGCCATGACCGAAACGATACTCGTCATCGACGAAGGCACCACCTCCACCCGCGCGATGGCATTCGCGCCCGATGGTCGCTGCCGCGCCACCGAAGCTGCCGAACTGACGCAGCATTATCCGCAACCCGGCTGGGTCGAGCATGACGCCGCCGAGATATGGGAGCGCACGCTGGCAGTAACGCGCGCGGTGATCGAGCGCGTCGGCGGGGCTGAGCGAATCGCGGCAATCGGCATCACCAATCAGCGCGAGACGGTGGTGTTCTGGGACAAGGCGACCGGTGAGCCGCTCGCGCCCGCGATCGTCTGGCAGGATCGCCGCACCGCCGGTGATTGCCAAGCGCTGAAAGAGGCCGGACACGAAGCCGTCGTGCAAGCCAAGACCGGGCTGCTGCTCGATCCCTATTTTTCGGGGTCGAAGATCGGCTGGGCACTGCGCCACTGGCCCCAGCTGGCCGAAGCGGGCGATCGGCTGGCGGTCGGCACGGTCGAAAGCTGGCTTGTCTGGAAGCTGACCGGCGGCCTGCACATCACCGACGCCACCAACGCCAGCCGCACCGCGCTGATGGCGATTGGCAGCGGCGGCTGGGACGACGGCCTCATCGACCTGTTCGGGATGCCACGCGCGGCGCTGCCCGAAATCGTCGATTGCGCCGGACGTTTCGGCGAAACCACCCTGTTCGGCGCGCCCATCCCGATCTGCGGCATGGCGGGCGACCAGCAGGCTGCAACGATCGGCCAGGCCTGCCTGAAGCCCGGCGAGACCAAGGCGACCTTCGGCACCGGCGCCTTCATCCTGACGCAGGCAGGTGCGATCCCGCCCGTCTCGCACCACCGGTTGCTGTCGACGATCGCATGGCAGATCGGGGGCAAGCGCGCCTATGCGCTCGAAGGATCGGTGTTCGTCGCGGGCAGCCTGATCAAATGGCTGCGCGACTCGATTGGGCTGATCGGTACCGCGGCGGAGACCGAAGCGCTCGCGCGCAGCGTGGCTGACAATGGCGGCGTCTATCTGGTCCCTGCCCTCTCCGGCCTCGGCGCGCCGTGGTGGCAGCCCGAGGCACGCGCGGCGATATCCGGCCTCAGCTTCACCAACACCCGCGCGCATATCGTCCGGGCAGCACTGGAGGCGATGGCGCATCAGGCGAATGATCTGAAAACCGCCTTCGCCGCTGACGGGGTCGACTGGGCGAGCCTGCGGATCGATGGCGGCATGGTCGCCAACAATTGGATGGCGCAGGACATGGCCGACATCCTCGCCATCCCCGTCGAACGCCCCGCCTTTGCCGAAACCACGGCGCTCGGCGCGGCGATGTTGGCAGGCGTCGGCTGCGGTCTGTTCAGCGGGCTTGAGGAAGCCAGCGCGATGCGCGGCCAGGTCGAGCGATTCGAGCCGACAATGAGCGCGGAGGTGCGCTCGACAAGGCTGGAAGGCTGGGACATCGCGGTGAATTCAGTGATAAATACCGCTTGAATTTGCCTATCGTCTCACAAATCACGCCATAAATCCCAATTTATGGGCAATATATATACATATCGTCTGGCCCCCCTCATCTGAGCGAGGCAGCCGGAATGGTCCGGTCTGCGCACGTAAAGGAGCCTGACCAATGACCCAGAACCTCAATCTGTCGACCGGCCTCGTTGCCACCGGAACCCCGCTCGCCGTCCGCGGCTATGACCTCGTCAGCTATACCCAGGGCAACACGCCACTGACAGGCAAGGCCGAATTCGCGGTCGTTCACCAGGGCGCGACTTACTATTTTGCCGATGCTGCCAATGCCGAAATTTTCACGGCCAACCCTTCGCGCTATCTGCCCAGCTTCGGCGGATTTTGTGCCTATGGCGCGTCGGTCGCCAAGAAGTTCGATGGCGATCCGACGATCTACAAGATCGTCGATGGCCGCTTGCACCTGAATCTCAACCAGGAAATCCACGCAGCGTTCCTCGCCGACGTTGCCGGTGCTTTCGCCAAGGCCGATGCGGCTTGGGCAACGATCGCCGACCAGCCGGTCGCCAGCCTGTAACCGCCCGCGATCCGGGCGGCGCCTGTCCCCGCCGCCCGAATTGCGCTATCCATCCCACTCAGGAGGGGCCGCACATGAAGGACGTCCTCAGCGATATTCTCGATACCGTCGACCTCAAGGCGGCGCTGTATTTCCGCACCGACTTTCGACCGCCCTTTGGCGTGCAGGTGCCGCAATTCGAGCGCGCCGCACGCTTTCACCTGATCGTTCAGGGCGAGTGTCATGTGACGCTCGACGACGGCAGCCATGTCTTGTTGAAGCCTGGCGATCTGGTACTGGTGCCCAATGGCAGCCCGCATTTGCTGTCGAGCGCCGCCTGCCATGTCGGCATGCCGCTCGAAGACGCCTTTGTGGCGGCGGGCTTCACCGGCCAGGGGCCATTCGTGCTTGGTGACGGGCCAGCCGACAGCGGGTGCCAGCTTGTCTGCGGCCATTTCGGCTTTGCAACGGGCGCCGATCATCCGCTGCTCCACGCCGTGCCCGATCTGCTCCACATCACCGCCGCCGAGCGCGCGACCCAGCCGATGCTCGACGATGTCGTGCGACTGATCGTGCGCCGGATGTTTGCTAACGAAGCTGGCGTCGCCGCGTCGGTCAGCCGCTTGTCCGAAGTGCTGTTCATCGAAGTGATGCGCGCCGCCGCCGCCAAGGCGCCCGAGCTGGGGCGGCTGATCACGGCGGTCACCGATCCGCATATCGGTCACGCGCTCGCACTCATTCACAATGACGTCGCCGCCCCGTGGACGGTCGAACGACTTGGCAGCGCCGTCGCGATGTCGCGCAGCCGCTTTGCCGAACGCTTCCGTGAACTCGTGGGGTCTTCACCGATGAGTTACGTTTCGGAATGGCGGTTGCAGCGCGCGCTATACTTGCTCAACCGGCACAAGACGCCGGTCAAGTTGGTCGCGACTCAAGTCGGCTTCCAATCGGCCGCCGCCTTCACGCGCGCCTTTACCGAACGCTTCGGGCACTCACCGACAAGGGTCGCGCGCGACGACCGAGCGAGCTGAATTGCGTCGCGTCCAATAGACATTGCCCAAACGGCCTATTGTCGCCGCGTCGATTGCCGCGCCCGTGCAGCCGTGGCGTTAGTCACTGCGCCGCTCGGTCATTCCCACTGCCGGGTCGCCCGTAAAAGCGTCCCTTGCCACTACCCCCTGCACTGCGATCCGCGCCAGTGCATCCGATGGAGACCACCATGACGACGAATCCCACCGACACGATACCGCCGCGCCGCCTGTTTCTGAATCAAGTCGGTATTGCTGCTGCTGGCATGACCGCGCTCGCTTTTCTCGATGGGCCGGCAACGGCTGCAGCCGTGAAAAAGCATGCGGTGTCGCACGGTGCCAACGACCTCGGCATTTTGCAGGGCGCGCTCGCGCTCGAGCACGAAGGCATCGCCGCTTATCGCCTTGCCGGCGGCAGCGGGCTGCTGAGCCCCGGCACGCTCAAAGTCGCCCTTAACTTCAAGGGCCACCACGACGCCCATCGCGACTCGCTCGCCAAGCTGATCGCCGGCATGGGCGGCAAGCCGGTCGAGCCCAAGAGCGACGGCGAATATGTGAAGGAACTCAATCTCGGCGCGCTCAAGACCGAAGGCGACGTCGTCAAGCTTGCGGCGGGGCTCGAACAGGGCGCAACCAACGCCTATGTCGGGCAGATCGCCGCGCTGAAGGACAAGAAGATCGCCCTGCTCTTCGCGCAACTTTCGACCGACGAGGCCGTGCACTGGGCGGTGCTCAACGGCGCGCTTGGCAATAGCGTGCCGACGAATGCCTATCTGTTCGGCTGAGGCGTTGTGACTGGCGCCTCTATCCGTGCGGGACTGAAGGGAGCAGTGGCGCTGGCGCTACTGCTCCCGGCACCCGCTTTTGCGCAGGCAGCCGACGGCAAGGCGCTTTACGAGGGCAAATGCGGCGGTTGCCATTCGCTTGACGCCAATCGCGTCGGCCCGGCGCATCGCGGCGTCGTCGGACGGCGCATCGCGACCGCACCGGGCTATGCCTACTCGCCCGCGATCAAGAAGCTCGCGGGCGTCTGGACCCCGGCGCGGCTCGACCAATGGCTGCAGGCGCCGCAAAAACTGGCCCCCGGCAGCAAAATGTATCTGACGATCCCCGACGCCCAGAAACGCGCGGCGATCATCAGCTATCTCGCCTCAGCCTCTCCCCCCATGCCCAAGCGCTGAGACGGGCGGGCGCATCACCTCCCCCCGGTGATGCGCCCGGTTGGCGACGACGTCTTCAACGGACGCGTTGCAGCGCAGCTACCATGGCCACCGCGCACAGCATGCCGCCGGCCAAACCCGCGATCGCTGGCTGCCACGGATCAGCGCTAACCAGCACGCGTAATGGTAGCACCCAAGGAAAATAATCGGCCTGGGTCGAACGCGTCATCGTCACCGCAATGGCGATCAGCGTGCCGCCGATACCGAAGCCGAGCGACACCACGAAATTCGAAAAGCGTAACGCCACCCAAAGCTGGAGGCACGTGAAACAGCAGGCGCTCGCCGTGATCAGCAGCGCGCTCCGCCCGATCGCCGCCCAATCGAGCGGCCCGACCGGGGGCCGCCCGCTCAGCGCCCCGCCAAGCGCGGCGGCGATGAGGGTGAAGCCTGCCATCAGCAGCGTCATCGCCGCCATCGCGCCAAGCGCCACCACCAGCTTGGCGGCGAATATCCGCCAGCGCGCAATGGGCAGCGCCAGCCAATGGTCCCACATGGCTGAACGATGCTCGATATTGCCAAGCAACGTGGCCAGCGCCGTGACCGCCATCGGCAGCAGGAAAAACGCCCAGATCGGGAAGGCGAAATCGAAGAAAATCGCGCGCCACGTCGGTTGGCGACGGTTGGCGATCATCGCCAGCAAAACGATCAGGCTCAACAAGGCAGGGACGGTCACCAGCAGCAGCAACGCCAGCGACCCGCCGAGCTTGCGGATTTCCACCCACAGGACGCGCATCATGCCGCCGCCGCCAGCGGCTGCGTGGTCGCCCGACGATATACCTGCTCGAGATTGGGCCGCTCGCGTTCGAGCGCCGAGACCGCAAGTCCCGCTTCCACCAGCACGCGGTTGATCGCCGCGGCCAGCGCGGGATCGTGGCGAGCGATCGACATGACAAGCGAAGACCGCTCGATCACCGCGCCCGGCAGACCCGCCGCAGCGAGCACCGCAGCGCCGCGAACGGGGTCATCCAGTGTCACGCGCAAGATGCTCTGCGAGCCCAGCAGCGCCGAAACCTTGTCTTGCAGCACGAGTCGACCGCCCTGCATCAGCCCGGCCACGCTCGCAGTCAGTTCGATTTCCACCAGCAAGTGGCTCGACACGAAGACCGTGCCGCCGATGCGATTGGGCAGATCGCGGATCAGGTCGCGCATCGCAATGATCCCATCTGGGTCGAGCCCATTGGTCGGCTCGTCGAGCAACAGCAACCGGGGCGTGCCCATGATCGCGCGGGCAATCGCCAGCCGCTGCTTCATGCCGAGCGAATAGCTTCCGACCAGCTTGCGCCCGGCCTGCGCCAGCCCAACGACCTCCAAAACCCGCCCCTCTTCGCCAGGCGGCAGGCCAAGCAGAATGCGGGTCAAGCGCAAGTTATCGGTGCCGCTTAGATGATCATAAAGCGCCGGTTGCTCAATCAGCGAACCGACATTGCGGAGCGCCCCGCGCCGATCCCGCCGCAGATCATGGCCCAGCAAGCGAATCGTCCCGGCATCGGCGCGGATCAGTCCGAGCAGTGCCCGCATCGTCGTGCTCTTGCCCGCCCCGTTCGGGCCGAGAAAGCCGTAAACACAACCTTCCGGCACCGCGAGATCGACCCCGTCGAGCACGGTTGTCCGACCAAAGCGCTTTACGAGGCCAAGTGTTTCAATCGCCAACCCCATGCGCGCATCCCGCCAAGCCGTTCGATTAATTGCTTGTCTTTAAAATGCGGGAGCGTCAACGCGTTGAGATATTCGAATCTTCACTTGGCGGCGCGCTGCTTCTGGAGAAGCAAATCGACGGCGCTACGGCTAACGTAGTTGAGCGGCTCGGGTGATGGTCTCCGGCGCGCCCAGATCGATGAGAAACATCGGGTTTGCCTGAAGGCGAAGACCCGCAAAAGGGCGGGCGCATCACCTCCCCCCGGTGATGCGCCCGAGTTGACATCGAGGTGGCCCGGCAGGCCGCCTCGATCGTCCCTTACTTCATGTCACCATAAGTGGCGCCCGACCCGGCGAACCCGATGTACACGCGGCCGAACACACTCTTGTCACCGTCGATCACGCGGACGGTGTCGAGGCTGTTGTTGGGGAAGCCCATCGACTGCCACGTCGCGCCTTCGTCGGTAGAGCGATAAATGCCATACTTGCCGCCAACGGTCCCGGCGATGAAGATCGTCGGATAGCCGCCGGTAAACTGCGGCTTGCCAAAGCCAAAGGCATGGATGCGCGAGGCGCCGGGGACGTCGGTCCAGGTCGCGCCGCCATCGACCGAGCGCTTGAACGCGATGTCGGGGTCGCCTTGGAGCTGACCGGGCGTGAAGAACAAATGCCCCGCCTTGCCCGGCACCGACCCCAAGGTCGCGTTGAACACCGAGAAATTGGTGATCTCGCCCTGGAACACGCGGCTCCAAGTCTTGCCGCCATCGCTCGTGCGCCACATGCCCGAAATGTTGGTGCCGCCCGCATTGTAATAATAGAAAGTCGACGCAAGCACCCGATCGGCCACCAGCACCTTGCGGTTGAGATAATTGCCGAAGTGCGAGTGATATTCACTGTTCACTTCACCCGGCAGCCGCACGATATTCCAGGTTGCGCCGCGATTGAGCGTATAGGCGGGCTGACGGTTCCAGCTCGACAACCACATGATATTGTCGATGTTGTTGGCTGCGACCGCCATGTCACCAAAGCCGAAGCGCTGGTGCGGATAGCCGAGCCGGATGGTCGGATTGTCCGGATTGATCGATGCGTCGATCTGCGGGAAGCTCGCGAACTCGGTCCAGGTCTTACCGCCGTCGATCGACCAGCCCGCCTGCGTCGGGTCGCGCTGATCGGTGCAGCAATAGCGATGGTCCGAGGTGTTCGCGACGATGAACTTCGGATTGGCGGGACTCCAGTCGAGGTCCCAAGCGCTGTTGAAGTTGAAGGCTGGCCCGTGCGTTGCCGGGAATTTGTCGAGCGATTCGCTGTAGAAAATCGCGCGATCCCATGCCGCCGTCACTGGCTGCCCGCCGGGCGGCGCAATGACGTCGTTGATCACGAGCTGCTCGACGCCGCGGCTGGTCGCCTGCCAGGTGACACGCGACGTCGCATCGTCAACCTGCGTGGTCCACACGCCGATCCCCTGCGCCATCCAGATCTTGCCCGGCACCTTGGGGTCGAAATGCGCCTGCGCGGTCGAGAAATAATCCTCGCTCGTCCAGGCGTGCCAGGTGACATCGCCCGCAGCGGTGCGAATGCCCGGCGTCGCGAGCTGAGTCCAATGCGCGCCGCCATCGACCGTGCGCCACGGCTCGCCCGAGCCGCTGAACGCATAGACCCGATTGGGATTGCCCGGATCGACCGTCAGAGTCTGGATGTTGTTGGTCGGCGACACATTGGTCCAGGCGCCGCCGCGATAGCGCCACACCGCGCCGCTGCCATTTGGCCGATCGATCGCGAACAGCGTGCCGTCGCTCGCGACTTCGGAGCGCCAGGCCTGCACCGGGCCCGTATTGCCATCGGAAATCCGCTGCCAAATGCCGCCACCATCGGCCGAGCGCCAGATGCCATTGCCCCAGGAAGAGGCATAGACAATGTTGGTCCGGCTGCCGTTGCTGCCGCCTGCGGGATCGAAGAAGATGCTGATGCCGCCGCCAGTGTCGGACAACTGACCCTTGTCATTGTAGCGATGCACGCCGACCGGAATGTCGCTGATCGTGGTCCAGGTCACGCCGCCGTCGACGCTGCGGCGCATGCCGTCGTCGCGCGTCCCGACATAGACGATGTCGGCATTGACCGGATCGACCGCGATCTTGAAGCTGCCGGTGCGATAATCGTCATTGGGGTTCGCTTCGGCGACACCGAACGCGGTGCTGCGCGTCCAGCTCGCGCCCTTGTTGTCGCTGCGGTAGAAGCGGCTGTTGTAATACATGTAGAGCCGCTGGCTGTTGGTCGGCGCGATCACGACATCGGTCACGCCGCCGCCCGTCGGGAGCCGATCATCAGCCGGCATGCTGGTTGCCGTGACGAGCTGATTCCACTTGTTGTTTGCCCAGATGTACGCGCCATAGGTGTCGGTGCGGATCACGCGCTCGACCCCGTCGCGGTGCAGATCGATCCCGGTGATGAAGCCGCCCGCGCCAATCGCCAGCGGCTGCCACGACGCCACACCGGGCGTGCCTGGCCGCGCGCGCAGCACCGTGATGACCACGCGATCGCTGCCAATGACTTTGGTCGTTCCGGCTTTGCGCCCGATGATCTCAAACGTGTATTTGCCCGCGCCCGGCAATTGCACGCGCGTTGCCAGCGATGTCGGTGACGCGATGATCGCACCGACCGGCCCGCCAATCTGGCGCCATTCGACCTGGCTGCCGTTCGAGCGCGCCGAGAGCACGACCTGATCGACCGGTAAAGTGATGGTCTGGTTCGGCCCGGCATCGGTCGGCTTGTAGCTGGTCGACGCGACGGCGACCGCAACCACGACCAAGGTCGTGGCGCCCGCAGCGGTTGTCACAACGGTTGCCGGATTGGCGGCAAGCGCCGCTGCCGAAAGAGTCGAAACGCTGATACTTCCCAAAGTTGATCGCGCTGAAATCACGGTAGTTCTCCCGGTTTTTTTGGCATGCGAAGGCAGCGTCGAAGCGGCGGCTTCGACGGTCGGATGGATTGGTGGAAATGACATTGGATCGCGGTTGCGGGATGCACGGCTGTCGACGCGTGATTGCGTCGGACGACGGTCGCTTGCTTCGCTCCTTCCAGTTGCCGCTCGACCGTTACGCCAGCGTGCCCTGTTCGAATTAGCCGTCCGTCGCGCTAATCAATCCTTGCCGCAAGTGGTTAACAGCAGGCGCGGGTCGCGCGGGCAGCAAGAATGCACAATTCTACTGTCAGTGCCCTCGCACTGCCATTTTTCACTTATAAATCAGTATTTTGATAGGACTGCAACGACGGCCCACCACCACATAGATGGCATGCCGCTGCACTGCACCGCACCACCCAGGCGCTATTCCGAACCCTTAACGGAACGGTCGGTTCAGCCGCCCCTTAAGCCGCCACGCCGACCCGATCCTCGAACAAGACTTTCAGATCCTTCTTCAGGATCTTGCCGTTCGCGTTCCTCGGCAGCGTTTCTTCGACGAAGCGGATCGCGACCGGCGCCTTGAACGCCGCGAGATGCTGGCGCACCCAGGCCTGCAATTCCGCCTCGGTCGCGCTGGTCCCCGGCGCGAGGTGGACGACTGCTGCCGGTTCCTCGCCAAGCTGCCGGTGCGGCAAGCCGATCAGCGCGCAGTCGGTGACGGCGGGATGGGCGTAGAGAACATTCTCGACTTCGCTCGAATAGATATTCTCGCCGCCGCGAATGATCATGTCCTTGGCGCGATCGACGATATAGAGGAAGCCTTCCTCGTCGAGCCGGGCGAGGTCGCCGGTGCGCACCCAGCCGTCGACGAAGGTCGACGCCGTCGCTTCGGGCTTGTTCCAATAGCCCTTCACGATCATCGGCCCGCGCGCCCAGAGTTCGCCGACTTCGCCGACGGGGAGTTCGTTGACGCCCTCTTCATCCATGATCTTCAGATCGGCGACCGCGACCGCAGGCCCCGCGCTGGTCGGGCGGTTGAGATAGTCCTCTGCGGCATGGCCGGTCACGGTCGCCATCGTCTCGGTCATGCCCCAGCCATTGCCGGGCAGCGCGCCGAATTCGGTGTAGATGCGCTTGACCAGCTCGGGCGCCGACGGCGCGCCGCCATAGGCAATCGATTCGAGCGACGAGAGGTCATATTTCGCCCGGTCGGGATGTTCGAGCAACTGCCACGCAATCGTCGGCACGCCGCCGGTCGCATGCACTTTCTCGCGCTCGATAATTTCCATCGCCTTCACCGCGTCCCATTTGCGCATGAAGATCAGCGTCGATCCGCTCGCGACCGCGCCCATCATCCCGGCGCTGCATGCCGTCACATGGAAAAGCGGGATGCAGGTGAGCATCGTCTTGGGCGTCGGCGCGGGGATTTCGTCGCCGCGTCGCAGCAGCGTCCGTGCCCCAGAATAGCCGCTCGAGAAGATATTGGTGATCAGGTTGCGGTGCGAGCCGAGCGCGCCCTTTGGGTTGCCGGTGGTGCCGCTGGTGTAGAAGATCGTTGCGTCGTCTTCGGGGACGATCTCGACTGGCGGCAGCCCCGCGTCGGGGAGCGCGGCCCAATCATGCGGGGTGCCGATCAGCGCCTCAAACGCGCTCGCCTTGCCATCGAGCGGGGTCACGGCACGCGCCACGAAGATGCGCTCCAGATCGGGCAAGGCGCCATAATGCTCGGCCAGTCGCGCATGACGCTCGCCGTCGATGAACAGCATCCGGCTGCCCGAGTCCTTCAGCCCATATTCGAGCTCGGCGCCGGTCCACCATGCGTTGAGCGGCACCATAATCGCGCCGATCGCCACGCCGGCAAAAAACACCACCGGCCATTCGGGCAGGTTGCGCATGCACAGCGCGACGCGGTCGCCCTTCTTCACGCCCATCTCGGTCAGCTTGCCCGCGAGCGCTGCGACGGCGCGGTAATGCGCATCATAGGTAACGCGCTCGTCTTCATGGATCGTGAATTCGCGCGCGCCGTGCATCCGGGATAACATGACGATCTGCGCCAGATTGGCGGGGGCATGCTTCCACACGCGCGTGGGCACACCGCCGATGTCGATCGTTTCCATTTCGAAGCGCGCACCAGGACCGGTCAACGCCGCCTCAATGTCCTTCAAGCTCATTTTCGGCCAGGCTGGATCGAGCGCGATCAACGGTTCGCTAAGGGTGGTCGCCACGGGCATCTCTCCAACTCTTGAATTTCGGGTTTGGCTTATCGACCAATTGCACGAAGGTTAGTGTTGATTCGAGCCGCGCTCAAGGCAATAGGGGTGCCAAGGTTTCGAACCAGGGGTATGGAGAGGCGTATGGCATTGGCGGACCCGGAGACTCACGGCTTCGATGCCCGGCGACTCGCGCGGCTCGATGCGCTGCTGAGTGATCGCTACGTCACGCCCGGCCTGCTGCCGAACGCGCAATTGCTGATCGCGCGCGACGGCGAGATCGTGCATTTTTCGCACCACGGCGCCGCGCGAGAGGGTGGCGCGCCGATCGACGCGACGTCGCTGTTTCGAATCGCGAGCATGACCAAGCCGGTCACCTCGATCGCGTTCATGATGCTGGTCGAGGAAGGCAAGGTCGCGGTCGACACGCCGGTCCACCATGTCCTGCCCGAGTTCAAGGGGATCGGCGTCTATAATGGCGGCGGTGGCGGCGTGCCGTTCATGACGAAACCGACGACCGAGCCGATGCGGATGCTCGACCTGCTGCGCCATACCAGCGGGCTGACCTATGGTTTCCAGAACCGCTCGAACATCGATGCGGCGTACCGCGAGGGCAAGCTGGAAAACTGGCACGGCAATTTTGATCTCGACGAATTTGTCGGCGCGCTGGGCAAAATCCCGCTCGAATTTTCGCCGGGTGATGCATGGAATTATTCGGTCGCAACCGACGTGCTCGGCGCGATCATCCAGCGCGTGAGCGGGATGAAGCTCGACGATTTCTACCGCACGCGCATTTTCGAACCGCTCGGCATGCACGACACCTTCTTCGCGGTGCCCGAGGACAAGGTCGACCGGCTCACCGATTGTTACACCTGGGTGCCCGGCGGCAAGCCCAAAACGTACGATCGTGGCGCGGCCAGCGCCTGGAGCCGACAGCCACGCTTCCTGTCGGGCGGCGGAGGCCTTGTATCGACCGCACTCGACTATCACCGCTTCTGCACGATGTGCCTGAATGGCGGCACGCTCGACGGCGTGCGGATCGTCGGGCGCAAGACGCTTGACCTGATGACGCTCAATCACCTGCCCGGCGGCAAGGACCTCGCCTCGCTGTCGAAATCGCTGTTCAGCGAGACGCAGAATGCCGGAACGGGCTTTGGCCTCGGCTTTGCGGTCAACATGGATGTCGCGAAATCGATGATGCCGGGGTCGGTTGGCGAATTTTATTGGGGCGGGATGTTCTCGACCGCCTTCTTCATCGATCCGGTCGAGCGCATCCATATGGTGTTCATGACGCAGTTGCAGCCGTCGAACGCCTACCCCATCCGCCGCGAATTGAAGACGCTGATTTATAGCGCGCTCACCTAACCCCCGCCCCGTTCGTCCCGAGCGAAGTCGAGGGGCGGGCGGCAAGCGATGCGCGCGGTGTCTCGACTGCGCTCGACACGAACGGTTTTCGTTTTGATTTGGAGACTAGAATGACCAGCCCCATCACCACCGAACGCCACGGCGACGTGCTCGTCGTCATTTCGAACAGCCCGCCGGTCAACGCGCTCGGCGCTGCCGTGCGCCAGGGCCTCGACGCGGGCGTCAAGGAAGGGCTCGCCGATGCCAGCATCAAGGCGATCGTCATCCGCTGCGACGGCAAGACCTTCTTCGCAGGCGCCGACATCACCGAATTCGGCAAGCCGATGCAGGAACCCGGCCTCCCCACCCTGCTCGACATGATCGAGGCCGCCGACAAGCCCGTGGTCGCCGCTTTCCACGGCACCGCGCTCGGCGGCGGCTGCGAAGTGACGCTCGCCTGCCATTACCGCATCGCCGATCCCAAGGCAGTGATCGGCACCCCCGAGGTCAAGCTCGGCCTGCTCCCCGGCGCAGGCGGCACCCAGCGCATCCCGCGCGTCGCCGGCGTCAAGCTCGCGCTCCAGATGACCGCAATCGGCGATCCGATCCCCGTCAAGCTCGCGCTGCAGGCGGGCCTGATTGACCGGATTGCGGGTGACGGCACGCTCGCCGAAGACGCGATCACCTTCGCGCGCGAAGTCGCCGATGCCCGCCCCCTGCCCCGCGCGAGCGAGAAGACGGCGACGCCCGATCCTGACGCCGTCGCCGCGTTCAAGGCCGCCAATGCCAAGCGCTTCCGCGGCTTCGACGCCCCCGCCGCCAACATCGCCTGCGTCGAAAAGGCCACCGACGGATCGACCTTCGAGGAAGGCATCGCGTTCGAGCGCAAGGAATTCATGAAGCTGATGATGGGCGTCCAGTCCGCCGCCCAGCGCCACTTGTTCTTCGCCGAGCGCCAGGCCGCCAAGATCGACGGCATCGACCCGGCGATTGCGCTGCGCTCGATCAAGAAGGTCGGCGTCATCGGCGCGGGCACGATGGGCGGTGGCATTTCGATGAACTTCCTGTCGGCGGGCATCCCGGTGACGATCGTCGAGATGCAGCAGGAAGCGCTCGATCGCGGCACCGGCGTGATCCGCAAGAATTATGAAGCCTCCGCCGCCAAGGGACGGCTGAAGCCTGAACAGGTCGAAGCCGCAATGGGCGCGCTGTCGCCGACGCTCAGCCTCGACGATCTCGCCGACTGCGATCTCGTGATCGAAGCGGTTTACGAGAACATGGACGTCAAGAAGGAACTGTTCGGCAAGCTCGACGCGATCGTGAAGCCCGGCGCGATCCTTGCCTCGAACACCAGCTATCTCAACATCGACGAGATCGCCGCGAGCACCAGCCGCCCGCAGGACGTGCTCGGCATGCACTTCTTCTCGCCCGCCAATGTCATGAAGCTGCTCGAAGTCGTGCGCGGCGCCAAGACCGCCGATGATGTGCTCGCGACCGTGATGGCGCTCGCCAAGACGATCAAGAAGGTCGCGGTCGTCTCGGGCGTGTGCCCCGGCTTCATTGGCAATCGCATGCTCACCCCGCGACAGGTCGAGGCCAACAAGCTGCTGATGGAAGGCGCCACGCCCGAGCAGATCGACCGCGTCCACGTCGAATTCGGCATGCCGATGGGGCCGTTCCAGATGAGCGACCTCGCCGGTGTCGACATTGGCTGGCACCGCGATCCGGCGCGCATCGACAGCATCCGCGACGCGCTGTGCGCCGAAGGCCGCTGGGGGCAGAAAAAGTCGGCGGGCTTCTATGATTATGACGAGAAGCGGAACCCCTCGCCCTCCCCGCGCGTGGCGGAAATCATCGAGGATTTCCGCAGCCGGTCGAACCTGCCCAAGCGCGAGATCAGCGATGAGGAAATCATCGAACGTACGCTCTACACGATGGTCAACGAAGGCGCGCTGATCCTCGAAGAGAAGATGGCGCAGCGCGCGAGCGACATCGATGTCGTGTGGATCTACGGCTATGGCTGGCCAGTCTATCGCGGCGGCCCGATGTTCTGGGGCGATACCGAAGGCGCCAAGAAGATCGTCGCGGGCCTCGAAAAGCACGGCTTCACGGTCGCCGAGCTGCTGAAAAGCAACGCCGAAAGCGGCAGCCGGTTCAAGTGACGACCGCGCTCGCCACCGCCGCCGCGATCCGCGCGGGCGAGACCACCGCGCTTGCCGAATGCGAGGCGGCGATTGCGCGGATCGAGGCGGGTGACGGCGCGATCAACGCCGTCGTCGTCCGCGATTTTGATCGCGCGCGGGATCAGGCGCGCGCGGTCGATGCGCGGGTGGCAGCGGGCGACACGTCGGGCGTGTTGCTCGGCGTACCGATGACGGTGAAGGAAAGCTTCGACATCGCCGGGCTCGTCACCTGCTGGGGCTTTGCCGAACATGCCCGTTTCGTCGCGACCGAGGATGCCGTCGCTGTCCAGCGGCTGAAGCGCGCGGGGGCCGTGATCCTCGGCAAGACCAACGTGCCCGTCGCGCTGGCTGACTTGCAGAGCAACAACCCGGTCTATGGCCGCACCCGCAACCCGCATAATCTCGATCGCGTCCCCGGTGGCTCGTCGGGCGGGGCGGCGGCGGCGCTGGCGGCGGGCTATGTGCCGATCGAGATCGGATCCGACATTGGCGGGTCGATCCGCCTCCCCGCCGCATTTTGCGGGATGTGGGGGCACAAACCGACCTACAACGCGCTGTTAAGTTTCGGCCACAACTTCCCGCGCACCGAGGGATGCGGCGTGGCGCTCAACGTCATCGGCCCGCTCGCGCGCGATGCCGATGATCTGGAGGCGCTGTTCGAGGTGATGGGCGGCGACGCGCTCGCCCGCCCTGCCCCGCGCGGCCCCGGCGAGTGGCGCATCTTGCTGCTCGACCCGCACCCGAATGTGCCGGTACAAGCGTCGATCCGCGACGCGATCGAGGCAACCGGCAAGGCGTTCGAAGCGGCGGGCGCCACGGTTGATCGCCAGACGCCGCTGCTGCCCGATCTCGCCGGACAGACCGCAAGTTACATCCACATGCTGCTGACCGCGATGTCGCGCGGCGGCCCACGCGCCGATGGCGGCCCCTCGACCACGCTCGACGGTTGGTTCGGTCTGATCGACGCGCAGGCGAAATGCCGCCGCGACTGGGGCCGGTTGTTCGGCAGCTATGACGCGGTGATCGCGCCGATCTGGGGCACGACGGCTTATCCGCATGACGACACCCCACTCGGCGAGCGGATGCTGGTGATCGATGGCACGCCCTATCCGGCGGGCATGCAGATGGCCTTGCCCGGCCTTGCCACTTTCCCGATGCTGCCCGCGACCAGCGTGCGCATCGGTACCGATTCCGATGGCCTGCCGATCGGCGTGCAGGTGATCGCCGACTATAACCGCGACTGGACGGCGATTGCCGTTGCGCGCGCGGCACATGATTTGATGAGGAGCTGAATGCGATGAGCGATCTCGAAACCTTCCGCAGCGAAACGCGCGCCTGGCTCGAAGCCAATTGCCCGCCCGAAATGCGCGAACCGGTGCGCAGCGAAAAGGACGCCAATTGGGGCGGGCGCCATGCCGAGTATCAGCCGGGGCAAAAGGAATGGATGGACGCGATGGCCAGTCGCGGCTGGACCGTGCCCGATTGGCCGGTCGCCTATGGCGGCGGTGGCCTTTCGCCCGCCGAAACCAAGATCCTGCGCGAAGAAATGGCGGCAATGAAGTGCCGTAACCCACTCAACAGCTTCGGCATTTCGATGCTCGGGCCCGCGCTGCTGAAATATGGCACCGAGGAGCAGAAGCTCGATCACCTGCCCAAGATCGCACGCGGCGAAATCCGCTGGTGCCAAGGCTATTCGGAGCCGAACGCAGGTTCTGACCTCGCCAGCCTCGCGACGTCAGCCGAGGATGCGGGCGACCACTACATCATCAACGGGCAGAAAGTCTGGACCAGCTATGCCGACAAGGCCGACTGGATCTTCTGCCTCGTCCGCACCGACAAGACGAACAAGCAGGGCGGCATCAGCTTCGTCCTGTTCGACATGGCCAGCCCCGGCGTGTCGACCAAGCCGATCCTGCTGATCAGCGGCTATTCGCCCTTCTGCGAGACCTTCTTCGACAATGTTAAGGTGCCCAAGGCCAATCGCGTCCATGACGAGAACAAGGGCTGGGACGTCGCCAAATATCTGCTCGGCCACGAACGCGAGATGATCAGCGGCATGGGCCTCGGCTCGACCGGCGGCAATCCGCTGATCGAGGGCGCGATTGCGACCGTCGGCCTCGATCACGAAGGCCGCCTCGCCGATCCGCTGCTGCGCGCGTCGATCGCGCTGTTCGAAGTGCGCGCCAAGGCCTTCGGGATGATGTCCGAACGCTTCATCGACGAGTTGAAGGCAGGCCGCGCCCACCCTGCCCAGCCGAGCATGATGAAATATTACGGCACCGAGCTCAACAAATCGCGCCACGAGCTGATGATGGCATCGGGCGGCTCCGACGCGCTCGAATGGGAAAGCGCTCGCTCGAACGGCGGCGCCGGCCCGCGCGCTTGGCTGCGCACCAAGGCCAATTCGATCGAAGGCGGGACGAGCGAAGTCCAGCTCAACATCGTCGCCAAGCGGATTTTGGAATTGCCGTCGGTGTAGCCGAATCCCTCTCCCGCTTGCGGGATAGGCGCGAGACTTGGCAGCTTGCTGCCTAGTCGCAGCGGTGAGGGTCTTCTTCTGGCCCCGTCGCGAGAAGAAGAAGACCCTCACCCAACCCTCTCCCGCTGGCGGGAGAGGGCTCAGGAGCCGGAAAAATGCCTCTCTACCTCACCGAAGAACAGACGATGCTGCACGATACGGCGAAGAGCTTCATCGCCGATTCCGCCCCGGTCAGCCACATGCGCGGGCTTCGCGACAGCAAGAACGCCGATGGCTTCAGCCGCGATCTGTGGAAGCAATTCGCCGAAATGGGCTTCACCGGCATATTGATCGGCGAAGACGATGGCGGCCTCGGCCTCGGCCATGTCGAAGCAGGCGTGGTGCTTGAAGAGATCGGGCGCAACCTGTCGCCCTCGCCGTTCCTCGCCACGGCAGTCGCGGCAGTCGAGGCGCTCAAGGGCAGCGCGCACGCCGCCCGCCTCTTCCCCGGCATCCTGAGCGGCGAGATCGTCGCGGCGCTTGCGATCGACGAGCGCGCCAAGCACGGCACCGGCATCGCGATGAAGGCCGAACGCTCGGGCAATGGCTTCAAGCTCACCGGCACCAAGCAATTCGTCACCCACGGCCATGTCGCTGACGTTCTGATCGTCGCCGCGCGCACCGCCGGCTCGGCACACGACAAGGATGGCATCACCCTGTTCGCAATCGACAAGGACGCGGCGGGGCTGAGCGCGGAAGCCGAGCGGCTGGCCGATTCGTCGCTCGCCGCCCGCCTCACCTTCGATGGCGTAGAGGTCGATGCCGATGCCGTGATCGGCGACGTCGACGGCGGCAGCGACCCGCTCGGCCGCTTGCTGCGCGCCGGCCGCGCGGGCGCTGCTGCCGAATTGCTCGGCGTCGGCGGCGGGGCGATGGACATGACGGTCAATTACCTGAAGGAACGCAAGCAGTTCGGCGTGCGGATCGGCAGCTTCCAGGCGCTCCAGCACCGCGCAGCGCATCTCTACAGCGAAATGGAAGTCGCGCGCGCGGCCGTGCTCAAGGCGCAGCAATTGCTCGATGCGGGCGACGCTAGCGCCGAACAGGCCGTGTCGGTCGCCAAAGCGATGACCAGCCTTGCCACCACGCTGTCGGTGCAGGAAGGCGTGCAGATGCACGGCGGCATCGGCATGACCGACGAGTACGACATCGGCTTCTACATGAAGCGCGGCCGCGTGCTCGCCGAGATGTTCGGCGACGCCAATTTCCACGCCGACCAGCTCGCCCGGGCGGCTGGGTATTAATTCAATCCTCCCTCAGCTTGTCTGGGGGAGGGGGACCAGCGAAGCTGGTGGAGGGGGCGCGGAATGGCTATACCCCCTCCACCATTTGCTGCGCAAATGGTCCCCCTCCCCGAGCAAGCTCGGGGAGGAATGAGGAACCAAATGACCGACCACCCCACCCCTGCCGAGCTCGCCGCCAAGCTCGTCGCCCTGCTCGACGTCGAGGAACTCGACACCGATCTCTATCGCGGCGGTCGCGGTGACGACGGCTATGGCCGCGTGTTCGGCGGGCAGGTGCTCGCGCAAGCTCTGCAAGCCGCACAGCGCTCGACCGACGGCGACAAGGCGGCGCATTCGCTCCACGCCTATTTCATGCGGCCTGGCGCCGAGGAGCATCCGATCATCTACCGCGTGGTGCGCGATTTCGACGGCAAGAGCTTCGCCACGCGCCGCGTGATCGCGACGCAAAAGGGCGTGCCGATCCTCACGCTTACCTGCTCGCTCCAGCGGCCCGAGGAAGGCCTGTCGCACCAGGACGCAATGCCCGATGTGCCTGCGCCCGAGGACTTGAAGAGCGATCTCCAGATCCGGTTAGAGACCGCCGATCAGATGCCCGAGCGTTTCCGCGCCAATTTCACGCGCCCGCGCATGATCGAAAGCCGCCCGATCAACCCGCGCAGCTGGTTCAAACCCGAAAAGCAGGAGCCGCGCCAGGCGAACTGGTTCCGCGTCGTCGCCCCCGTCGGTGACGATCAGGCGCTGCACCGCGCGATCCTCACCTATGCCAGCGACATGTCGCTGCTCGGCACCGCCACGTTGCCGCACGGTGTCAACTGGATGACGCACAAGCTCCAGACCGCGAGCCTTGACCATGCCGTCTGGCTGCACGAGCCGTTCCGCGCAGACGACTGGCTGCTGTATGTGTGCGACAGTCCCTGGTCGGGGCATGCCCGCGGTTTCAATCGCGGTAAAATATACGCACGCGACGGTCGGCTGGTGGCAAGCTGCGCGCAAGAAGGGCTGATTCGCTTGCGGGAGTGACGCCATGACGCTGACGACCGACATTGCCGATTTCACGCGCCGCGATTTCACCTTCGGCGGCAAGACCAAGCCGGTGCTGACGATCGGCGAGACCGGCCCGGCGATCATCGTCATCCACGAAGTGTTCGGCTTCACCCCCACCCTCGCGCGCTTTTGCCGCTGGCTCGTCGAGGCGGGTTTCCGTGTCTATGCGCCGATCCTGCTCGGCACGCCCGATGCGACCAATGAAGAGAAGATCACTCAGCGCCGCTTGCTCGGGCTGTGCGTCAGCCGCGAATTCAATCTGTTCCGCACCGGCAAGTCGAGCCCGATCGTCGAATGGCTCAAGCCGCTCGCGCATCACGCGCATGCCGAATGCGGCGGCCCCGGCGTCGGCGTGATCGGCATGTGCCTGACCGGTGGCTTCTCGTTGTCGATGGCCGTCGATCCGGTGGTGCTCGCACCGGTGCTGTCGCAACCGGGGATGCCGGTAATGAGCGCGGCGGGGCTCGACATCTCTCCCGCTGACCTCGCCAAGGTGAAGGCGCGCACCCGCGATGGTCTCGAAATCCAGGGCTATCGCTTCGACGGCGATCCATTGTCGAAGGGCGAAAAATTCACCACGCTCCGCCGCGAATTCGGCGACGCCTTCACCGGCATCGAAATTCCGCCAAGCGCCGGCAACCCCGACAGCCCCCTCGCCCGCGCCGGCCGTCCGCCGCACAGCGTGTTCACCGGCGACCTGATCGATGCCGAGGGCGCGATCACCAAGTCCGCAGTGATGGAAGTCATCGGCTTTTTCTCGCGGGCGTTGAACCCGTAGCGCGGCAGGGCCGAGGCTTTTCAAGCGACCGATGTTTCCATAAGCATAGGACAAACAGGTCGAATCATCGGGGGATGCATGAAATTTTCCTATGCTGGTGCCGCCACGCTCGCCGTGGCGACAGTCTTTGCCACGCCCGCGCACGCCCAGTCGACACCCCCGACGGTGCAGACGCCCCCCGCCAAGCCGGTCTCCCCCTTCGTTTTGTGTGACGGCCGCACGGGTTATGTCAGCGGCGGCCTGCGGATTTTCCGCGCGCTGGCCGTCACGGCAACACTTGGCGTTTCCGAACTCGGCACCACTAAGGACGACGACGCCAAGCGCGCCAAGGGCAAGGATGGCGCGGCGGCGTGCACCACCGCGCTGACGCAGGAAAAAAATGGCGAACGCCGGGTCGAACTGGTGATGGCCAAGACGATCCATTTGATCGAGGCGGGTGATCTCGACCTGGCGCTCACCACGATCCGGACAGCCGAAGAGGCTGCCGGGGACTATAAGCAAGACGTCGGGTTCCGTCGCACCTTGTTGCCCCGCGCGATGCTGCTTGAGGCCAATGTGCAGTTACGGGCCAAGCGCTTTGCCGAAGCCGAAGCCAAGGCGGTCGAGGCGCTACAGCTTGGGTCCTATGACGTTGCCTTTGTGCAACGCGCCTATGGCTTCCTCGTGCTGACCAACGATCTCAGCCCCGCCAAGCAAGACGTGCTCGCCCAGAGTGCGCGGATGATCCCGATCAACTTCAACGCTCTGGCGCAAACCTTGTGCGCAAACGGTCGCTATCTGGAAGCGGCGCAGCTTTATGCCGATTATGTCACACTCGCCACGGCATCGCTCAAGAAGTTCACGCCGATCTGGTTTGATTCCAACCAGTCGCTGCTGGTCGCGCTGGCCGGTGATGTCGAAAAATCGAACGCCCTGCGCGCCAAAGTGGAAACCGAAATCGCCAGACTGCGCTCCAGCGGTGAATCCGGGAACATGAGTGACCTGCTCGCGCAGACATCGGAAACGCTCACGCTTCAGTCGGTGATCATCGACCTCAAGCAGGGCAAGGCCAGCGACGCGCGCGCGACATTTCGCGCGCATGGCCCCTGGCTGCTCGCCGACAAGCGCTCGGTCTATGCGTCGATGCAACAGTTGCGCGCGGGGGCTCCGGCGTCGGAACTGACGGGCACGCTGGGTGAAACACCCGACGCGTGGCGTGGGCACTTCCTCGACGAAATGGCAACGAGCATCGCCACCGAAGACCAGACCAAACGGCTCTATGCACTGCCAACGCTCAGCGCGAGTGCCGCCGAGTTCAGCAAGGCCAGCCGCGTTACCTGGACCACCGGCGCAAAGCCCAAATTCCTGTGGAAACCGGACAAGAAGGATCCCGCGCTGTTCGAAATCATGTCGACGATCGATACCGTATCGGCGACGGATCTGCCGGCGGGCGAGGCTCTGCTGCTGCAGGCCGGGCTCATTGCGCGCGAACGCGGCGTCGACGGCGTCGCGCTCAATCCTACGCGCAAGAACATCGACCTGATCGGCGTGCGCTTCGGCAAAATCGGCACGCCGGGCTTTCCCGAAAGCCTGACCTTGCGCGCCGACAAGCTGATCGCCGATTTGACCCCGGTCATCCCGAAGCCCGTGCCGACCAACTGAGCGGCGGCGGGCTTACACCGCCGTCTTGCCATATTCCTGCCGCGTCACCGGGTGGCTGCTCGACAGCCCGCCGTCGACCGCGAGCGCCTGCCCGTTGACGTAACTTGCGTCGTCGGAGGCGAGGAACAGCGCGACTTTCGCAAGTTCCTCGGGCTGGGCGGCGCGCTTGAGCGGGTTGAGACGGCCGACCTTTTCCATCTTCCCCGCCTCGCGCGCGTAATCGAAGGTTGGCTTGGTCATCCCCGTCTCCGTGAGCCCCGGGCAGATCGCGTTGACGCGGATGTTCGATCCCGACAGCTGCTGGGCCGATGTCATCGCGAGGTTGATCACCCCAGCCTTCGACGCCGAATAAGCCGGCGATCCGGCGCCCGATCGGATGCCCGCGACGCTCGCCGTCAGCACGATCGCGCCCCCTCCCCGCTTGGCGATTTCGGGCGCGGCGTGCTTCACGGCCAGATATGGACCGATCAGGTTGACGCGCAGAACTTCGGTGATGAGCGAAACATCGGTGTCGAAAATGTTCGCCATTCCGCCCGAAATCCCGGCATTGGCAAAGATGATGTCGAGCCCGCCGAACTGCTCGACCGCGAGCGCGACGGTGCGGATGACGTCGTCTTCGTTACCGGCGTCGATCTTGATCGCCATCGCGGTGCCGCCTGCGTCGCGGATCGCTTGCGCGGTTTCCTCGGCGGCGTCGCTCCAGTCGGCGCAGATGACCTTGCCGCCCTCGGCCGCGAACAAGGTAGCGGCAGCGCGGCCGATGCCCGAAGCGGCGCCGGTGACGATGATCGATTTGTCGGTGAAACGTGGCATGGTGATAGCCTCCCAAAATCCCAAATACTGACCCTGACCCGTTCGTTTCGAGCGAAGTCGAGAAACAGGCCACAAGCGATGCGCAACGGTTTCTCGACTGCGCTCGAAACCAACGGAGCGCGGGAAAATGATCCGTGCTAAATCGTCACCCCGCCGTCGATCACGATCGTCTGCCCGGTCATGAACGCGCTCGCCTGACTGGCGAGAAACACCACCGCGCCCGCGATTTCCTCGGGCTCGCCGATCCGGCGCAGCGGCGTGGTTGCGTTGCGCGCGTTGACCGCCGCTTCATTCTCCCACAGCGCGCGCGCGAAATCGGTGCGGATCAGCCCCGGCGCGATGCAATTCACCCGCACGTTGAACGGCCCATATTCATGCGCCAGATTGCGCGCGAGCTGCATGTCGGCGGCTTTCGAGATCGCATAGGCACCGATCACCGCCGTCCCGCGAATGCCGCCGATCGACGAGATGATGATGATGCTCCCGCTCTTGCGCTCGCGCATTTCGGGCACGACCATGCTGATCAGCCAGTGGTTGGAGACGATATTGTTGTCGAGGATCTTGCGGAACTGCTCATCGGCAATGCCCTCTTGCGGGCCATAATAGGGATTGGAGGCGGCATTGCAGACGAGGATGTCGACCTTGCCGAACGCGCGCCGTGTTTCGTCGACGAGATGTTGGAGCCCCGCCTTGTCCGAGATATTGGCGGCAACTGCGATGGCGGTGCCCTCGCCGTACTTGCCGTTGATCTCGGCGGCGACTTCGTCGCACGCATCCTGCTTGCGGCTCGAAATGACGACCTTGGCGCCGTGTTCGGCGAGTTCCCACGCGCTCGCCTTGCCAATCCCGCGCGACGAGCCGGTGATGATGGCGACTTGGCCGTGAAGGTCGAATTGGCTCATGGTTCTACTCCCCCATCCGTTCGTTTCGAGCGCAGTCGAGAAACGCTGCGTATCGCTTGGGGCCTGTTTCTCGACTGCGCTCGAAACAAGCGGATCACCTGAGTTTTAGGCCCCCGCCTTCTTCGCAAAACCCCACGCCGCCGCCGCCAGCGGACCGATCCGCTCTACAGTCTTCGCCGCCTGTGCGCTGCTCGCGGTGCCATCGACGATGCGCTTCTTGATGCCCTGCACAATCCCCGTCAGCCGGAACAGATTGTAAGCGAAATACCAGTCGAGCTGCGGCACGCCGTCGCGCCCCGTCGCGGCGCAATAGCGCGCGACCATTTCCTCGATCGTCGGGATGCCGCTTTCCCCCCCGGCCAGCCCCATCACCCCCGAACGCCCCTCGGGCTGGGTCACCCAGTTCATCAGGAAATAGCTGAAATCCGCGAGCGGATCGCCGAGCGTCGACAATTCCCAGTCGAGCACCGCGATCACCCGCGCCTCGTCGGCCGCAAAGATCATATTGTCGATCCGGTAATCGCCGTGAACGATCGACACCCGGTCCTGCTGCGGCAAGGTAGCCGGGAGCCAGTCGATCAGCGCCTCGACATCGGGCATATGCTCGGTTTCGGACGCGCGGTACTGCTTGGTCCAGCGCGCGACCTGGCGCTCGAAATAATTGCCCGGCTTGCCATAATCGCCCAGCCCCGCCGCGACGTGATCGGTGTTGTGGAGCTGCGCCATCGTGTCGCACATCGCATTATAGATCGCGGTGCGTTCCGGCGGGGTCATGCTCGGCAGCGATCCGTCCCACAGGTTGCGACCGCTCACCAGCTCCATCAGGTAGAATTTGGCGCCGATGACCTCGGAGTCTTCGCATAGCCCATAGGGGCGCGGCACCGGAAAGCCGGTCGGGTGCAGCCCCGCGATCAGCCGGTATTCGCGGTCAACCGCATGCGCGCTCGGCAGCAGTTTGCCGAACGGCTGGCGGCGCAGCACATAAGTGCCGCCGGGGCTTTCGACCTTATAGGTCGGGTTGGACTGGCCGCCCTTGAACTTCGACAGTGTGATCGGACCCTGCGCGCCGGGCACATGGGCTTCCATCCACGCGGCGACCCGCGCGGCGTCGATCGCGTCATCGGCGGGCACGGGCAGCGTGCCGACCATGGTGACGTCGGCGGTTTCAACCGTCTCGCTCATGCGAATTCGATCACGGAGCGCACCGTGTCCCCCGTCCGCAGCGCCTGAAGCGCGCCATTCACGCCGTCGAGCGTGATCCGCTCGGCGACCATCGTGTCGAGATCGAGCTTGCCGTCGAGGTACATTTGCACCAGCCGCGGCATGTCGATCGGGAAGCGCGTCGAGCCCAGCAGCGATCCTTGCAGCTTCTTGCCGGTGAGAAAACTCGGCCCCGGCAGGCTCACCATCTTGCCCGGCGCGATCATGCCAAGGATCGTCGCGGTGCCGCCGCGCTTCAGGATCGTCCAGGCCAGCTCCGCCGTCTCGGGCCGCCCGACCGCCTCAATCGCATAATCGACACCGCCGCTGGTGAGGCCCGCGATCTGTTTGGCGAGATCGGGCGCATCGGGCGCGAAGCCATGCGTCGCGCCCAGCCGGGTCGCGAGCGCCAGCTTGTCGGGGACGGGATCGATCGCGATGATCGCCCCTGCCCCCGCAATCTTCGCGGCATTGATCGCGGCGAGCCCGATGCCGCCGCAGCCGATGACGGCCACCGTCTCGCCGGCGCGCAACCGACTATCGTTGAAGATCGACCCCGCGCCGGTGATCACTGCGCAGCCGAGCAGCGCCGCGCGGTCGAGCGGCATGTCCTTGCTGATCGCGACACAGGCGTTCTCATGCACCAGCATCATTTCGGCGAAGGCCGACAGGTTGAGGAACGGCGCGAGCGGGGTGCCATCCTTCAGGCTGATGCGCGGGTCGGCGCCCTTCCCGCGCTTGGTCGACGGATCGACGCACAGCGACGGGCGCCCGGTGACGCACATCTCGCAACTACCGCAGAACACGGTGAAAAAGGTGATGACGTGATCGCCGACCTTCAGCCGCGCGACATCGCTGCCGACCGCCTCGACCACGCCCGCTGCCTCATGCCCCGGCACCGTCGGCATCGGATGCGGGAAGCTGCCGTCAACGAAATGCAGGTCCGACCGGCACACCCCGCACGCGACCGTGCGGATCAGCACTTCGCGCGGGCCGGGCTTGTCGATGCGGATATCCTCGATCACGAGGTCCGACTTGGGTTCGTAAAGGACGGCTGCTTTCAACGTCTTATACTCACTTGTGTTCGGGCTGAGCTTGTCGAAGCCCTGTCCTTCTTTTCGACCGTTGCCAAGAAAAGGCAGCCCTTCGACAAGCTCAGGGCAAACGGCAGTGGTTGGCGACGCGGTTGCGGATCAGCGCCGCACCATTTCCTTCGCCGCGACTGCTTCCGGCAAATCAGCGTACTTGCCAAACTCGTTGCGCGCGATCGCCCGGTTGTGCACCTCGTCGGGACCGTCGGCAAAGCGCAGCGTCCGCATCGCCGCCCAGGCATGCGCCAAGTGGAAATCGTCCGACACGCCGCCGCCGCCATGCGCCTGGATCGCATCGTCGAGGATCGACAGCGCCATCGTCGGCGCGGCCACCTTGATCATCGCGATTTCCTGTTGCGCGCTCTTGTTGCCGGCCTTGTCCA
>CAYUYZ010000026.1:0-47403 GCA_964449575.1 uncultured Stakelama sp.
GCATGACAAAGGCATAGGTGTAGATATAGCCGCTCTGGAGCGTCGCCGCCGCGCGCGATCCTTGCGCGACGAACGCAGCCGCGCCGTTGGGTCCGAAGCGATCGATCGTCTGCTCGTCCCCGCGGTGCCAGAACAGCCGCCCGAAAGCGAAGGCGGGCTTGACGAACAGCAGGTCGTAAAGCTCGTCGAAATACCATTTCTTGAGCAGCCAATCGTGCAGCCACGGCACCGCGCGGCTGACGGCCGCAGGCAGTCCGGGGCGTGCGACATAGGCGTAATACGCCCCGCCCAGCCCCATCAGCATCACAATCGCGGTCGACAGCTTGACGAGCAGCGGCACCTCATGCGCTTCGTGCGCGAGATGCTCGCTATATGCGACCGCACCGTGCCAAAATTCCTCGCCCGAGGCAGGTTCGATGAAGAAGCCGTGGAAGGCGAACCCGGCAGCCACTGCGCCGACCGACAACAAGATCAGTGGCAGCAACATCGACAACGGCGATTCGTGCGGGTGATAGCCACCATCGCCGGTCGGGGCATGATGCGGTTCGTGCGCATGACTATGGTCGTCATGCCCATGATCGTCATGCCCATGCGCATGCAGCGCGTGCTGGATATGCTCCGAAGCCGCCCAGCGTGGGCTCCCCCAGAAAGTCAGGAACATCAGCCGCCACGAATAGAAGCTCGTCAGCAACGCGACGATGATGCCGGTGATCGACGCACCGATATTGCCCGCCGCCCAGGCGCTTTCGATGATCGCGTCCTTCGAATGGAAGCCCGCGAACCCGATCGCGAGTTCGTTGCCGAACACCGCCGGGATACCGACGCCGGTAATCGCCAGCGTCCCCATCATCATCGCCCAGAAGGTGATCGGGATGGATTTGCGCAGACCACCATAGAAACGCATGTCCTGCTCGTGATGCATCGCGTGGATCACGCTGCCTGCGCCGAGGAACAGCAACGCCTTGAAGAAGGCATGCGTGAACAGGTGGAACATCGCCGCGCCATAAGCGCCGCAGCCCGCCGCGAAAAACATGTAGCCCAGCTGCGAACAGGTCGAATAGGCGATCACGCGCTTGATGTCGGTCTGCACCAGCCCGACGGTCGCCGCGAAGAAGCACGTCGCCGCCCCCACTGTCATCACCACCGTCAAGGCAAACGGCGACGTCTCGAACATCGGCGACAAGCGGCAGACCATGAACACGCCCGCCGTCACCATTGTGGCTGCATGGATCAGCGCGGAAACGGGCGTCGGCCCTTCCATCGCGTCGGGCAACCATGTGTGGAGGCCCAACTGCGCCGACTTGCCCATCGCGCCGACAAACAGCAGCAGGCACAGCACCGTCATCGTATCGGCGCGGAACCACAGGAAGCCGATCGTCGATCCCGCCATCCCCGGCGCGAGCCGCAGGATTTCGTCGATCTGAACCGTGTTGAACACCAGATAGGTGCCGAAAATGCCGAGCATGAAGCCCAGATCGCCGACGCGGTTGACGACGAACGCCTTGATCGCGGCGGCATTGGCGCTCGGCTTCCTGAACCAGAAACCGATCAGCAGATAGCTCGCAAGGCCGACGCCTTCCCAGCCGAAAAACATCTGGACGATGTTGTCGGCGGTCACCAGCATCAGCATCGCGAAGGTGAACAACGACAGGTACGCGAAAAAGCGCGGCTGGTCCGGGTCCTCGTCCATATAGCCCCAGCTATAAAGGTGGACGAGCGCCGACACCGAAGTGATGACGACGAGCATCACGGCGGTCAGCGCATCGACCCGCAGCGACCATGCAATTTCGAGCGAGCCCGAGCGAATCCAGTCGAACACCGGCGTCACGCTCTTCACGGCATCGCCGCCGAGGAAGCTGATGAAGATCGGCCAGCTGAGCAGGCACGATGCAAACAGCGCGCCGGTCGTGATGACCTTCGCCGGCACATTGCCGATCACCCGATTGCCAAGCCCCGCAACAATCGCGGCCAGCAGCGGCAGGAAAACGATGAGAAGGATCGACGTCCCCACGGAAAACTAACCCTTCATCCGGTTGACATCGTCGACCGCAATCGTGCCCCGACCGCGGAAATAGATGACTAGGATCGCCAGCCCGATCGCGGCTTCGCCCGCCGCCACCGTCAGCACGAACATCGCGAAAATCTGACCGACCAGATCGCCGAGATAGGCACTGAACGCGACGAAATTGATATTCACCGCGAGCAGGATCAGCTCGATCGCCATCAGGATGACGATGATGTTCTTGCGGTTGAGGAAGATGCCGAGCACCCCCATGGTGAACAGGATCGCCGCGACGACCAGATAATGAAACAACCCGATCACAGCTCGACTCCCTCGCCCACCGGCACCTGGACGTTGCGCGTCGCTTCCTCGGGTCGCCGCGCATTCTGGCGGGCGATGTTCTGCGGCTTGACCCCGGTGCGCTTGCGATGCGTCAGCACGATCGCGCCGATCATCGCGACCAGCAGCACCAGCCCCGCCGCTTCGAAGATATAGAGGTAGCGCGAATAAAGCAGCTCGCCGATCGCCTCGATATTGGGCTTGGCGGTGATCGGCGCGGCCCGCCTGCCGAGCGCAATCGGCCCGACCGACCAGGCCTGCACCGTCACGACAAGCTCGGCCGCAAGCGCGACGGCGAGCGTCAGCCCCGGCCAGATGTAGCGCGAGGCCCCGGTGCGCAGCTCGGCGAAATCGATGTCGAGCATCATCACAACGAACAGGAACAGCACCGACACCGCGCCGACGTAAACGATCACCAGCAGCATCGCGATAAACTCGGCGCCGACCAGCACCATCAGCCCGGCCGCGTTGAAAAACGCGAAAATCAGCCACAGCACCGAATGCACCGGGTTGCGCGACGCAATCGTCATCGCGCCCGATGTCAGCACCAGCGCGGCAAAGAGGTAGAAGGCGAAAACCTGGATCACGATATCTGGAGGCCCCTCAGGATCGGCTGGCGCTTAACGGTAAGGCGCATCGGCGGCAAGGTTCGCAGCGATCGCGCGCTCCCAGCGATCGCCATTATCGAGCAATTTCGCCTTGTCGTAGATGAGCTCCTCGCGCGTTTCGGTCGAGAATTCGAAATTCGGCCCCTCGACGATCGCATCGACCGGGCATGCCTCGGCGCAGAAGCCGCAATAGATGCACTTGGTCATGTCGATGTCGTAGCGCGTCGTGCGGCGCGATCCGTCGGCGCGCGGCTCGGCCTCGATCGTGATCGCCTGGGCGGGGCAAATCGCCTCGCACAGCTTGCACGCGATGCACCGCTCCTCGCCGTTCGGGTAGCGGCGCAGGGCATGCTCGCCGCGGAAACGGGGCGAGATCGGGTTCTTTTCGTAAGGGTAGTTGATCGTCGCCTTGGCCTTGAAGAAATAACTCAAGGTCTTGGCGTGCGCCTTCAGAAATTCCCACAGGGTGAAGGCTTTGATGGTCTGGGCGATGCTCATGGGTGCTGAACCTTGATGCCCATTGCCAGCGACACGGCGACATTGGGATTTTCGGGGTTGGGAATGGCGGTCAACCGCGCCGGATGAACGACCATGTCCATATCTTCCATCGGGATGGCGCCGAGCAACACCTGATCGCCGAAGACCAGCGCGCCAGTGACGCACCCCCTGCCCTGCGTTTCGACCCGCACCCCGCTGACATAGGGGACGAGCTTGCGCGACCCGTCGGCGAGGATCACCTCACGCTCATACCGCTTCTCCAGCTTCAACTGGAGCGCGACATGCTCGGGGATGCACAGGTTCATGGCACCGGTATCGACCAGTGCATTGGCATAGACTTCCTCAATGTCCGAACGACCGTCATTGTAAAGCCGGACCGCGGCTCTCACGATGCCCATTACGACACCCCCACCCGAACCAGCATCAGATAGCCCGACACCAGGAAAACGAAGACCAGGCTCAGCGGCAGAAACACCTTCCACCCCAGCCGCATCAACTGGTCATAGCGATAGCGCGGGACGGTCGCCTTCACCCAGCTGAACAGGAAGAAGAAGAACAGCATCTTGGCGAACAGCCAGATCAGCCCCGGCACGGCATAGAGCGGCGCCCAGTCGACCGGCGGCAGATACCCGCCCCAGAACAAAGTCGCGTTGAGCACGCACATCAGGATGACATTGGCATACTCACCGAGCCAGTAGAGCGCGAACGACATCGACGAATATTCGGTCTGGTAGCCCGCGACGAGCTCGCTCTCGGCCTCGGTCAGGTCGAACGGCGCGCGTTGCGTCTCGGCCAGCGACGATATGAAGAACACCACCGCCATCGGAAACAGCAGCGGGTTGAAGCCGAAGCCGTTGACGAAGCCGAAGATCGTGCCCTTCTGCGCCTCGACGATGCCCGCCAGATTGAACGTCCCCGCCCACAGCACGATCGAAATCAGCACGAAGCCGATCGCGACTTCGTAGGACACCATCTGCGCAGCCGCGCGGATCGCCGAGAAGAACGGGTATTTCGAATTCGACGACCAGCCCGCCAGAATGATCCCATAAACCCCCAGCGACGACGCCGCGAGTACGTAGAGCAGCCCGACATTGATGTTGGCCAGGATCAGGTCGGCCTGGAACGGCACCACGGCCCACACGATCAGCGCGACAGTGAACGTCACGATCGGCGCGAGCAGGAACAGCCCCTTGTTGGCCCCCGACGGGATGATCGTTTCCTGCAGAAACACTTTCAGCCCGTCGGCGAAGCTCTGGAGGATGCCGAAGGGGCCAACCACGTTCGGCCCCCGCCGCAATGCCATCGCCGCCCAGATCTTGCGATCGGCATAGATGATCAGCGCGACCATCAACATCACTGGGAAAGCGATGAGCAGGATGTCGATCAGCGTCGCAGTGAACCACGCGCCTTCGAACGACATGCCGAGGTAAGTGAACCAGCTGGTCATTCCGCCGCCTCCGCAAAGCTCTCGCCGTGGATCAGCTCAGCCGAGCAGCGCTGCATCGTTGGGCTGGCGCGGCAGATCGCGTTGGTGAGGTAGAAATCCTTGATCGGATAGCCCGCGATTACCCCTTCCGCCTTCGCGTCGAGCGCGGGCGGGTTCCAGTCGAAGCTCGCGAGCCCGAGCGTGCCAAGCGCTGGCACTTCAGCCGCCATCGTCGCGCGCAACTGGTCGAGCGTGTCGAACGGCAGCGCCTTGCCCAGCCGCTCGCTCAGCGCGCGAAAAATCGTCCAGTCCTCGCGCGCGTCGCCCGGCGGGAAGACGGCGCGCTCGCCACGCTGGACGCGACCTTCGAGATTGACCCAGGTGCCCGACTTCTCGGCATAGCTCGCGCCGGGCAGCACGACATCGGCCGCCGCAGCACCGCGATCGCCGTGATGGCCGACATAAACCTTGAAGCTGTCCGGGAACGCCGAAAAATCGACTTCATCAGCGCCGAGGAAGAACACCAGCTTGGGCTTGGCCGCGACCACATCGGCCATCCCGCCAGCCTGCGCATAGCCGAGCATCAGCCCGCCCATCCGCGCCGCCGCCATATGCACCGTGTTGAAGCCGTTCCAGCCTTCGCGCACCAGATTATACTGCTTGGCAAAGGCAAGCGCCCCGCCCAGCCCGTTCTTCAACGCCGCGCCGCCGACGATCACCATCGGTCGCTCGGCCTTGCCGAACAGCTCGGCCACCGCATCGGGCAAGGCGCCGAGCACGCCCAGATCATCGCCGAGCCACTCGACCTTGTAGGTCAGATCGACCACCGGCCCGATCGCAAATACCTTCGCACCACGCTTGATCGCCTTGCGCACCCGCGTGTTCACCAGCGGCGCTTCCCAGCGCAAATTGGTCCCGACCAGCAGGATCGCATCAGCGCGCTCGGTGCCCGCAATCGTCGTGTTGAAATTGAGCGCGGCGAGCGAGGAGATGTCGTAATCCATCCCCGTCTGCCGCCCTTCGAGCAGGCTCGACCCTTCTTGCGCGAGCAAAGCCTTGGCCGCAAACATCGTCTCGCAATCGACCAGATCGCCCGCAATCGCCGCCATCGATGCACCGGCATTCACCGCCGCAATCGCCGCAAAGGCTTCGTCCCACGTCGCCTCGACCAGCTTGCCGCCGCGCCGCACGAATGGCCGGTCGAGCCGCTTGCGCACCAGCCCATCGACGGCATGGCGCGTCTTGTCGCTCGCCCATTCCTCGTTCACGTCTTCGTTGATGCGCGGCAGGCAGCGCAGCACTTGGCGTCCGCGCGAATCGAGTCGGATGTTGGTGCCGACCGCGTCCATCACGTCGATCGTCAGCGTCTTCTTCAGCTCCCACGGCCGCGCTTCGAACGCATAAGGCTTGCTGGTGAGCGCGCCGACTGGGCAGAGATCGACGACATTGCCCGAAAGCTCGCTGGTGACCGCATGCTCCAGATACGACGTGATCTGCATGCTCTCACCGCGCCCGATCGCGCCGATTTCCTCGACCCCCGCGACTTCCTCGGCAAAGCGGACGCAGCGCGTGCATTGGATGCAGCGGGTCATCACCGTCTTGACGATCGGCCCCATATATTTCTCGGTCACCGCGCGCTTGTTCTCGCTGTAGCGGCTCGAACCCCGGCCATAAGCGACCGACTGGTCCTGCAAGTCGCACTCGCCGCCCTGATCGCAGATCGGGCAATCGAGCGGGTGGTTGATGAGCAGAAACTCCATCACCCCTTCGCGCGCATTTTTGACCATCGGCGAATTGGTGAAGATCTCCTGATTCTCGGCCGCCGGCAGCGCGCACGATGCCTGCGGCTTGGGCGGCCCCGGCTTCACTTCGACGAGGCACATACGGCAATTGCCCGCAATGCTCAGCCGTTCGTGATAGCAGAAGCGCGGAATCTCCTTCCCCGCCAGCTCGCACGCCTGGAGCACGGTGGCACCGGCAGGCACTTCGATCTCGACGCCGTCGACTTTGAGTTTAGGCATTATCTCTCGTCCTCAGGCACCGTCCGCACACCTACGGCCATAGCGCCGGGGATATTGGGATGTGCAGGGTTTGGAATGAGCTGCTGCCGCCTTGGATCGATCAACACGTCCATTGCTTCCATCGGGATGGCGCCCAACAGCACCTGATCGCCTGTCACCAGCGCGCCGGTGAAGGCGCTTCGACCGAACACTTCGACGCGGATCGGCCCGACATAATCGACGATCACCCGCCGCCCATCGGCGACCGTGATCATCCGCTCCTCGACTTTCTCCAGCCGAAGCTGCTTAGCGACCAGCTCAGGGATACACAGATCGACCGCGCCCGAATCTACCAACGCATTCGCGTCGATATCCTCAAGATCGGCACGCGCCGCGTTCGCGAGCCGGATATGTTGATAGACGAGGCCCATTACGCCGCCGCCTCCTTATACAGCACCGCCGCGACATGGCTCCGCACGTCACTGATATTGACGCGATATTCGACGCCGATCGGCATGCAGTCCTTGAGCGTATCGTCAAAGCCGAAGAAGGCCGCCGATTCAGCCTTGGAGGCAATGTCGCTGCGAATGAGCGTGACGGCGGCGGCGGGCTTGGCAGCAACCAAGCACTGGGCATAGTTGATCACGAACGCCCGGCCCTCGGCCGCTTCGGGCCGCGCAACAGCGCGCGCCGTCAACGCTTCGGCGGCGGCCAGCTTCGCCGGCTCGCGCTCGAACGCGGCTTGCGCCATCGCGCCGCGAATTTGACCATAACCCATCGACAGCACCGCGCGATCGATGCAGCCCTCGCCGCGCGCGCTGAGAATTTCGTCGAGCAGCTCCTTTTCCACCGCGCTGCCAAGCTCGCTGGTCAACAACCGATGCGCCCGGTCAGGCGCCTGCTTGAGGAGGCAGGCACCGAAGCGGCGCAGCACCACATCCTTGGGCACCAGAGCCTGGGCCGGTGCGGGCGCCGCCAGCGCGAGAAACAACGACGCGATCATCACGCCGCCGCCTCCGCCATCGGCATCGCACCATTGCGCTCGGCGATCCGCCGCTCGACGTTGAGTTTAGGCATTTCAGTGCATCTCCGCGCGGCGCGGGGAGATGGCTTGCAAATGGTCGCCCAAGTCGCCCAACCCGTGGACTGACAGCGCCTCGATTGGCGAAGTCACTTGCACAACATTATCCTCCACGTAGCCATTGGCCCGGGCCTGCTGCGCCCGTTTGAGCGCGGTAGCAAACGTGCCGCAGGACTTGTCGATATCACCGACGAGGTACTGCCATCGCAAATCTTCCGCGATGGACATCGGCTCCCCCCGAACACGGCGACCGACATAGTGATCGGCAAACTTGCGGCTTCCCGTGCGGTCAATCGCCGAAGTTGCGCACCCGGCCCAGTCACGGACCGCCCGTACGTTGTTGCTGCAGCCGCACGCTTCCGAACAACCGCCGAGGAACAGCGCGCCTGCCGCCAGACAGTGCAGGCTTGATTGTCTGGCCGGCCTCACTCCGCCGCCTCCGCCATCGGCACGGCACCCTTACGCTCGGCAATCCGCCGCTCGACCTCGGGCCGGAAGTGGCGCAGCAACCCCTGGATCGGCCACGCGGCTGCGTCGCCGAGCGCGCAGATGGTGTGACCCTCGACCTGCTTGGTCACCTGATAGAGCGTGTCGATCTCGGAAACCTCGGCGTCGCCGGTGCGTAGCCGTTCCATCACGCGCCACATCCAGCCGGTGCCTTCGCGGCACGGCGTGCACTGGCCGCAGCTTTCGTGCTTGTAGAAGTAGCTGAGCCGCGAGATCGCGCGGACGATGTCGGTCGACTTGTCCATCACGATGACCGCCGCCGTGCCGAGGCCCGACCCGAGCTTCTTCAGCCCGTCGAAATCCATCGGGCAGTCCATGATCTGGGCGGCGGGCACCAGCGGCACCGACGATCCACCGGGGATCACCGCGAGCAGATTGTCCCACCCGCCGCGAATGCCACCGCAGTGCTTTTCGATCAGCTCGCGGAACGGGATGCTCATCGCTTCCTCGACCACGCAAGGGCGGTTCACATGGCCGCTGATCTGGAACAGCTTGGTGCCCTTGTTGTTCTCGGCGCCAAAGCTCGCAAACCATTCGGGCGAGCGGCGGAGAATCGTCGGGCAAACCGCGATCGATTCGACATTGTTGACCGTCGTCGGGCAGCCATAAAGGCCTGCGCCCGCCGGGAACGGCGGCTTCAGGCGTGGCTGGCCCTTCTTGCCCTCCAGGCTTTCGAGCATCGCGGTTTCTTCACCGCAAATATAGGCGCCCGCGCCGCGGTGGACGAACACGTCGAAATCATAGCCCGACCCGCAGGCATTCTTGCCAACGAGCCCGGCCGCATAAGCCTCCGCCACCGCTGCAAACAGCGTCTCGGCCTCGCGGATATATTCGCCGCGAATGTAGATGTATGCCGCGCGCGCACGCATCGCGAACCCGGCCACCAGCGCGCCTTCGATCAGCTTGTGCGGATCGTGGCGGATGATCTCGCGGTCCTTGCAGCTGCCCGGCTCGGATTCATCGGCGTTGATGACGAGGAAATTGGGGCGCCCAAGTCCATCAGAGGCGGGCTTGGGCTCCTTGGGCATGAAGCTCCATTTGGTGCCGGTCGGGAACCCCGCCCCGCCGCGCCCGCGCAGGCCGCTTGCCTTGATACGATCGATGATCGCGTCCTGCCCGATGTCGAGCAGCGCTTTCGTATTGTCCCAGTCGCCACGCATGCGCGCCGCGTCGAGGTTCCAGGGCTGGAACCCGTAGACGTTGGTGAAGATGCGGTCGCGATCTTCTAACATTCAAAGACTCCAGCGAGCATTACTTGCCCTGCCCAATCAGCTTTTCGAGGAAGAAATAGGTGGCCACCGCCAGCGCCAGCACGACGCCGAGCACGATCAGCCCGAAGGCAAGCTTCACGAGCGCGACCAGCACGAAAATCGCGAGCAGCGCGACACCGATGGCGATCAGGATGTTCACGCCTCACCCCCAGCGCCGGGGCGCTTCATGCTGAAGATGCTGAAGCCGCCAAACAGGAAGCCCAGGATCGCCCACACCACCCAGCTATCGCCGTTGATGAACTTCATCACCGCCAACAGCAGGAAAACGACGCCGATAATCGGGATACCAGCCATGGCATTTTTCGGCATCACCATTCCCCCCGGTAATCGTGGTTTTCGGACACCATCTCCGCAAGCGACGTCGGGCCGCCTTCGGGGCAGCTCGTCTGGCGACCGATCTGCGAGCCGGCTTTGGGGGTTTCCCCTTGCGCCAGCGCATCAAGGATCGCGGTAGTGCGGTCATAGTCGAGATCTTCGAAATTGTCGTCGTTGATCTGCACCATCGGCGCATTGGCGCACGCACCCAGGCACTCGACTTCGGTCAAGGTGAACAGGCCATCGGGCGTGGTCTTGCCCTTGACCAGCCCGCGATTCTTGCACGCCTTCATCACCTCGTCCGAGCCCGCGAGCAGGCACGGCGTCGTCCCGCAGACCTGCACATGATAGCGGCCAACGGGGGCGAGATTGAACATCGTGTAGAAGCTCGCGACTTCGTACACGCGCATATAGGGCATAGAGAGTTCGCGCGCGACGAACTCGATCACCGGCACCGGCAGCCAGCCTTGCGTCTGCGTTTCCGCCCCCACTTGCCGCTGGGCGAGATCGAGGAAGGGGAGCGACGCCGATTGCTGCCGCCCGGCGGGATAGCGCGACAGGATCGTCTTCGCGCGCTCTGCGCTTTCGGCCGACCAGGCGAAACCGCCCCAGCGCGCGCGCGTTTCGGCCTCGTCGGGGAGTTGGGGTGCGTCAGTCATGGTCCACTCTCCCCCTTCTGTCTGCGCGTATTCCCAGTGCCATTTCGATGAGGTGTGCGCCTATAACGAGCCACAAAGCGCCGGACCTCAAGGGACTTGAGAAGTCCAACATTGGGAGACCCGCAAATCCCAACAGCTGTAAAAGCAGTGCCGTGAGGAGCACGAGTTTTGCTTGACGGTCCGTCACCGGTCGCACTCCCCGAAGACGGTGTCGAGCGCGCGTGGGATTGCCGTCGCATCGGGAATACTGGGTGCCTGAGCCATCACAGCACCTCCAGCGTCGCGCGGGTCATCTCGGACGGGTTCAGCCCCGTGTTCGGCTCCCCCTCGCGGTCGAGCAGCAGCAAATGGCATTCGGCTTCGGCAAAGGGGCGGTGCTCGGTGCCCTTGGGCACGACGATCATCTCGCCCGCCTTCAGCCGCCGGACGCCGTCGCGGAATTCGATGCCGAGCTCGCCCGCCACGACGAGGAACAGCTCGTCGGTATCGGCATGCGCGTGCCAGGTGAAATCGCCCTGCACCTTGGCGAGGCGGATTTCATTGCCGTTGTAGCTGCCGACGATGCGCGGATTCCAGTGATCCGCGAACTGCGCGAGCTTGTCGGCGATGTTGAGGGTGGCGGGGGTGTCAGTCATCACTCTTCTTTCGCCGAGCGGCAGCACTTGCACTTTCAGTGTCCCAATACTCTCGCGCCAGCGTGAACTTGCCCTTTCGATCATATTGCCGATCTGCGTTGGCAGAGAGAGCGCGCAAATAGAACCACCAACGCCACAAGACAAAAGCATTCCAAGCAACGAACCAAGCTACCACAATGCTTTGAACAATTCCGTTATCAGTCCATAATGATGGCAATAAGGGAAGCATTCCGGGAAATAACAGTACGCGCCATTGTGGACCCACCCAAGTGCGGTCTACCCAGTTCCGGACAGCGACGTAAATCACCGATCACACTCCCCGAACACAATGTCGAGCGCGCCTAGGATTGCCGTCGTGTCCGCCAGCATGTGGCCGCGCGACATAAAGTCCATCGCCTGCAGATGCGAAAACGCCGTCGGCCTGATCTTGCAGCGATACGGCTTGTTGGTGCCGTCGCTCACCAGATAGACGCCGAATTCGCCCTTGGGGCTTTCGGTGGCGACGTACACTTCGCCCGCGGGCACATGAAAGCCTTCGGTGTAGAGCTTGAAGTGATGGATCAGCGCTTCCATCGACTGCTTCATCTCGCCGCGCTTGGGCGGCACGACCTTGCGGTCGAGGCTGGCGATCGGCCCGTCGGGCATTTCGCTCAGGCACTGTTTGATGATCTTGGCCGACTGGCGCACTTCCTCGACGCGGACCATGAACCGGTCATAGCAATCGCCGCGCGTGCCGACCGGCACCTCGAAATTCATCTTCGCATAAGCATCATAGGGCTGCGACTTGCGCAGATCCCACGGAATGCCCGCCGCGCGGATCATCGGGCCGGAAAAGCCCCATTTGATCGCGTCCTCACGGCTCACCAGCGCGATGTCGACGTTACGCTGCTTGAAGATACGGTTGTCGGCGACGAGGCTGATCGCATCCTCGAACAGGCGCGGCAGCCGCGTGTCGAGCCAGTCGCCGATGTCGCTCAGCAGTTTCAGCGGTACATCCTGATGCACCCCGCCGGGGCGGAAATAGGCACCGTGCATCCGCGCGCCCGACGCGCGTTCAAAGAAGTTCAGGCAATCCTCGCGGACTTCGTACATCCACAGCCCCGGCGTCAGCGCGCCGACGTCGATGACATGGCTCGCCAGGTTGAGCATGTGGTTCGAAATGCGCGTGAGTTCAGCGAACAGCACGCGCAGATATTGCGCGCGGATCGGCACTTCGAGATCGAGCAATTTCTCGATCGCGAGGACGTACGAATGCTCCATGCAGAGCGGCGAGCAGTAATCGAGCCGGTCGAAATAGGGCAGCGCCTGCAGATAGGTCTTATACTCGATCAGCTTTTCGGTGCCGCGGTGGAGGAGACCAATGTGCGGGTCGAGCCGCTCGACGATCTCGCCGTCGAGTTCCATCACCAGCCGCAGCACGCCGTGCGCAGCCGGATGCTGCGGGCCGAAATTGATCGTGTAATTCTCGATCGCGATTTCGCCCGTTTCGGGGTCGATCACTGGCGCGCTCTCGCTCATTTCTTGACCTCCGGCTCGGCCTTTTCATCGCCGGGCAGGATGTATTCGGCCCCTTCCCACGGCGAGGTGAAGTCGAAGGTGCGGAAATCCTGCGCGAGCTTCACCGGCTCATACACCACGCGCTTCGATTCCTCGGAGTAGCGCAGCTCGACATAGCCGCTGAGCGGGAAGTCCTTGCGCTGCGGGTGGCCGCGAAAGCCGTAATCGGTCAGGATGCGGCGCAGGTCGCTGTTGCCGCTGAACAGCACGCCGTACATGTCGTAGACTTCGCGCTCGAGCCAACCCGCGACCGGCCACAGCCCGGTCACCGACGGCACCGGCTGAACCTCGTCAGTGGTCACGCGCACACGGATGCGGTGGTTCCGGGTGAGGCTGAGCAGATGGTAGCAGACATCGAACCGCTCGGGCCGCTCGGGATAATCGACGCCGGCGATTTCCATCAGCTGTTGATAGGCGAGCCCCGGCGTGTCGCGCAGCAAGGTCATCGCCTCGACGAGCGAGGCGCGATCGACATGCAGCGTCACTTCACCAACCGCTTCAAGCGACGACAGCAACAGCTTGCCCAACGCCGCAACAGCGGCATCTATCACGCCATCGTTAGAGGCGTAAGCGGGAGCGGGAGCCCTCACTTTTCGAGCACCTCCAAAGAGGCCACGAAGCGCTTTCCAATGTCAAACATGGCAGGGCGCTGCGTAGCCGGCATCGAACCGGGAGGCTGATCGATCACCTCAAGTAAAACCCACTTCCCGGATGGTAGTTCAACAAACTGGTCAAATTCGTTCCGCAATCCGACCGTTCGAGCAGCCCGCATACCATTCAGCGAAAACAATTCGACGTGATCCGCTCCATACCCCTTCTTTGCCGCGTTTATTAGATCGTCAAATTCTATATCGGGGTTTCTTATCATCACGCTATAAGATGCCCCGTTATGGTTACAATTTATAGCAAGATTTTTTGTTTTTTTAGTATGGTACCAGTTTGCATCGCGATCTTTACAAGGAACCTTAATCGCAATGGCTCCGTCGGGCGAAACGATCCGAGTCCATAAATCGCGATTGTCCGCCGATCGCAAATCTCTCCCATACGATTGGCTGCCTATCCCAATGAAGGCCGCGATCGTCGCAATGATGACCTTCGCCATCACCGATCGAGACTCCCCACGCGGCGGATCTTCCGCTGGAGCTGCATGATGCCGTAGAGCAGCGCCTCGGCGGTCGGCGGGCAGCCGGGGACGTAGATGTCCACGGGCACGATCCGGTCACACCCGCGCACGACGCTGTAGCTATAGTGGTAATAGCCGCCGCCATTGGCGCAGCTGCCCATCGAAATGACGTATTTCGGGTCCGACATCTGGTCGTAAACCCGGCGCAAAGCGGGCGCCATCTTGTTGCACAGCGTGCCCGCCACGATCATCACGTCCGACTGGCGCGGCGACGCGCGTGGTGCGGCGCCGAAGCGTTCGAGGTCGTAACGCGGCATGTTCACATGGATCATTTCGACCGCGCAGCACGCGAGCCCGAACGTCATCCACCAGAGCGAGCCGGTGCGCGCCCACTGGAACAGCTCCTCGGTCGAGGTGACGAGGAAACCCTTGTCGCCAAGTTCGGCGTTGATGTCGTTGAGGAAGCCGACGTTCGGCAAAGTGCCGGGCGGGGGCGCCTGAGTGAGTTCTACTCCCAATCGAGGGCTCCCTTTTTCCACGCATAAGCAAGACCGAGCGCGAGTTCGAAGATGAAGATCATCATCGAAAACCACGCCACCCAGCCGAGTTTGAACACCGACACCGCCCACGGATAGAGGAACGCGGCTTCGAGATCGAAGACGATGAACAGGATCGCGACCAGATAGAAACGCACGTCAAACTGGCTGCGGCTGTCCTCAAACGCGGGGAAGCCGCATTCATATTCGGTGAGCTTTTCCGGCGTCGGATTATGCGTGCCGGTCAGCCGCGACACGAGCATCGGCAGGAACACGAACGCGGACGACAACACCAGGGCCACGCCCAGGAAAAGCAAGATCGGCAGGTACTGGGACAGATCGACCAAAACGGCTCTCTTTGTGTCCAGAGGGAGGAATTGCGGCGCTTCTAGGACGATGGCCGTGGAGGGGCAAGGCCGCGATGGTGCGCTTGCGAGGAAAACGCACGCCGACCCTATTTATCCTTTATTTTCAGAATCCAAGGCACGCGCCATAAAGCGGTTATGCGGGCTGGCGACGTAATCTGCGAACGGGGCACAGTCGACAAAGCCAAAGCGTTGGTAGAGCGCATGGGCCGGGAAGAACAAGACGCTGGTGCCCGTCTCCAAGCTGAGTCGGTGCCACGCCCGCGCGTGCGCGACCGCGATGACATGACCGAGCAGCGTTGCGGCAACACCTCTTCGAAGATGAGCGGGATGCGTGCGCATCGATTTCACCTCGCCTTCGCCGCCCGCTAACGCCTTCAGCGCCGCGCAACCGAGCAGCGCCGGTCCCTCCCACAAGCTCCACAGCGTGATGTCGGGCGCGCGCAGTGCCTCGAGCCCCAGCGCGAATCTGTATTCGGCGGCCGTATCCATCTCGACGGCCGCAAGGTGCAGGGCGATCAGCGCGGTGATTTCGGGCCCGGTCGCGTCATCCTCGACGATCCGCCAGCCGTTCGCCCCTTCGCTCACCCGATCACTTCGTCGCGGTCGACGCCCCACAGCCGGTTCGCCTCGACATAGCCGCCGCGCCCGCGCACATCGATCCAGCACCAGCCCCGCGCGCATTTGCTGATCCGCCCGACCACGCCGGGCGCCGCCCGCCACAACAGCTTGGCGCCGAACTGCGGCTTGTCGAGCAATTCGGCCTCGCTGCCCATCACATAGCCAGTGCGCTGGTCGCTCAGCAGATTGGCCTGCATCCATCCGCTCGCGCCATCGGGGTCCTCGACCTTGCGCCATTCCTTGTAGACCGCAATCACCCGGATCGGCAGCCCGCTGCGCTGATAGAGCCAGCTCGCGGGAAATTCGCGGCCCGGCCCTGTGCGCATCCGCGCCTTTGATGCTTCGATCGAGGCATAATAGGGCACGCGCTGCTTCTGCGCGTCGGCGCTTGCCGCAAGCCCAGTCGCAGCGAGCGCGAGGATCAGCATGCCCGTCAACAGTCGCATCATCATTCCCCCAAAATGCCGTCATGGCTGTACCGGTTGACCCTGCCCCTTTTCAACCACCGTTGACGCCGCCAAAACGACGCGCCAAGCCATGATCATGCCCGATATGAGACGCCCCCTGCCCCGCGTGCCCAATCCCAAGGTGGTGGTGACGCGCGAACTTGCCGACGAAATCATGGCGCGGATGGAGCAATTGTTCGATGTGACGCTCAACCGCGACGACACGCCCTACAGCCGCGAACAGCTCTGCGACGCGGTCCAACACTGCGACGTGCTCGTCCCCACCGTTACCGACGAGATCGATGCGGCGCTGATCGACGCCGCTGGCGATCGGCTCAAGCTGATCGCCAATTTCGGCGCGGGCGTGAACCATATCGACCTGAAAGCGTGCCGCCGGCGCGGCATCATCGTCACCAACACCCCCGGCGTGCTCACCGAAGACACCGCCGACATGACGATGGCGCTGATCGTCTCGGTCCCGCGCCGCCTCGCCGAGGGCGAAAAACTGGTGCGGTCGGGCCAGTGGAAGGGCTGGAGCCCCGGCGGCATGCTCGGCCACCGCATCGGCGGCAAGGCGCTCGGCATCATCGGCATGGGGCGGATTGGCCAGGCCGTGGCGCGGCGCGCGCGCGCGTTTGGCCTTACGATCCATTACCACAACCGCAACCGGCTGCCGAAGGTGGTCGAGGCCGAGCTGGGCGCGCAGTGGCACCCCAATCTCGAAGAAATGCTCGCCAATATTGACATTCTGACGCTGCACACCCCGCGCAATGCCGATAGCGAAAACCTGCTCAGCGCGGACCGGATCGCGCTGCTGCGGAGCCATGTCTATGTCATCAACACCTCACGCGGCGGGATCGTTGACGAAGAAGCGCTGATCGACGCGCTCGAATCGGGGCGGCTCGCGGGGGCCGGGCTCGACGTCTGGCGGCACGAGCCAGAAATCGATCCGCGCCTGCTCGCGCTGCCGAACGTGGTAATGACCCCGCATATGGGATCAGCGACGTACGAGGGGCGCATGGCGTCGGGCGAAAAAGTCATCACCAACATCCGCGTCTGGGCCGACGGCCACCGCCCGCCCGATCAAGTGCTGGAGGGGTGGGTCTAGCCTCCCCAATCTCCCCCCCCGACCCGTTCGTTTCGAGCGCAGTCGAGAAACAGGCCGCAAGCGACACACACCGTGTCTCGACTTCGCTCGACACTAACGGGTTGGGGATGATGGGCTCCAGGGGGCGCCCAGCCCAAACATCGCATAGGCCTGCCCGCCAATCTGCGATACGATAGCGCGGACACGATGGGGGCGAGCCAGATGCAACCGGACGAGCAGACGACCACCGACAAGGCGATCAGCAGCTTCGCCGTCACCAGCTTTCACTTGCTCGAACATGGCCTGCTGATCATCATCGCGCTGCTGACGATCGGCGCGGTCGCGCGCGAAATCGCGTCAGTGCTGACGACGATGACGGTAACCCTCGCCGACATCCTGCAGATGTTCCTCTACACCGAAGTCATCAGCATGATCGGCGTGTTCTACACCGGGCGCGGCTCGGCCTCGCCGTTCGTCTACCCGATCTTCATCGCGATCACCGCGCTTGCCCGGCTGATCGTGCTCCAAGGCAAGGACATGAAGCCCGAGAATATCGTGTTCGAAGCCAGCGCGATCCTGCTGCTCTCGGTGGCGATTTTGATCATCTTGCGGTCGCGTTCCCAGCTGAAACAATGATCTGCGCGTCAATGGCCTGCGAAAAATTATTGAACTTTTGTCGCATCTGCGCTATGTGAGAAATATGTCCGATTGGTTGGCAGAACAGATTGGTAGCGAAGGCGTTGCGCTCTGGGGCGCTGTGCCGGTTTTCGCGTGCGCCGCAATGATGCTGGTCTGGTCTTTCGTTTAGGCTTCGGCTGTTAAATTTTGAGCGCTTTGCATGCCAGCGCGACGAAGATGCCAAAATAGACATATCCCAGCACCGCCTCGGCGGCGGCCAGCAAGCGCATCTCGGCAATCGGCAGCAAATCACCGTAGCCAAGCGTGGTCCAGGTGACGATGCTGAAGTAAAATGCATCGGCGAAACTTGTCTGGCTGCCTGCGTTGGTCAGCCCAGCGAATTTGTGCGCCAGCGCGAAATAGCTCACCAGCCCGGCGGCATTGACGGAAAAAATTGCCACCGGCTCTAGCTTAGACTCACTCGAGCGGGTTCCAAGCCAATAGATCGAGATACCGGTCGTAACGAGCACAAGTACCAAACCGGCATACCAAGCGGGATACGTCACGCGAAGCGCTTCGCCTCGCAGCAACAACACCGTGGCTAGCAGTGCGTAGGCTAACAGGTAGACGAGAGCGTGCCTTATGGGACGCGGACGCCGATCGCCCTTTGCCATCAATCCCCCGTCAGAATCCGGTCGACCAGCTGCTTCACCGTCGGCACGAAACCGTTCGAATAGAACGGATCCTGCTTGAACTTGTACGCGCCATGGCCCGCGAACATCAGATTCTGCTCGGTGTCGCCGCCGTGCGCGATGTCTTGCAGCGTCTTCTGGATGCAGAAGCTGCGCGGATCGGCCAAGCGGCCGGTCGAATTGGTCTCGCTGTCCATCCATGACGAGAAAGCGCATTGCGACAGGCAGCCCATGCAATCGGTCTGATCCTTGCGAATCGCGGCTTTCTCTTCGGTCGTCACGAACACCAAAGTATTGTCAGGCGTCTTCAGCGCATCAGTGAAGCCTGCGCCGTACCAGGCGCGCGCGCGCATCAAATCGCCCTTGGTCACCCAGAAATTCTTGCCCTTCACGCCGACATCGAGCCGGAACTGGTGATCGCCCGCTGCTTCGGTCGAATAGGGAATCTGCCGTTCTGAGCGCGCTTCGAGCGCTTGCAGGAACGGATTGCGCACCGCGCTCGAATAAAAACCCGTCGGCGAGAAGCGGTGGAGCAGCACTTCGCCCGGCTCGATGTTGGTGAGCTTGTCCTTCCACGCCTGCGGGATCGGGCTTTCCTGCGTGAGCAGCGGGCGAGTACCGAACTGGAAAGCGATCTGGCCGAGTTCGGGATTGTCGATCCACTCGCTCCAGTCGCGCAGGTACCAGACACCGCCCGCCATCACGATCGGCACCGAATCGGGAATGCCGCCTTCGCGCATCGTCTCGCGCAAAGCCTTCACGCGGGGGTAAGGGTCCTGCGGCTCGAGCGGGTTCTCCGCATTCGACAGCCCGTTATGGCCCCCGGCGAGCCACGGGTCTTCATAGACCACCGCCGCCAGCCATTCCTGCGCTTTTGAATAAGCCCGCTTCCACAGCGCGCGAAAGGCCCGCGCCGAGCTGATGATCGGCAGGTAATTGACTTCATAGGATGCCGCGATTTCGGACAGCTTGTACGGCATGCCAGCGCCACAGGTAACGCCCGCGACCATGCCGCGCGTGCGCTCGAGCACACCGTGCAGCACGCGCTGCGCGCCGCCCATTTCCCACAACACGTTGATGTTGATCGCGCCCTTGCCGCCGGCAATTTCGAAGGCGCGGCGTACCTGCTCGACCGCGCCGTCAATGGCGTACTGCACGAGTTCCTCGTGCCGGTCGCGCCGCGTCAGCGCGCGATAGAGTTGCGGGATGATCTTGCCCTCGGCGTCATAGCTGTCGGCATTGACCGCCGAGACCGTGCCGATGCCGCCCGCGGCTGCCCAGGCGCCTGCGCTCGCGTGGTTGGTGGCGGCGACGCCCTTGCCGCCCTCAACGAGGGGCCAGACTTCCTGACCGCCATATAGGATCGGCCGTACACCCTTGAACACGCACTTCTCTCCAGCACCAAAGCCATATTTATAGCGTAATCTTGCCTAAATTCGACAAAATTCGGCCTCAACCCAAAATCCCCGGCGCCCCCACTGCCGCCGCATAGAGCCGACGATAGGCGTCGATCATGCCGCTTTCGGCATATTCTCCTTGCGCTTTCAATCGGTTCGCTGCGCCTATCCTCGCGCGCAAGTCAGGATCGACGACCAACGCCTGCAAGGCATCGCGCAGCCACAATTCAACGCCGTCCCGCGCAATATAGGGTTGGTTTTCCAGCGAAACCATCGTGGGTACGTCACCAACCGGCGGCGCGACCACCGGCAGGCCCGCTGCCATCGCTTCAACGACGGCAATCGGAAATTGTTCACTGCGCGAGGACAGCGCGAGAATGTCGAACAGCCCGATATAGCGCGCCGGATCGGGCAGAAATCCCGGCAGATGCACGCGGTCAGCAATTCCCATCGCCGCCGCCGCCGCCTCAATCGCGCCGCGTTCGGGCCCCTCACCCACAATCACCAGCCGCACGGGACCCGATAGCCCGCCAAAAGCGCGCACCAGCAGCGGCAGATCTTTCACGGCGCGCAGGCCCGCCAGCGTACCGATCACCACCTCGCCCGGCTTCTTGCGAAAGCCCGGGATCGTCCGCGCGCCTGGCGCTTGGGCATAGCGTGCGACATCGATGCCGTTGACGATGCGCTGCACCCGCGCGGCGGGCTGCTTCCACGTGCCCAGCGCAATCGCCTCAAGCGTGCGCGACGGCACCACCAGCGCATGCGCCGCGCCGAGCGCGAGCCGGCGATACATGTTGCGTTCGGGCTTCAGCCCGCCCGCTTCGTCGGCGTTGAAGCCATCCTCATGATGGACGATCGGCGGCACGCCCTTGCCGAACACGCGCCGCGCCATCACCCCGTCGATCGCGCCCCAATTATAGCTCAGCACCAGATCGAACCGGCGCATGTAGCGCGCAATCGCTTCATAGCGCGCGACCGAGGGCTTGCCGGTCAGCGGCGGCGGGTTCTGTGCGATTTCATAAGCAATGCCTTTGGCAATCGCATCGCGCGCGCTGAGTGCATCGGGCACGCCCGACACAATCGTGTGCCGTGCGACATCGCCAAACGCATTCATCAACCGCACCGCGCGCGCTTCCTTGCCGCCCAGGTCAAAGCTCGAATGCAGGTGGAGGATATGAATCGCTGCCATCGCACGGTCGATAGCGTGGTTTGGCGCCCTTGCCAGCCCTTCAGGCGAAGGCGCGCTTGTCGATGTGTGTGATCCGGCATGCAAGATCGGCCTCGCCGCTCGCGACGATATAGTGATCGCCCGCATCGACGATGCCGGTGGTGAACACGATATCGTGCAGATACATCAGCTCGGCGAGCGGCGCCGTCAGCGCGGGTGCGGCTTCGATCAGCGGCGCTTCGCCGGTCGCGATGATCACCGACGGATCATCGCGGTCGAGCAGCGACCAGTATGTCCGATACCTCCCCACCCCGCCATTGGGCTCCACCCCGTGCCACAGGCTCAGCCAGCCGCGCTCCGTCAGCACCGGCGGTGCCCCGCCCCCGATCCGCGCCGTGGCTTGCGATCCCGCACGAGGGCGGATGCCGGATCTGTCGCACGGTTTCCAGTGCAGCGCGTCGGGCGAGGTCGCGAGATTGATTGCGGGGCCGCTCACCCAGGCACTCCCCGGCGGATAGGCGAAATAGACATCGCCCAGCGGCCTAGTCTGCGCCCAATACCGCCCCTCAATCAGCCCTTCGAAGATCAGCATGTCCTTGTTCTGGTGATCGAGCACCAGCCCTTCGAGCGTCCAGTCGCGCGCATCACGCGAGCTATAGAGCGACGTCGCCTGCCGCTCGGGGCTGATCGAACAGACCGTCATCAGCCAGCGATCACCCACCCGCGAAATCCGAGGGTCCTCGATCCCAGAGCATTGGTAAGATGCACTCGGCACAATCGCGCGGGCATAGTCGATGTCGACGATCGCGCCGCCGTCGGGCGTCAGTTCGACCGGCAACAGCCACGACAGCGAGGTCAGCGCGATCGTCTTTGACACACGGTCGCGCAGCGCAAAAACGCGCGGATCGCTCATGTCGACCGCGTCGAGCGGCCAGGCGTCGAGTACGAAATCGCCCGCCGCCCAGCGGATCGCGTGGACATGTCCGTCCCACACCGGCTGCCGCAACGCCTCCGCCACGCGGACCATCAGCAGCAGATTGCCGTTGGGCAGCCGCGTCAGCCCCGGATTGAACGCGCCGAGCAGATAGGTTTCAGCCCCGACCCGCCCCGCGAGCGGCGAGCGCGACAGATCGACGTCATGCGGGGTGAAGATCAGCTGGTCGGCAAGGGGCATCACGGCGGACAAGCGTTCAGCCGCCCACTTGTTCCGCGATCCTTGCCAGCAGCGCGTCAATCGCCGCCGCCGCTTCGGGCTCGGCGAGTGTCGGCGCATGCCCGGTGCGCGGCACCGTCGTCAGCGTCGCCCCCGGCAGTTCGGCCAGCATCCGCGCCGCCGTACTCTCGGGCAAGATATCCGACGTCCCGCCGCGCACCACCGCCACCGGCAGCCCCTTCAGCCGGTCGAGCGCGCGCCACATATCGGGGCCAGCTTCGTTGCCCGGCACGCGGAACGGCTCGGCGATCTTCATGTCGTAATCGAGCACGATCCGCCCCGCTGCATTGACGCGGTAGAGCCGCTTGGCCATCGCCAGCCAGTCGCCGATCGCATAATCGGGATAGGTGTCGCCATTGGCCTCGGCGACCGCACGCGCGGCGTGCATCCACGTCGGCCAGGTGTGGCTGCGCCCGACATAGCCGCGAATGCGCGCGAGTCCTGCCGGATCAATGTCCGGCCCGACATCGTTGAGCAGTGCGCCAACGAGCTGTTCATGCGCCGCGCCCGCCAGCAGCATCGTCACAATCCCGCCGAGCGACGTGCCGAATGCGATGTAGCGATCGGCGCCAATCTCGGTCAGCAACGCCTCGACATCCTGCACATAGGTGAGCGGGACATAGCTCATCGGGTCCTTGGCATAACCGCTTTCGCCACGCCCGCGCAGATTGACCGCGATCACGCGCCATTCGGCGCTCAGCCGCGTGGCGACGCTGTCATAGTCGCGCGCATTGCGGGTGAGGCCGGGCAGGCACAGGATCGGCGGGCGCCCCGCTGCCTTGGCGGCATCGCGCGGCGCATAGTCGCGCGCATGGAGACGAACGCCGTCGCGCGACCACCAGTATCGATTTTCCCAAAACTGATTTTCATGGCCGGCCATGTTGCGTCCCTGCACTGTGCTGCCCCATATCGCCGGATGCCCTTCGCCCCGCAACCCGCCGCGTATCGCCCCGCTTCGGCCATTCTCGATCTGGGCGAGGAGTTTTACGATCCGGTCGTCGCCGCTGACTTCCCCGAAACCCGGTTGCGCTTCCGCAACCGGCGCTGGGCCGACCGCGTCGGGCTCGGCGAGCTCGACGATGCCGCATGGGTCCGGCATTTCGGGCGGTTCGAGCCGCTGCCCGGATCGCTCCCCCAGCCGCTGGCGCTCCGCTATCACGGCCATCAGTTCCGCGTGTACAACCGCGATATCGGCGACGGGCGCGGCTTTCTGTTCGCGCAACTCCACGATGACCGCGGCCGCTTGCTCGATCTCGGCACCAAGGGATCGGGCCAGACGCCGTACAGCCGCTTCGGCGACGGTCGCCTCACGCTCAAAGGGGGAGTGCGCGAAATCCTCGCCACCGAAATGCTCGAAGCCTTGGGCGTCGAAACCTCCAAAAGCTTCTCGCTGATCGAAACCGGCGAAGCGCTCGACCGCAATGACGAGCCCTCCCCCACGCGCTCAGCGGTGCTGGTCCGGCTCAGCCACGGCCATATCCGCATCGGCACGTTCCAGCGACTCGCCTATCTCGACGACGTCGAGGGGCTTAAGCGCCTCACCGACTATGCGCTGCGCCATTATTATGGCGACACCAGCGGCGATCCGGTGCGGCTGCTCGATCTTGTCGTCGGCACGACGGCCCGGCTCGCGGCGCAGTTTATGGCGGCGGGCTTCGTCCACGGCGTGCTCAACAGCGACAATATCAACGTCTCGGGCGAGAGCTTCGACTACGGCCCGTGGCGCTTCGTGCCGGTCTGGGACCCTGGCTTCACCGCCGCTTATTTCGACCATGGGGGGCTCTACGCCTTTGGCCGCCAGCCCGAAGCGATCCATTGGGATGTGATGCAGCTTGCGGTCGCGTTGCGCGTGATCGTCGATGCCCAGCCGCTGATCGACGTGCTCGAGAGTTTTGGCGACCGCTACCAGCCCGCCGTCACGGGCGCGATGCTGTGGCGGCTTGGCGTCAGCCCGCGCGGCGATAGCGACATCGGCGTCATCCAGGCGATCGAGCGAGGCTTGCGCGCGTCGGCAACGCCGCTCGCTGATTTCTTCCACGTGAGCTTCGGCGGCCACATCCCCGATACGCTGGGCGACGCCTTCGCCGAAGCGCGCGCGGCGCTCGCCGAGTACCGCCCCCGCAAGCCGCGTGACGAGCCCTTCTGGAGCGGCCCGCCCTGCGCGATGCTGATCGACGAGGTCGAGGCGATCTGGGCGGCTATCGCCGACGCCGACGACTGGGCACCGTTCGAGGCGAAGGTCGCCGCCATCCGGCAATTTGGGGCCGCCCTCGCCGATTGATCGGCAATGCTTGGCAAAGGCCCGCATTCTGGGGCAAGAGCGCGGGATTGAGAGGACGGGATTAAATGGCGGGGCAGGAAATCGTCTCGATTGAACCGGCGACCGGGGCGGTGCTGTGGCGCAACATGCCCGGCGACGCCGATGAGGCCGTCGCCACCGCGCGCGCGAGCTGGGGCAGTTGGGCCGCGCAGCCGCTTGCCTACCGGCTGGAGGCGTTGCGCCGCTTCGCCAATGTCGTGCGCGCGAAGACAGATGCCTTTGCCGATCTGATCGCACGCGAAACCGGCAAGCCGCTGTGGGAAGCGCGCACCGAAGTCGACACCGTCATCGGCAAGGTCAATATCTCCGCCACCGCATACGCCGAACGCAGCGCGCAGCGGCGGATGGACAGCCAGCTCGCCGGGCGGCTCGCGCTGCGGCACAAGCCGCACGGCGTGCTTGCGGTGCTCGGCCCCTATAATTTCCCCGCGCATCTGCCCAATGGCCATATCGTCCCCGCGCTGCTCGCGGGTAATGCCGTGGTGTTCAAGCCGTCCGAAAAAACGCCCGCCGTCGGCGCCTTCCTCGTCGATTGCTTCCACGAAGCCGGCGTGCCCAAGGGCGTGCTGCAACTGCTGATCGGCGGCCCGGCCGAGGGCAAGGCGCTCGCCGCGCATCCCGATATCGACGGGCTGCTGTTCACCGGATCGGCGCGCACCGGCATCGCGCTCAACCGCGCCTTTGCCGAAAAGCCCGAAAAAATCCTCGCGCTCGAAATGGGCGGCAACAACCCGATCATCGTGTGGGATACGCCCGATCTCCATTCAGCGGCGGTGCTGGTGGTGCAATCGGCCTTCACCAGCGCCGGGCAGCGCTGCACGGCGGCGCGGCGGCTGATCGTCGACGAACGCCTGCAAGGGCCGCTGCTTGAGGAACTCGCCAAATTGCTCGACCGCGTGATCGTCGGCGATCCGCATGCCGATCCGCAGCCCTTCATGGGGCCGGTGATCGACAATGAAGCCGCCGATCTGCTCACCGAAAGCTTCGTGACGCTGATGTCGCGTGGCGGCCGCCCGATCCGCCACATGCAGCGCCCGATCGCCGACCGGCCCTTCCTCACCCCCGGCGTGATCGACGTGACCGAAATGAACGACCGCCCCGACATCGAGCTGTTCGGCCCGATCCTGCAAGTCATCCGCGTCGGCAGCTTCGAGGACGCGATCGCCGAGGCGAACAACACCCGCTACGGCCTGTCGGCCTCGCTCGTCAGCCAGGACCCGGCGCTCTACGACCAGTTCTGGGCGAACGCCCGCGCGGGCATCGTCAACTGGAACAAGCCGACCAATGGCGCGAGTTCGTCCGCCCCCTTTGGCGGCATCGGCTGGTCGGGCAATCACCGGCCAAGCGCCTATTACGCCGCCGATTACTGTGCCTATCCGGTCGTCTCGAGCGAATCCGAACAAGCCCGCGCGCTGATCGGCATTGGACTGCGTGACGGGTGAGGACGCGATAGCTATGCTTGGCGCGGGCCAAGCATCGATCCGTTGCGATGCTCGTTTTGGAGGGCCAAGTGCGCAGCCGATGACTACACCCTTCCCTCCCAAAAACGGCCGAGTGTTGCTCGTCGGCGCCGGGCCGGGTGATCCTGACCTGCTGACGATAAAGGCGCGCGACGCGATCCTCGCCGCTGACCTGATCGTGCACGACGGGTTGGTCGATCCGCGCATCCTCGCGCTTGCGCCCGCCACCTCGCGCGTCTCGGTCGCCAAGGCGCGCAGCCGCCACACGATGCGGCAGGAAGCGATCAACGATCTGCTGGTGGCCGAGGCCAGGCGCGGCAAGCTCGTCGTGCGGCTGAAGGGCGGCGATCCGTTCATCTTCGGGCGTGGCGGCGAAGAGGCCGACGCCTGCATCGCCGCTGGCGTGCCGGTCGAGGTGATTCCCGGCATTTCCGCCGCGATGGGCGCGGCGGCGCAAGCGCTGATGCCGCTCACGCATCGCCAGGTGTCGAGCGCGGTCACCTTCGTTGCGGGGCAGTGTCAGGGCTTGTCCGAACAGGATTGGACCGGCCTTGCGGGCAAGGGCCGCACGCTGGTGATCTATATGGGCATCGCGACGGCGCAGGCGATTGCCGACAAGCTGATCGCCGATGGCGTTGCCCCCGACATGCCCGTCGCGGTGCTGGAGAATGGCACGCGGCCCGAAGCGCGGGTCCTGCGCGGCCTGCTCGCTGATCTCGGCGCGATGATCGTGCGCGAGGGCGTCGTCAGCCCGGCGGTGATCGTCGTCGGCGCGGTCGCCGCGCGGGGTGGAGCGCCCCTCAACCAACTTGCCATCACGGCGGAGATGATTGCGTGAAGATATTGACTGGGAATGATTTGCCGACCGGCGATGTGATCTGGTGGACCGGCAATGGCTGGTCGCGCCATGTCGAGGATGCCGCCGATGTCGACTCGGGCGGCGAAGCCATCGCCCGCGCCGAGGAAGGCGCGCGCCGTGTCAACGCGCCCTATGTCATCGACGCCGATGCGACCCCCGAAGGCCCCCGCCCCGCGCACATCAAGGACCGGGTGCGCGCCCTCGGCCCCACCGTGCGTCCCGACCTGACCTTGAAGCCCGCTGACCCCGATGCCGGAGCGTGGGTGATATGATCGCCCGCCTTGCGCTCGCGCTTGCACTGGCGAGCATCACCCCGGCTGCGCTCGCCACGCCGCCCGAGACCCCCGTCGCCAAGGCGCCGACGCGCCACGTGACCCAAACCTATCTGCGCGCCACCCCCGGCAAGCGCGCGGCGCTGATCGCCTATATCGAGCGCAATTGGTTCGCGATGGACCGCATCGGCATTCAGCAGGGCCTGTTTACCAGCTATGCGCTGATGGAACGCGCCGACAGCGAGCCCGCCGATTGGGACGTGATCGTCGCGGTCGGTTATCCGACCGCGCAGGGACATGACGCGCCGGGCGTCGCCGACGCCTTCAAAAAAATCCGCGCCGCGCACCGCGAGGTCAAGATCGACGGCCAGGGCCTCGCGCAACTCGGCGCGATCGTCCGCCACCACCCCCTCACGCTCGTTGTCCAGGGGAGCTAAGGCATGAGCCGTGGCGATGAGAATTTGATTCACGCGGAGGCGCGGAGACGCGGGGTTTCTGTTCGCGCAGAGGCGCAGAGGGCGCAGAGCTGTTTCGTCATGTGGCCAGTCCTCGCGACCGCGAGAGGGTCAACCATTTCGAGCCGCTTACGCGGCGCACGTGCCAACAGCGCTACCCCTCTGCGTCCTCTGCGCCTCTGCGCGCACCAAACCCGCTCCGCGCCCCCGCGCCTCCGCGTGAACCCATTTGGAACCCGCTCCCATGTATAAATACGATAATTACGACCAGGCGATCGTCGATGCCCGGGTCGAGGAATTCCGCGATCAGGTGAACCGTCGCCTCTCGGGCGCGATCAGCGAGGACCAGTTCAAGCCGCTGCGGTTGATGAACGGGCTCTATCTCCAGCTCCACGCGTACATGCTGCGCGTCGCCATCCCCTATGGCACGCTCTCGGGCGCCCAGATGCGGATGCTCGCGCATATCGCCCGGAAATACGACCGCGATTACGGCCATTTCACCACGCGCCAGAACATCCAGTATAATTGGATCAAGCTCGCCGAAGCGCCCGATTTGCTTGCCGAACTCGCCAGTGTCGAGATGCACGCGATCCAGACCAGCGGCAATTGCATCCGCAACATCAGCTCGGACCAGTACGCCGGCGCCGCCGCCGATGAAGTCGCCGATCCGCGCCCGTGGGCCGAATTGCTGCGGCAATGGTCGAGCTTCCACCCCGAATTCAGCTTCCTGCCGCGCAAGTTCAAGATCGCCGTCATCGCCGCCGACGAGGACCGCGCGGCGATGCGCCTCCACGACATCGGCATCCAGCTCGTCCGCCGCGACGGCCAGCTCGGCGCGCGCGTCTTCGTCGGTGGCGGCATGGGCCGCACGCCGATGATTGCGCCCGAAATCAAGGATTTCGTCGTCGCCGAAGACCTGCTGAGCTATGTCGAGGCGTGCCTGCGCGTCTATAATCGCTATGGCCGCCGCGACAATATCTACAAGGCGCGGATCAAGATCCTCGTCCACGAAATCGGCGCCGACGACTATCGCCGCCAGGTCGCCGAGGAGTTTACCCTCGTCAAGCAACTCGGCATCGACCCGCCGCTCAGCGAGTTGGAGCGGATCACCGCGCAATTCGCGCCTCCGCCGTTTGAACAAAATCCCCCGTTCGTTTCGAGCAACGTCGAGAAACAGGCCAAGAGCGATTCGCTCGACACTAACGGGATTGCGGATGGGGACCCCGCCTTCGCCGCCTGGCTCGACCAGAATGTGAAGCCGCACAAGCAACCCGGCTATGCGATCGTCAACATCAGCCTCAAGCCCATCGGCGGCATCCCCGGCGATGCGTCGTCGGCGCAGATGGACGTGATGGCCGACCTGACCGAGCGCTACTCGTTCGACGAATGCCGCGTCACCCACGCGCAGAACATCGTCCTGCCGCACGTCCGCCAGGCTGACCTCCGCGCGGTGTATGACGCGCTCGTCGCCGCCGAACTCGCCAGCGCCAATCTCGACCTGATCAGCGACATCATCGCCTGCCCCGGCCTCGATTATTGCAGCCTTGCGAACGCGCGCTCGATCCCGGTCGCGCAAAAGATCGCCCAGCGCTTCGCCGATCCCGCCCGCCAGCGCGACATCGGCGAGCTCAAGCTCAAGATCAGCGGCTGCATCAACGCCTGCGGCCACCACCACGCGGGGCACATCGGCATCCTCGGCGTCGACCGTAAGGGGACCGAGAATTACCAGCTCCTCCTCGGCGGATCGGGCGCCGAGGACGTGTCGCTCGGCCGCATCACCGGCCCCGGCTTCGACGAGGACGGCATCGTCGACGCGGTCGAACGCGCGACCGATCTCTATCTGCAAGTCCGCGACGACGGCGAGCGATTCATCGACACCTATCGCCGCGTCGGCATCGAACCCTTCAAGGAAGCCATCTATGGTTGAGACCTTACTCCGCTTCCGCGACGACGACGCGCATGACGAGCCCGCCGTCACGCTCGACGCTTTCCTCGCCGACCAGACCAACGCGACCGCCGTGCGGATCGAGGCAGGCGACGATGCCCGCGCGCTGATCCCGATGCTCGATCGGCTCGCGCTGATCGAAGTCAGCTTCCCGAGCTTTCGCGACGGGCGCGGCTATTCGTCGGCGCGGGTGTTGCGCGAGGCGGGCTATACGGGCGAGCTGCGCGCGGCGGGCGATGTGCTGGTCGATCAGATCGGCTTCATGCGCCGCTGCGGCTTTGACAGTTTCGCGCCCGAAGCACCGATCGACCAGGCCACGCTCGACGCATCGCTCGCGCGCTTTCCGCACGTCTACCAGCCCGCCGCCGACGGCGCGGTGCCGGTGTGGAAATTGCGCCATGGCTGAGGCGCATCCGCGCGACGTGATCGACGTATCGCCCCGCTTCGCTGCGGCGCAGGCGGCCGATCTCGACGCGCGGTTGGCTGGCCTGCCCGCCGCCGACGTGCTCGCCGCGTTGATCGGCGAGCGGCTCGCGGGGCGGATTGCGCTGGTCTCGTCGTTCGGCGCCGAAGCGGCGGTGCTGCTGCACATGGTCGCGGCCGTCGACCGCAGCGTGCCGGTCCTGTTCCTCGACACGGGCAAGCATTTCCCCGAAACGCTGGCCTATCGCGACGCGCTCGCCGCGCGGCTCGGGCTCACCGACCTGCGCAGCCTCACCCCCGACCCCGCCGATCTCGCCGCGCGCGATGCAGGCGGAGAGCGCTGGTCCTACGACCCCGACGGCTGCTGCGACCTGCGCAAAGTCCGCCCGCTCGCCCGCGCGCTGGCCGGGTTCGATGCGACGATTTCGGGGAGGAAGGCCTTTCAGGCGGGCACCCGCGCCGCGCTCCCGCTGGTCGAGATCGACCCCAGCGACACCGCCGGCCGCCTGAAGATCAACCCGTTACGCGACTGGGGGAAAGCCGACCTCGACGCCTATTTCGCGGCGAACACCCTCCCCCGCCACCCCCTCGAAGCCGCCGGCTACCCCTCGATCGGCTGCGCGCCGTGCACGAGCGCCGTGGTGGAGGGCGAAGACGCGCGCGCGGGGAGATGGCGCGGGTTTGCGAAGGTGGAGTGTGGGATCCACATCGGCGGCCACCGCTAAGCCCGGCCGCGCTCCACGGTCAGGGCCGACCGGCCTTCAGATCGCCCTCGATCAGCATGACTGCCCGCATCGCGCGCTGGCGGTCATCCTCACCCTGGGTTGGGGCCAGCGGCAGGTCGGGCGCGATGCCCGCGACTTCGTTGGTCCCGTCGGCGCGCAGCCGGGTGCAATTGGGCATCCGAAACCGCATCTGCGAGTTTGTCAGCACCACAGGGTCGTTATTGACCATGAAGCCGCAGCCGTCGCCGCCGGTGCGCATGCCAATCGTCTTGCCGATCCGGTTGTCCTGAAACACCGCAGTGAACATTTCGGCCGATGAATAGGTCCTGCCATCAGTCAACGCATAAGCGGGCTGCGTCCACGCGCCAAAATGCGCCTCAACTTGCGACGCGCCAGACAGGCTGGCCGAGACGTCACGGCTGGCATAGGCCCCGCGCGCTAGCCCCGCCACCGCGCCCCCGGCATAGCCCGCGTCGAGCGTACCGCTACACCCGATCGATGCCCAGCGCCGCCGCTCGCGCCACACCCACGACCGGTCGCACTGCGCGGCAGGCAGCGCTTTCGCCGCCTGCTGGAAAAAGCCCTGTGCCGCCTCCAGCGCCTGCCGCCCCGCCGCATCGGGCTTGTCGTCCAGCGCGCTGCGCAAATTCTTGAGCTGCTCGTCGAAATAGCGGGTGGCGATCGGCGAGGCGACCATCCGCAGCCGGGCGGATGTCACTAGCTTATCGGTCAGCATACGCGGGAAATAATCGCCGCTGTCATTGCCGCCGCTATTGTTGCCGATATCGACCAGCACCGCGGTCGCCCCCGCCGCCTTGAACGCCGCCAGTTGCTCGGCAAAGGCATCGAACCACAAGTCATAGGCCGCCTCCCGCACCGACATGCGCGTGATCGCCGCGCCCTTGGTCCGAAGCTTCGCCCAGGCCTGGGTGCAGACGCCGGGAAAGGCGCGGTTGAAGAATTGCTGGATGCGAATGATCGCCAATTTGGTGCCGCCGGGCGTCGTGATGACGCCAGCGCGGAACGGCGCATTCAAGCCGTCGGACAGCAGCGCGAACCCCGGCAGCGATTCGAACGGCAGCGAGAAATTCACCTGCGCGCTCGCCGCAAAGCCCATCGACGCGCAGCCTTCCTCGGGCTTGTCGGGATTGATCTCGAGTGCCGGGATCGCGGCGGGTGCAGTGGGGCCAACGGGTGCCAGATCGGCCAGCGCCGAGAAATGCCCGTCGCCAAAGGCCGTCACGAAGCTCGCGATCACGCGCCGCGCCTCTTGGTCGCTTTTCGCCTGCGCCAGCCGCGCGCGGGTCAGCTGGTCGAGACGCGGCAGATCGACCCCGCCCTCGACCGTGCCGAACCACGTCAGATTGGCGTAATCGCGCTCCATCGCCGCCTTGAGCTGGCGGTAATCGGCCTGCCATTTGGCGGCGTCGAACGCGGGCGGTGCGGCGAGAGCTGGGGAAGCGATAACGGCGCCGAGCGCGGCGATGGCGAGAGTCGATCGGGCAAAGAGCGAAGCAGGCATGGATGGGGCCTCCGGCAAGCATGATGCGGCCCCCGGTGTATCAGCAGCCCCCGGCCCGATCTTGCACGCGCCGCGCGATTTGTATTTCAGCGAACGACGCGAAAGCGGCTCGGCGGCTGGCCGTAGAGCGCCTTGAAGCTGCGCGTGAAATGCGCCTGATCGTAAAAGCCGCACGCCAGCGCGATTTCGCTAAGCGGCATTCGGGTCTCGCTTAGCAGCGACATCGCACCCTTCAGCCGCAGCCACCGCTGATACTCGCCCGGCGTCATCCCATGATGCTGACGGAACAGATCGACGAGGCCATCGGGCGTCGCGCCGATCTCGCTGGCAATCGTGGCGAGCGATAATCGACCGCCCAGATTCTCGCGGATAAACTCCTCGGCCTTGGCCAGCATCGCCAGTGATGGTCGCGCCGGACGTCGACGTACGAGCGCGCGCTCGAACCTTGCCAGCAATTCGACCGACAATCCCTCGACGATCGCGGTCGAGAAGGCGTCCTGTGTGGCGAGTTCGTCTTCCATCCGCCGGGCAATAAGGACGAAATAGGGATCGTGGACCCTTGGCGCGGCGATCTTCGGTGCTGCCACCCTGATCCGGTCGATAATCGGTTGCGTCGGCGTCAGCAGCAATTTGCGCGCGCCGTGCGCCTCAAAACGCTGCGCATGCGGCTCGCCTGCGGGATAGAAGGACATGTTGCCCGCCGGATAGCGCTCGGTGCGCCCGCAAATCGATTCGTGATAGGCGCCCGCGATCACCACGCAGATCGACGAACTATCATGCGCATGATCGGCAAGCGCGCTGTGCTGGTCGTAATAGCGCGAGGTTAGAGCAGCAAACAAAGTCATGTCACCCCAGCTTCACGGGAGGATGAGGCATAAGCTAGCTGCACGAGGTCGATTTGACTAGAACGGCGTCAATCCACCAAAGTGATGATTTTATATTGACAAGACAAACCAAATAGGCTAACACCGCTCCCCATCGCCACCCCCTCGAAAAGGCCAGCGCGGGGGTGATGATGGGGTCTCCGCTCGCCTCCCGAGGGCCAAGCGGTGATCTTCGACCGGCGCGGAAAAGTCGTTCGGGTAAGACGGATCCGCATCACCCCGGCACCGATAAGGTAAACGCACGTAGGGCGTCGCGTAAGCGGGCAACCGCCCAAGCGGCTAAACTCGAAAGCAGCCACAATAGGCCGGGAGAACTTTCCGGCGACGGCGTGCACTTCATCGGGCCAACATCAGTCTCGGCGCCAAAAGACTGAAAGCATCACTGCCCAAGTCGCCGAGCCCCGAACGCGTGGCATAAAACGCGCCGGTCGATTTCCCCCCGCTCCCCCGCGGGTGTCCTGATTTTACGCCCGGAATCCGTGTGCGGCTGGCTGGACCAACCCCCTCACCCACATCCCCCGTTCGTTTCGAGCGCAGTCGAGAAACAAGCCCCAAGCGATGCACACCCGTTTCTCGACTTCGCTCGAAACTAACGGGTCGGGGTGGCGAAGTAGCCCTACTCCCCCGTCACCGCCACCACTTGCCCCGTGGTGCAGTCCGCCCCCGCGAGCCAATCCCGCACCGCCGCGACATCCTCGGCTTCTGCCCCCGCCCCCACATCGATCGCGCACAGCCGCGTTCCCGGCGCCAGCTCGATCGCCAGCGGGGCAATTGCGGCGAGGATCAGGTGGCGTTCGAGCGCGGCAATCTCGGGCGCAACCTCGACGATGATCGCATCGGCAGCGCCCTCCTGCACCGCCGCGACCAGCGCCCCCACGGTGGCGCCCTCGCCCAGTTCGATCAAACGCATACTCATGGCTTGACGGCTCTCCGGTAGAAGTATCCCAGCTTCCATCCGTTTGCCCTGAGCTTGTCGAAGAGCCGTTCTTCTTCTGCGATGACGTCCCACAAGAAGGACGGTGCTTCGACAAGCTCAGCACGAACGGGGCGAGATGGCGGGATGGCTCGCAAAAAAGACTACCGCCGATGCCGCAGCAGGGTGATCCCGATCGCCTCGCCATTTTCCGAAATCGCAAGCTTGACGATCTTCACCTTCACCCAGCGCACGCGCGCGTCCTGTACCATCAGCGTTTCGGCGATGTGGTCCGCCACCGCCTCGATCAGCGTGAAATGCACGCCGGGCGGCAGCGCACTCGTCGCCGCGCGCTTCAGGTCGAGATAGTTTTTCGACGCCCCCAGCGGCATGTCGGGCGCGAAATGCGGCGGACACTCAAGCTCGACCGTGATCGAAATCCGCAGCGGCTGCGGCAAGTGCGTCTCTTCGGAATAGATGCCGGTCAGCACCGGCACTTCGATGTCGTGCACTTCGAGTTCGAGGCGATCGTCCAAGCTCAATGTCTCCGCAGCAAGGCCGCGCCCCATAGCAGCTTTGCGTGCTTTCGAAAGCCTTCAGGCGGACGCGCTGGGTCGCGCCGTGACTTCATGATACCAGCGGCGCAGGTGCACGTCATTCTCGGGCACCAGCAGCTTGGCGCTCTGGGCGAAGTCGATCGTCACCAGCGCAGTGATATCGGCGAAGCTGAAGGCGTCGCCCGCAATCCATTCGCTCTGCCCCAGCCGCGCGTCGAGCGCCGCCATAAACGCCCCCCACATGATCGCGCCGCGCGTCGCGAGTTCAGGGATCTGCGGGATCGGCGGCCATTTGCCCGGCGCGCCCTTGTCGGCCATCGCGGGGCGGGTGTTGCGAAACGCATAGACGGCGGCGGTATAGCCGTCGTTCTCGATCCGCCGGGTCCAGCTTTCGATGCGGCCGATTTCGGTCGGCGTCGTGCCGAACAAGGGCGGCGCGGGCTGCACTGCTTCGAAATAGCGACAGATCGCCGCCGATTCGCAAATCACTTCGCCCGAATCGAGTTCAAGCGCGGGCACGGTGCCGCGCGGATTGAGGCTCAGATAGGCCTCGCCGAAATGCTCGCCACCGCGCAGATCAACGTCGACACGCGGCACCTCTATCCCTTTTTCAGCGAGATAGACGCGCACACGGCGCGGACTCGGCGCCCAGGCGGCATCATATAGCTTCATCGCGCGTTCCCCGGCTTGTGTTTCCCGTGCCCCAAGCTAAAGCGCGCCGCCGCCTTTCGTCCATGCCTGATCGGAGAATTGCCATCGACATTCGCCCGCTCGTCAGCGCCGCCGCCGCCGATGTCGAGGCTTTGCTCGATCGCACCTTCGGCCCCGATCGGCACAATCGCACCGCCTATCTGATTCGCGCCGGGATGCCGCCGTTCGAATCGCTCAATTTTGCGGCGTTCCAGCAAGGGCGACTGGTCGGGACGATCCAGTGCTGGCCGATTGCGCTCCACCTCGACAGCGGCGGCGCGGCTTCGCTGGTGATGGTCGGGCCGGTGGCGATTGCGCCCGAACAACAGGGCATGGGCTATGGCCGCGCGCTGATGGCCGCGATGAAGGCTGCCGCCGAAGCCTATGGGCTGGGCGAAGCGCTGATGCTGATCGGTGACCCCGAATTCTATGGTCGCTTCGGTTTTTCGGCGCATTGCACCGCCCAATGGCGCGCGCCCGGCCCAGTCGAACGACACCGCCTGCTCGCGGGCGGGTGCAACGTGCCAGATACGTCCGGAATGCTCGGCCCGCGCCGCTGACGGCTTTACGTTGAGGCTTGCCGCGCCTACCTGACCCGCATGCCGATGGACCCCCTGCCCGATCTTTCTGCCCTTTCCCTCACCGACATTGCCCGGCTGGTCGAAGCCGACAAATTGCCGCCGGTCGAACGCTGGAACCCCACCCACTGCGGCGATAGCGAAATGCGGATCGCGCGCGACGGCACCTGGTTTCATCAGGGATCGCCGATCGGCCGGATCGCGATGGTGCGGCTGTTCTCCCGCATCCTGCGGCGCGAGCCCGACGGCGGCTATGTGCTGGTGACACCGGTGGAAAAACTCGACATCGCGGTCGAGGATGCGCCCTTCATCGCGGTCGAAATGAAGGTCGAAGGCGAGGGCGCGGCGATGCGGCTCGCCTTCCGGCTCAACACCGGCGATCTGGTGACGGCGGGGCCGAACCACGGCTTGCGCTTCGCCACCGGCGATGACGGTCCCCGCCCCTATCTCCACGTCCGCGCGGGGCTCGAGGCGCTGATCGCGCGGCCGGTCTATTACGAGATCGCCGAACTCGCGCTGGCGGGCGACGGCGACCCGGCCGGCGTATGGAGCGACGGCGCGTTCTTCGCGATCGAGCCGACCGCGTGACACTCGACCTGCGGCTGCGGCGCGCGCTCGATGCGGCACCGGGCGAAACTTTGCTGATGCCCGGCGACAGCCGCGACTTGCCTTACGGCGATCCGGCGACCGCCGCCGCCGTGCTGGTTGCGATCACCGAGCGGGCCGAACCCGGCCTGATCCTGACCCAGCGCACCGAAACGCTCCGGCGGCATGCGGGCCAGGTCGCCTTCCCCGGCGGGCGGGTCGATCCCGAGGATGCCGACGTCGTCGCCGCTGCCTTGCGCGAGGCGCAGGAGGAAATCGCGCTCCCGCCGTCGGCGGTGCGGATCATCGGCACCACCGATCGCTATCGCACCGGTACCGGCTTTGACATCACGCCGGTGATCGGCATCGTCCCGCCCGATCTGATGCTGGTGCCAAGCGAAGCCGAGGTTGCCGCCGTGTTCGAAGTGCCGCTCGCTTTCGTGCTCGATCCCGCCAACCACCGCGAGGCGAGCGCCGAGTGGCAGGGCCGCACCCGCAGCTTTTACGAAATCCACTGGGGCGACCGCCGTATCTGGGGCGCGACGGCGGGGATGATCGTCAATCTGTCGCGGCGGCTGGCATGGGCGGCCTGACGCTTCCCGCTGCTGATTGGCAGCGCCGCGCCGGGCTGGAGGCGCTGTGCGCAGCGCTCGGCGCGGGTGAAGGCGATGCGCGCTTCGTCGGCGGGATTGTTCGCGACACGTTGCTCGGCGTCGAGGCGCACGACATCGACATCGCCACCAGGCTCGCGCCCGATGTCGTCGTCCAGCGCTTGCGGGCCAGCCATATCAAGGCAATCCCCACCGGCATTGCGCATGGCACGATCACGGCGGTGCTGCCCGACGGCACGGTCGAAGTCACCACCTTGCGCCGCGACCTCACCACCGACGGGCGCCACGCGACGATCGCCTTCACCGATGACTGGCGCGAAGATGCCGCGCGGCGCGATTTCACGATCAACGCGCTCTACGCCGATCCCGTCACGGGTAAGGTTTTCGATTATTTCGGCGGCCGGGACGATCTCGCCGCGCGTCGCGTCCGCTTCATCGGCGATCCGCTCCAGCGCATTGCCGAGGATCATTTGCGCATCCTGCGCTTCTTCCGCTTCCTCGCGCGCTTCGGCGACACCCCCGATTCCGAAGGGCTGGCGGCTTGCACCACCCGCGCCAATGATCTGATGGCGCTCAGCCGCGAGCGCATCGCCGACGAAGTACTCAAGCTGCTGGTCGCCGCCAAGGCCCCTGCCATCGCCGCGCTGATGATCGACCACGGCATTTTCGCCCCCGTGCTGCCCGAAATCACCAGCGCCGAGCGATTGGCGCGCGTCGCCGGGGTTGAGGCAGCGGCGGGGCTGGCGCCCAATGCCATCCGGCGGCTGGCGGCGCTGCTGCCCGATGATCCCGCGCTCGGCGACGGCATCGGCGCACGGCTGAAGCTGTCGAACCTCCAGCGCCGAAGGCTGACGACTGCCCTCACGGCCGAGCCGGGGGCACCCCGCGCGCTTGGCTATCGGCTGGGACTCGACGGCGCGGCGGATCGGCTGACGCTGCATCTGCCAAGCGACGCAGCGCTCGCCGCGCTCGCAACAATCGCCAATTGGTCGCCCCCGCGCCTGCCGCTGTCGGGCGGTGACCTCGTCGCGCGGGGCTTGCGCAAAGGCCCCGATGTCGCGCGCACGCTGCGCGCGATCGAAGATCAGTGGATTGCCGAAGATTTCCCGGGTGACGATCGGCTCGCGGCAATCACCGACGCCGCGCTCGATCAGGCATTGCGTTCGACGAACAGCTGATAGGCTTCGTCGGCGTCGATCGCGCGGCCATAGTGGAATCCCTGGCCATAGGTGCAGCCCAGCGCGGCCAGCGTCTGCGCCAATTCGTGCGTCTCAATCCCCTCAGCGGTGGTCTTCATGCCGAGTGCCTGCGCCAGGCTCAGAATCGCACGCACGATCGCGATTTTGTCGCGGTCAGCAAGCATCCCCGTCACAAAACTGCGGTCCATCTTCAGCACATCGATCGGCAATTTCTGCAGGATCGCAAGGTTCGAATAGCCCGTGCCGAAATCGTCCATCGCCAGCGTCGTGCCGAGCGCTTTCAGTGCCTGCATCGTCTGGGCAATACGGTCGGGATCGGCAATAAGCGCGCTCTCGGTGAGTTCGAGCGTCAGCCGCGCGCCCGGCAGCGCCGCCGCTTCGAGCGTGCGTTCGACGACGCGCGGAATATTGTCGCGCTGGAGCTGGATCGCCGACACATTGACCGCCATCCGCAGGCCGCAATTGCCGCCCGCTTTCGCGTCCCACTCCGCGAGCGTCGCGACTGCGGCATGGAGCGCCAGCGCCCGAGCGGCACGATCAGCCCCGATTCTTCGGCCACCGGGATGAAGTCGTTCGGCGCCATGTCGCTGCCGTCATCGGTGCGCCAGCGAGTCAGCGCTTCGAACGAGACGATGCGCCCCGTGGCCAGATCGACAATCGGCTGAAACGCCAGTGTCAACGTCTGACCATCAATCGCGCGGCGCAGCGCCGTCTCCATCCCGAATTCCGCGCGCGCCACGTCGAAGGCCTGTGGCTGATAGGAAGTGACTTCGCCCGACGCCTTGGACCTTTTGGCCGCGAACTGCGCGTGGCGGATCAGATCCTCGGCATCATCGATCGGGTCGCCGCCAAAGGCGATGCCGATCGAGCATGACACGCGGATTTCGAAATCGGACAGTCGAAACGGATTGGCGAGCGCGCCCAGCACGCGCTTGGCGACATGATCGGCGTCGCTGCGCCCGACATCGAGCTGGAGCAGCACCGCAAATTCGTCGCCGCCAATGCGCGCGAGGATGTCGCGTCCGCGCAAGGCGCCCCGAATGCGCCGCGCAACGGTAATCAGCAGCTCATCCCCGGCCAGCGAGCCCAGACAGGCATTCACGCGGCTGAAACGGTCGAGATTGACGACCATCACCGCATAGCCCTCACGGTCTTGCGACGGGTCAGCAACCAGCGATTCGAGCTGATCGGCAAAGCCCGCCCGATTGGGCAGGCCCGACAGCGAATCGGTGAGCATTTCGCGCCGCAAATTCTGCTCGGTGCGCACTTCGGCCGTGCGATCGATCAGCGTCACCAAGCACCGCTCGACTTCCTTGGTCTGGGCGCGCGCTACATGAACGCGGAAATGGCGGCGATCGACCGCATCGCCGTGCTGCCAGACAAAGTCCTCGAATTGCGCGCCCGACAGCATGAACGCCATCAGCCGCCCGCCCAGACTCTGGATCAACGGCGCGGCGTCATCGGCGCCCGCCAGCCCCACCGCCACCATCGGCGCGTTGATCTGTTCGACCGCAAAGCCCCCGCCGCGCACTTGCAGGATTACCGCCGGGATCGGCAACAGGTTGATCGCGCTCGGCGTTTGCGCAGGCGCGGTAGCGGTCGCGCGCCGGTCAATACCGAGAACGCGGGCAGCAGCCAAAGGTCGGGGCGAGCGCATCACCATCGTAACGCGTGCTAATTCAATTAGGTTAAGGTGCTCTGAAGCGTGGTCGATCTGCCGTCGCGGCGTCAGAAGCGATTGTCACGCGGGAAGCCAGTGGGCGGCAATCGCCCGGCTGCGCCCCGCGCCGCGCGCCACGGCCCGAGATCGCTTTCGGTGCGCGTGCGCCCGCTGTCGCCGCCCATCGCCCAACTCAAGCCCGTGGCAAAGACGAAGCCGGTGACATCGCTGAGCCCGCCATCGCGGTAGCGCTGGAGCTGCACCCCCTGCCCGCGCGCCATTTCGGGCAGTTCGTTCAGCGGAAACACCAGCATCTTGCGATTGTCGCCAATCACCGCGACATAATCGGCATCGTCGCCGATGGCCCGCACGCGGTGCAGCTTGGCGCCAGGACGCGCCGTCATCACCGTCTTGCCCTTGCGCGTCTCGGCGATCAGATCGCTCGCCTGCGCGACGAAGCCGCGTCCGTCGCTTGCCGCCAGCAGCACGCGCGCACTGCGACTTGCCGGAAACAGATCGATGATCGCTGCATCACCGTCGAGGTCGATCATCAGCCGCACCGGCTCGCCAAACCCGCGCCCGCCGGGCAATTTGTCGGCGCCGAGCGTGTAGAAGCGCCCGGTCTCCGCCGCCAACAACAGCTTGTCGGTGGTCTGCGCGTGGAAGGCAAAAGCCGGGCCATCGCCTTCCTTGAATTTCAGCGCGTCGGGTGAGCCAAGCTCGATATGCCCCTTCATCGCGCGGATCCACCCGCGCTGCGACAGGATCACCGTGATCGGCTCGCGGTCGATCATCGCTTCGAGCGGAATGTCGCGCGCCGGTGCCGCCTCGGCAATCGTCGTGCGCCGCGCGCCAAGCTTCGTGTCGCGGCTGTACCGTTTGCCGATCACCGCCAGATCGGCCTTCATCCGCTTTTTCTGGAGCGTGTCCGACGCCAGCAGAGCCTCCAGCCCGCCGCGCTCTTCATTCAACGCATCGCGCTCACGTCGCAGTTCCATTTCCTCGAGCCGCCGCAACTGGCGCAGCCGCATGTTGAGGATCGCCTCGGCCTGCCGGTCGGTGAGCTCAAATTCGGCGATCATTACCGGCTTGGGCTCGTCTTCGGTGCGGATGATCTCGATCACGCGGTCGAGGTTGAGGAAGGCGATGATATAACCGTCGAGCAGTTCGATCCGGTCGGCGATCTTGTTCAGGCGATAGCGCGTGCGCCGCTGCAGCACGATGAACTGGTGGTCGATCCACGCCTGCAAAGCCTGTTTCAGGCTCATCACGCGGGGCGTACGCTGCGCGTCGAGCACGTTCAGGTTGAGCGGCACCCGCACTTCGAGATCGCACAGCTTGAACAGGCTTTCCATCAGCACATCGGGGTCAACCGTGCGGCTGCGCGGTTCAATGACGAGGCGGATTTCGCTGTCGGATTCGTCGTTGACGTCCGCCAAAATCGGCAGCTTCTTGTCGTTGATGATCGCGGCAATCGCCTCGATCAGCTTCCCCTTCTGGACGCCATAGGGCATTTCGGTGACGATGATCCGCCACATGCCGCGCCCCTGATCCTCGATCTGCCAGCGCGCGCGCACCCGGAACGATCCGCGCCCGGTAGCATAGGTTTCGGCAATCGCCGCAGGGCTATCGACCACCAGCCCGCCGGTCGGGAAATCGGGGCCTTGGACGAAGCTTAGCGGATCTGCCTCGGGATCGTCGATCAGCGCCACCGCCGCATCGATCAGCTCGGCGGCATTGTGCGGCGGGATGCTCGTCGCCATGCCGACCGCGATGCCGCTCGCGCCATTGGCCAGCAGATTGGGGAACAGCCCCGGAAACAGCTCGGGCTCTTCCTCCTCGCCATTATAGGTCGGCTTCAGATCGGCGCCGTCGTCGTCGATGCCGTCCATCAGATCGATCGCGACCTGCGTCAGCCGCGCTTCGGTGTAGCGATAGGCAGCGGCATTATCGCCGTCGATATTGCCGAAATTGCCCTGCCCGTCGACCAGCGGATAGCGCAGCGCGAAATCCTGCGCCAACCGCACCATCGCGTCATAGACCGACTGATCGCCATGCGGGTGGTATTTGCCGATCACATCGCCGACGACGCGCGCGCATTTCTTATAGCCCTGACTCGGATCAAGCCGCAGCAGCCGCATCGCCCACAGCAAGCGGCGATGCACCGGCTTCAGCCCGTCGCGCACATCAGGCAGCGAACGCGCGGTAATCGTCGACAGCGCATAGACCAGATAGCGTTCGGACAGCGCGGTATCGAACGGCGTGTCGGACTGGCCGGGGATGTCGGGGCTGTCGGGAATGGGGGGGTCGATGATGTCGCTGGGCATTTGCCGCGCGATAGCGTTGCGATGCCCTATTGGCCAGAGGGTCGGCGCGTCGGCCTAGTTCACGATCACATCGAAATAGGCCGTCGCACGCGCGCCGCTCGCGATGGTGCTCAGCGTGGCGGTGACCGTGCCTGCCGAAAAACTGCCGCCCGTCGTCCCCGAAGCGCCAGTGCCGGTGCCGTTGGTCGGATGTCCCGAGTAGGTAACGGCGCCGGTGTTGCAAACCGTCCCGCTGGCTGTCCCATTCACAAAAAGACTGCCGGGGACGAATGTAACGGTCGATGGCAAGCGATCGCTGACGGTCGGCGCCGTCATCACCGCCCCGCCCGAATTGCTGCTGACGACAATGCAATAGCGGACCTGCGCGCCCGGAATCGCCTTGGGATTGGTGATGCCGTTGGTCGGGTCCCACACCACCGTGCTGACCTTGGTGATCGTCGGCGCGATCGCATTGGTAAACGTGCAGGTGACGGCCGTGCCCGGTGAGATTGCCGCCGCGTTCAAGGTAACGCTGCGCGTGGTCAGGTTGACGGTCGCGGTGCCGCCGCTGCCAAGGCCGGTGCATGTGATCCCCGACAGGATAAAGCCGGTTGGCCCAGTTTCGGTCAGCGTCGTCGCGCTGGCGGGACTGGTCAGCAACTGCGGCGATCCGGCAACCGGGGTACCAGCAACGCTGGTGGTGACGGCCTGATTGGCAAAGCCATTGGTGCCAGTGAAGTTGAACGTACCGGTACCGCCCGTGCTCGTCTTGGCAACGATCACCGATGGCAACAGGGTGATGGTGATTGAGCCATTGCCGCCCACTACCCCCGAGCTCGTGCCGCTGGGATTGACTTCGCCCGCCGCGCCCGCGCCGCCCGTGCCGCTGGCGACCGCCGACAGGATCGCGGCAGTTGTGTTGGTGCATGATCCGCCAGCACCGCCACCGCGCGCCGTGCCGCCGCCGGTCGCCGCCGTGCTGCCTGTCTGGCCGCCGTCATCGTTCGATCCAGCACCCGCGGTACCGCCCGGATAGCCGCCACCCCCGCCGCCCGCAGCCCCGCCATCGAGCGCCAATGACACGCCCGCTGCGCCACTACCAACCGCGCCGCAGGCCGATGTCTGCAAAATCGATGCTGCGGCTGCGACACCATTGACGCCGGGATGATACCAGCCGCCGCCAGAGCCGCCACCGCCACCGCCTGCCTGCGCGACGATGGTCCCGGCGAGCGCGACCGATGTTCCGCCACCGCCGGCACCGCCGCCGCCACTATAGCCGCCAACCGCACAATTCGCGTTGGCGCCGCGACCACCTCCGCCAAAGCTCGATGCCAACCCCGCGCCTGAACAAGCGATCGAGCCGCCCAAATCGGGACCGCCGGTAAAGCCCGATCGACCGCCGCCGCCGATTGTCCCCGACAGCACCTGCCCCGGAGTAACCTGTAGCATCACAGTGATCGCCGTACCCGCACCGCCCGCGCCGCCGTTACCGCCCAAGTCAGCCCCGCCACCGCCGCCCCCCGCGCCCGCCGCGCGGACCGACACGAAATAGACGCCGGCCGGCACGGTGTAGCTCCACGCACCTGGCGTCGAGACCGTGGTCGTCGGCGAGGTTTGCGCGGACGCGCGGTTGGGGAAGGCGGCGGCAATGATCAGGCCAAAAGCGATGGCGAGCGCACGAACAAGCCGCGCCCGGCCGATGGTTGCCCCGTACCCGATGATTGACCACTCGAAAGCCATAGTCGGCAACGCACCTGAGAAGCGCCGCAACGGGGCGCTCAACCAAGGCCGCGTAACGATCCCGCGTTAATGGCCCGTGTTCAGCACGCGCCTGCCCACTCATCCTTTGGGATGAACGCCTCGCGCATCGCGCGGATCAGGCGTTGCCGCGCCATTGGCCAAATGTGGCGCAATTGCGGCGAAGCGCTTTACCATATCATATTGATAGGATAATGACGTCTCTCCAAATCAGGAGATCAAGGCATGCGCGGCAAAGCAGTTGTGATCATGGCGCTGGCGCTGGCGGGATGCGCCAAGACCGAAGGCGGGCGCGAACCCCCCGCAAACGATGCGATGTCGACCGAGTCCGCCGCGAGCGAGAGCTTCGATGCGCGCGGCCCCGGCATTTCGCTGACGGTCGCCCCCGGCGTGGCGTTCCGCTATGCCTATGATTTCCGCGTGCCCGCCGTGCGCATTTCGAGCACGCAGGAAGCCCATGCGCAGGCGTGCGAAGCGCTCGGGATCGCGCGGTGTCGCATCACCGGCATGCACTACGCCGTCGGGCGCGGCGCAAGCGACATCACCGCCAGCCTCGATTTCAAGCTCGACCCCGGCATCGCGCGCAAATTCGGCACAAATGGCATCGACACCGTCGTCAAGGCGGGCGGCAAGCTCGGCTCGGTTGACATCACCGGCACTGATGCTGGCGGCGCGATCAAGGCAATCGATCAGGAAAGCGCCCGCCAACGCGCCGATCTCGACCGGATCGAAGCGCAACTCGCCAAACTGCCCGCCAAGGCCCGCGAGCGCGTCACCCTGCAAGAACAGGCTGATGCCATCCGCCAATCGCTCAACGCCAACGCCGCCAGCAAGGGCGAACAGCAGGCAAGCCTCGCCAGCACGCCGATGCATTTCGATTATGGCACCACCGACAGCTTCGCGGGCTTCGACGCCGATTCACCGATCGCGATCGGGCTGTCACTGGCGCAGCAGAGCTTCCTCGCCGCGATGAGCCTGCTCACGATTTTGCTCGCGGGCGGCCTGCCCTGGGCGCTGCTGGCGCTGGCGGGCTGGTGGATCTGGCGGCGGGTGCGGAGGCGCTTCACGACCGAGTGATTGGCGCAGCGGGCGCAAGCGGATAGGGTCGCGCGATGCGACCCTTCCTCCTTGCTTGCCTGATGGTGCTCACCGCGATGGCCGATCCGAAACTGCTGACCTGGCCCGACCTCACCGGTCGCCCGCGTCCCGCGCCCGATGCGACGATCAGCTATGGCGCTGATCCTTATCAAAAGGTCGACCTTTGGCTGCCCCGGACTCCCGGCAAGCACAAGACCGTTTTGATGGTGCACGGCGGCTGCTGGCAGACCGAGATTGCCGATCGCAGCCTGATGAACTGGATCGCGAATGATTTGCGCGCGCGCGGCTATGCGGTGTGGAACATCGATTATCGCGGCGTCGACCGACCCGGCGGCGGCTATCCGGGGACTTTCGCCGACGCCAGCGCCGCCACCGATGCCTTGCGAGCTGCCGCCGCGCGCTACCAACTCGACCTGCGCAAAGTCGTCGCGGTCGGCCATTCGGCAGGCGGGCATCTCGCGCTGTGGCTGGCGGGGCGCGTGCGCCTGCCGAAGGGAAGCGCGCTCAGGACCGAACACCCGCTACCCATCGCGCATGTCATCAGTCTTGGCGGGCTGCCCGATCTCGAAGCGACCGCCGCCAGCCCCGACAATGGCTGTGGCACCGACGTCGTGGCACGCGTCACCGGGGCGCCCTCGCCCGCGCATGCCGATGTCTTTGCCGACACCTCGGTGCCGCGCCTGCTGCCGCTCGGCGTGCCGCAGGACCTCGTCAACGGCGAGAATGACCGGATCATCCCGATGCGGCTTGGCACAGGCTATGAAGCCCAAGCGCGCGCCAAGGGCGACCGCGTGGCGCTCCACCGCGTCCCCGCCACTGGCCATGTTGAACTGATCGCGCCCGAGAGCGCGGCCTGGGCGAAGACAGTCGCGCTGATCGATGCGGCTTTCGCCCAATGATGACGCTCGATGAAGCGCGCGCTCGCGATACAGCCGATCCGTTGCGCGGCTTTCGCCAGCGGTTCGACTTGCCCGACGGCGTAATCTATCTCGACGGCAATTCGCTCGGCGCGCTGCCCAAGGCGACCGCAGCGGCGGTCGCCGATCTGACGACGCGCCAATGGGGCAAACGCCTCATTCGGAGCTGGAACGAGGGCTGGATCGCGGCACCGTTGCGCATCGGCGACAAGATCGCCCGGCTGATCGGCGCTGCCCCCGGCGAGCTTGCCGTCGCCGATTCTACGTCGGTCAATTTGTTCAAATTGCTAACCGCAGCGCTTCGCGCCAATCCCGAACGCCGCGTCATCCTGAGCGAGGCAGGCAATTTCCCGACCGACCTGCACATTGCCGAAGGCGTCGTGGCGGGCATCCCCGGCGCTACCCTGTGCGTCGCCCCCCGCGATCGGCTCGCCGCAGCGCTTGACGAGAGCGTTGCAGTGCTGATGCTCACCCATGTCCATTACAAAACCGCCGAGCGCTTCGACATGGCCGCCTGGACCGCGCGCGCCCATGCGGTCGGCGCGCTGGCGCTTTGGGATTTGAGCCATAGCGCGGGCGCCGTGCCGGTCGATCTGAACGGCGCGAACGCCGATCTCGCGGTCGGTTGCGGCTATAAATATCTCAACGGCGGACCCGGCGCGCCGGCCTATCTCTTCGTCGCCGAGCGCCACCAAGCCGCCCTCGCCAATCCGATCTCGGGCTGGATGGGCCATGCTGCCCCCTTCGACTTTGCCGATGGCTATGCCCCTGCCCCCGGCATCAAGCGCTGGCTCGCAGGCACGCCACCGATGCTCTCGCTCGCCGCGCTCGAGACCGGCATCGACCTGATGCTCGAAGCCGACCCGGCGCTGATCGCCGCCAAAAGCGCCGCCCTGTTCGACACCTTCGCGGCGATCGGCGATGCGCTCGGCCTCGAATGCGTGTCCCCCCGCGACCCAGCGCAGCGCGGCTCGCACATCTCGTTCCGGCACCCGCAAGCCTATCCGCTCTGCCAAGCCCTTATAGCGCACAGCGTGATTGGCGATTTTCGCGCGCCCGATGTCCTGCGGCTCGGCCTCACCCCCCTCTACCTCGGCTTTGAGGATGCGGTGCGCGCGGGCAAGATTCTGGCCGACCTGCTCGCAACCGGCGCCTATCGCGATCCACAATTTGCGACCCGCCACGCCGTCACCTGAACCCCCGCTCGCGCGTTGCGCCAGCGCGCGCCATCCGGTATAGCCGTCGCTCCCGCCCCGGTTCTTGCGCGATGCCAGCCAGTCGCGCAGCCGGGGCACGTTATTTGTGAAAGTCTCCGCCGATGGCTCGCCGCCGCCAAATCTACGAAGGCAAGGCCAAGATCCTTTACGAAGGCCCCGAACCGGGCACGCTGATCCAATATTTCAAGGATGATGCGACCGCGTTCAACGCCCAGAAAAAGGGCACGATCAGCGGCAAGGGCGTGCTCAACAACCGGATTTCGGAGCATATCTTCACGCTGCTCG
>CAYUYZ010000027.1:0-45877 GCA_964449575.1 uncultured Stakelama sp.
AAATGCCATGACGTCCCGTCCCCTCGACACAACAGCGTCCTCTCTCCACCCACGCAGAACGCACACTCGACAGGTCTTTCAGGCCCGGGAGAGACTGGCCGGAATCGGGTGATGGGTCAAGGATAGGTTATTTTGCTGTTCAGGAGGCTGCGGTGCGAAGCCCAACGGAAAAATTGCAGCTCAAGTCTCTGTAAAAACTATCAATCACGTCCCATCATAAATCCATCATGTCGAAATCATACCAGCCACAGGACGTTTCGAGGGGCCTCCTCCAGAAAGACTGCACAGCCAGCGATGGTTGGTAGCCCAACTGAGGAGACACATCATGTCAAGGACTGCAAAAGCCTTCATCATCGGCGCTGTCGCCATTCTTTCCGCTTCAGCCGCTGTAGCTCAGGAAGCCGAATCCGTCACCTTTCGGTATAGCCCTGCCCGTTCGGTTGAAGCCAATTATGAAGCTTTCAAGCTGACCGCCGCGCGCGCGTGCAGCGATGTCTCGACCCTCGGCAAGGTCAACGCGCAAAGGGAATGCCGCGATAGCCTGGTCGCTCAGGCCGTTGCAGCGACCCAGGTCAGTGGCTTTATCGCTTACTACCAGCGCAGCATGGGTACCGTGCAGGTGGCTTTGGCCACGCGATAGAGAGCCGTGCGCCCGAGCTGAATGGTCATTCCAAATCTAGTTTGGAATGACCATTCGGATCAAACCCCGCCCACACCCCTCGCCTCGCCATGCGCGGGTGCAGGCGACCGGTATTCCCCTTACGTTCAAAACCACAAACCCGCTCTCCGGTTTCCGCTTCGCGAGGGCGGGTGCCACAAGCGCGACCGAAAGCGCGGGGCATAGGAGAAATGTCATGAAGAAGCCTAATTCCACCCTGTCTGGCGTGATCGCCGCACTCTCAATTATCGGCATGGCCGCCCCAGCTTTTGCACAAAGCGGTGACACCACCTTCACCTTTACCTCAACGAGCAATGCCCCGACCACGGTCGGCGGGAATGGAAAGAACGGCGTCCCTTATTCGGGCATGCACTGGACGGGCAGCAGCGTAGGCAAGACCTCGACCGGCCAGACCACCAAGGCCAGCTTCAGCTGCGTCATGATGACCCAGCCGCCCCGCGATTCGCTGTTCGAGTTCCATATGCTGTGCGACGTCACCGCCAGTGATGGCGCCTATAGCGCGGCAATGGGCTGCCAGTTCATCGACCAAGCGACCCAAGAAGTCAGCTGCATCGGCGGATTGTACGGCACCAGCGGGGCCTATGCTGGACGGCGCGGAACCATTACAAACCACGCCAAGGGCAGTGCCTCATCAGGCACGGGCCAGTGGTTCCAGTAAGCGTTGAGTCTTGACGGAGCGGGAAGGAGAAGCGCCCCTTCCCGCTCAGGCTGCGTTTGAAAGCGCCGCAGCGCGAGTCGCTATGTCCATTGCAGTGTCACCTTTGTTCGCTCTGACCAGCGCATCGCACATGTTGTGGTCCAGTTTTCATTTTCGGGAGAACTCCAATGAGCAGTTTCCAGAACAAAGTCATTCTCATCACCGGCGCCACATCCGGCCTTGGCGCGACAGCGGCGGTTTCGCTGGCGAGCAAAGGCGCGAAGGTCGCCATCACCGGGCGACGCGAGGAGCAAGGCCGGGCCGTCGTGGCGCAGATGGAAGCGGCGGGCGGCGAAGGGATGTTCATCCAAAGCGACGTTACCGTTCAGGCGGATGTCGATGCGATGGTCGCGAAAACCGTTGATCGCTTTGGGCGGCTCGACGGCGCGGTTAACAATGCAGGCATAACAGGCGGGATGTTCAAGCCGGTCGCCGACTTTACCGACGAAGATTGGCACAGCGTCATCGACATCAACCTGACCGGCGTGTTCGCCAGTATGCGCGCCCAGATTCCGGCCATGCTCGCCAGTGGCGGCGGATCGATCGTCAACATTTCGTCGATTTACGGCACCGTTGGCGGCGACATCGGCAATTGCGGTTATGTGACCAGCAAATGGGGCGTCATCGGCCTGACCAAGACTGCGGCGATTGATTACGCTCGTCGGGGCATTCGGGTAAACGCCATCTGCCCCGGCTATTGCCATTCGGAAATGGTCGATCCCTATGCCGAGGCCGAACCGGCATTGTTCGAAAAACTGCTCGAGCGCTACACTGCATCGGGCAAGCTCGGTGAATCGCACGTTGTCGCCGACGCGATCGAATTCCTGCTCTCCGACCAATCGAGCTTCATCAGCGGCGCGGCAATCCCCGTGCAAGGCGGCCAACATTCAAGGCTTTATTGAGCTGCTGCGCGGGTCGCCGGTGCAATTGTGATGTCGGCGAGCATGGCTTGTCGGGCGAGCTTCATCGGCGCATCCGTTTGGCGCAGTCCACCGCCCACCAAAACCGATTCCCGCCCCCGGCCATTTCCCCTACACCCTCCCCAATGTCCCATGTCCTCAACATCACCCATTCGATCCTCGGCCAGCCGTGGCGGTGGCGCGCGCTGGAAACCGATGCCCGCCAAGACCTGACCGGCGACGATCTCGTCACCCAGCTCCTGCTGTCGCGCGGGTGTTCGCGGGAGACGCTTGAGGCGCACCGCAGCCCCAGCATTCGCGGTTTCATGCCTGATCCGTCGATCTTCCGCGACATGGACCGCGCCGCCGAGCGGCTCGCCGCTGCCGTGCTCGGCGGTGAGCGCGTCGCGGTGTTCGGCGATTATGACGTCGATGGCGCCACCTCTGCTGCGTTGATGATCCGGCTGCTGCGGTCGCTTGGGCTCGATCCGGTCGCGTACATCCCCGATCGGCTGATGGAGGGCTATGGCCCGTCAGGCGAAGCGCTGGTGCGGCTCGCGGGCGACGGCGCAAGCCTGATCGTCACGGTCGATTGTGGCGCGCAGGCGTTCGAAGCGCTGGAGATGGCGCGCGCGGTCGGCGTCGACGTGATCGTGGTTGACCACCACAAATGCGCGCCCGCCCTCCCGGTCGCCTATGCGCTGGTCAATCCCAACCGGCTCGACGAGGCGGAAGGCGCGGCGCACGGGCATCTGGCGGCGGTCGGCGTGGCGTTTCTGCTCGGTGCGGCGCTGATCCGTACGCTGCGGTCGCGGGGGCATTTCGCAGGGCGCCCCGAGCCAAAGCTGCTTGATCTGCTCGATATCGTGGCGCTTGGCACCGTCGCCGATGTGGCGGCGCTCCGGGGCCTCAACCGCGCCTTCGTGGCGCAGGGGCTGAAGGTGATGGCGCAGCGCCGCAACATCGGCCTCGCCGCGCTGCTCGACGCCGCGCGCCTCACCCGCGCGCCGACCGCGACCGATCTCGGCTTCGCGCTCGGCCCGCGCATCAACGCTGGTGGGCGCGTGGGCAAGTCCGATCTCGGCGTGCGCCTGCTCACCACCGACGACCCCGAGGAAGCGCGCGTGATCGCCGCCGAACTCGACCGCCTCAACGAGGAACGCCGCACGATCGAAGGCGATGTCCAGACCAGCGCCGAAGCGATCGCCCGCGCCGACCGCGCCGTCACGATCGTCGCGGGCCAAGGCTGGCACCCCGGCGTGATCGGCATCGTCGCCGGGCGGCTGAAGGAGAAATTCGGCAAGCCCGCAATCGTCATCGCGCTTGACGAGCATGGCGTGGGCAAGGGATCGGGGCGATCGGTGTCGGGCGTCGATCTCGGCCAGGCCGTGCTCGCGGCGAAGGAAGCCGGGCTGCTGGTCGCGGGCGGCGGGCATGCGATGGCGGCGGGGCTCACGATCGCCGAAGGGGAAATCGCCGCTTTCAGCGACTTCCTCGAAGCGCGCCTTGCCGAGGGCGTCACCCGCTCGATCGGCGACCGCGCGCTGCTGGTCGACGCGCTGCTCACGCCGCGCGGCGTCTCGCCCGCGCTGGTCGAATCGCTGGAGGCAGGCGGCCCTTACGGCATGGGCTGGCCCGCCCCGCGCGTCGCCGCCGGGCCGGTGCGCGTCATCAAGGCCGATATTGTCGGCAATGGTCATGTGCGTGCCATCATGGCGGGCGAAGATGGCGCGCGGTTGAAGACGGTCGCGTTTCGACAGGCCGAAAGCCTTTTGGGACAAGCGCTGCTGTCGGCGCCGTCGCACCGGCGCTTGTGGATTGCCGGGCGCGCGAAGATCGATGATTGGGGGAGCCAGCCCGCCGCCGAGATCCACCTCGACGATGCCGCCTGGGCCGATTGAGGATGCGAGCATGTTCAGCCATGTCACTCTGGGCACCCGCGATCTGGAGCGTGCGCGCGCCTTTTACGAACCGGTGATGGCGACGCTCGGCATCGGCCAGCCGTTCAACATGGCCGGCGCGCTGGTGTTCGGCGAAGCGGCGGGCATGAAGCTGTTCATCCTCGAACCCTTTGATGGCCGCCCGGCGGCGCGCGGCAATGGCAATCATGTCGCGCTGGTCGCGCCGTCGCGCGCGGCAGTGCATGCCTTTCACGCCGCCGCACTCCAGCATGGCGGCACCGACACCGGCATTCCCGGGCTGCGACCGCATTACCACGCCAATTATTACGCCGCCTATGTCCGCGATCCCGACGGCAACAAGCTGCAGGCGGTTTGCCACCACGAAGTCGGCGCGGACGCTTGACCCCTGCCTTGGGTTTGATTACGGCGCCCGCTCAAGCTCCGGTTTGGCCCCTTCGTCTAAGGGTTAGGACGCGGCCCTTTCACGGCTGAAATACGGGTTCGAATCCCGTAGGGGTCACCAAGGACTCAAATCGTCCGGGGGACGATTTGTGCCTTGGTGACGGAAGCGCCAGCGCCCTCACCAAAGACGCAACCCGCCCGAGCTGCGAAGACTGCCTCGGTGACGCAAGCGCCAGCCACCTCACCAATCTCGCCGCAGCGATCAGCATAGAGAGTAGCTTCAGCGAGATCCGCAAGCTCGAAAGGTTACAAAGGTTATGACCTCCCATAGGGGGGTCAGGCCATCGCGGTGCCGCGCACGCCGCGAGTCGGAATCGATTGTCAAAGAGCGCGCGGCGAACGTTGCAGAGGATTTCCGACATTGGAAGGGTGGTGCATTTAGTGCACTGTCACCGTAATCCGTCACCGTAATCCGTCACCGTAATCCGTCACCGTAATCCAGATCGCGAGCGTGATTCGTTCGAATGATGCCTATGCCTGGACCGGCGCGACGAATGTCGACCGGCCCGATAACGTCAACGGGCTGAACCAGATAACGCAGACCGGGACGACAGCGCTGGGTTATGATGCACGCGGCAACCTCACCAGCTTGGGCGGCACGAGCTACGGCTATAGCGCCGAGAACCAGTTGATATCGAGCAACCTCGGGCTGCTGTACTTCCACGACGGGGCCGGTCGGCTGGCGGTGCAGTACACGCCGAACGATGCGACCGCGTTCCTCTATGACGGCGGCCAGATCGCAACCGAGCACGACAAGCTCACGCTCGCGACGCTGCGGCGCTATGTCTGGGGCGCCGATGTCGACGAGCCTTTGGTGTGGTATGAAGGCAGCGGCACGAGCGACAAGCGCTACCTGCACGCCGACGAGCGCGGCAGCGTGATCGCGGTGTCGAATGCGAGCGGCACGGTGACCAACATCAACAGCTACGACGACTATGGCATCCCGGCAGCGGGCAATGTCGGGCGGTTCCAGTACACCGGGCAAGCCTGGCTCCCCGAGCTCGGCATGTATTATTACAAGGCCCGCATCTACTCCCCCACGCTCGGCCGGTTCCTGCAGACCGACCCGATTGGGTATGGCGACGGGCTGAACTGGTATAATTATGTTGGTGGGGACCCGGTGAATTTTAGGGATCCGAGTGGGCAAACTTTGCTGTGTTTTACCAGAAGAGAGGAGGGGTATTCATATTATGACTCAACCGGGATGTTGATAGTTGTTGTGGCGATAAACATTCGTGAGTGTGTAAATGTCGACACAATTGAAGAACCTAGTATTGATTTAGTTCTTAATATTCCAAGTGATCGTGATATAGATTACTCTGGTGTCATTTGCGTCGGTGAGTTTTGCTCCGAATCGCCAAAAAGGGAACGTGATAACAGATGCAAATTCGGAAGATTTCTTGAAGATTCATTTGGAGGATCGAAGCCGGTCAATATGACAGTGGCTGCTATAACTTTGCGTTCTGCAGCAAAATTTAAAATTGCCGCAGCTGTTAGTGGGCCTTTGGGCGATGCATTAGGGTTAGGAATTCTTTATGGGGGCGCTTTAGATTTAGCTAACTGTAAATAAACCACCTAACGCAATAGGATATTATAATGAGAAAATTTCTTATTTTCGTGTCAGTTTTTATTGCCGTTGGCGTTATTGTAGATGAATTATACTTTCATGTTTTACATAAATACATTTATGTTATTGCAGTAGCAAATTTAGTTGTTATTTCGCGATTGATAAAGAATCGTCAACCCAATGGATTGCGGTGACGGATTGCGGGATTACGATGACAGTGCACTTAATTCGGGCTCCGAAGTCGACGTTTCCTACGAGTACGACTTGCTCGGGCGCGTAACCTTGCTGACCAAGGGTTCGCTGTACGACGGCTTCATCTATGATGCGCTTGGCCGGATGACGTACCAAGCGCAACCCTGGGCGGGGATCGCCTCGCAATATGATCTCGCAGGCCGCCGGACGCGGGTGACGTGGAGCGACGGCTTCTACGCAAGCTATGACTATGATATCACCGGCAACATGACGGCGGTGCGTGAAAATGGCGCCAGCTTGCTGGCGAGCTACGGCTACGACGACCTTGGTCGCCGCACGAGCCTGATGCGCGGCAATGGCACGGTGACGAATTACGGCTTCGATCCCGTATCACGGCTGGCGAGCCTGGGGCAAAGCTTTGCCAGCAGCGGCAATAATGTCACCGCGACCTTCACGCACCACCCCTCGGGCCAGATCGCGAGCATGACGCGCTCAAACAATGCTTATGCCTGGACCGGCGCGACGAATGTCGACCGGCCCGATAACGTCAACGGGCTGAACCAGATAACGCAGACCGGGACGACAGCGCTGGGTTATGATGCACGCGGCAACCTCACCAGCTTGGGCGGCACGAGCTACGGCTATAGCGCCGAGAACCAGTTGATATCGAGCAACCTCGGGCTGCTGTACTTCCACGACGGGGCCGGTCGGCTGGCGGTGCAGTACACGCCGAACGATGCGACCGCGTTCCTCTATGACGGCGGCCAGATCGCAACCGAGCACGACAAGCTCACGCTCGCGACGCTGCGGCGCTATGTCTGGGGCGCCGATGTCGACGAGCCTTTGGTGTGGTATGAAGGCAGCGGCACGAGCGACAAGCGCTACCTGCACGCCGACGAGCGCGGCAGCGTGATCGCGGTGTCGAATGCGAGCGGCACGGTGACCAACATCAACAGCTACGACGACTATGGCATCCCGGCAGCGGGCAATGTCGGGCGGTTCCAGTACACCGGGCAAGCCTGGCTCCCCGAGCTCGGCATGTATTATTACAAGGCCCGCATCTACTCCCCCACGCTCGGCCGGTTCCTGCAGACCGACCCGATTGGGTATGGCGACGGGCTGAACTGGTATAATTATGTTGGTGGGGATCCGGTGAATGCGACGGACCCGAGTGGAAGGTGCAGCTACACAGTTTGGGGAATATGGCGACAGATTTGGCTCCCAAAAGAAAACAAATACAGCGAGCCGTTTTTTACCGGTCAGACTTACGTTACTCAAGACTCGGCCTGCTCAACCCCGGGATTGACAAATTCCGTTCACAGTCTGGCAGTCGGGATTGCGGAAGCAGCTTCACATCTAAGGTGTCCAGCTAGCAAGAAGCTCGACTTCATTAGAACGCAAGGCGCAGCTGCGGTGGGAGTTTCAATCAAATACAACACAAATTTATCCTTTTTAATTGGGCTAGCTGCCCATGAATCTGGTTGGGGCGATAGTATACAGTATAAACAGTCTAATAATCCATTCGGAGCTACCTCGGGGGGAGACGCCACGCCAGGATTAAGATATTCATCATTTTCGTCAGCTTGGTCAAGCTGGGGGTCACAGTGGGGGCCGAGGATCAATGGGTCATTCTCACCTGCAGAATTTGTTTCCAGACTAACAATTAATAATCAGTCGGCTGCACCTAACCAAGGCGCAACAGATACTCGAGGAGCATACAATAATCTTGACGCCGATAACGGGGGAGACCCGGGTTGGGCATCAAAAGTATTGGGTGCTATCGATAGCGTTATAGGCGCATTTCCAGAATCATTAACCGATAGCTGTGGCTGAAATGAAAATTTTACAAGTATATCTCTTACTAATAGTGATGACGATTCCATCATCATTAAATGCAAGAAAGACAGTCACAATTCCAGAATTTGGTATCAAATTCAAAGATGTGGAACAAAGGTCATGTCTAGCAAAATCTGGACCTAAAATTCACGGACTCTATATTCGAAAAGAAAATGAGTCATGTGAAGACCCGACTGGATCATCAGGAAGACCATTTTCAATCTATGCTTCTTACAATACTGACATGAAACGATCTTTGAAATCATTAATTCCAGCGAATTGCAAAATTATGGTATCCGCATTTAAGACAGTTATCATTCGAGGCTATCGAACGAAAACTTGCTCAGAAAAGAAAGGTAATTTTGAAAGATTATATATTGTTTTCCAATCTCACTCTTTAACTGATATCTATGATAACTACGGTACTTTGTACCCTAAAGTAAATTATACAATAACATTTGTATTGGCGCCAATGGGTCATCTGAAAAAACTTAGGTATATCAATCGGCAAATCCGTAGACTTCAGATTTTCTTGTAGAGTGATTTGCATCGGCTTGAATATGGATTACGGTGACAGTGGGATTACGGTGACAGTGCACTTAATTCGGGCTCCGAAGTCGACGTTTACTACGAGTACGACTTGCTCGGGCGGATGACATCGATCGCCAAGGGTTCGCTGTACGACGGCTTCATCTATGACGCGCTGGGCCGGATGACGTACCAAGCGCAACCCTGGGCCGGGATCGCCGCGCACTATGATCTCGCCGGTCGGCGGACGCGGGTGACGTGGAGCGACGGGTTCTACGCGACCTATGACTATGATAATACAGGTGCGATGACGGCGGTGCGCGAAAATGGCGCCAGCTTGCTGGCGAGCTACGGCTAGGACGACCTTGGTCGCCGCACGAGCCTGATGCGCGGCAATGGCACGGTGACGAGCTACGCGTTTGATCCGGTATCGCGGCTGGCGAGCTTTGGGCAGGATGTGGGCGGCACCGCGAAAGATGTCGCCGGGAATAACGGTGACAGTGCACCAAATACACACTATTGCCCGCCATCCCCTCACCAGATCGTCGTCCTCGCCCGCCAGATGCGCGCACGCTCGACCATGTGCGCACGCACCGGGTTGAGCGAAACATAGCGCACCAGCCTGGGGTCAGGGCGGCGAAACCCCCACCACCGCCAGCACTTCCGCTGCAATCTCCGCCGCGATCGCCTCGGGCGTCCGCATCGCCCCGTCCGCCCCTATGCCGGCCGCGACCGTGCGCACCGTCACCCAGCGGCCCAGCGCGCTGGCCGCCGCCATCGCCGCATAATTCTCCCGCACGCGTGCCTGGAGCGCGAGATCGGCTTCATGCTCGTCATAGCTGCGGTCGGTGTAGCTGCGCTGGCGCTTGCGCAGGATCAGGTCGCGCGCAACCTCCAGCGGGGTGTCGAGATAGATCGTCAGCCCCGGCGCGGGCAGGCCGAACTGGACGGTTTCGAGCCGCACGATCCAGTCGATCAGCGCGGGCACCTCGTCGGGCGGCACCTTCGCGGCCTGATAGGCAATGTTCGACGCGATGTAGCGATCGAGCACCACCAGATCATGCGTCGCCGCGAGCATCGCCAGATGCGCCGCCGATTCAAACCGGTCGAGCGCGTAAAGCACGGCGGCGGCGTGCGGCGTCAGTGCACGCGGCAGGCGCCCGGCGAGAAAATCGCCGATCACATGCCCGCCCACGGTATCGCCGTAGCGCGGGAAGGACAGCACCGTCGCCGTGAGACCCTCGGCCTGCGCGAGCGCGACCAGATTGGCCGCCGCCGTCGCCTTGCCCGCGCCATCGCCACCCTCGATCGCGACCAGCAGCGCCGCGCGCGAGGAGAGCGAAGGGTGCGGCATCAGTTTCGGATCGACGCCCTATCGCGCAAGGGGTGGAGCGGGTGAAGGGAATCGAACCCTCGTCGTAAGCTTGGGAAGCTTCTGCTCTGCCATTGAGCTACACCCGCATGAGTCATGCCAGCCTTTGCCGAGCGCACGTATATCGGCCCGCCGCTGACCCAGTGCCTTTGGCACATCCGCCCGCAAGCGGTCAATCGGGGTGGACCGCCGCTTGCCGGGGGCAAGCGGCGGTCCGTACCGCGATCAGAAGCGGAACTTGATCGCGCCGCGATAGCTCTGGTTCTGCACGTCCTGACGATCGATCGTGGTGTCCGCCGCCAGCGACAGCTCGATATTGCCAACGGCATAGGTGACGCCGCCGCTCACTTCGAACCAGTCGCGGTCGATGCTGGCGAGCAGGAACCGCGCGTCAGGGCCGCTGCCGCCAACAAAGTTCGCGCCGACGACATTGGGCCGCTGGCGATCGAGTTCGTGGACATAATTGGCCGACAGGAACGGCTTGAACGCGCTGCCCTTGGTGCCCGTGAAATTGAAGCCCGCGCGGCCCTGCACCGACGACAAATCGGCACGGGTGTAAACCAGCGCTGGACCGCCCCCGGTTTCACCGACGCGACCAAAGTCCACGAAGTTCGAGCGCACCGAAACCCGCGGCGCGATGTTCAGGAAGCCGACCGGGATGGTCTTCTGCACGCCGACTTCGCCGCCCAGCGCAAACGCCGCCTTGTTGGCAACCAACCGATAGTTGGTGCCGACGAAGCCGATGTTGCGAATGGTGGTCGAATCGAACAGGCCAGCGTTCACTTGCCCGTCCATCGACCAGCCGTGACCCAGTTCACTGCGGGCGTAGAGCGTGCCCTGATACAGGCTGCCCTGCGCGGTCTGGGCAAAGCCGGGGACGTTGCCGCGCAGATCGGTGTAGCCGAACGACAGGCCGATCATGCCGTCGCCCAGATCCTTTTCGATGCCGCCGACAATGTAGAAGCCGTTGAAGCGATCACGCGCGCCGGCGGGGTTGAGCTGCCGCCCGGGCGCGCTCGTCCCGTCGACATAGCCGCCGGCCAGATAGACGCCGATATCGTCAGGCAAATTGGCCTTTGTGACGCGTGTGTCGGCGGTGTCGCTCTGCACTGGCTGGCCGCCATTGAGGCTCGTCGCATTGGCGGCGGCGAGCTGAATCGGCTGGCCAATCACGGCAATGGTGCCGCCGCGCGACACCGACGCGTCATATTGCGCCAACCGGTCGCGGTGGAACCGGGCATTATTGTCCACCGCCGTGGTCGCAATGCCATTGAGCAGCGGTTCGGTGCGCGGCGCCAGCGCATCGAAGGTCGCGCGGATCGTCGCCGCGCTCTGCAGGTCAAGCGGCCCGTAGATCGAGTCGAGCGACGCAGCAGAGGGACGGTTCTGATCGAACAGCTGGGCATAGCTCTGCTGCACGGTCGTGGTGCCCGCGACGGTGCGATACGACCCGGCATTGATCGCGATCTGCACCGAATTGGTGAAGTGCAGTACCCGGGGCGTCAGGATGGCGCTGATCGCAGCCGGATTTGCGAAAGTGCCGGTAACCCGGTTCTGCGCCTCCAGGATGGTATAGATGTTGCCCGCCCGCAGCGTCGCGGCCGAGAAGCTGAGGTTGATCCCGCCGCCGATATTGGCAATGCCGTCGTTGATCCCGCCGTTCGACAGCACCGAAATCCGGTCAGAGACGCCATTCGCGCCCAGATCGACCAGATAGCTGCTGCCCGAGGTCAGGATCACATTGCCGCGGAAATTGAGCGTGCCGAACGACCCGGCATTGCCCGACGCGCCCGGCGAGATGACGCCCAGCATGTTGGTGAAGAACGGCGTGTAGATGGTGCCGGTCCCGTTCAGCCCGCCGGTCATCAGGAAATAATCGCCGAGCGTGCTGAGGATGCCGTTGACCTGCACCGTGCCGATCGTCTGGGTAACGTCGATCAGGCTGGTGAGCGAGCCCGTCGAGTCGATGTTCAGGCGCGCGCCTGCGCCGTTGATCGTCAGCCGGTCGATCGTCACGGTCGTGTTCAGCGTGGTGGTGCCGGTGGCAGCGAGCGTCACATCGAAATACCGCCCGAGCGCCCCCGTCGTGCGGACAGGATTGATGTTGTTGGGAACGAAATTGGTCGCGCCCGGCAGGCCGTTGGCAATTGTCGCCGCCGGCAATGCCGCAGCAGGCTGGGTCGCCTGGCTTTCGAGCACGGCATCGCTACCGCCGCCGAGCACACCGGTGCCGGGCTGGTTGACCGGCGCCGTGAGCGTCAGATCGGCGCGACCATTTGTCAGGGTCGCAACATCTTCGGTGCCGATCGGGTTGGCGTTGATGGTCTCCACACCCGTGCGGACGTCAAGGCAGTCGCTCGACGTCGTGTTCTGGAAGCAGATCTGGCCGAACGCGCCGCTGACGTTGGTGGTGCCGCCGCCGAGGTCGGTGGGCACGCCGTTGATCAGCTGACCATTGGGGCCAATGATCTGGTAGTTGGGATCGAGATTGGTGATCCAGTGGGTAGGATCAGTCCAGTTACGGTCGCCCGCAACCGATCCAACATAACGGTACGGATTGTTCGCCGCGATATAATCCCAATAGAGATAGAGCGGCTGGTAAAAGCTGTTCGAGCCAAAGCTCTGCGCCGGTTGACCGGTAAAGAACCGGCTGAAACCGCCCGACAGCACGCCGATCACGACCTGCCGCGCAAAAGTGCGGTCGAGGATCAACGGGCCGCCCGAATCGCCCGGTGCCGTGCCACCTTCTCTGGGCAGTGCGTTATCGCGGAAGCTGTTGAAGTCGAAGCGGCTTGCGGCCGCCGTGCCACGGCGTGGATCGTCGAAATCGATCCAGTAAAGATTCTGCGGCAGCGGCCCTGTGGGCGTGCCGAAGATGAAATTCTGGAAAGTATCGAGCGAGGTCAGCGCGCCCAGCGTGTTTTCGGCGATGCGACGGCGGAAATCGATGCCGCCATTGGCGCCGTTGATGCCGGTGCCGTTGTTGCCATAGCCGGTGATATTAACATGATAGCCGGTGCCTGCCGCGCCGATCGTCGCCGGTGCCGGCAGTGCCGAGAACAGCAGCGCCCAGGTCGGGATGCCGACGGCGGGGCGATCAAGCGTACCGAGCGCGATATCGGCGTAGAGGAAGCCATTGCCCGGCTCGGTCGAGCGCGGATGATAGACCACCTGATTCAGGTTGTAGAGAAAGGCCGCTGGATTGCTGGCATAACGGTTGGGGCCAGCGAACAGCCACTGCTGCAGCGCCGACAGATTGTTGTTCGAAAAACCGACGCTGACGGCGGTACCGTTGCCGAGCGGGCCGTTACGGCCATAGGTCGTCGCCGCCACCGAATTGACGCAGTGCGCCGCGAACAACACGGTGCGCGGGTTGATCAGCGATGCCGTGCACAGGCCGATTGCGCCGCTGCCGTTGCCGGTATCGACGACGATCTGGCCGACGCCGGTGATGTTGACGGGGTCGCGCGCGGTGGTCGGCGTGCCGGGATCGGCAATCTGGAGATAGGGTTCGGGCACCACCACATCGACGCGCGGGCCATCGGTGTGCGCTTCGAGCAGAGCACCACCGGCATCGACACGGCCGTCCCCATCGGGCGCTGGTGCGGTCGTCGGCGTCGGCGTCGGCGAATCGGCGATCTGTGCCTGCGCGGTCCCGCCCATGACGATGCCGATCCCGGCGGCGCTGGCGAGCAGATATGGGCGGATTCGAGCGACTGCGGCGGCAGTGGTGATCATGTGACACGTCCCCTTTGCGTCCTTCAGCGGCATCGCTGAAAGATTGTCAGATGCCAATCCGTAATTTCTGCGACAATCAGGTCAAGGGGCGCGACCGCAAATTACACAAATCGCTGGCAAGTGAGACTTAAATGCCACCATCAACGACGACGCGTTCGGTGGCGCTCAGATCGGCGATCAGCCGGTCGACGACCTGAGCGACCAGCGCCGAGTCGGTCGCGCGCACGACGAAATTGGCGCCAACTTTGCCTTCCCGGAAGAAGGGATAGCTGCCGATCGCAACGCCTTCCTGCGCGCGCTCGGCCTCGCGCAGCAGATCGGCGACTTCGCTTTCGGCGACCCAACAGCCAATCGTGCGCGCGACCAAGGGCTTGCCGCCTTCGAGCGTACCGGTCAGCGCGTCGAGCATCCCCGCCGTGATGTGCGGTACCCCCGCCATGATGAAGATATTGCCGATCTGGATGCCCGGCGCACCCGACACGCGATTTTCGATCAGCTCGGCGCCGTCGGGCACGCGCGCCATCCGCTTGCGCGCTTCGCTCAAGCCCCCGCGCGTTTCATAATAGCGTTCGAGCACCGCCAGCGCGCGCGGGTGGTGGACGACCCCTACCCCCAAGGCTTCGGCAATCGCATCGACCGTGATGTCGTCATGCGTCGGCCCGATCCCGCCCGTGGTGAACAGATAGTCGTTGCGCGCGCGCAAAATATTGACCGCCTCGACGATCGCGTCGGTGCGGTCGGCCACGACGCGCACTTCGGCGAGGCGAATGCCCTGAACATTCAGCCAGACCGCGATTTGTGCGACATTCTTGTCCTGGGTGCGCCCCGACAGGATTTCGTCGCCGATGACGACGATAGCGGCAGTCCAGATGCGTTCGGTCATGCGCCTTTCGATAGAGCCAACGCGCGCCTTCGCCTAGACTGAACCTTGTGCGGTGGCCTCTCGCAAAATCGCCGCCGCTTCGCTATGTTTCCACAATGACCGACTATCTCACCGTCACCAATGCCGACACGCCGATGGCGCGCACCGGCGCGATCAAGCTCCACGGGCCGGAAGGCTTTGCCGGGATGCGCGCCGCCGGGCTGCTTGCCGCCGAAACGCTCGACATGATCGTGCCGCATGTCGTGCCCGGCGTGACGACCGGCGCGCTCGACGACATGATCCGCCGGTTCATCGTCGACAAGGGCGGCGTGCCCGCGACGCTCGGCTATCGCGGCTATACGCATAGCTGCTGCATTTCGATCAACCATGTCGTCTGCCACGGCATTCCGGGGGACAAGGCGCTGAAAAGCGGCGACATCGTCAATATCGACGTCACGCCGATCCTGGATGGCTGGCACGGCGATTCGAGCCGCATGTATCTGGTCGGCGATGTGCCGCTGAAGGCGCGGCGGCTGGTCGACGTGACCTATGAATGCCTGATGCTCGGCATCGAGCGCGCGCGCCCCGGCAATCATCTGGGCGACATCAGCCATGCGATTCAGCACCATGCCGAACGCCACCGCTACGGCGTGGTGCGCGATTTCTGTGGCCACGGTGTCGGCCGCCTGTTCCACGACGCGCCCGAAGTCGTCCATGTCGGGCGCCCCGGCACCGGGCCGGAACTGCGGCCCGGCATGTTCTTCACGATCGAGCCGATGATCAACATCGGCCGCCCCGATGTGAAGCTGCTCGACGACGGCTGGACGGCGGTGACGCGCGACCGATCGCTGTCGGCGCAGTTCGAACATTCGATCGGCATCACCGAAACCGGCTGCGAGATTTTCACGAGCAGCCCGACGGGGATGGACAAGCCGCCTTATTGAGCGTTGCGGCGCCGGGCGAGCTCGCCGATGCCGATCCAAAATCCGATGATCGGGCTGATCGACATGCCCATCAGCGGCACCGGAAACGCCCCGATCGCTGGCGTGATCGCTGTCACCGCCATATAGGCCGTCAAGGCGAGCGCCGCCGGATCGCGCTTCGTGATGCCTGATGCGGCAAACGGGGCAAGCACGGCGACGGCAAGACCCGTTATCGCTGCAATCGCCAGCAGCGGGGATTGAGCCCAGGTAAGCGCTACGATCCCTTCGACCTCGGGCACTGGCGCTAGCGGATCAGGCCGCAGACAGGCAGCGGCCACCAGAATAGCAACCATCGCTAGCGCCACCGCCGACGCCCAGCCCGCCCCGCGCGACCAGATCAGCCAGCCAGCGGAAATGCCGAACGCGGTGGCTTGTGACGCATCGGGCTCAGCGATCAGCAACGCCATCATGACTGCGGCGGCGGTAATCTGCATCCGAAGTGATAGGCTGGCGACCAGCACCACCGCCAGTGGCAAGAACAGCGCCGCCACGTTCAGCCGAAGCGGACCAATCACGATCCACCGATGCACGCCCTGCAATCCCGCATCGGCAAAGCACAGCGATAGCAGCAAGGCGATCGCTGCGACGCCGATTGCCGCACGACGCTGCTTCGCCACGCCGCCAGTCCAGTTAACGCGCGACAGGATGATCGCGATTGCCAAGCCGGTCCCCCAGGCGGCCATTATCCGCCCCCACACGGCGGTCGCCACCCCCGCCTGGTGCGCCGTCCAGCACCCCGCGCCAACCACGACCACCGATGCAGCGGCGAACAGGGCGATCACCGGCATGCGACGATCGGCGAGTGGGTTGGTCATGCGGATTCCTCTCTGCGCGCGGCATTATGCTGCAAAATAAGGCAGCGCCGCCCGCCTTGCACGCAGCTTAAGCACCGGGATGCCCGGCGCCCACGCAATTCCGCGCGTGCAGCCCTCTCGCGTGATTGGCACGCTTGTTGTACGGGTTTCCGACAGGCAGAGGTATCTCTTTCAAAACGATCGGGGCACACCGTGAAAAAGATCGAAGCGATCATCAAACCCTTCAAGCTCGACGAGGTCAAAGAGGCGCTGCATGAAGTCGGCGTGTCGGGCATCACCGTCATCGAAGCCAAGGGCTTTGGCCGCCAGAAGGGCCATACCGAACTCTACCGCGGTGCCGAATATGTCGTCGATTTCCTGCCCAAGGTGAAGCTCGAGGTCGTTGTCGACGATGCGATGGCCGAGCGCGTGGTCGAGGCGATCGCGGCGGCGGCGCACACGGGCCGAATCGGCGATGGCAAGATCTTCGTGATCCCGGTCGAAAGTGCTCTGCGCATCCGCACCGGCGAGCGCGATGAAAACGCGATTTGACGCGCTGCAACATTTTCTTCCAAAGTGCGCGCGAGTTTTGAACGCGCACCCGAGTCGCTTCCGCCGATTCGGCACTATTATCAGCTGAAAGGATCATTCCATGGCCAACGACCCCAGCACTATCCTGCAGATGATCAAGGACGACGAAATCGAGTGGGTCGACCTGCGCTTCACCGATCCCAAGGGCAAATGGCAGCACCTGACCATGGTATCGTCGGTCGTCGGCGAGGATGAGCTGACCGACGGCTTCATGTTCGACGGCTCGTCGATCGCCGGGTGGAAGGCGATCAACGAAAGCGACATGATCCTGAAGCCCGATCTCGACGCGGTCTATGTCGATCCGTTCAGCGCGACGCCGATGCTGATCCTGTTCTGCGACATCGTCGAGCCGTCGACCGGCGAGCTGTATTCGCGCGATCCGCGCAGCACCGCCAAGCGCGCCGAGGCGTATCTGAAGAACACCGGCATCGGCGACACCGTGTACGTCGGCCCCGAAGCCGAATTCTTCATCTTCGACAATGTCCAGTTCGAAACCAGCTATGCGACGAGCTATTACAAGATCGACGATATCGAGCTGCCGACCAACACCGGCCGCGAATATGAAGGCGGCAACCTCGGCCACCGCCCGCGCGCCAAGGGCGGTTATTTCCCCGTCGCGCCGGTCGACAGCTGCGTCGACATTCGCGGCGAGATGATCTCGACGATGCTCGAAATGGGCCTGCCCTGCGACAAGCACCACCACGAAGTCGCCGCCGCGCAGCATGAGCTCGGCCTGACTTTCGGCACGCTGACGACGACTGCCGACCGCATGCAGATCTACAAGTACGTCGTCCACCAGGTCGCACATGCCTATGGCAAGACCGCGACCTTCATGCCCAAGCCGATCAAGGAAGATAACGGCAGCGGCATGCACACCCACCTTTCGATCTGGGACAAGGGATCGCCGCTGTTCGCCGGCAATGGCTATGCGGGCCTCAGCGACATGTGCCTCTATTTCATCGGCGGCATCATCAAGCATGCGAAGGCCGTGAATGCCTTCACCAACCCGACCACCAACAGCTACAAGCGGCTGGTGCCCGGGTACGAAGCCCCCGTGCTGCTGGCGTACTCGGCGCGCAACCGCTCGGCATCGTGCCGCATTCCTTACGGCACCGGCCCGAAGGCCAAGCGCGTCGAAGTCCGCTTCCCCGACGCGATGGCGAACCCCTATCTCGCTTATGCCGCGCTGTTCATGGCCGGCCTCGACGGCATCCAGAACCGCATCCACCCGGGTGAGGCAATGGACAAGAACCTCTACGACCTGCCGCCCGAGGAGCTGAAGGAAGTGCCGACGGTATGCGGTAGCTTGCGTGAAGCGCTCGAGAGCCTGGCCGCCGATCACGACTTCCTGCTGAAGGGCGACGTGTTTTCGAAGGACCAGATCGAAAGCTATATCGAGCTGAAGATGGAAGACGTGGCGCGCTGGGAAATGACCCCGTCGCCGGTCGAGTTTGATATGTATTATAGCTACTGAGGCGAAAGCGCCTTCAAGGATGAAGGCCCGGGGGCAACCCCGGGCCTTTTCTTTTGGAGCGCGGGCGGGCAGGACAGCAAGATGGAATTGTCAGCCTTTATTACCCGTTGGCTGGGGACCGAAGGCGGTGCCGAGCGCGCCAATTACCAGATGTTCCTGACCGAATTCTGCACTGCGCTCGACCTGCCCCTGCCGCACCCCAAGGGCGCCGGGCTGGGCGATTACCAGTTCGAGGCGCCGGTGAAGTCCGCAGCCGCCTTTGGCAAAAAGGGCACGCACCGCATCGATTTGTACAAGCGCGGGCATTTCATCCTTGAAGCCAAGCAGAGCCAGCTCAAACCCGGCGAAAGCCTGCCGAGCGAGCCCGCGCCCGAACCGCTGGAGCCGGTCACCGACCTGTTCGGTCATGTCATTGGCCATGTCGATGCGAAGGGCAAACGCCCGCCAAAATATGACCGACTGATGGCCGATGCCCGCGTGCAAGCGGAGCGTTACTCACTCGGCCTGCCCGGCGGCGCGCATAAATCGCCGCCCTTCTTGATCGTCGCCGACATCGGCCGCGCGTTCGAGCTTTACTTCGACTGGACCGGCGACGGGCGCGGTTACGGCTTCTTCCCCGATCAGCAGAATTACCGGATAACGCTGGAGCAGCTGACCGACCCCAAGGTCCAGGCGCTGCTGCGCGGCATCTGGACCGATCCGGCGAGCGTCGACCCGCGCGCCCGCGCGGTCGAAGTCACGCGCGACATCGCCCAGCGGCTCAGCCGCGTCGCCGAAGCGCTGGAAACCAACCACCGCGCCCAGCGGCCCGGCCGCAGCGACGACGAGCTCGCGCGCGGGATCGAGGATACGTCGCTGTTCCTGATGCGCGTGCTGTTCTGCATGTTCGCCGAGGATGTCGGGCTGCTGCCCGAAAAGAGCTTCCAGAACTTTCTCGACGAGGCCCGCACCAAATCCGATCAGTGGTGGCGCAGCGGCCTTGCCGATTTGTGGAGCCGGATGAACCGGGGCGACGAGCATGATCGCTTCTGGAGCTTTGGCGATGCGACGGTGCGCCATTTCAACGGCAATTTGTTCAGCACCGCGCAGGTGTTCGATCTGCCCGCCGAGTTCAAGGGCGAGCTGTTCGTCGCGGCGCGGCAGGATTGGCGATCGGTCGAACCCGCCATATTCGGCACCCTGCTCGAACAGGTGCTCACCACGAGCGAACGCGCCAAGCTCGGGGCGCATTATACCCCACGCCCCTATGTTCAGCGGCTGGTGAGCGTCACGATCGGCGAAGTGCTGGCCGCCGAATGGGAAGCCGCCCGCGATGCTGCCCGCGCGCATGCCGATGGCGGGGACCGAGCCGCCGCGCTCACCGATCTGCGCGCTTTCCATACGCAGCTCACCCAATTGCGCATTCTCGATCCGGCATGCGGCACCGGCAATTTCCTCTATGTCGCGATGGAATTTTTGCTCCAGCTCGAAAGCGAAGTCATCCAGCTCGCGACCGAGCTCGGCGATCCGATTGCGCCCGCCGTCCACCCCAATCAGTTGCTGGGGCTCGAACTCAATCCGCGCGCGGCGGTGATTGCCGAACTCGTGCTGTGGATCGGCTGGCTGCGTCACCGGCTGGCCAACCACCCCGATGCGATTGGCGATCCCGTGCTGCCGACGCTGTCGAACATTAATGGCGGGCGGCATGGCGGCTTCGATGCCGTACTGCGCCGTACCGCGACGGGCGAGCCCGACACGGCGACCCCCGGCGTCCCAGACTGGCCCGAAGCCGATTTCATCGTCGGCAATCCGCCTTTTATTGGCAAGGGCGCGATTATGCGCGCAGCGCTGGGCGATGCCTATGTGGAGGCATTGGCGAAGGCGAATCCCCGAGTGGCAGCGTCGTCTGATTTCGTCATGCAGTGGTGGGATCATGCCGCTCAAATTTTGGTGCAACCCACCAGCAAACTGCGGCGGTTTGGCTTAGTCACTACGAACAGCATTTCACAGACATTCAATCGGCGCGTGATCGAACACTACCTGCTTGCTGGAAACGAAGGCGAGAACGGAAATCGGCTAAGCCTCATCTATGCAATCGCAGATCATCCGTGGACGAAAGCGACTCTTGATGCAGCAGCGGTCCGCATTGCGATGACAGTCGCTGGACGTGAAACATGCACGGGCAGGCTGGTGAAAATCATTAGCGAGTCAGGGCTTGATACCGACGATCCGGAAATCAGAACGGACACCGTTGACGGTTTAATCAATCCTGACCTGACCGTCGGGGCGGATGTAACAACCGCCAAACCGTTGGCCGCAAACGAGGGAATTTCGAATACAGGCATGCTGTTGGCCGGTCAGGGTTTCAAACTGAGCAATGCCGATGGGCGCCACTTGATCGCTCAAGATGGGCCCGAATCTATAAAGGTCATCAAACCATATGTCGGCGGCGGTGAATTAATGGACCGACCGCTCGGACGATATGTGATCGATTTTCATGGCTTGACGGAGCGCGAGGCGCGTCAACAGTTTCATAATGCCTATCAGCACGTCCTCGAAAATGTAAAACCCGAGCGCGATTTGAATCGCCAACCCGCCCGACGCGACCGTTGGTGGTTATTTGGTCGTAGCAATGCACAGCTTCGTTCAGCGCGCGAAGGTCTGACCAGATTCATCGCAACGACCGAGACGGCAAAGCATCGCGTTTTCCAGTTTGTGAATGTCGAAACTATTCCCGATCACATGGCGATTACGATTTCTGCCGACGACGCGTTCCATCTCGGCGTCTTGTCCTCGACAGCCCATTGCGAATGGGCGCTCCAACAGGGTGGCACGCTCGAAGACCGGCCACGTTACAACAAGGCCGCCTGCTTCGATCCCTTCCCCTTCCCCGATGCCACCCCCGATCAGCGCCGGGTCATCGCCGAGCTTGCCGAGGAACTCGACGCCACGCGAAAAGCTGCGCTCGCCGAAGTGCCCAAGCTGACGATGACCGAAATCTATAATCTGCGCGCCAAACTCGCGCGCGGCGAGCCGATGAGCCACGCGGAGCAAGACCGCGCCCGCGCCGCCCGCGCGGGCATTGTCGCGCGGCTGCACGATCAGATCGACGCCGAAGTCGCCGCTGCCTATGGCTGGCCCCACCCGCTGCCCGCGCCCGAAATCGTCGCCCGCCTCGTCGCACTCAACGCCGCGCGCGCCGCCGAGGAAGCGGCGGGCCAGGTGCGCTGGCTGCGCCCCGACTATCAAATCCCTCGCTTCGCGCGCGACTGAGCCGACATTCGGGGCGATCCGACCGCACGCCGCGCGCGATTTCGCATCGATTTTCGCGCAAAAATGGGGCTGATTTGATCAAAAACCACGCCAATATCGCCGCTTCCGCTACCCAAACCACCCCCGAAAATCCTATTTCACCCCCAAATCCGCTCGATTTTGTTCCCTTTTTGTTCTACCTGTCCGCGCATGGCCGACACCCCTCCCCACCCCACCGAAACCCCCGAAGGCGTCCCCATTCCCGCCTTCACCCCCTGGACCGGCGAACGGCGGCGCGGCTCCGGGTGGACGCCGCATGTGCAGTGGCTGTTCATTGCCGCGCTCACCCGGCTCGGCTGCGTCGCGCCGAAGCGGAACGCCTGGACGGGCCTGCCTGATCCGACGTCCGCGCAGTGGCTCGCCATCGCTTCGGCTAGCCCCTTGATTGCGGCGCTCCGTCTCGGGTCACCGTCGCGATGGCCCTTTTTCAGGCGCTTTATATCAAGCGACCAGATGTGGACTTTACCGCACGCCCCGGAATCGATCGGTGAATGGCTAATGCGCTGTATCAATTGAGTTACTCGCCCCCAACGATGCCGCGACCGATCATTGGGACCGAACCAGAGTTAAGCCGTTTTTTACCAGGCAGCGCTAATTTCAAGGTCGGTCAAATACACATCAAATCATTATGATATAACGAGGAACTCCGGATGCGATGGCCCGTCATGGTCCAGGCTGTGCTGGTGCTGGCTGCCATTGTGGTGTTTGCGATCGCACCAGCGATGCGCGCACCGATGCTGGCGATTCCGACCGGTGCGACATCGGCGGCGACGCTGCTGGACGGGGATGTCCAGCTGCTCGGGCCGGGGCCGCTTGCGCATAGCCTGGTCATCCGCAGCGGTGATCCGGGGATATTCTGGCGCGCGCTGTCGCACGGCATTCTTCTGGTGCGCAGCGACGCAACTTCTTGTTCGACAGGGAATCGACTGAATGACTGAAGCGAAGACGGCCACATTGGATGCAATCCGACTGGTCGGGGCGCGATTGCTGGTGGGGGTGATGGCCGCAGGCGCGCTGGCCACGCTTGCCGCCGGGCTGGCGACCGGTAGCCCGGCGACGATACCCGCGATGATCATGTGCGTCGTCGTGCTGGCGTTGCCGTTGTGGCAGGTGATCCAGCGGCGCATCGATGCCGGCGCCCGCATCGTGATGGGCATTACCGCGCCGCTCATCCCCGCCGCGTTGCTGGCGGTGCTTTCGGGCCATCCGTGGCAGATCGACATCCACATGGCGTTCTTTGCGATGCTCGCCGTTTTGGTGGCGCTGTGCGATTGGCGCGCGATCCTGGCGGGCACGCTGGTGACCGCGCTGCACCACCTGATCCTCAATTTTGCGGCACCTGTGTTCGTGTTCGGCGCTGACCCTGGCCTCGGCCGCGTCGTGCTGCATGCGGTTATCGTGCTGGTCGAAGCGGGTGTGCTGATGTGGACCGCCAATCAGCTCGTCTTTCTGATCGGTCAATCCCAAAGCGCAATCGACGCCGCAGCGGCACTTCAGGCAGCGTCGGACGTTCAACAGGACCGCAACCGGCTGGTCATTGACAATGTGCGCGCGGCCTTTGCCCGGCTATCCGACGGCGATCTTACCGTGCGCATCGAGACTGAATTCGATGCCGAACAAGAACCGCTGCGGCTCGATTTCAACGACGCCGTCACCGAGCTTGAAGCGATGATGCGCGCGCTCGTCGAATCGGTGGACCGGATCGATGGGACCACGATCGAAATTACCCAGGCCGCCGGCGACCTTGCCAGCCGCACCGAGCGAGAGGCCGCCACGCTCGAACACACCGCAGCCGCCGCAAGCCGATCGAGCAGCGCCGTCAAGGACGTCGCGGTCCGCGCTGCCGAAAGCGAGCGGCTGTTCGGTGTGGCCTTTGCCGCGGCCGAAAATGGCGACAAGATCGTCTCAGACGCGAAGGCCGCAATGTCCGAAATCGCGCGTTCCTCGGACGCAATCGGCGATATTGTCGGCTTGATCGACGGCATCGCCTTTCAAACGACGCTGCTAGCGCTCAATGCGGGCGTTGAGGCCGCGCGTTCCGGCGATGCCGGGCGCGGCTTTGCGGTGGTCGCAACAGAAGTGCGTGCGCTCGCCGAAAAGGCCGGCATGGCAGCCGCCGAGATCAAGAAACTGATCGGCGCCAGCGCCGACCAGATTGACCGCGGGGTTGAGCTTGTCGAACGCGCTGGTGCGACGGTACGCGGCATCGTCGATCGCTTTGCCGAAGTGCGCAGCCATATCGCCGACATCGCTGGTTCAACCGACGCGCAGGCGGAAGCGATCAACACCGTCAACGTCGCGATCCGCAACATTGACGGCGTCACCCAGCAAAATGCCGCAATGGCCGAACAGTCGAGCGCGGCAACCCAATCGCTTGCCACCGACATCAAGCGCCTGAGCGCGCTGACGCGCCGCTTCCGCTTCGACCAGGGCACCGATTTCGAGGACGAGCGCCACGTGATGCCCGCGCGCGGGGTACGGCGAGCAGCCTGAGTCTCCCGAGACAGCAGCCTGCAACGGCTGCTGCCTCGGCCATCCTGTACCGCGTGCAACCGCGCGACGTCCTATCGGTTTCGCCTTGCAACCCGCTCCTCCCCCCGCCATCTATCCGCCATACCGTGATCTCGAAAAACCGGAGGCTGAGGATGCAAAGCTACACGCAACATTATATCGACGGCGCCTGGGTCGATAGCGAGGGCGGCACCCGCCACCACGTCATCAATCCCGCCACCGAAGCGCCCTGCACCGAAATCACGCTGGGATCGCAGGCAGATGTCGACAAGGCCGTCGCCGCCGCTCGCCGCGCGTTCGAAAGCTGGTCGCAAACGAGCATCGAGGAACGCAGTACGCTGCTGACGCGGATCATCGAGGTCTACAAGACGCGCATGCCCGATCTCGCCAAGGCGGTGAGCGAGGAAATGGGCGCGCCGATCGGCTTTGCGAGCGCCGCGCAAGTCCCGGCGGGGGTGGGCCATTTCATCTCGACCTTGAAGGCGCTGGGCGATTTCCCGTTCGAGGAAAAGCTCGGCCGCGCCAAGGTGGTGCACGAACCGCTCGGCGTGGTCGCGATGATCACGCCGTGGAACTGGCCGCTCAACCAGATCACCGCCAAGGTCGCGCCCGCCATCGCGGCAGGCAATGCGATGATCCTGAAACCCTCGGAAGAAGCGCCGAGCTGCGCGATCATCCTCGCCGAAATCCTGCACGAAGCGGGCGTCCCGGCGGGGGTGTTCAACCTCGTCAACGGCGACGGGCCGGGTGTCGGCGCGGCGCTGTCGAGTCACCGCGACGTCGATATGGTGAGCTTCACCGGATCGACTCGCGCCGGGATTGCGGTCGCGCAGGCCGCCGCTGCGACGGTCAAACGCGTGCATCAGGAACTGGGCGGCAAGGCGCCCAACCTCGTGCTCGAAGGCGCCGATTTGCAAGCGGTGCTGCCGCCGACCTTGATGGGCGTGCTCGCCAACAGCGGCCAAAGCTGCATCGCGCCGACGCGGCTGCTCGTCCACAGCTCGCAGGTCGAAGCCGCAACGGCGGTGGCCAAGGCGATGTTCGAAGGCGCGCAGGTCGGCGACCCGGCGGAGATGGGCGCGCACATCGGCCCGGTCGTCAACAAGGCGCAGTTCGACAAGATCCAGGGCCTCATCCAGTCGGCGATCGACGAAGGCGCGACGTTGGTGACGGGTGGCGTGGGCCGCCCCGATGGCCGCAATTCGGGCTATTACATCAAGCCGACGGTCTTCGCGGATGTGACGCCCGAGATGCGGATTTCGCAGGAGGAAACCTTCGGGCCGGTGGCGACGATCACCCGCTATGACAGCCTCGACGAAGGCGTGCGGATCGCCAATGACACGCCTTACGGCTTGTCGGCGACGATCTCGGGCGATGCGGCGGAAGCGGCCAAGGTCGCACCCCGGCTCCGCGCCGGCCTCGTGACGATCAACAGCTGGAGCCCCGATGGCGCGGCGCCGTTCGGCGGCTACAAGCAATCGGGCAATGGGCGTGAGAATGGCAAGTACGGCCTCACCGATTTCATGGAAGTGAAGACGATTGTCGGCGCGCCTGCCTGAGGTGATGCGCGTCGTCGACGTGCTGATGCCCGCCGCCGACAGCGATTATGCGGCGGAAGCGGCGGAGATGGTCGAGGATTATCGGCCAGCCTTTACCGCGCACGGCATGGCGCTGGCGCCCCGGCCCTGGACCGAAGGGGCGGGCGACGGCGTGGCGGCGCTCGCGCTGTTCGCCTGGGGCTATCACGTCGATCCAAGGCGTTGGGCGGCGGTGCTGGAGGGTTGGCCGGAGTCAGTGCCGCTGTTCAACCCGCCCGCGCTGATGCGCTGGAACACGCGCAAGACCTATCTCGCCGAGCTTGAGGCGGCGGGGGTGCCGATCGTGCCGAGCTGGTTCGGCGATGCCGATGCGGCGAGTGTCGCGGCGGCGTTCGACCGCTTCGACGTAGAGACGCTGGTGGTGAAGCCGCAAGTCTCGGGCGGGAGCTACCGCACCGATCGGGTGCGGCGCGGCGATGCCGTCGAGCCGCTCGCCGACGCGATCATCCAGCCCTTCCTGCCCGCCGTGGGCGAGGAGGGTGAGCTATCGCTGCTCTACATCGGCGGCGCGTTCAGCCATGCGGTGCGGAAAGTCGCGCAAGGCGGCGACTTCCGCATCCAACCGCAGTTCGGCGGCGTAACGACCGCGATCTCGGCCGACCGGGAGGCGCATGCGGTCGCGGCACAGGCGCTGGCGGCACTCCCCGTCGCACCACTCTACGCGCGGGTCGACCTGATCCGCCTGCCCGACGGATCGCTTGCGCTGATGGAATTGGAAGCGATCGAACCCGATCTCTACATCGATTTCGGCGATGACGTCCCGGGCAAGCTGGCGGATGCGGTAGTGGCGCGGCTGACTCAATAATCCTTCGACACGCGCACGTTGACGCTCTGCCGCCCGAGCGTCGAGATGGTCGACAGGATCGACAGCCAGCGGGTGATCTGGAATTCGACCTGCGTCGCCGAATAGCCCTGCCCGTCGGTGATAATCTCGGCATAGAGCCGCCGGGTGATATACTTGCCTGCCGCGAAAGAGGTGGTGCGCCCGACCGTCTTGTCGGCGGGCAGGATGCGCAGGCGGTCGAGCCCCGCCACGCGGCGCAATGCGTTGATCGGGTTCAGGCCATTGCCGCCGCCTTGGAGTGCCGCCACCGCAGAGGCGAGCTGGAGCGCCTCCGGCGCCGAAAGCTGCGTGATCGAGGTGCCGAACAGCAACCGCGAGAGCAATTCGTCCTGCGGCAATGCGGGGGTACTCGAAAAGCTGATGTCGGGCTTGGTCGCCTGGCCGGTGACGCGGATCGTTGCGCTGAGGCCGGTTGAGTCGGCATTGGCGGCAATGTCGATCACCGGATCGGGGGGCGAATTGCCGAGGAAGCGGATCGTGCCGCGGCTGATCGCGAATTCGCGGCCCGAGAATTCATAGGTGCCGCGAATAATGTCGGCGCGGCCCGAGATCGTTGGTTCCTCGACAATACCGCCAAGCTGCATCGTCGCCGACCAGCGGCTCGTCAGGCCCAGCCCCGACACGTCAAGGCTGTCGGGCGCACGCGCGCGGACATCAAGCCGCCACGGCTTGAGCGGCAGCGTATCGGCTTCATCCTCCGCACCGGGAAGGTTGATTTCGCGGATGTTGAGCCTGGGCACGGCGGCGGCGGTCGTCGCCTGGCCCAGCCGGTAGCGGCTGGCGCTCAGCACGACATCGCCGGTGATCAGCCCGCCGTCGCCGTCGGAATGGATCGTGAGCGGCCCGGTGATCGTCGCGCCGATATCGTCGCGGTTGATCATCACGGCCTTGGTCGTCTGGAGCTTCAGGTCGATGCCGAAGCCGTGGACGGCGGCGAAATCGAACGCGCCACTGCCGGCGACGCGTCCGCCCTTGCCGGCATCGGCAGTGAAATTGTCGATCCGCAGCACCGATCCCCCGAACACGCCCGACCCTTGCACATTGGTGAGCACGGTGCCGGTGCGCGCGCTTTCGATCCGCGCGCCCTTGGCCCGCAAGGCGCCGGTGATGCGCGGGTCATTGACCTTGCCGGTCAGGTCCGCGCCGATCGCGACGGGACCGGACAGGTCGAACAGCTCGATCCCGGTCAGCCGCCAGAGCGTGTCGGCGGGGCCATCATAGCGCACTTGCGCGAAGAGACCGGCGTTGGCGAGCCGCTTGACGAGATCGCCAGAGCCCAGCGGCGACAGGCGCGCCTGCGCACGCCCGATCGTCTTGCCGCCCGAGGCCATGATCGCGCGCAGCCCCATGCTGTTGGCGTCGAGCACACCCGCCAGCCCCATGTCGACGGGTTGCGAGGAGAGCACGAGGCCCGCGCGGCTCAAGCCCTTGACCGTCATGTCGATCCGCCCGGTCGGCGCGCTACCACCACCTTCCGCAAAGGCGAGCTTGCCCGAAGCGCTGCCCGACAGCCCGAGCCCGGGATAGCCGATGTCGAGCACCGACAGCGGCATCCGCGCGAGGGTCGCATCGACCGCGAGGCGGTCGCTGGCATAGTGGCCGCTGAGCTCGCTTTCGCCGCCCGCGAAATTGAGGCGCGTGGGCGCCAGCCGCCAGCCGTCGCCCGCCCGCGTCACGACGGCGGGCGACAAGAGCGTGACCGGGCGGCGATCGATCGTACCCGACGCGGTGATGGTGTAGCGATCGGGGGTAGCATCGGCGGCAAGGCGGATGTCGAAGGCGCGCCCGCGTGTGCCGCTGAGCTGCGCCGTCACCTTGCCGGTGCCGTCCCGCAGCGATGCGGCGACGTTGAAGCGCCCGAGCACCAGACTGCCCTGGCGCAACCCCGCGCCATCGGCTTTCGCTTCGATCGAGACGCCCTCGGGGTCAAGCAGCGCGACGAGGTCGAGCTTACCACGGCGCAGCCGCGCGCTGTCGGTGACTTGCGCATTGGCGGCTTCGAGATGCGCTTCGATCCGCTGGATCTTGCCGACCGGCGCAAAGGCAAGCGTGCCGCGCGCTGCCCCTGTTACGTCGAGCCGCCCGTCGAAGCCGCCGGTGACCGCGCGCAAACTGCCGCTCGCGTGCATGTCGGCAACATCGAGCGCGGCAATCGCAATCGTCGCTTGCCCGCCCTTCGGCAGCAGGATCGCCCCGCGCCCGTTGAACGCGCCGAGCGTCGATCCACCGCTGGCGGTGAAGGCAAATCCGTCGGGCGTCGGGTCGAGATGCGCGGTGACATCGCTGAGGCCCATCGCTTCGTTCGGGCTTGCGAATTTCAGGTCGACCGTCGGGCGTTCGATCCGCCCGTCGAGCATCAGCGTCAGCGGACCATATTGGCGCTGCGTGCCTGCCCCTTCGAAATGCACGCTGCCGTCGCGTCGCAGATAGCCATTGCCGGTGATACGGACGTCAGGGGCGGTCAGCACCAGATCGTTGAAGTGCAAAATGCCGTCGGTCGATTGGCGCAGCGCGGTTGTCACGCGCGGCAGCCCGCCAGCGAGCGAGGCGAAGAACTCATTATCGAGCCGCGCGAGCTGCGCGCTCGCGGTGCCGGTGATCAGTGCGCCATGGCCGCCGGGTGCGGGCACGACCTGAAGCTTCGCGCCGACATCGACGAGCCCTAGCCCGGGGATCAAAAACTTCTGGAGCGCGCCGGTAAGGCCAACGTTGAAACGCCCCGCCTTCAGGTCGACGATCAGATTGATGCCGCCGCGCAGCTTGTCCGACCGGAAGGGGATGTTGTCGCCGGTGATCTGGCTCGCGCTCGCGCGCAGCACGCCCTGCGCCGACAGGTTGCGCAGGATGCCGCCGATCATCGCATCGACGCCGGTGACGCGGGCGACCTCAAGCTTGACCGGCACCGCGATCGGCAGCGGCGAGAGGCGCCCGCCGCCGCTTGCGCGCACGACCTCGAACCCCTCCTTGCCGCCGAACTGGAGCCGATCGGCGGTCAGGCGATAGTCGAAGCGTGCGCTGTCGAATGTCCCGTCGAGCACCGCGCGCAGCTCGATATTGCGGCCAGTTACGCGGTCGATCACGCTGGCGGGGTCGAGCACGCGCACCCGCGTGCGGACATTGCGATAGCCGCTCGTCGCAAGATCGATCGCGCCGGTGGTATCGACCGCCAGCGCGCGCGACCGCAGCGCGAGAGTGCCGTCGAGCACGCGGTCGACCAATGTCCCCGCGCCCTGCACCGTCACGCGCGGCGCGAACATCCGCGCGGCCTTGCCCCCGACGAGGGCGTCGAGTCCTAGCGTGCCGCCGACCGTATAACGCCCCGCATCATTGCCGAGGCTCAGGTCGAGCGCATTGGCGCCCGCGACTTGTCCCTTGGCGGTACCGCGCCAGCGCGCCCAACGACCGTCCCCCGCCACCGCCAGCGACAGCGGCTTGCCGATACCGCTGAGCTTCGCGAGCAGGCCGTTGGCGGCGCCGGTCGCGTGCAGATCAATGTCGAATCGATCAGCATCGGGCGCGGCGTCGAGCATCAGCTTCAGCTCGTCACTGCCTTCGACCCGCGCGGCGAGCTGCACCAACGCCCGGCGGTTGCGCACGTCGCCGCTCGCCACGATCCGCCCGACCCGCTGGGTGCCGGTCACGCGCGGCCCGACCACCAGCCGGTCGATCGTCAGCCGCCCGGTGCGGATATCGAAACCCGGCAGGATCGGCCCGCGCTTCTCGCCGGGATTGAGCGTTGGCGCTTTGATCAGCGTGGCGGTCGGGATGTCGAGCGCGTTGATGTCGAGCCGGTTGTTCAGCCACGCCAGCGGCCGCCAATCGAGTTCAGCGCGCGGCACGACCAGCACCGGTCCCTGCGGATCGCTGACACGCACGTCGGTCAGCGTCGCTTTTGACCACACCGACCCGGTGATCCGCCCGACCGAAAAGCGCAGGCCGCTCGCGGGGCGCTGCGCGGCGATTTGATCGGCGATGAAGCGATGGCCGATGCTGGTATCGACCAGCCATAACGCGGCGCCTGCGCCGACAAGCAGGAGCGCGACCAGCGCGGCGACCCAACGCCCCCAATGTCGGCGTGGCTTTATCGGCGCCGCGTCGCTCAAAATGCTTGCCCCAGCGAGACATAGACGGCGACACGCGGATCGCCGCGCTGCGGATTGATCGGCGTCCCGACGTCGATGCGGATCGGCCCGAAGTTCGAATAGTAACGCAAGCCAACCCCGGCGCCATATTGCAAGTCGCTGAACCTGGGCAGATCGGCGGTGTAGATGTTGCCCGCGTCGAAGAAGGGGACAATGCCGAACGGGCCGAACGCCTTGATCCGCGCTTCGATCGAGAATTCGGTCAGGCTGCGCCCGCCGATCGGGTCATTATTGGGATCGCGCGGGCCGATCGCCTGAAAGCCATAGCCGCGCACCGACGCGCCGCCGCCGGCATAGAAGCGCCGCGACGGGGCGATGGCGTCGCGCGGCGCGCCCAAAATGGTCCCGAGCCGAACGCGCCCGGCCAGCACAACCCGGTCGCCGAGCGATTTATAGGCGCTGGCATCGAACTGGATGCGGGCATAGCCGAACACGGCGCCCTGCAATGACAGTTCGGGTGATAGCCGCCCACCGAGGCGAAATCCCTTGGTCGGGTTGAGCAAATCGTCCGACCCGTCATAGCTGAGGCTGGTTGGCAGCGAGGCAATGAAGAACGTGCGTTGTCGCGGGACGCCCGTCGCAATGATAACGTCGCGCTCGTCTGAAGCGGCGAGTTCACCGCCGAGCGACCAGGTCCATTTCTTCTGGAAAAAAATCGTCGTCTGGCGTTCGAGGCTGCCCGACAGCGAGAAGGTCTGCGCCCGATAGGCTGGTCGATTGATGTTCGCCGCCGCGACCTGCGCGGTCAGGATACGGTCGCGGCCATTGAAATTGTTGCGGCGGAAGATCACCGACGCCGATTGTTCCTGCGTGCCCGCCACGCCGCGCAGCGTAAGCGCGCCTTCGGGCGGAAACAGGTTGCGGTGCGTCCAGTCGACTTCGGCGCGAATGCCTTCGCCGGTGCCATAGCCTAGTTCGCCCGCAATCGTGCGCGGCGGCGCGGGCTGGAGCGCGACGGCGACATCCACCGTGCCGGGCTTGGCGCCCTCGACCGGCTTGACCTCCGCCGACGAGACGATGCCGGTCTGGATCAGCGCGCGGCGCAAATCGTCAAGCGCGGTCGCGTTATAGAGCTGACCGGGCTTGAAGCGCGCGATCTGCTGGATGTGGCGCGCGTTGAACAGCTTGTTGGGCGGCGTGATCACTTGGCCGAAGACGCGGGCACCGCCGGGGTCGACCGCGATGTTGAGCGCCGCCTTGCCGGTCGCGTGATCGATGACGACACTCGGCTCCTCGACCTGCGCAAAGGGAAAGCCGCGCTCGCCGAGCTGCGCGCGCAATTCGGCGGTGCCGCCCGCGATCTTGTCGGCATCAACCGGATCATCGACCCCGACGGCGAAGGCATCGCGGAGCGCCGAAGCCTGGTCGCCCGCCGACGCCAGGCCGGGCGCGGCGACACTCTCAAGTTTATATTGGGCGCCGGGTTCGACCAGCAACGTCACGCGGGGCTTGCCGCTCTCGGTGGCAATGCTGCTGCTGACTCGCGCGTCATAATAGCCGATCCCGCGCAACAACATCTGGAGCAGCGTCAAATCCTCGCGCGCACGGCGATCGATCTGCGCAGCGTTCGACGGATCGCCGACATGCGCCTTGAGCGCCGACAGGCTGTTGAAGCGCTGGAGGAACAGCGCATCGGTGATGCGGTCGATCCCCTCGATCCGATAATCATAGCGGGTCAGTTCGGTGATGTCGGTCTTCGCCGCCGCATCCTCGGCGGCGGTCGCGTCGATCTTGCTGAGATCGGGCCAGTCGACGCCCAATCCCGGCAGCGGCGCCAACGGCGCATCGGGATCGAGCAGGGGCGAGTCGGGCACTGGCGGGGGCGGCGCAGGTTCGGTTGGCGGGGGCGGCGGGGCGGTCTGCGCCCAAGCGGCTTCGGGCAGGGCGAGCGCCAGCATCATCGCGGCCAAACCACGGCCCTCATGCCATCCGATGCGCCCTGTCATGCGCCCCGCTCTAGCGGGCATGTTCGCGCAGCAACAGGCCCGGTGGTGCAACGATCGGGCGCCGCCGAACGCGCCACAGGATCAGTGCAGCGTGCCCTCGCGCGGCGCGGAAAGCGTTTCGATCAGCCGCTCGATCTGGCGCCAACGACAAAAGCCCGCGACATTGCCACGGTTGCGGCTGGCATCGGCGCGCGCGGCCGCTTCGAGGCTGGCGAGATTCCCGTGGTCCGACATCAGGGTCACCGCCGCCTCCAGCGTCGCGCGATCGGCGATGTAACAGGCGAGGCGCGATTCGTCGGGAAAGGGATCGAAGGGATCGGCAATCATTGCCGTGCCTTAAGCCACGGCTTCCCACCTTCCGATTACGCGTATTGGTAAACATCGCGAAAGCCATGTCGTGGCGGAAATGTCGGGCTGGCGCTCGCCGCGCGATCATGGCAGGGCGCCGTTATGACGACCCCTTCCCCCCGTCCCGCTTCGATGGCGGGTGGTGTGCTGATCGCGATTGGCGCGGTTTTCGGCGCCTTTGCCGGTGCGACCCGGGGCCAGCCGAGCATCGGTTTCCTGATCGGCCTTGGCATCGGCATTGTGCTGGCAACGGGAATCTGGCTGCTCGACCGCGCGCGCTGAGGGGTTATTTCAGGCGTCGCGTGAGCCTGACCACCCGGCCAACGACCTCCAGCGCGGCGACGGTAAGCGGCGGATAGGCCGGGTTGTCGCTGCTGACGACGACGCCCTGCGGCCCTTTGGCGAGTCGCTTGACGACTAGCGCGCCGTCGATGCGCGCGACGAACAGCCCACCGGCGCCCAACGCACAATCGGCACGATCGACCAGCAATTCATCGCCATCGGCAATCGTCGGCAGCATTGAGTCGCCACGTGCCGTCACGATCGACAGATTTTCCGCGCGCACGCCGAGCCGCCGGAGCAGCGCGGGGTCGATCGCTTCACCGCCCGCCGCCCGGTCTTCCTCCACCAGCGCGCCCGGCCCCGCCGACGCCGCCGCATCGATTCGCGGCACGCGCACGAGCGGCGGCGGGCGATCGGTGCCGCCGAGCAACGCTTCGTCGACCCCCAGATAGGCCGCGATCAGCCGTCGGTCGGCTTCGGCAAGGCGGCGCGGCGACCCGCGCTGCACGAATTGTTGAAGATAGGCGGCGTTGCGCCCGATCAGCCGCGACAGCGCCGCCAGGCTCGCGCCGCGTTCGGCGGCCAGCGCGTTCAGGGCCGCGCGCGGATCATCGCTCTGCATGATCTTTTCCTAGCCGTAGGAATTTTCCTAGACAAGTCGGAAATGTGAGAACACAACATGAACATCGATGCGAGTCGGGAGTGAGACATGGCCATGTTGGTGAAAGTGGATCGGTTTTTGCGGGCAAGCGGGATGAGCGCGGCGCGATTCGGGCGGCTCGCCGTCAATGATGCGAGTCTGGTCCCCGATCTGCGGCGCGGACGCGCGCTGCGCCCCCCGACGATTGCGCGAATTGAAGCCTTTATCGCGGAGCAAGGGTGATGGCACGCGATGTCGGGGCGACTCTCACCCGCAGCCTTGCCGGTACAGCCGCGCAGGCGGGATGTGCGATCGACGTGACCGCCAATGATTGGCGTCGCTGGGCGAGCGCAACCTTTTCGGGTGCACGTCACCACTTGTCGTTCGCCGGATCGCCCTCCGTCGCGTTCGAGACCTGGCTGGCGCTGCTGGGCGACGCCGATGTGCCGATGCCTGGGCATCTCGTCGCGGACCTGACCGTGGCAGCCGTGCGCCGCGCGCCTGAGCGCGTCGAAGTCGATCTGGAAGTGCTGACGGTTGAAGCCGATTAGCCGCCGCTGGCGATCCGCCGCAACGCACCACGCGCCGCATCGGCACTGGCGCGCGGCAAGCGATCCGAACGCGTCGACACGCCGCGTTCGAGCCGTTCGAGCAGCGCGGTGATCGTGGCTTCGGTATCGCGCGCGGCTGGGCGCGGAGCATCGACATCGCGCGACAGCGGTTGCGCGAAGATCGGCACCGGATCGCGCCGGATCGGTGTCAGTTCAAATGTTTCGATGCGTTCGCCAGGAGCAAAGCGCGGCATCGGGGCGGGCTCACCTGTGGCAGCCGCAAAGGCCAACGGATCAAACGCCGACAGCGGCATGTCGAGATCATCAGGGACCTCGCGCTCTTCATCGGACGCCGCAACCGCATCACCAGCGGTATCGAGCGGGCCAGCCACCAACCGGGCGTGGATATCGAGGAAGGGCGTACCAAGCTCGCGGTGGGCGAACAGCGGCGCGCGCGGCGGCGCGTCGGGATGGGCATCACCCCGGCGCAGGACCGGCACGGGCGGCATGCCGACCTCGTCACCTTGCTGCTTGGCGGGCCAGCGCAACGTGATGCTCCGGCTGCCCAACAGCGGCCACAGGCCGAGCCAGACGAGCAGGCCGACAAAGCCGCCCCCGAGCGTGATCAGCACGGCCCTCGCGTTGCCGCCCAGCGGCGGTTCGGCCGCAGCGACGACAGCGGGCAGCCCGCTTGCGTTCACCAGCCGTTCGAGCGTGTCGCCCGGCATAAACGCAAATCCTGCGGCGGTGGCGAGGCCGATCAGGACAGCGGCGGTGGGCGCGACGGGCAGCGTCAGGCGCGAGCGGCGGAGGGACGAGACCATGGCTTCAGCGTATCGGCTTTTTCGGTTAGCTTTTGGTAAACAGGCTCATAACGCCCGATATTGACGGCCCAATTTCGCTCGGCAGCGACGAAAGCACGACCGCGTGCACGGCGCGCGTCCCAGCCGCCACGATCAGCAAGCAAGGCGGCGAGCGCTGCTGCCATTGCAGCGGGATCATCGGGCGCGAACAGGGTGCCGGTCACGCCGTCTTCGATCAGCTCACGGTGGCCGCCGACATCGGACGCCGCCACCAACCGGCCCTGCGCCATCGCTTCGAGCGGCTTGAGCGGCGTGACAAGGTCGGTCAGCCGCATCTTCTTGCGCGGATAAGCCAGCACATCGATGATGCTGTAATAGCGCTCGACCTGCTGATGCGGCACGCGCCCGACGAAATGGATATGCCCCGCCACGGGCGACGCCGCCGCCTGCGCGCGCAAGGCCTCCTCGCAGGGTCCGCCGCCGACCAGCACCAGCTTTGCGCGCGGCCGTGCAGCAACGAGCGCGGGCATCGCCGCGATCAGGTCATCGAGCCCTTCATAAGCATAGAAGCTGCCGATGAAGCCGATCACCTCATCGCCGGTCACGCCAAGCTGTGCGGCGAGCGCCGCGTCATAGGGTGCCGGATCGCCGAACAGCGTGAGGTCCACGCCATTGGGTGACACCATGATTTTTGCGGGATCGATGCCACGCGCGACCAGATCACCGCGTAGCCCTTCGCAGATCACCGCAACCGCATCGGCGCGGCGCACGGCCCAGGTCTCGAGCAGCCGGGTCGCGCGGTAGCGCAGCGATCCCTCGGTGCCGGTCTCATTGCCGACCGCTGCATCTTCCCAAAAGGCGCGGATTTCATAAACCAAGGGCAAGCCGAAACGCTTGCGCGCTCGCAGCGCGGCCAGCGCGTCGAGTACCGGCGAATGCGCATGCAGAATGTCGGGGCGAAAATCGGCGATCACCTCGCCAATGCGATCGGCGAAGGCGTTGATCTCCCGCCACTCGCCAATCGGTGCGCGCGCCGGGACCGTAGGCGGCGTCCGGTGGAAATCGATACCGTCGACCGTCTCGGCCAGCGCAGGCGCCGCCCCGTGGCGCGGGCCAGTGACGGCGGCTACCTGCCAGCCGCGCGCGATCTGTGCTTTCAGGATCGCACGGGTGCGAAAGGTGTAGCCGCTATGGAGCGGCAGACCATGGTCGAGAATATGCAGGATCCGCATGGCCAGCGCCTTGCCACGCGAGTGTTTAACGCCGCGTCAACCCGACCGGGCCTATGCCGGAAAAAAGGCGGGCGATAGCGCCTGTCAGCAGGCGACAGGCAGGGCCATGATCGACAATTTCGCGCTCGGGCTCAGCCATTTGCTGATGATGATCGCGGCCATCATCCTGCTGCGCCGCCCCGATCTCGATAAGGAAGACCCGGCGCCGAAGGACGACACGCGTGCGTGATTTCGCTTTTGTCGGCTTCCTGTTTGCACTGTTCGGCCTCGGCTTTCGTCGGCCGTTCCTGTTCGTGCTTGTCTATGTCTATATCGATCTCGTCTCGCCGCAGCGGCTGACCTATTTGCTGCTCAATTCAGTGCCGATCTCGTTGATTGCGGTCATATTCGCGGTCGGTGGTTGGCTGGTGGCCGACGACAAGCGCGACACGCGCGTTGCCCCGCGTCAGTTCCTGTTGCTCGCGCTGCTCGTCTATTGCGCGATCACGACCCGCAACGCCGATTTCCCGATCGACGCGGTCGGCAAATGGGACTGGGTGTGGAAAGCGCTGGCGTTCGCGATTTTCCTGCCGCTGACCTTGCGCACGAAGCTGCGCATCGAAGCCTTGCTGTTGTTCATGATCCTGTCGGCGGCGTCGATCATCATCGTCGGTGGCATCAAGACAATTTTTTCCGGTGGCGGTTATGGCTCACTCAACTTGATGGTCTCGAGCAATTCGGGACTGTACGAAGGCAGCACAATCTCGACGATCGCCGTCGCGATTGTGCCCTTGATACTCTGGTTCACGCGGCACGGCACGATCTTTCCGCCCAACTGGAAAGTGACATTATTCTGTTACGCGCTGGTGTTCGCCTGTCTGCTGATCCCGGTCGGCACATCGACGCGAACGGGCTTGCTGTGCATCGTGCTGCTGGCTGCGCTGATGCTGCGCGATGCCAAACGGCGGCTGATCTATCTTGCACTGATCGCGGCGTCGCCGGCGGTGGTCTACCCGTTCCTGCCGCCGTCGTTCATCGAACGGATGCAGACGATCAAGGGCTATCAGGGCGACACATCGGCCTCAACGCGAGTCGCGGTGTGGGTGTGGACGGTCGACTATGTGAAGACGCATCCGTTCGGTGGGGGATTCGAGGCCTATCTCGGCAACAAGCTGCGCTTCGAAACGGTGAAAGCCACCGGCGAGGGCAATAACATCGCCTTTCAGCGCAAGCTCGAAGTCGACAAGGCGCGCGCGTACCACAGCGCCTATTTCGAAATGCTCGGCGAACAGGGCTATTTCGGGCTCGGGCTGTGGCTGCTGATAAATGTTGCGGGCATCTTCCGGATGGAAGTGATCCGGCAACGCCATCGCAAGGAAGAACAGCTCGGCTGGGCGGTGCAATTGGCGAGCGCGCTGCAGACCGCGCATATCGTCTATCTGCTCGGCGCGGCCTTCGTCGCCATCGCGTTCCAGCCATTCATTTACATGCTGATCGGCGCGCAAATCGGGCTCGATATCTATCTCGCACGCAAACGGGCGGAGACATTGTGGCAGCCGTTCCGACGCAAACGTCCGACCGCACCGCCGGTCGCGGCGGCATGACCGCGCCCGAACTTCGCGCGCTGACCAGCGTGCGCGGGCTGGCGGCGTGGTTTGTCGTGCTGTTCCACATCCGGGGCAGCATCGCCGGACTGCCGCGCGCCGTCGAAGCGGTGCTCGCCAAGGGCTATCTGGCGGTCGATTTCTTCTTCCTGCTGTCGGGCTTCGTGATCTGGCTGACCTATGCCGAGCGGTTGCGGGCCGAGGGGCCGGCGGGCGTGCCGCGCTTCTTGTGGCGGCGGATCGCGCGGATCTGGCCGCTGCATCTGGTGATATTGGGCGCGGGCGTCGCGCTCGCGCTGTTGCTGGCGGCAACCGGGCGGCACGATCCAGTGCGCTTCCCGTTCGATGAGCTGCCGCTGCACGTGCTGCTGCTCCAGAATTGGGGGTTCACGCAGGCGCTGAGCTGGAATGATCCGGCGTGGTCGATCAGTTGTGAGCTGGCGGCCTATCTGGTCTTCCCCTGGGCCGTGTTCGCGGTCGATTGGCGGCGGTTGCCGGGGTGGGCGGTGGTGGGCGCGGTCGCGGGGATGATCACGCTGCTGCACCTGATCCTGCAGGCGGGTGGCGCGCCAACCCTCGGCACCGATATCACACGCTTCGGGGTCGTCCGGTGCCTCGCCGAATTCGGTGCAGGCACCGCGGTGGCGGCACTCTGGCAGCGCTGGCGGGACCGTCGCGATGCCGCGGTGGCGGCGCTACTGGTCGCGGTTGGCGCCGCGAGCGGTTGGGCGCTCGGCATGCCCGAGACGCTGGCCGTGCCCTTGCTGTTCGCTGCCGCCCTGCTCGCGCTCGCGCTGACATCGGGCGCGCGCGGCAATCCGCTTGAGGGGCGCGCGCTCCATTATCTCGGCCAGATCAGCTATTCGACCTATCTGGCGCATTATCTGCTGTTCTTCGCGTTCAAGCTGGCGTTCGTGCGCGACGCGAGCAATGTGCCGCTTGCGCTGATTGCGCTGTATCTGGCGATGGTGCTGGCGAGTTCGGTCTGGCTGTTCCACTGGGTCGAACGGCCTGCGCAACGCTTGCTCAACAACTGGAAGGTCCGCGCGCCATCCCCAAACAGCGCCGCCTAACCCTTCCCGACCGGCTGTCGGCGCCGTAAGCGATGCGGATGAGGAGCATCATGGCCGATTCTTCTGCCCCCGCGCCGACGCGCGCGATCAACATGCGTGAGGTCGATCTCGACCTGGCGCAGCTCTATGCCGACAGCCTGTTCTGGATCGAGCATCACTGGGTGCTGATCGGCGTGGCGGCGAGCGTCGCCGTGCTGGCCATCATCGTGCTGCGAACCATTCGCGGTTTCGGGGTGCGCATGTGCAATCGCGACCGCCCGGGCGATGTCGGCTGGTGGCGCGTGGCCGGGCGGACACTGTCGCGGACCGGCAATGTCTTCATCGTGATGACCGGGATCGAACTGGCAAGCGGGATCGCCGGGCCGCCGGGTGGCGTTGCGGCCGTGATCAAGACGCTGTTCACGGTCGCCGCCGTCTTCCAGGGGGCACTCTGGGCACGCGAACTGATCATCGGCGCGGTCGAACATCACAGCGGGCCAGAGCGCAGCAATGGCGAAGCGCTGTCGAGCGCGATCAACATTATTCGCATCATCGTGACCTTTGCGGTGTTCGCGATCGCGCTGGTGGTGGTGCTCGACAACATTGGCGTCAATGTCACCGGGCTGATTGCCGGGCTGGGCGTCGGTGGCATCGCGATTGGTCTGGCGGCGCAAGGGATTTTTGCCGATCTGTTTGCGGCCATCGCGATCATCCTCGACCGGCCTTTTCGCGTCGGAGACGTGATCAGCTTCGACCAGACCACCGGAACCGTCGAGGAAATCGGGCTGAAATCAACGCGCGTGCGCCCGACCACCGGCGAAGAGCATATCATCGCCAACAAGCAGCTGCTCGAAAAGGAAATCCGCAACATCACCCGGCGCGAGCACCGGCGGCAGAAATTCGTGCTCGGCCTGGTTTCGCAGACACCACCCGACGTGATCGCGCGGCTGCCCGCGATCTTGCGCGAGGAAGTCGAGGCATGCGGGCAGGTGTTCGTGCAGGCGGGTTTTGCAGCGTTCGGCGCGAGCAGCCTCGATGTCGAGCTCGAATATGACACGCCGAGCCCGGCCTTTGATCCCTGGTATCAGGCGCGCAACGACGTGGGCATCGCCATCCTGAAGCGCTTCGCCGCTGAGGGGATTTGCTTCGCCTATCCGACGCAGACCACGTTCACGGCAGCACCCGATGGGACGATGGTGATGCCCTATGCGCTGCCGAGCGCGCCGGAGCGGGGCTAGATTCCGCCTTCGTCAAGGCTGAGCAGCGTTGCATTGCCGCCTGCGCTGGTGGTGTCGGTCGAGGTGAGGCGCTCGACGCAGAATCGGGAGAGGTAATGCGGCCCGCCCGCTTTTGGCCCGGTGCCTGACAGGCCTTCGCCGCCGAAGGGTTGGCTGCCGACCACTGCGCCGATCATCGAGCGGTTGATGTAGAGATTGCCGACTTTCGCGCGCTCTTCGGCGAGTTCGCCTGCGCGGGCGATGCGGCTGTGGAGGCCCATCGTCAGGCCATAGCCCTTGGCGTTCACCCGCTCGATCGTCTCGGCGAGCTTGCCTGCGGGCCAGGTCGCGACGTGGAGGATCGGGCCGAACCATTCCTGCGTGAGCTCATCGGGCGACTTGAGCCGGATCAGCGTCGGCGGGACGAACAGCCCGGTCGTCGGCGCGTCGAGCGTCTTGACGATGCGCGGTTCCTGCTCGGCGCGATAGGCCATCAGCTTGTTATAGGCGGCGCGGTCGATCACCGGGCCGACATCGGTGCGCGGGTCGGCGGGGTCGCCGAGGATCAGCAGGTCCATCGCGCCCGACAGCATTTCGATGACGCTGGCGGCGATTTCCTCCTGCAGCAACAACAGCCGCAGCGCCGAGCAACGCTGCCCCGCCGAACGGAAGGCGCTGGTGACGACGTCCTGCACGACTTGTTCCGGGAGCGCGGTCGAATCGACGATCATCGCGTTGATGCCGCCGGTCTCGGCAATCAGCGGGACGATCGGGCGGTTGTCGTCCTCCAGCAGCGCGCGGGCGATCTTGCGCGCGGTCGCGGTCGAGCCTGTGAAAGCGACGCCCATCACGCGCGGATCGGCGGTGAGCGCCGCGCCGACTTCGGGACCGCCGGGGACGAGGATGAGGGCGTCCTTTGGCACGCCAGCCGAATGCAGCAATGCTACGGCTTCCTTGGCTATACAGGGAGTTTGCGGGGCAGGCTTGGCGACGACGGTGTTACCCGCAACCAGCGCGGCGACCGTCTGCCCCAGAAAAATCGCGAGAGGGAAATTCCACGGCGCGATCGTTGCCCAGACGCCGCGCCCTTCGAAGCGCAGCACATTCCGCTCTCCGGTCGGCCCGGGAAGCTCGATCGGCGCGAGGCCATTTCGCGCCTGCTGCGCATAGTAGCGGCAGAAATCGACTGCTTCTCGAATTTCACCCACCGCGTCGGCCAGTGTCTTTTTGCCTTCGTCGTGAAGGATCGGAATGAAGACCTCCGGCATCTCTTCCAATGCGCTCGCGACATATTCTAGGCAGGCTGCACGTTTTTCGACTGGCGTGGCCGACCAAGCCGGAAATGCAGCGGCGGCACGAGATACCGCACTGGCCACATCGACAATCGGCGGCGGGATTGAGACACCGCCGTATGCGCCGACCTTTGCGGCGAACTCCAGCAGTGTATCGCGATCTTGAAGATCGATACCGGCAGAATTCTTGCGTTCCGACCCGAACAGGTCGACGGGGAGCGGAATGCTCGGATGCCGCGTCCCGCCGACGCTCGCGATCTTCTCGACTGGATCGGCCAAAATCTCGTCCTCGCTCAGCCGTTCGTCGGCGAGCTGGTGGACGAAGCTCGAATTGGCGCCATTCTCCAGCAGCCGCCGCACGAGATACGCGAGCAGATCGCGGTGCCCGCCGACGGGGGCGTAGATGCGGCAATGATAGCCATGCTCGCGCACCAGCCGCTCGTAGAGGCCGTCGCCCATGCCGTGCAGCCGCTGGAATTCGAAGTCACGGCTATTGCCCGCCCAGTCGATGATCGTCGCGACCGTCAGCGCATTGTGGCTCGCAAACGCCGGGCGGATATGCTCGGCGTCGAGCATGTCGCGCGCGCAGGCGAGGTAGGACACATCGGTCGCAGCCTTGCGTGTGAACAGCGGATAGTCGCTCAGCCCCTCGACCTGCGTGCGCTTGATCTCCGAGTCCCAATAGGCACCCTTGACGAGCCGCACGTTCATCACCCGGCCAAGCTCATTGGCCCAAGCGATCACCGGCTGAGCACGCTTCCCGTAAGCCTGCACCGCCATGCCGAAACCGTCCCAACCCTTCAGCGCCGGGAGCGCAGCCACCGCGCCAATGATGTCGAGGCTCATTTCGAGCCGCTCGGACTCCTCGGCATCGACCGTCAGCGCGATCCCCTTCCCCGCTGCCTGCACTGCCAGCGCCTCAAGCATTTCGGTGAGCGCGGGCACGCAATCGTCCCAGCGCGCGACTTCGTAGCGGGGGTGGAGCGCCGACAGCTTGACCGAGATCGAATGCCCCGCCGCCGCATTGCCGCCAACCGCGTCGATGGCCTGCACATAGCTTTGGAAATAGCGTTCGGCATCGGCCGTGGTGCGTGCCGCCTCGCCGAGCATGTCGAAGCTCGCGGTGAACCCCGCATGCTCGGGTTTGGCCATCCGCCGCATTGCCTCATCAATGCTGCGGCCCATCACGAAGATTTCGCCCATCATCTTCATCGCGGCGCCGACGGCCTGACGCACGAACGGCTCGCCTGCGCGGGCGATGAGGCGGCGCAGCGCCGATTGCTTCTCGCCCTCGCCCACCAGCGCGCGACCGATCACCAGCCCCCAGGTCGCGGTGTTGACGAGCGCCGATGATGACTGGCCCGTATGCGCGCGCCAGTTCGCATCGCCGAGCTTGTCGGCGATCAGCAGATCTGCGGTTTCGGGATCGGGCACGCGCAGAAACGCTTCGGCAAGCGACAGCAGCGCCACGCCTTCCGACGAGTTCAGCCGATATTCCTGCAGGAAGCGATTGACCCACCCCTTCCCTTGCGCCGCGCGCAGGTCTGCCAGAAGCCCGGACGCGTGCTCCAATATCCGGTTGCGCGAGTCGGGGGTCGCTGCCGCGCGCGCCAGCAGGTCCTTTAGAACTTCGGGTTCGCTCGCGCGGTGGAGCTTCGCCATGGTTTCGCGCGGGGTGGACGCTACGTCAGCCAACATCTTCCATCATCCGGTCTTGCAAGGCTTGCGGGAACCAGCCTTGCGGGCCTATCTCAGCGCCGCGCTATGCAAGCAAATAGGCTGGAGGGGAATGCCGTGACCACGATCACGATACAGGAAATGGCGACACGCGTCGGCACCGAGCAGGTTTCCGACTGGGTCGAGGTCAGCCAGGAAATGATCGACAAATTCGCCGACGCGACCGGCGACCACCAGTTCATCCACGTCAACCCGGCGATGGCCGCGATGACGCCGTTCGGCGGCACGATCGCGCACGGGTTTCTGACCCTGTCGCTGATGCCGCTCCTGTCATCGAAAATCACCGACGCGCCCAAGATCGAAGGCGTGAAGATGGGCGTCAATTACGGCGGCAACAAAGTCCGTTTCCTCCAGCCCGTCCGCTCGGGCAAGCGTGTGCGCGGGCGGTTCAAGCTGATGGAGCTGGTCGAGAAGCGCCCCGGCCAGTGGCAGCAGACCAACGAATTCACGGTCGAAATCGAAGGCGAGGACAAGCCCGCGATGATCGCCGAATGGATCAGCCAGATTTTCGTTTGAGGGCCGCAAAACCCCTCCCCTTCAGGGCAGGGGCTTTAGAAGGAAGCTTTCCAGCATGACCCGCATCGCCCCGCTCGCCAAACCCTATCCGGAAGATTTCGACGCGCGGATGAAAGTGCTGATGCGCGGGGCCGAGCCGCTCGTGCTGTTCACCACGCTCGCCACCAACGAGCGCGCCTGGACCAAGTTCAGCGGCGGATCGCTGCTCGACAAGGGATCGCCGCTGTCGATGCGGGTGCGCGAAATCGTCATCGACCGCACCTGCGCCAAATGCGGCAATGAATATGAATGGGGCATCCATGTCGCGGGCTTCGCAGCCCACATCGGCCTGACCGACGACCAGATCCGCGCGACCGTGCTGGGCGATGCCGGTGATCCGGCGTGGAGCGACCCCGCCGAGGCAGTGCTGATCGCGACCGTCGATGCGCTGATCGACCACAAGAAGCTGGACGATGCCGAATGGGCCGCGTTGCGCGCCGCTTATGACGAGCCGCAAGTGCTCGAAATCATCCAGCTTGTCGGATTTTACCACGGCGTGTCGCTGATCTGCGGCGCGCTCGACCTGCCCCTCGAAGCCACTGCGGCCCGTTTCCCCGCCGCCTGAAGGAGAATAAGCCATGCGTTCTGCCGTCATCGTTTCGACTGCCCGCACCCCGATCGGTCGCGCCTATCGCGGCGGGTTCAACAACCTCCCCTCGCCGACGCTCTCGGCCCATGCGATCAAGGCCGCCGTCGAGCGCGCCGGGATTGACGGCGCCGAAGTGCAGGACGTGGTGTGGGGCGCTGCGCTTCAGCAGGGCGTGCAGGGCGGCAACATCGGTCGCAACGCGCTGCTGCGCGCCGGGCTGCCAATGAGCGTCGGCGGCCAGTCGATCGACCGCCAGTGCGCCAGCGGGCTGATGGCGATTGCCACCGCCGCCAAGCAGATCATCGTCGACAATATGGACGTTGCGATCGGCGGCGGCTGCGAATCGATCTCGATGGTGCAGACGCCGCAGATGCGCGTGGCAGGCGACCCCGAGCTCGTCGCCATGTATCCCGATGTCTATATGTCGATGCTCGAAACGGCTGAAGTCGTGGCCGCGCGCTACAACATCAGCCGCGAGGCAATGGACGAATATGGCTATCAGTCGCAGATGCGCACTGCCGCCGCGCAGGCTGCGGGCAAGTTCGACGATGAAATCGTGCCCGTTACCGCGACGATGGCGATGACCAACAAGGAAACCAAGGAAGTCACGCATCACGAAGTGACGGTGACCAAGGACGAAGGCAACCGCGCCGACACCACGCTGATCGGCCTCAATGGCCTGAAGCCCGTGCTCGGCCCCGACAAGACGATCACGGCGGGCAATGCCAGCCAGTTGTCGGACGGCGCATCGGCCAGCGTGCTGATGGAAGAAAAGCTCGCCGAACAGCGCGGCCTTACCCCGCTCGGCCGCTACATCGGCATGGCGTCGGCGGGCACCAAGCCCGACGAAATGGGCATCGGCCCGGTCTATGCAATCCCCAAGCTGCTCGAACGCTTCAACCTGAAGATGGACGACATTGGCCTGTGGGAGCTGAACGAAGCCTTCGCAGTGCAGGTGCTGTATTGCCGCGATCAGCTCGGCATTCCGAACGAACTCTTGAACGTGAACGGCGGCGCGATTTCGATTGGCCACCCTTATGGCATGTCGGGCGCGCGGATGACCGGCCACGCGCTGATCGAAGGCAAGCG
>CAYUYZ010000028.1:0-45836 GCA_964449575.1 uncultured Stakelama sp.
TGGGACAGCTATCGCCGCTTCATCCAGATGTATTCGGACGTCGTGCTCGAACTCGATCACGGCGCGTTCGAGGAAGCGCTGGAAATCGCCAAGGAAGACAAGGGCTATTTCCTCGACACCGAAATGACCGCCAAGGACTGGCAGGCCCTCGTCGCCGAGTACAAAGCGCTGGTCGAACAGCTGTGGGACAAGCCGTTCCCGCAGGATGTCCATGATCAGCTATGGGGCGCGATCGGCGCGGTGTTCGGATCGTGGCAGTCCGAACGCGCCAAGGTCTATCGCAAATTGAACGCCATCCCCGGCGACTGGGGCACGGCGGTCAATGTGCAGGCAATGGTGTTCGGCAACATGGGCGACACCTCTGCCACCGGCGTCGCCTTTACCCGTGATCCGGCCAAGGGCGACCGCGCTTATTACGGCGAATTCCTGATCAATGCGCAGGGTGAAGACGTGGTGGCGGGCATCCGCACGCCGCAATATCTAACCCGCGCCGCACGCGAAGCGGCGGGTGCCAAGCCGCTCAGCATGGAAGAGGCGATGCCCGAAACCTATGCCGAGCTGGCAAAGGTGTTCGATCTGCTCGAAGTCCATTACCGCGACATGCAGGACATCGAATTCACCGTCGAACGCGGCAAGCTGTGGATGCTCCAGACCCGCTCGGGCAAGCGCACCGCGAGCGCCGCGCTCAAGATCGCCGTCGATATGGCGAACGAAGGGCTGATCACGCAAGAGGAAGCCGTCGCGCGGGTCGATCCCGCCGCGCTTGACCAATTGCTCCACCCGACGCTCGATCCCAAGGCGCCGCGCGACGTGCTGACCAAGGGGCTGCCCGCCTCACCGGGGGCTGCATCGGGCGTGGTCGTGTTCGACAGCGAAACCGCCGAGCGCCGGGCTGGGCTGGGTGACGCCGTGATCCTCGTGCGGATCGAAACCTCGCCGGAGGACATCCACGGCATGCACGCGGCGCGCGGTATCCTGACCGCGCGCGGTGGGATGACCAGCCACGCCGCCGTGGTCGCGCGCGGCATGGGCCGCCCGTGCGTGTCGGGCGCAGGGACGATCTCGATCGACGCCAAGGCGCGGGTGATGCGCGTGACGATCGCCGGACAGGCGCGCGAAGTGCGCGAAGGCGACACGATCACGATCGACGGCGCGAGCGGCGAAGTGATGCTCGGCGAAGTGCCGACCGTCCAGCCGGTCCTCGCGGGCGATTTCGGCGTGCTGATGGGCTGGGCCGACCAGGTCCGCCGGATGAAAGTGCGCACCAATGCCGAAACTCCGCTCGATTGCCGCGTCGCGCGTGAATTCGGCGCCGAAGGCATCGGGCTGTGCCGCACCGAACACATGTTCTTCGACAGCACCCGGATTACGGCGGTGCGCCAGATGATCCTCGCCGATAGCGAAGCCGGACGCCGCGTGGCGCTCGACAAGCTGCTCCCCGAACAGCGCGCCGATTTCACCGAGATTTTCGAAGTGATGGCGGGGCTGCCGGTGACGATCCGGCTGCTCGATCCGCCGCTGCACGAATTCCTGCCGCATGCCGAAAGCGAATTCGCCGATGTGGCGGAGGCAACCGGCATCGGTATCGAGGCGCTGCGCCGCCGCGCGGGCGAGCTGCACGAATTCAACCCGATGCTTGGGCACCGTGGGTGTCGGCTCGGCGTGACCTATCCCGAAATCTACGAAATGCAGGCGCGCGCGATCTTTGAGGCGGCAATCGATGTGGCGGAGAAAACGGGCGCCGCGCCGATCCCCGAAGTGATGATCCCGCTCGTCGCCACCCGCCGCGAGCTGGAACTGATGAAGGCCGTGGTCGACGCGCAGGCCGAAGCGGTGTTCGCCGAGCGCGGCCAGCGGATCGACTATCTGGTCGGCACGATGATCGAACTGCCGCGCGCGGCGATCATGGCCGGGCAGATTGCCGAGGTTGGCGCGTTCTTCAGCTTCGGCACCAATGACTTGACGCAGACGACCTTGGGTGTGTCGCGCGACGACGCCGGGCGCTTCCTGACGACCTATGTCGACAAGGGCATTTACGCGACCGATCCGTTTGTCAGCCTCGACGTCGAAGGCGTCGGCGCGCTGATCGAAATGGCGGCGGAGCGGGGCAGGGCAACGCGCCCGGAGATCAAGCTTGGCATCTGCGGCGAACATGGCGGCGACCCCGCCTCGATCGCCTTTTGCGAGCAAATCGGCCTCGATTACGTCTCGGCGTCGCCCTATCGCGTCCCGATTGCGCGCCTCGCGGCGGCACAAGCGGCATTGCGCGAGCGCGGGTGACGGGTTTATGACGCGCCCGTGACAGCGCGAAAGCGTGACAGCGGGGGAGCGGGTGTGAGGAACTGGCAGCGGCTCGCGATCTGCGCGATCGTCGGGCTCGTCATTGGCGGCGGCGGCGCGGTGCTGAGCGTGCGCGCGGGTGCGCTGGGGACGCAGAACATGATCGGCCCCTGGGTGACGGGTCGGGACTTCGGCACCGAAGCGGCCAGCCGCTACACCCGCGCCGTGGTCGCGCTGCGCGGACTGCTCGCACTGCCGGCGACCGAGGCGCGCTATTACACCGCCGCCACCGACGACAGCGGCGCCCCGCTCGACGGCGCGTGCCGCTACATCGTCACCGGCGGCACATTGCCCGCCAAATGGTGGAGCCTGACGCTGTACGACCGCGCGGGCTATCTCGTGCCCAATGATGCGGGCATCTATTCGGTCGGCAGCGCCGGACTGCCAGCGGCTGAGGCGGCGAACTGGCGGGTGATGATCGCGCCGAAGGCAGCGGCGGGGCATTGGCTGCCGACCGGGCGCATTGCCCGCTTCGAACTGACGCTGCGCGCCTATCTGCCCGCCGATGGCGGCACAGGCGATTTCTCGGCGGCGCAACTGCCGCACATCGCCAAGGCGGGCTGCGCATGATCCGGCGGTGGATCGGCGCAGCGATGTTCGGCCTGCTGTGCGGCCTGATTGCGTGGCAAGTGGCGCTCGCCAATTTCCCGACGGTGTTGATGCGCCTCGCCGTCGGGCGGATCGCCAGCCAGGGCGGCGCGATCAACGCGTTCGTGCACGCGCCGCTGGTCACGGCCAAGTCGCGTGCGATCGTGCGACCGAGCCCCGATCTGCTCTATTCGTCGTGTCCTTATGATGTGTCGAGCGCGCCGCTGCTGATCGACGCAGTGCCGGTCGACGCACCTTATTGGTCGCTCTCGATCTTCGACGCGCAGACCAATGCGGTGTTTGTGCGGAATAATCAGGCGGGGCTCGCGCCGATCAAGGTCGCGGTGATCGGCCCCGGTCAGGCGGCACCGGCGGGTTACCAGGCGGTGCCTGTCAAGGGCACGCGCGGTGTCGCGCTGATCCGCATCCTGATCGATCGTGGCGCGACGATCACGGCGATCGACGCCGCGCGGCGGGTCACGCGCTGCCGGCTAGCGGGCTAGCGCTGCGGGGCCTGAATCGAGCAATTGCGCCTGTGATCGCCACTGGTCGCGCGCGATTGTGCCCGCGTTCAGCCCGAGCCGCAGCTCGAGCGCGAGCTCATCCTCCAGCGTCAGCGTCGCAATGTCGCGGATCGTGGTGACGCCCAGCGCTTCGAGCCGGTCGGCGAGCGGCGGATCGATGCCAACGATATGCGTGATCTCGCGGCCGGACTCTCGCTTCCCGATCGGCAGTGGCGGCTGAGGCGCGGGGTCGGCGGCGCGGGCCAGTGGCAGCGGTGCCGCCGCCGCACGACCCGCAACCAACCGCGCATGCCGCGCTTCGCTGCGCGCGCGGTAATCGGCATAATGGTCGCGCTCATCCTCGAACCGGCGGCGCCAGACGGAGGCAGTGTCGTTCCCGAAATAGCCAATCGCGATCCCGACGAGCAGAATCACCACAGCGATCGCAATCAACGGAACAATCGTCAGCGGCATGGCCATCCTCAAGCCGGGAAGCGTGCTCCGGGCTTGTGCGACGGACGCGTGCGGCGATCAAGCGCCCCGCGTGCGGTGGCGTGCAGGCACCTGTACCATTACAGAGCGCTTAGACGCCGCCTTTGAACGCGTCGGAGATCGAGCAGGCCGCTGGCCCAAGGATGACGACGAACAGCGTCGGCAGGATGAACAGGATCAGCGGGATCGTCATGATCGCGGGCAGGCGCGCGGCCTTTTCCTCAGCGCGCATCATGCGTTCGTTGCGGAATTCAGCCGACAGCACGCGCAAGGCTGAGGCAAGCGGGGTGCCGTATTTCTCGGTCTGGACCATTGTGGTGACCACGCCTTTGACCGCGTCGAGCGCAACGCGCTGGGCCAGATTCTCAAACGCTTGGCGGCGCTCGGAGAGGAAGCCCAGCTCGATCGCGGTCAGCGTGAATTCATCGCCCAGCTCGGGGTAAGCGCGGCCCAATTCGCGCGCCACACGCCCGAAAGCGGCGTCCACCGTCAGCCCCGCCTCGGCGCAGATCACGAGCAGATCGAGCGCGTCGGGCAGCCCCTTGCGGATCGCGTTCGAGCGGTTGTCGATCTTGTTCTTCAGATAGAGGTCGGGCGCTTTATAGGCGAGGATGAAGCTGCCCGCGACCAGGCCATAAGCCTTCAGCGGCGACCAGTCCGAAAACATGTCGGTGCCATAGACGAGATAGAGCATCAGCCCGCCGAACACGACCGGCAGCACCATCCGGCCAAAGATGACCGCGACGGCATATTCCTTCGACCGGATACCGGCCTGGAGCAGCTTGATCTGCGCCTGTTTGACCTGGCTGTCCTGCAACACCTTCAGCGATTGCAGCATCCCGCGGATCACATCGGTGGTCTGGTTCTGGCGTACCAGCTTTGCGCGCCGCTTCGACGTCGAGGCGGTGATACCGGCCTTGAGCTGTTCGCGGCGATCGTTGAGCGCCTTGACGCGCTTCGCCATCGGATCGCGCACCGTCGTTGCGGCATAGATCGCCAGCAGCACCATGAAGGCCGCGATGCCGGCCAGCAGTGTGGCAACGGCAAGCACGTCTACGCCCAGGATCTTCGGGCCTCCGCTGGCGGCGATGCTGGCAAGAAAGAACATGCGCGCCCCTTAAATCTCGAAGTTGACCATGCGCGCCATGATGAACGCACCGATGCCCATCCAGCCCATGCCACCCAGCCCGGCAACCATCAGCCGCTGGTCGGTGAAGAAGCCGTACATATAGCTCGCGTTGATCGCCCAGATCATGCCGAACACGATGAACGGCAGCGACCCGACGATGTAAGCCGATGCCTTCGATTCAGACGACATCGCCTTGATCTTCAGCTTCATCTGGCCGCGCTGGCGCAGTACGTTCGCCAGATTGGCCAGCGTTTCAGCAAGGTTGCCGCCGGTTTCGCGCTGGATCGCAATGGTGATGACGAAGAACTGGAATTCAGGCGTGCCCAGCCGGTCAGCCGTGTCCTGCAGCGCCGCGTCCATTGTGCGACCGATCTTCATCTTGTCGGTGATCGCGCGAAACTCGACGCCGACCGGGCCGTCGACTTCGGCGCCGACGACGGCCATCGTCTCGCCAATCGGCAGACCCGAGCGCAGACCGCGCACGAGCAATTCGATCGCGTCGGGAAATTTGGCGGTGAATTGCTTGATCCGGCGGCCGATGAAGAAGCCGACGGTCATGTGCGGCAACCCGGCACCGACGATCACGCCCAGCCCGAGCGCGAGCAGGATCGGCCCGCCGCGCAGCCACACCAGCACCGCAATGACGATGAACAGGCCCAGCGTCGCCATGCCATATTGGCCGACGGTCCAGGTTTTGCCGGTCTGCGACAGCCGTTTGCGCAACAGTGCTGGGTTGGGCAGGAAGCTGGAGAAGGCGGTTTCGACACGCGTCGCGCGGTTCGCGGTGATGCGGCGCAATTGCGCCTCGACAACCGCGCCGGCTGACCCGTTATGGCGATTTGAAACGGTTTTCAGTCGGCGCGACTTCGCGCGCTCGGGCGATGGGCCGGTAAAGGCGAAGACGAGCATCACGAGCACGACCAGCGCACCCGCTCCCATCATGGCGACCGTCAACAGCGGCACATCGACACTCCTACCAAAGCCCGCGCCTGCAGTCGCGGGCCAACCAACGTCACTTCGTCTTCGCGGCCCGCTTGGGCATCAGCGATTTGAGATCGCCGAACTTGCCCATCAGCGAACTCGATCCACCTTCGGCCTTGGCCGGCTTGGCACCAGCCTTGGCCTTGCCCTTGGCGACAGGCTCGGCGCCGCCATCGGCGATGGCGAGCAGGCGCGTTGCCAGTTCGGCGAGCGGCGCGATTGTCTTTGATCCCTTGCCGACTTCGGCCATCGGCTTGCCGAGCTTGGCGGCCTGCGACGCAAGCTTTTGATCGAACGCCAGCGCGACATCGACCTTGCGCTCGATCGATCCTTCAAAGTCCTTGCGGTTGATTTCGAGCGGGGCGTTGGCATGCACCTTGTTCGCCACGACGAAGACCTGCGTCTGCGGCGCGTTCGACTTCAGCCAGGACAGGATGCGAATCGTGTCGCGCGCCGCCGCCAGCGTGAATTCGGTGACCACCACCGCAATCTGCACGTCGCTGATCAGATGCGGATGGTTGACGAGCATCGCGCGCGGCAGATCGGTGATCGTGCATTCGAACGCGGCGCGCATTTCTTCCTGCAACTGGTAGAAAGCCGAACCATCGCTGATGATCGGTGCGTTGATTGGCGCTTCCGCCGACAAGATCGAAAGGCGTTCGCTCGACTTGACCATGGCGCGCTCGATGAACAGGCCGTCGATGCGGCTGGGGTTTTCGATCGCGTCGGTCAGGCCGCGGCCCGGCTCGAGATCGAGCGCGAGTGCTGCCGTGCCGAAATGCACGTCGAGATCGAGCAATGCCGTGGTGCGGGCGGCCTTGTCGCTCGTCAACCACGCGACGGAGGTTGCGATCGACGATGCACCGACGCCGCCACGCGTGCCGATGACTGCAACCGAGCAGTGCGGACGCTCGTCGCCAGTTTCGACTTGCTTGGGCGCGTTGAGCAGCGCCTGCGCGGTCGCAAAGGCTTCGCGCAGCATGTCGGGATTGAGCGGCTTAAGCAGATAATCCTGGATGCCGCTCGCGACGAGATCGCGGTAGAGTCGCACATCATTGACCTGGCCTGCCGCAATCACGACCGTGCCCGGCTCGCACACTTCGGCGAGCGCGTTGATGTCGTTCAGCGGATCGCCGCTTTCGGACAGATCGACGAACAGCACGTGCGGGCTGGCGGACACCGACAGCGTCTGCACGGCGTTGCGCAAGCCGCCCTTGTTGACCTTTTCGGGCGCCCAGCCGAGCTCGATCGCGATCGGACGAATCGCCTCGGCGGTCGTTTCGTCGCAGACAAAGCCCACGAAGGGCTCGCGGGTACCGGGGCGACTCGTCCAGGGTGCGTTCATTATTTGCCTCCGGTGCTTTCAGACTTGAGGCCATTGGCCCCGGTGTTGGTGGACCGGCGCAGCAGCTGGACCGCCTTGCTGCTCGTAACGGGATCGGCAACGCCGGTGCCCGACCGGCCCTGCACCAGATCTTCGGGCTGGGCGATCATCGCAGCGAGGTTCGAATTGATCGCGCAGCCGTGGTTGGACGATGTGTTGCCTTCGAATTCGGCATTCCCGTTCCGGCTGAAGTCGGGGCAGCCCGGCACGCTTGCGACGGCCCGGGTGATCACGACGCGCACGGCACCCGGCGTCATCGCGGCTGCCGTGATCGGCGCGTGATCTTCGAGGAATAGGCCATAGCGCGCGACGAGCTTGCCGATTTGCGCGCGCGCGCCGTCCGACGCGCCGCTCGGATCATCAACGGCGATACGATCACCATAGCCAACGCGCAGTGCCGCCATCCAGCCGACCAGCCGCTGAAGTTCAGCAGGCGAGGCCTGGCCGCCGTCGACCGCGACATCGAACACATAATCGGTGCGCGAAACGACGGGCTGGTGCACGGTTTCCAGACCGCGATTGGGCGTGCTCGCACAACCGGCGACCATCAGCGCGGGCGCGGCGAACAGGATCATCGAAAGACGGGGGCGCATGGCTTTCTCCTGAGGACGACGGGCGATCATTGCAGGTTGAATCCGGGGGCGGCGCTGGGCGCCTTGCGCGGCTCGGGCAGCACGGCCTTTTCCTCGCGCCGTGCCGGGCTTGATGGCGGCGTTTGCGGCGCCGGTGCGGTTTCGGGTGCAGCGGCGATGCCGAGCGAGGGCGCGACGACGGTCTGCGGCGGCGCCATCGACGGCTTGGGCCGTTCACCACTGCTCGTCCCGCCGCCCAACTGGCCCAGGAACACCCGACCAAGATCGGTCGGTGCCTTATAGCCATCGGTCGGCAGGGCGATGTCGTTGCCGTTCACCGGCTTCACCAGATAGGGGGTGATCACGATCACCAGTTCGGTTTCGTTGCGCTGGAAGCCGTTTGAACGGAACAGCGCGCCCACCACTGGGATGTTGCCCAAGCCCGGCGTCTGCTCGATCGAATTATTGTGATCATTCTGGAGCAGGCCGGCGATCATCATGCTCTGGCCCGAGCCGAGCTCGACGGTCGTCTCCGTCCGGCGGGTGCTGAGTGCGGGGATCGTGGTGCCGTTGATCTGCACCGCGCCCGAGCTGGTGAGCTGCGACACTTCGGGGCGCACGCGCAGGCTGATGCGGCCATCGGCGAGCACCGTCGGCGTATAGGCGAGGCTGATGCCATATTGCTTATATTCGATCGACACGGCGCCCAAACCCTGGCTGACCGGGATCGGGAATTCGCCGCCCGCCAGGAACGAGCTGGTTTCGCCCGAGAGTGCGGTCAGGTTGGGTTCGGCGAGCGTCGAGACCTGGCCGTTGCGTTCGCCCAGATCGATTGCCTGAAGAATGTCGAGCCCGAACAGCTTGCCCGCGAGGCCAAGCGTGGTGAAGGCCGTCGCGCTCTTGGCGATTTCCGAAATGCTCGACCCGCGCGGGTTGATGAACTGGCCGGTTGAAGGGTCATAAGGACCAGTGATCGTGCCGCCATTCGCGGTCGGAATCGTCGCCGTTGGATAGGTGGCAAGATCGGCCTGTGTCACCGCACCCGGCGAGCGGCCCGAGCCGACACCGAACGAGAAGCCGCCGGTCGCATCTTTGGTCGCGATATTGCTGCTGATGTTCTTGACGAAGGTGCGGCTGACTTCAGCGATCTTGACGTGCAACTGCACCTGCAGCGGCGTTGCCGTCCGCAGCCGGTTAATTACGACGACCTTGAGCTGTGCACCGGGCGCCGTCACATCAACGCCGGGATTGAGCAGCGATGCGGCCAGCGAGTGCGCTTCCGAGATATCGTCTGGCGTGCGGACGGTGCCGGTCAGCACTGCGATTTGGCCAACGGTGTTGATGCGGATGTCGGCATCCGGCATCGCGAGCTTCATCATGCGATCGATCGAGGTCAGGTTCTGGCTGACGCGCACGCTGGCGGCATAGACCACATGGCCATCACCGGCGGTCGCGAAGATCGTCGCTTCGCCGGTATCCTTGCCGAACAGGTTCAACTGGCGCGCGCTGCGGACATAGACGTCGGCGACGGTGGGATTGGAGATCCAGACGTCGGTCGCCGCCTGTGGCAACGTGATCAGTTCGCCTTCGCCGATCGACAGCTTGACTTCGTTGGTCGGGCGCTGGACGCCGGCTGGCAACTGCGAATAGTGGGTCGCCATCGCCCGGGGCTGCACCGGACGGGCCTGGGGACGGGTCGGCGTGGCGGGGCGCGGGCGCACCGTCTGGGCCCACAGCGACAACGGCGTGCTGATGATCAGCGCCGTTGCCACGGTCGTCCGCAGCGTGCGTTGCAGGATCGTCGGGCGCATCTCAGTTCTTCCCCCCAATCGGAACTTCGGTCACATTATTGCCCCGCGTCACACGAATGACCGGACCTTTGGGCGCGGCAGCGCCGGGATAAGGTGCAGTGGCGGCGGGCGGCGGCGTCACCGGGCCGCCGAGTGCGTTGGTGCCGCCGGCAGGCTTGCCGGGCACCGTCGAACGCTGGAAGCGAGAGACATCGGCGCCGGTTGCGTAGCTGGTCTTGCTCGCCGTGCCTTCGCCTTCGACCTTGTCCATCATCGCGCGCTCGGCCTTCGGATCATTGCCGGCGGGCACCGATACGGCCCCCGACGCAATGGCTTCTTCGAGTTCGGCGGCATTGTCAGCGATCGAGCGCAGCGCAACGGTGAGCGTGCCGCCCAGATTCTGAGTGACCGCAATTTTTTCGGCGAGCTTGGGCGTCGCTTCGACCGTGACGGTCGAATAGGTGCGCACCACCGTCTTGCCATTGTCATCGACGGTGTTGTCGGTGCGCTGGTCGGTCGCGAGCACGCGCAGATTCTTGAGTACGGTCTCGGTCACCTTGAGCGGCGGACCATCGCCGCCGCCGGGCACCGACTGCGTCAGCATGAGATCGATCCGGTCGCCCGGAAACACGAATCCGGCGACGGCCGACTGCGTCGACACCGGCACCGTCACGGCGCGCATGCCCGGTCCGAGCGCGGCGGCGAGGAAACCACGGTCGCCCGGCTTGACGAGGGCACCCTGCGTCAGCGGCTGACCGGCCGTCATTGCGAAGCGCACCACCGTGCCCTGCAATTTCTTGAGATCGGTGTCGCCCTGCCCTTTGACGAAATAGGCCTTGGGATCAACGAGTTCCTGCGGCCAAGGCTGGAACTTCACAGCAGTCGCATCAAGGATGGTGCCGACCGGCAGCGCGCGGGTCGCGACCAGCACTTCGGGGCCGCTGACCTGCGGTGCGGGTGCCCCCAGCGCATTGGCGCCCGGTGCGGCGCTGCCGACGATCAGGCTCCGCGCCATGAACGCGGTTATCGCAGCGACGAGCAACGCGCCTACGAGCAATATGATCTTGCGAACATCCATGACGTCTTGCACCCCTGTGGACGCGGATCACGTGATCCTTCGTCTAGCCTTCACGTAAATTGGTTAAGAAGCGGTTCACGCACCGCCATCAGCCCGGCGATCGCGATCGCCACACCGTAAGGAATTTCGACCGGTCCGTCGGATTTGCGCCACCATCGCTCGACCGCGATGATGATCGTCAGCACACCGCCGATGATCGACATCACCATCAACAGCCCGATCAGCGGCTGCCATGGGAACCACAAAGCCAGCGCGCCGATCAGCTTGACATCGCCGCCGCCCATCTGACCAAGCGCGAACACGCCGACGAACAGGCCAAAAACGAGCAGCGCAACGCCGATCTGCAGCGCGACGTCAGGCCACAGCGACAAGCCCGCCGCCCACCACCACAAAGGCGCGAGCAAGGCGATGACCGCGTTCTTCCAATTGGCGATTGTGCGCAGCCGCGCGTCCTCAATCCCGCAGGACAGGAGCAGCGCGGCCAGTACGACCGGCAGGATTACAGACAGATTGCCCCAGTTCATCGGATTACGTGCTAGACGACAGGGCTTTCTAAAAAGTAACCAACGACCATGGCTTCATCCGCGCTGTACCGCCGAGCGATTCCCGCTGCGGCGCGCTTCACCCCCTGGACGACGGCCGATGGCTGGTCGCTGCGTCGCTTCGACTGGCCTGCCGAGGGCACACCGCGCGGGCGGATACTGTTTCAGGGCGGGCGCGGCGACATCCCCGAAAAATATCTTGAGCTGTTTGCGCATTGGCACGTGCAAGGCTGGTCGATCACCTCGTTCGATTGGCGCGGGCAGGGCGGGTCGGGGCGCCTGTCGCCCGATCCACGCGTTGGCCATGTCGACGATTTCGCCCTTTATATCCGCGATCTTGCCGATTTTTGGGCGGCGTGGACGGCCGAAGGCGCTGGCCCGACGGTCGTGATGGGCCATTCGATGGGCGGTCATCTGATGTTGCGCGGGCTGATCGAAGGCGTGGTGCGGCCTGATGCGGCGGTGCTTGTTGCGCCGATGCTGGGGTTGAAGAGCGCGTTCGGGCCAAGGCTTGGCGCGCTGATTGCGGGGGCGATTGGCGGCATCGGCAATGGCGCGCGGGCCGCGTGGCGCGAGAATGAGAAGCCGGGCGCCACCGAAACGCGCCAGAACCTGCTGACGCATGATGTCGATCGCTATGCCGATGAGCTGTGGTGGCAGCATGCCAATCCCGAGCTGGTGCTGGGGCCGCCGAGCTGGCGCTGGGTGATCGCTGCCTTTGCCTCGACGCGGGCGGTGCGCGACGATCCACGCCTGAAGACGCTGGCGGTGCCGCTGCTCGTGCTGGCGCCGATGGCCGATGCGTTGGTCGATGCGCGCGTCGCGGTCGCGGTGGCGGGGCAGTTGCCCGACGCTCGGCTGGTGCGCTTCGGCGACGAGGCCGCGCACGAAGTGCTGCGCGAAGTCGATTCCGTCCGCAACCGGGCGATTGCCGAGATCGACCTGTTCCTGGCCGCGCGCGTGCCTGCTGCATGAAGCGCTTTGACGTGGCGATTGTCGGCGCCGGGATTGCTGGCGCCAGCCTCGCGGCTGAGCTTGCCGCGCACGCCAGTGTCCTCCTGATCGAAGCGGAGGATGCTCCGGGCTATCATGCCACCGGTCGCTCGGCCGCGTTCTGGTCGGAAACCTATGGCGGGCCGGGCGTGCAGCCGTTGACGAGCGCGTCGGGGTCTTATCTGACGCAAACTGGCTTTCTGCAGCCGCTCGGCTCGCTCCACATCGGCCGCACCGAGGATGCCGCCGCCGCCGATGCCTTCATCGCCGAATTCGCCACAAGCGGGATTACGCTCGAGCGCGTCGACCCGCGCGCGATTGTACCGGGGCTGCGCGCCGACTGGACGATCGGCATCAGCGAGCCGAGCTGCGCCTATATCGACGTCGCAGGACTCCATCAGCATTATCTCGCGCGAGCCCGCCGGGCCGGTGCCGAAATCACCGTGCGCGCCGGGTTGGTCGCGGCGACGCGCGAGACTGGCGGCTGGCGGATTGAAACCCCTGATGCAACCTGGCAGGCGGGCATCATCGCCAATGCGGCAGGCGCCTGGGCCGACGAGGTAGCGCGCATCGCCGGCGTCGCGCCCTTGGGTTTCGCTGCCTTCCGTCGCACCATGGCGCAACTGCGCATCGATCCGGCTGCGCCCGATGGGATGCCGCATGTCGGCCACATCGGTGGCAGCTTTTACTTCAAGCCCGAGCCGGGCGGGCGGCTGTGGCTCAGCCCGCATGACGAAATCCCCTCGCCACCGTGCGACGCGGCGCCCGAGGAACTCGACGTTGCCATCGCGATCGATCGGTTCGAACAGGTGGTCGATTGGCGGGTGGCAGCGGTCGAGCGGCGCTGGGCGGGACTGCGGACGTTTGCGCCCGATCGGCTGCCGGTGACCGGCTTTGACGGCGGCGCGGACGACTTCTTCTGGTTCGCGGGGCAAGGCGGCTTCGGGATACAGACCGCGCCCGCTGCTGCGATGCTCGCCGCGAGCCTGTTGCGCCACGCAGCTCCACCGGAAGCCGTGGCCGCGATCGACAGCGCGCGTTACGCGCCGACCCGTTTCGGCTGACTAGTGCGGGCTGACTGGCGTCGGGCGAATCGCTGCGCTAACCTCGCCAAGCTCAAAACAACCGAGGGGAGCAAAAAATGGCGCACAAATTCGTGATCGAAAAGAACAAGGCCGGCGAGTTCGTCGCGAAGTTCAAATATAACAGTGAGTTGATGTTCTGGACCGAAGGCTATTCGAGCAAGGCGTCAGCGATCAACGCAATCGAATCGATCAAGAAGAACGGCCCCGGCGCCGAGACCGAAGAGAATCTGGACTGATCATCGCGGTCGATCTGCCGATAGCGATGCCTGACACGGGATCGCCTGCCCGCCGCCGCATGATGGCGGCGGGCTGAAGGCGCGAAGCACGTGGCACAAAGCGGTTATTTCGGCTGGATCGGCGGCCTGTTCGGCGGGCAGGGCTTGGCGTGGCGCTTACGCCAGCGCCCACGCGGCGGCCAGCGGCGCGGCTGGCGCGGGCTGTTCGGGCGGCAGAGCGACGACCGGCTCGCGCCGACGATCATCAGCTCACCCGCCGTTGCGCGGCCACTTGGAAGTCCATCGCGCGCACGGCGCGACGATCCTGCGTCGGCGAACACGCTCGCGCGGATCAAGCGGATGCGGCGGCGCGCGGTCGTCGACATGTTCGATCAGGTCGGGCTCGAGCCCTTTCCGGGGCAGCTCTGGCGCTTTGTCGATGCCGAGCGCGATCCCTATCACGGCGTCACCACGTTTCTGCAGGCGATCGGCATTGATCCGGAGGGGATCAGGCGCCGCGACGCAGCCGAAATCGAGCGGGCGAATACCGTGCTCGACCTGCTGTTTTCGATCGATCATGTCTTTGACCGGGTCGATCCCGAAGTTGCCGTCGCACTCGAAGCACGGCTTTGCTCGGGCGACTATCGCGCGGTACGGCTTGCGGCGCAGGTCATCGAAACCTTCGAGAAAATTGCGCGCATCGACGCGCGGTGGTCAACTGACCACAGGCTCGCCGTGCTGGATGCGTTCATCCGCGACATGCGCGCTGGCGTCGCCAATCCGCTCGCGGTGCCTACCGAGATCGCCGCCAATGCCGAACGCATCGCAGACGAACTCAATCAGCACATGCTGGCCTTCGACGCCGGCTGGGGCGAGCATCGACGGCTGTCGGCCCTTCTCGAAGCGCGCTGGCCGCCGGGATGGAGTGCCGCACCCCAAGGGCAGCGACGGATGCGGGCCATGGCCGAGGCCGCGAGCGTCCAGCGCGAGCTGATGGGCAATCCCGCGCTTGGGGCGAGCGACGTCGAGCGATTGCTCGCGCGGCTCACCAAGGCCAACCAGAGCCTGTTCACCCTGGCCGATGCGATCGAGGGCGCGTCGCGCGGCGGCGATTGGCGCGCCCGGGCGGTGGGGCCGCAGTCGGATTACGACCGGGCACTGCTGTTCTTCGGCTGGACGATCGACGAGCGGCCCGACGCGGTCGCGCTCCGGCGTCGCTTCCGCGAGCTGGCGCGCACCGCGCACCCCGATGCGGCACAGTCGGATCCGTTGGCCCAAGCCGCCGCGCATCAGCGGTTCGTTGAGCTCAACCGCTATCACGACGTGCTCAAGCTCCGGGTTTAGACTTCGGTCAAGCTACCCTGACCCGTTCGTTTCGAGCGCAGTCGAGAAACAGGGCGCAAGCGACACCACCCGTGTCTCGACTTCGCTCGACACTAACTGGCAGAGGTACAAGCCACTCAACAACCGTTCAGCCCTACCGCGCCTCGCGGCGGCGGAGGCGGACTTCGATGCGGCGGCGCGAGTCGTCGGCAGCGGCGTCCTCCGCCGTGATCACGCTATCGTCGGGCTTCAAAAATGGCCCGGCCGACAGCGGTACGAGGATGAAATCGCGCAACCCCGCGCCGCGCATGAAGCGCGCAACCGAAACGGCACGGGCCATCCCCAATCCTGCGTTGTCGACCGCCTCGGGCGCGACCGTTTCCTTGCCGAGCAGCAGTGGCACCAAAACCGAATCGAGATTGCTGCGGCCTGACCCGCTCTTGCGCGGGACCGCATCGGTGTGGCCGATGACTTCGATCACCGACGCCTGATATTGCTGCCCGATCTGGCGAATGCGCGGGATGACCGAGCGCCGCAGCCGATCCTCAAAGCCCGGCGTCAGCGCGGCCGATCCGGCGGCGAACGAAAATCCCTGCGCTTCGGGCAGCACGATGATCGGCGGGTCCTCGCGTGGTTTGGCGCGCGCAATCGCGAGCAGATAGCCGCCGAGGATGATCGTCGTGAACATCGTGACCGCCAGCAGCAGGTAGATGGTTTCCTGCCCCATCTGCATGTGCAGCGTGCTGCGCGGCGAGCCCTTGCTCATGCGCGGCTCATTTGGCGTCGGCAGTCGGTTTGACGAAGCGTTCGACCGATTCGATCAGATCGCCCAGCGCGTGCAGCATCGCGCTTGCCTCGGTCGCGGTGGTGTTGAGCTTCGCGGTTTCGGTCGCGAGCCGGGCGACCTCGGCGCTGCTCGTCTCCGCCGAGATTCCCAGCAATTTGAGCTGCATTTCGCCCGCCTCGAATGCGCGCGACAGTTTGCCGGCATCGCCGCGCACTTCGTCGGCGAGCAGATGGGTGGCGACTGTGGCATCCTGCGCCGATTCCTGGAGCTGGCGGATCGCCTTGAACGCGGCGCGCACTTCGCGGGTCAGGTCGCGCGTGGCGGTTGCAAGGTTCGACATGTCGAGGCTGGTGTCGAACGACGTCTCAACCTCATGCGCCTCGATCCGCAGCAGCACCGCGAAGAACGGGGCGAGGCCGGCGGTCGCAAGCCCTTCGAGAAAGGGAACGGCAAGTGTCGCCAGCGCCGACAGATCGTCAACGCGCAGGCTGACGCTGCCCAGAAACAGCGGCAAAACCGCGCTGGTGATGCCCAGAATCAGCGACAGCACGCCGAACGCCACCATCATTTCAGCAGCGATCACCGCGTCGAAATCGGCCCGGCCGCTGCGCATGTAATTTGTGGCGCGCGCGCGCAGATAGAAGAGCGCCGTGATGTTGACGATGAACAGCAGCGGATAGGTCGTCTGGGTGACGATCTGGAGCACATGCGCGACGATGCTGACGGCGAGCACCTGCAGCCCGAACTGGCTGTAAGCGACGCGACGCGTCCCCGAAGCGCGGCGGCGTGGCATCATGGACATCGCGCGTTCGATCCCCTTTTCGACTGCGGCGGTGACGCTATGTCCGATTCGCGCGGCGGACGCTAGGCGCCACGGCTTGCTGCCACCGCTGCATCGCTTGCGAGCTTGTCGGCGCGCTCATTTTCGGGGTGGCCAGCATGGCCCTTGACCCATTGCCACGCGATCTTGTGCGGTTTGGCGGCGGCGAGCAGATCCTGCCACAGGTCGGCGTTCTTGACCGGCTTTTTGTCGGCGGTTTTCCAGCCGTTTTTCTGCCAGCCGTGAATCCATTTGGTCAGGCCGTCCATGACGTAGCGGCTGTCGGTCGACAGCGTGACGGCACAGGGGCGCTTGAGCGCGGTCAGCGCCTGCACCACCGCCATCATTTCCATGCGGTTGTTGGTGGTGAGTTTTTCGCCGCCCGACAATTCCTTCTCGGTCGCGCCCATCCGCAGCACCGCGCCCCAGCCGCCGGGGCCGGGATTGCCCTTGCAGGCGCCGTCAGTGAAAATCTCGACCTTGGGCAGCTCGCTCATGCGAAGGCGCCATCCGACGCATAGTGATGATAGCGGCGCAGATAGGCGAGCGGGTCCTTGCGTGTCACCAGCGCGTCGGCGGGGGTGTTCAGCCAATCCCAGGCGCGGCTAAGGAAAAAGCGCAGACACGCGCCGCGCGCGAGTGCGGGCAGGGCGGCTAATTCCGCTTCGGTCAGCGCCACTTCCGCCCGATAGCCGTCGATCAACGCGCGCCCGATGGCGCCGTCATAACGCTCGCCGGTCGCGTCGAACGCCCAGGCGCTGTGTGTCACCGCCAGATCAAAGCTGCGAAAATCGGTGCACGCGAAATAGAAGTCGATCAGTCCGGTCACCTTGTCGCCGAGCATCAACACATTGTCGGGAAACAGATCGGCGTGGATAGCCGTGCGCTGCAAAGCGTCATTGGCGGGCCACTGCGCAAGCACGCCTTCGAGCATGCGGGCAGCTTCGCCGGACAGCCCGGGCTGGATGCGCTCAAGATCGCGGCCACATCGATCGAACAGCGGCGTCCAACTATCGACGCCCATTGAGTTTGCCCGAACCGGCATGAAATCGGCGACGGCTTGGTGCATCTGCCCGAGCGCCGTCCCGGCGGCAAAGGCTTGCGCCGGGGTCGGGTGCGACAGCGATACTCCCGGAAGAAACTTGATCAGACAAGCGGGGCGCCCCGCCAATTCATGGATCTCCAGCCCATCGCGTGCCTTGATTGCCGGCGGCACCGGCAGGCCCTTGGCATCGAGATGATCGAGCAGCGCCATGAAGAAGGGCAGATCGCCAGCATCGACCCGCTTCTCGTAAAGCGTCAGGATGAATCGCCCGCCGGTCGTATCGACAAGGTAATTGCTGTTCTCGACCCCCTCAGCGATGCCCTTGGCCGATACCAGTTCGCCAACATCGAAGCGCGTCAGGAAATCGGCCAATGCCTCGGCCGATACATGCGTATAGACCGCCAAGCGCCTAGACGGTGGCGGCTTCGAGGCCGCGCGGCAGCTTGAACGAGATCGTCTCGCGCGTCGTTTCTTCCTCGCGCTCGGTGATCGTGAAATGCTCGGCGAGGCGATTGACGAGCTCGCGCACCAGGATTTCCGGCGCCGAGGCACCAGCCGTGATGCCGAGCGTACGGATGCCGTCGAGCCACGCCAGATCAAGGTCGCTGGCGCGCTGGATCAGCCGGGCGGGGATACCGTGGCGCTCGGCGACCTCGACCAGCCGCAGCGAATTCGACGAGTTGGTAGCACCAATCACCAGCATCGCGTCGCAATGGTCGGCAATCGCCTTGACGGCTGCCTGCCGATTCGAGGTGGCGTAGCAAATATCTTCGCCGCGCGGCGCCTTGATCTGGGGGAAGCGGCGTTGGAGCACCGCGACGATATCGGCGGTGTCGTCGACCGACAGCGTCGTTTGCGTCAGGAAAGCAATGTTGCTCGGGTCGGCGACAGCAACGGATTCGGCGTCCTCGGCTGTTTCAACCAAGGTCATCGCGCCATTGGGCACCTGACCGAAGGTGCCGATCACTTCGGGGTGGCCGGCATGGCCGACGAAAATGATGTGGCGGCCTTGCTCGACCAGCCGTTCGGCCTGGCGGTGGACCTTTGACACCAGCGGGCAGGTCGCATCGAGATAAGCGAGGCCGCGCGTCTCGGCCTCGACGGGCACCGACTTGGGCACGCCGTGCGCGGAAAACACCACGGGCACGCCGTCGGGCACTTCCTCAAGTTCTTCGACGAAGATCGCGCCCTTGGCCCGCAAACTGTCGACGACATATTTGTTATGGACGATCTCGTGCCGGACATAGACCGGCGCGCCATATTTCTCGATCGCGAGTTCGACGATGTGGATCGCGCGGTCGACACCGGCGCAAAAGCCACGCGGGGCGGCGATCAAAAGGTCGAGCGCCGGCTTTTCAGTGATAGTCATGGTCACCGTCTCTACGCGATTGCTTGCGTGCGCGAAAGCCGGTTCCTATGGTGATCGGCATTGACGGGCGGCGCGCTACATCCCCAGTGGCGGCCCCGGTGTATTGCAAAAGGTGCCCAGCGTGAACGCCGCGAAATTGATTCTCTCCATCACGCTCGGCCTGATGGCCGCAGGGTGCGCGACCAAGGCCGGCGAAATCTCGGCCGAAGGGATCACCGCGATTCGCACGGCCTGCCCGACTGTCGCGGTGCCGGCAGCGACCGGCGACATCACCTTGTTCAACCCACCGACGAGCGAAGACCAGAGCGCGCTCGACGTTTCGGCAACGCTCACGCGCGTGCGGTCGACGTGCAGCGATGTCGGCGCCGATGTGTCGACCGCAATCACGTTCGACGTGCAGGCACGTCGCGCCAATGTGCAGGGTGCGCGCGACGTTGTGATCCCCTATTTTGTGACGGTGCTGCAGGGCGGGACGGTGGTGGTCTCAAAGCGGATCAGCCGGGTTTCGGTGCATTTCGACGATGGCCAGGCGCGCGCGACGACAAGTGGTCAGGCGACTGCCAATGTGCTGCGCTCGGCCGCGACGCTGCCGCCCGACATCCGCAAACAGCTCACCCGCCCGCGCAAGGCCGGGAACGAGGACGCCGCCGTCGACCCGCTCGCCCGCCCCAACATCCGCGCCGCCGTGCAACGCGCAACGTTTGAGGCGCTGGTCGGTTTCCAGCTTACCACCGAACAGCTGAAGTATAACGCCACGCGATAGCCAAAGCGGCGTTGACTCGCTTGCTGCGGCGCGTCAAAGCTCGGCGCGTCGAAGGCTTTTAGCCTTGAGCATGTGCGGGAGAGTGTGGTCGCGAACCACCGCCGAAGGAGCAACCGCCCCGGAATCTCTCAGGCAACCGGACCGCATGCGCCAAGACACTCTGGAAAGCGGCTGCGCACGTTGCGCGGCCCACCGAAGGGGTAAGCCGACCCGCCTTTAGGCGCGCGGCGAAAGCTCTCAGGTCCCGTGACAGAGGGGGCGGCTGACCAACACCGGGCGACCGGAATGGCATGCCGTCACCCATGCAAACGGAAGGCCTGCGATGAACGACCAAATCGACTTCATCGACACAATCGAAACCCTGCCGCTCGACGCATGGCACCGGGCGCGGGGCGCCCGGATGGTCGAATTTGCCGATTATTACATGCCGATCCAATATGAAGGGATCATGGCCGAGCATCTGTGGACGCGCGAGCATGCGGGTCTGTTCGACGTGAGTCATATGGGCCAGTTGCAGCTTTCGGGCGAAGGGCTCGATGAGGCGCTCGAAGCGTTGATGCCCGCCGATGTAAAGGGGCTGAACCTTGGCGCGCAGCGTTACTCGCTGCTGCTCGACGAAAATGGCGGCATTCTCGACGATCTGATGTTCGCGCGCTGGCCCGACAGCATCTACATCGTCGTCAATGGCGCGGTGAAATATGACGACATCGCCCATCTGCGCGAAAATCTGCCCGACGCAGTGACGATCAACCACCTAGACGACCGCGCGCTGCTGGCGTTGCAGGGGCCTAAAGCGTTCGAGGTGCTGAAGCGCCATACGACGGGCGACTGGCCGCTCGATGCGCTGGTGTTCATGCGCGGCGGTAACTTCCAGATCGCTGGCGTCGATGCGTGGATCAGCCGCTCGGGCTATACCGGTGAGGACGGCTTCGAGATTTCGATCCCCGCCGACTCGGCAGAGGTGGTTGCCGACCTGCTGTGTGCCGAGCCCGAAGTGAAACCGATTGGCCTCGGCGCACGCGATTCGCTGCGGCTCGAGGCGGGGCTGCCGCTTTATGGCCACGACCTCGATCCCGAGACCACGCCGATCATGGCCGATCTCGGTTTCGCGCTGTCGAAGCGGCGGCGCGAGGAAGCAAATTTCCCCGGCGCCGCGCGCATCCTCGCCGAGCGGGAGAACGGCCCGGCGCTCAAGCGCGTCGGTCTGCTGGTCGAAGGCAAGCAGCCGGTACGCGAAGGTGCGGCGGTGCTCGATGCCAGCGGCGCCGAGGTCGGCAAGGTCACGTCGGGCGGTTTTGCCCCCAGCGTCGGCGCGCCGATTGCGATGGCCTATGTCCCGCTCGCGCTCGCCGCGCCCGGCACCAAGATCACCCTTGCCCAGCGCGGCAAGGCGCACACCGGCATCGTCACCGCGATGCCTTTCGTCCCCCACCGCTACGTACGCTAACAGGAGGCCTTCATGAGCCGCTATTTTACTGAAGACCATGAATGGGTTGAACTCGACGGCGAGATCGGCACCGTCGGCATCACCGAATATGCGCAAGGTCAACTCGGCGACATCGTGTTCGTCGACGTGCCCGAAGAGGGCAAGGAAGTGACCAAGGGCGACGAAGCCGCCGTCGTCGAATCGGTCAAGGCCGCGTCCGACGTCTATTCGCCAGTGTCGGGGACAGTGATCGAGGGCAATGCCGCGCTCGCCGACACGCCCGGCCTCGTCAACGAGGACCCCGAAGGCGATGGCTGGTTCTTCAAGCTGACCTTGTCCGACCCGAGCGAGGTTGAGGGCATGATGGACGAGACCGCCTACGAAGCCTTCGTCGCAAAGCTTTGATCACTTTAGCCCCTCCCCTTCAGGGGAGGGGTTGGGGTGGAGACCTCTCCGCAAGCGCATGGCTCGGTGAGACATCCCCCACCCCCTACCCCTCCCCTGAAGGGGAGGGGCTTGGAGAAAATGAATGCGTTACCTGCCGCTTACCCAGCACGACCGCGAGGCAATGCTCGCCTCTATCGGGGCCGCGTCGATCGACGACCTGTTCGTCGACGTGCCCGAAGTCGCCCGGCTCGACGGGCCAATCCACGACTTGCCGATGCACGCCAGCGAAATGGCGGTCGAGCGGCACATGCGCGCGCTGGCCCGCAAGAATACGGTAGCGGGGGATGTGCCGTTCTTTCTCGGCTGCGGCGCGTATAAGCATCACGTGCCCGCAAGCGTCGATCACCTGATCCAGCGCGGCGAATTCCTGACGGCTTACACGCCGTACCAGCCCGAAATCGCGCAGGGCACGCTGCAGATGCTGTTCGAGTTCCAGTCGCAGGTCGCGCGTCTCCTCGGCACCGATGTGGCCAATGCGTCGATGTACGATGGCTCGACCGCGTGCTGGGAAGCGATCGGCATGGCGCGGCGCATCACCAAGCGCGGCAAGGCGATCCTGTCAGGCGGGCTGCACCCGCATTATGTGTCGGTTGCCAAGACGATGGCGAAGTATACGGGCGACTTGCTCGAAACCTGGCTCCCTACCCTGACGGCTGAAACCGATATCGATGCGCTGATCGCCGCGATCGACAGCGATACGTCATGCGTGGTGGTGCAATATCCCGATATTCTCGGGCGCATTACCGATCTCCAGCCGCTCGCCGATGCGTGCCACGCGAATAAGGCACTACTGATCGCAGTCGTGACCGAGCCGGTCGCGCTGGGCGCGATCAAGTCGCCCGGCGAGATGGATGCCGATATCGTCGTGGGCGAAGGCCAGTCGATCGGCGTCGGGCTGCAATTCGGCGGGCCCTATGTCGGGCTGTTCGGCTGCAAGGAGAAATACCTCCGCCAGATGCCCGGCCGCTTGTGCGGCGAGACCGTTGACGCGACCGGCAAGCGCGGCTTCGTGCTGACGCTCAGCACGCGTGAGCAGCATATCCGGCGCGAGAAGGCCACGTCGAACATCTGCACCAACTCGGGGCTGTGTGCGCTGGCGTTCTCGATCCACATGACCTTGCTCGGCGAGGCGGGGCTGCGCAAGCTGGCGGGTGTCAACCACACGCTGGCCGTGACGGCGGCGGATCGGCTGGCGAAGGTGCCGGGCGTCACCGTGGTCAATGACAGCTTCTTCAACGAATTCACGCTGGTGCTGCCCAAAACGGCGCGCCCTATCGTGCGGCAACTGGCCGATCGGCAGATCCTCGCGGGTGTGTCGCTGGGGCGGCTTTATCCCGGCTCGGTCGAACTTGACCACGGCATGGTGGTCGCCGTCACCGAAACGACGACACTCGAAGACATCGAAACCCTCGCAACTGCGCTCGAAGAGGTGCTGGCATGACGATCAACGCAAGCGGCTGGCGGCCTGAAATGGCAACATCCACCGACAGCGCTCCCGCGACCTTCACCGGCAACCGCGCGCTGATGCTCGAAGAGGCGCTGATCTTCGAGATTGGCGATACCGAGACGACCGGCGTCGACATTGCCGACGCCGCACCCACTGCCAGCCGCCTCGGCGGACTCGCGCGCGAACGCTCGATCGGCCTTCCCGGTCTGTCGGAACCCGAAACGGTGCGCCACTACACCCGCCTCTCGCGCCAGAACTACGGGATTGACCTCGGATTCTTCCCGCTCGGGTCGTGCACGATGAAGCACAATCCTCGCCTCAACGAAAAAATGGCCCGGCTGCCTGGCTTTGCCGACATCCACCCGCTTCAGCCGGTCGATACGGTGCAAGGCGCGCTCGGCGTTATCAACGAACTCGCGGTGTGGCTGATCAAGCTCACCGGCATGCACGGCGTCGCGATGAGCCCCAAGGCGGGCGCGCACGGCGAATTGTGCGGCATCCTCTGCATCAAGGCGGCGCTCGAAGCACGCGGGGAAGGGCATCGCAATGTCATTCTCGTCCCCGAATCAGCGCACGGCACCAATCCCGCAACGGCGGCGTTCGCGGGCTACCAAGTCGAGGATATTCCCGCGACGCCCGAGGGCCGCGTCGATACCGCGGCGCTCAAGGCGCGGCTGGGGCCGGATGTGGCAGGGGTGATGATCACCAACCCCAATACCTGCGGGTTGTTCGAGCGCGATCTGAAGGAAATTTCGGACGCGGTGCATGCCGTCGGCGGCTATGTCTATTGCGACGGCGCGAACTTCAACGCGATCGTCGGTCGCGTGCGGCCGGGCGATCTCGGCATCGATGCGATGCACATCAACCTGCACAAGACCTTTTCGACTCCGCACGGTGGCGGCGGGCCGGGGTCGGGGCCGGTGGTGCTGTCGGAGGCGCTCAGCCCGTTCGGGCCGTTGCCGTTCACCGAGCGCTATGAAGACGGCCACATCACGCTCGTCGAGGAAGAATCGGTCGGCGATCGCCACCCCGACAGCTTCGGGCGGATGACCGCGTTCCATGGCCAGATGGGCATGTTCACCCGCGCGCTGACCTATATCCTCAGCCACGGCGCAGACGGCCTGCGCCAGGTCGCCGAGGATGCGGTGCTCAACGCCAATTATGTGTTGCGCAGCCTAGAGGACGTTCTCGACGCGCCGTTCGCGCACAGCGGGCCGTGCATGCACGAGGCGCTGTTCAGCGACAACGGCATGGCCGAGGGTTTCACCACACTCGACATTGCCAAGGGGCTGATCGACGAGGGCTTTCACCCAATGACGGTCTATTTCCCGCTCGTCGTCCACGGCGCGATGCTCGTCGAGCCTACGGAGACCGAATCGAAAGCGGCGCTCGACCAGTTCATCGGTGCGCTGCGATCGGTTGCCGAACGCGGCAAGGCAGGCGACCCGAGCCTGAAATCGGCCCCGCACTTCGCCCCCCGCGCGCGGCTCGACGAGACGCTCGCGGCGAGGAAGCCAGTGCTGACGTGGAAAGCGCCCGAGTTGCCGGTCGCGGCTGAATAGCATGAGCTGGGGCGGTCTCTTCCAGATCGTCAACACGGTCGCATTGCTGCTGTGGCTGGTGCTGATCCTTGCGCCGCGCTGGACCGGCGCGATCGGGCAGTTGCGGATCGCGGGGGCGGGCGGGCTGAGCCTGTTCTACGTGGTGCTGGTCGCGACCGCGCTCACTATTGGCTTCGGTGACGCGCGCGGGCAGGCGCCTGACTTTTCGACCATAGCGGGCATCCGCGCGATCTTCGCAACCGATGGCGGCGTCGTGACGGGCTGGACGCATTACCTCGCGCTCGATCTGTTCGCGGGGCTCTGGATCGCCGAGGACAGCGACGCGCGACGGATCAGCCGTTTCGTGCAGGCGCCGGTGCTGTTGCTGACTTTCCTTGCCGGGCCTGCGGGGTTGTTCCTCCACTTACTGCTTACGCGCGGGTTACGGATCGGCGCGCACCCGGCCTGACATGACCGACCCCGCGCATCCCAATGGCTTTGTCGGTACGATCTTCCTGATCGCGTTTATTGCGTTCGTGCTGGCGATGCGGCTGCGGCGGATGCAGCGCGGGCGGCGGCTGCGGCTCGAATGGCTGTGGGTCGTGCCCGCGCTTTACGGCGCGCTGGCGGCGTCGCTGCTGTATGTGTCATCGCCCACAGCGGCGATCTGGGGGGCATGCGCGGTGGCGCTGCTGATCGGCGCGGTGCTCGGCTGGCAGCGCGCGCGGTTCGTGACGCTGTCGATCGATCCCGACAGCCATGCACTCAGCCAACGCGAATCGCCGCTCGCGATTCTGTTCATCCTTCTGCTGATCGCGATCCGCTTCGGCGTGCGCGCGCTCGGCGAGGCTGAAGCGGCGGTGTGGCACGTCAGTGTCATGGCGATCACCGACATACTGGTGGTGTTCGCATTGGGCCTGTTCGCCGCGCAGCGCATCCAGCTTTGGCGGCGCGGAAGCGCGCTGCTCGCCGAAGCGCGCGGCGGCTAAATCCAGCGTCGGACCCGCGCCTTGTAGTCGAGGTACACCGTGCCGAATTTCGCCTCCAGATAGCGTTCCTCGCGCGCGATCACTTGTGTTTGGATGATCACCATCGCGACCGGCAGAAGGATTAGCGACACGAGGCTATCGAGCACGATCGCGAGACCCAAATGAGCAATCGCCATGCCCAGATACATCGGGTTGCGGGTGAACGCGTAAAGGCCGGTATCGATGATGCCATTGGTTGGCGTCCAGGGCTCGGGCTGCTCGCCGCGTCGCCGAAACAGCCCGATCGCGGCGCCGATCAGAGTCAGTCCGGCCAGCGCCATCACGGCACCCAACGGCCATGGCAGACCAAGGCGTGGTACATCCACCACGCGTTCCACAAGCGGTCCCAAGAGCAGCAGACCGATGAAAACGAAAGGCGGCGGAAAGCTCACGGCGGCGCCGCGATCGTGACTCGACATTGCGCTCACTCCCTTGCACTGGTTCATCCGCTTCCATATCGGTTCGCCCCGCGCCGAGCGAGGAGAGTTATGGCCGACCCGACTCCCTGGATTGTCGCCGAAGACCATGGCGACGTCCGTAAACATGCCCCCGCGACACTGCGCAATCGTGGGGCGATTGCCGAGTGTCTGCGCGGTATCCTGCCGCCCTCGGGCTTCGTTCTGGAGATCGCGAGCGGCAGCGGCGAGCATGCCGCCTATTTCGCGCAAGAATTTGCAACGATCGACTGGCAGCCGAGCGACCCCGACTCGACCGCACTGGTCTCGATCGCGGCGTGGACCGAGGGACTGACGAATGTCCGCGCGCCGGTAATGCTCGATGCTGCTGGTGACAGTTGGCCGATTGCGAGCGCGGACGCCGTCCTGTGCATCAACATGGTCCATATCGCGCCCTGGGAAGCGACGCTGGGGTTGATGGCGGGCGCGGCGAAGCTGCTGGCATCGGGTGCGCCATTGGTCCTCTACGGCCCCTATCGCCGCGCGGGCGTGCCGACCGCCGACAGTAACGAAGCGTTCGATCAGTCGCTCAGGGCACGCGATCCGCGCTGGGGCCTGCGCGATGTCGACGCGGTGACGGCGGTCGCGACCGGCTTTGCGCTCGATCGGTTGATCGAGATGCCGGCGAATAATTTGATGCTGGTGTATCGGCGGATCTAGCGTCTTTTGTAAGCGACCGAGCTGCCTCCCCACACTTCGTGTCGAGCGCAGTCGAGACACGGGCAATGGGGCCTGTCGCCCGCCCCTCGACTTCGCTCGGGACGAACGGGGTAGGGGGCGACGGGGGTCGCTAACGCATCCCTAAGCCGACACTGCCTCATCGGTCATCGGTCTCCGCCGGACATGCTCGCGCCAGACGATGTAGAGCCCGCTCGCGATGATGATCGGCGCGCCGATCCACGTCGCGGGCGTCGGCAACACCTTGAACAACAGCCAGCCGAACAAGGTCGCCCAGAGCAGCGACGAATAGTCCATCGGCACCACGAGCGACACCGGGCCGTGGCGGATCGACGAGGTCATGAAGATCTGCGCGATCCCGCCAAGCACGCCAATGGCGATCAGCGCCCCCCAGCCAAACGCGGTGTGCGCCTGCGCCACGAACAGATAGACGATGCCGAGCGGCAGCACCGACAGCGCGGAAAACCAGAACACCGTCGTCATCGTCGCTTCGGTCTTGGCTATCTGGCGCAGCAGGATCGAGACGCTCGCGGTCATCAACGCTGCCGCCAAGCCGCTCAGCGCGCCCCAGAGCGGGAAATGCCCGCTCCCCGGCTGCGCGACGATCAGCACGCCGATAAAGCCCGCGACTACCGCGACCCAGCGATGCCAGCCGGTCGGCTCGCGCAGCACGATCGCGCCCAGAATCGTCGCGAAGATCGGCATGGTGAAGGCGATCGTCGTCGATTCGGCGAGCGGCAGTGCGAGGACTGCGGTGAAGGTCAGCACCATCGCCGTCAGCCCCATCACCGCGCGCAGCACATGCGCGCCGAAGCGTTCGGTGCGGACCGACGCCAGACCGGGGCCGCGCATGATCACCAAGGTGATCAGGCAGGCCGCGCCGAATTGGCGGTAGAACAGGATTTCGCCGAGCGTCGCGCCGCTCGCCTCGGCAAGCTTGATCGCGCTGTTCATGCACTGGAACCCAAACACCGACCCCAGCCGCAGCGCGACGGCGAACAGGATGCGATCGGCGGTTGCGTCGGCCATGGCTGTCCTTGCGGCATGCTGCGTTGCGGGACAAGTCCGGGGTGACGTGCGGAAATTCCCGCGCTATCGCCGGGGGCATGATTAAACACGCTCTTTCCGTCACCCGCGAGGCCGATTTCGCTGCCTGGTACCAATCCGTCATCACCGAAGCCGATCTCGCCGAGGAATCGGGCGTGCGCGGCTGCATGGTCATCCGGCCATGGGGATACGGCATTTGGGAGCGCATCCAGCGGCTGCTCGATGATCGCATCAAAGCGACGGGGCATGAGAATTGCTATTTCCCGCTGTTCATCCCCTTGAGCTATTTCGAAAAGGAAGCCGAGCATGTCGACGGCTTCGCCAAGGAAATGGCGGTCGTCACGCACCACCGGCTGATCGCGGATGGCAAGGGCGGGCTGGTGCCCGATCCGAGCGCCAAGCTGGAGGAGCCGCTCGTCGTGCGGCCGACATCGGAAACGGTGATCGGCACGGCGTTCGCGCGCTGGGTGCAGTCGTGGCGCGACCTGCCGGTGCTGATCAACCAATGGGCCAATGTTGTGCGCTGGGAAATGCGCACGCGGATGTTCCTGCGCACCACCGAATTCCTCTGGCAGGAAGGCCATACCGCACACGCGAGCGAAGCCGAGGCGCGGGAAGAGACGCTCAAAATGCTCGAAGTCTATCGCAGCTTCGCCGAGGATTGCGTGGCGCTCCCCGTGGTGGCGGGCGAAAAGCCCGAGAATGAGCGCTTCCCCGGCGCGGTCGCGACCTATTCGATCGAAGCCATGATGCAGGATGGCAAGGCGCTCCAGGCCGGCACGTCGCATTTCCTCGGCACGAATTTTTCGCAAGCGCAGAATATCCGCTTCCAAAATGCCGAAGGGCAGCTGGAACTCGCCCAGACGACGAGCTGGGGTATGTCGACACGGATGATCGGCGGGCTGATCATGGTCCACGGCGACGACGATGGCCTGCGCGTGCCGCCGCGCGTGGCGCCGTGGCAGATCGTGATCGTGCCGATGCTGCGCGATGCGCCGGAAGATGAAGCTGTGGTCGATTACTGCAAGGCGCTTCAGACTGAACTCGCCGCGCTGTCGGCGTTCGGCGAGCCGGTGCGCGCGTTGCTCGACCTGAAACCCGTCAAGGCCGCGACCAAGCGCTGGGGCTGGGTCAAGAAGGGCGCGCCGGTGATCGTCGAAGTCGGCGGGCGCGATGTCGCGGGCGGCAATGTGAGCGTCGTGCGCCGCGACCGGCTCTACCGCGCGGACGGCAAGCTCGATTCGGCGATTGTTGCACGGGGCGATTTCGTCGGCGGCGCGGCGGCACTGCTCGGCGAGGTTCAGGCTTCGCTCCATGTCGAAGCCCGCGCGCGGCTCGACGCCAATATCCGCCGCGATGTCACCGACTTCGCCGACCTCGAGGCCTATTTCGCGGAAAACGAGAGCAAGCCCGGCTGGCTCGAAATCCAATGGTCCAAGCCGACCGGCGACGCGCTCGACAAGGTGGTTGATCGGCTGAAGGCGCTGAAGCTTACGCTGCGCAACGTGCCTCTGGACGCCGCGCCCGCAACTGGCGTCTGCATCTTCACCGGCGATACAGCGGTCGAGCGAGTGCTCGTCGGGCGGAGTTACTAAGCGGCGGGGCGTGACGCCAGATACAGCCAGTCGCCCATGCCGACCCACGGGCCGATGATCGCCGTCGGCGCGAACACGGCGGCATAGGCCAGCGACTTCGGACTGATTTTCCACGCCGCGGGCGTGCCGAAGCTGTAATCAAGGCTGATCCGCGTCTGGTCCGCGCGGAACATGGTGTACCCCGCCTTCTCGGTCAGCAGGCTGAGCGTGCGGCGGGAAAACTGGAACAGGTGGTATGGTGGCTCGGGATGGGGCCAGTAATCCAGCCGGTTCGCGAGCAGGAACGATAGCCGCGGAAACAGGCCGTCGATGTCGGGCGTCGATTGCAGCAGGATACCGCCCGGCTTCAGCAGGCGACGGATGGCCACCAGCTCGGCCTGCGGGTCGGCGAGGTGTTCGATGACGTCGAACAGCGTCACGACATCGAAGCTGTTGTCGGGATATCCGGCGTCTCGCCAGTCGCCGATATGGACCGGCAGGCCGAAATGGGTGCGGGCGAATTCGCCGCTCTGGGGCGAGAGCTCCGCACCGTTAACATCGAACCCGGCGGTTCGTGCCTCGTCAAGGAAAAGGCCCGTCGAGCAGCCGATGTCGAGCAGCTTCAGCCCGTGCGGCGCAGGCACGGCGCGCTTGAGGAAGCGTAGATGTTGTCGCGCGATGGCGCGCATCCGCTTCGCCTCCGGATTGGCCGGGTCGCGCAGCGCACCGTGATAGTCGTCGTCGCTGACATAGAGTGCAGCGATCGCGTCGCTGGACGGCGGGTTGGCGATATAGGCAAGGCGGCAGGACCGGCACGCGACGAGCGCATAGCCCTTTTTGCGGAACAGGGGATCGTAGCGATCATCGCCACATAGCGCGCAGCCGGGGCGAGCGTCGCTGGCGTCGGGAAGGTCCAGGGCGGGAGTCATCATTTGCCCTTATCCGTCAAGCGCTAAATGTCCGGTTAAGCCGGGGTCGCCTGCCGGTGAGGAGGCGTGCTTCGATCCCGATACTGCCTGCGACGGTGTTGATTTTGCCGGACCCGAGTGCGCCTTCACGGGTGCCCCGCTAGTTGAACAGGTTCGGGTGGGGCGGGCCTGTCGAGGCGGGTGCGGGCGTATCGACGAGGGACAGTTGTCCACCGCGCCGCGCGCCGCACCAATTGCCGCGGCGATCTTTCGTTGCCAATGAAACAGATGTGGCGTGGCGAAGTAAACCAATCTGGCGATGGTGGCGCCGCCCGCTGTCGGGTGCGCTGATGGCTGCTGTCCTCACGGCCAGTCCCGCTGGCGCGCAAAACGTGGCTCGCACGCCCGTCGATCCGCTGACCGTTGCCGATGATGACTTTGCGCGCCACCGCGATCCGGCGCTGTGGGCGGGACTCAGCGTCACCCGTCTCGAGACGGAGGAAGGGGCAGTGAGCTGGCGGTTTTTCCGCATCGCGAGCCTCAGCAAGCCCGATGGGCCGCTGTGGGTGGTTGCGCATGACAATGAGAACGCGACCTTCGCCGCGATGCTGGTTGCGCTCAAAAGCTATGGCGGGGTTGCGATCATCGTTGATAGCGGCGCGCGTGACGATGACGACAGCGCCCGGTTCAACTGGTTTACCGGAGGCAAGCCGATCGATCCCAATCGGCATTTCTTCGACAGCCATCCGGGTTATACCGGTGCGGTGCTCGCCGATCTGGCCGGAACCAAGCGGTTGATCGTCGCGCTCCACACCAACGAACCCGATTTCGATCCGGGCCTGACCGGCTGCGGCGGCGTGCGGGGGCAGGGCGCGGGCAATATCTCGATCCGGCTGTGCTCGCAGCGCTGGCATCCGGTCGCAGCGCCGGTGCGCCGCTGGCCGTTCGACGACGACGACAGTCTTGCGCTGGTGCCTTATCTCGCGAGCCGCCCGCAGGCGAGCGCGATGTGCGGCAGCGCGCTGGCGGCGGCAGGTTACAATGTCCTCTTCGAGCGGGTCGCGTCGAGCGACGGCTCGCTGTCCAACTATGCCATCGAGCACGGCTTGCGCTACGTCAATGTCGAGACCCGCGAGCGCGGATCGAGTCCCGAAGGCATTGCCGCCGCGCGCGACCGGCTGGTCGCGATGATCGACGGGGTGATGGAGCGCTGCGACGCCTTTCCCGAGCTGCAGCTCCGGTTTGCAGCGCGCTAACGCTGGCCGCGTAGCCACGCGTCCTTTTGCGCTTCGGCATCGGCGTTGGTGATGACGCGCTCGTGGATGTGCCCGACCTCCCATGACAAGGCGTGGTCGATATAGACTTTCACCCCCGCCTCGGTCAGCTCGCGGAAGAAGGACACATCCTCGCCCATGCGGGCATTGGTGCCGGGCAGCAGCTTGCGATCGAACGGCTGCCAATGCGCCCAGCCGACGCCCTTATCGACATGCGCCTTCACCTGGTGGAGGATGTTCATGTCGATCAGGCACAGCGCGAGTCCCACGTGCCAGACCTCTTCGACCGCGCCCGCCCGCGCGAGCGCTTCGGTGGTCCAGACATGCTCCATCTGCCCCGCCGCGTTCAGCCTGACGGCGACTGGCCCGGTCGGATAGGCGCGGCGCGGCTGGTTGCAGCCGACCACCGGCAGCTTGTGTGCGAGCAGCCGCAGCAAGGTGTCGGGCGGGAACACATGATCGCTGTCGAGCCACAATAGGTAACGCGCCTGCCAGCCGATCGCCATTTTGAGCAATTCGGTGCGGCTGTGCGGCAAGTCCGATGACGAGACCGAGAAGACCTCGATCTGGAGCGGCCCTGTAGCGGGTGCCGGCGCCATCAGGCTGAACGCCACCATCCGCGCGAGGCTGATCGCGAAATCGCCCTTGGTGTCGCCATAGCGCGGGATGCAGATCGCGATTTTCATGGGTGACTTTATGCTCCAGCGCCTCGCCGCGCTCAACCAGGCTGATTTAGCGCATCGATATGCGCCAGGATAAAATTGACCCGCTGGGCTATGGCTAGCTTGGGAAGGTGGACCACCGTGTATCCCATGCGCGGATAAATGGCGCTGAGCCGGGCATATTCGGCCACAGCCTGAGCAAAGTCGTGCGTGCGCTCGCTATCGCTGACATAGATTTCTGGCCACGGCGGCGCCAGAAAGACTTTGCTGTTATAGCGGAACCCGCCGACCTGATCTGCCGCTGACGAGCCGGTTGCATGTTCAAGCGCGGCGATTGCATCAATCAGGCCGCGATCGAAAAACACAGGCCCTTCAAGTATCTGTGCGGCTTGGTGATCGGATTTGGCGCGTGCGATGGCGCGGTCGGCGAATGCGGCAAGGTTGCGCCAGGGGAGCGCTTGGCCATCTCCAGCCACTTCCGCGCGAACGATCCGACGGCCCGGTTCTTCGATCGTTGCATAGCCGCGCGCAGCAAGTGCCGCCACCAATGTCGATTTGCCGCCGCCTGAGCAGCCCGAAATCACAAAGAAGCGATCGGCGGGTGCGCTATTCGTCATAAACCGCGCCGACATGGGGTTCGCCGCGCGCTTGGGCGAGCTTGGCTTGGCGGTGGCGTTCGGCGTAGCTCGCGCGTTGCTCGGGGGTGCGGGTGCCGTGGCAGGCGGGGCAGGCGACGCCTTCTTCGTAGAGCGGCGAGGTGCGGTCCTCGGGGCTGACGGGCATGCGGCAGGCCCGGCACAGTTCGTGACTGCCGGGGGACAAGCCGTGGCCGACCGCGACGCGTTCGTCGAACACGAAACATTCGCCGTGCCAGCGGCTCTCAGCCTCGGGCACTTCCTTGAGATATTTCAGGATGCCGCCTTTCAGGTGGAACACCTGCTCGACACCCTGCTCCTTTAGGAACGCCGTCGCCTTTTCGCACCGGATGCCGCCGGTGCAGAACATCGCGACTTTCTTGCCCGCCATGCCTGCGCGCTGTTCGGCGGCCCAGGCGGGGAAGTCGCTGAAGGCCCGGGTGCCGGGATCGATCGCGCGATCGAAGCTCCCGATGCGCACTTCATAATCGTTGCGCGTGTCGATCACGAGCGTGTTGGGGTCGTCGATCAGCGCGTTCCAGTCGGCGGGGTCGACATAGGTGCCAACGATGCTCAGCGGATCGACGGGGACGCCCATTGTTACGATCTCGCGCTTCACCCGGATTTTGAGCCGGTGGAACGGCATCGCGGCGGCCTGCGCATATTTGACGTCGAGGTCGGCGCAGTCGGGGAGGGTGCGGAGGTGATTGATTAGTGTTGCGATGCCGTCGGGAGGTCCCGCCAGTGTGCCGTTCAGCCCTTCGGTCGCCAGCAGCAGCGTGCCCTTGATGCCGTGTGCGCGGCACAACGCCTCGATTGACTCGCGCAGCGCGGCGGGATCGGCAAAACGGGCGAAGCGATAAAGGGCGGCGACTTGGTACGTCATCTCAAGCGGGATACTCGGTACCCCACCAGCTTTCAAAGGCCGTGCGCTCTGCGGTGGTCAGATGCAGCCCGATCTTGCTCCGGCGCATCAGCGCATCTTCCGGCGAACGGGCCCATTCGTGATCGTGCATCCAGCGCGCTTCGACTTCGGTGAAGCCTGCGCCGAAGGTGGTCCCCATCGACGCCTCGTCCGAAATGCTGCGCAGCATTTCGTGCAGCATCGAGCCATAGGCGCGCGCCATGCGCTCGCTACGTGCCTCGCTTAAGAAAGGCCAGCGCGCCCGTACATCGGCCAGGAAAGCCGCGAACCCGCCAATGTCGCCGCCGGGGAAAGTCCGTTCGCGCGTCACCCGTTTCGCACTGAAGCGCATCGGCCCCGCGAGCTTGCCGACGGCTTCCTCGGCGAGATGCCGCGCGGTGGTAATCTTGCCGCCGAACACGCTGAGCAGCGCCGGACCGGTGGTGTCGACTTCGAGCACATAATCGCGCGTGACGGCCTTCGCCTCGCTCGCGCCATCGTCATAGAGCGGGCGGACCCCCGACCAGGTCGATCGCACATCGGCGGGACTGACCTGCGCGGTGAAATGCCGGTTCACCGCCGCGCAGAGATAGGCGATTTCGTCCGCGTCGATCACCGCGTCCTCGGGTCGCTCGACGGGCACATCGGTGGTGCCGATCTCAGTAAAGTCGCCCTCATAGGGAATCGCAAACACGATCCGCCCGTCGGGCTGCTGGAGGATATAGGCTTGGTCGCCCTCGAACAGTTTCGGCACGACGATATGGCTGCCCTTGATCAGCCGCACCCCGCTGCGCGCATTGACTCCCAGCAGCCCCAGCGTCTCGGCCACCCAGGGTCCCGCGGCGTTGACCAGCCCTCGCGCGGCCACTTCGCGCCCGTCCGACAGTGTCGCGCGCCACACATCGCCTTCGCGCCGGGCGGAGAGCAGCGCGGTGCGCGTCGCGATCTCCGCGCCATTTGCAGCGGCATCGAGCGCATTGAGCAAGGTCAGCCGCGAATCATCGACCCACGCATCCGAATAGACAAAGCCCTTGGTCGCGCTCTTGAGCGGTGCGCGCAGATCGCTGTCGCTCGCCCGCAACCCCCGCGAACGCGGCAGCGACATCTTGCCGCCGAGCAGATCATAGAGGATCAGCCCCGCGCGCAAAAACCACCACGGGCGCGCTCCATCATGCGGCAGCACGAAACGCATCGGGTGAATGATGTGGGGTGCTGCATGCACCAGCCGCTCGCGCTCGCGCAGCGCTTCGGCGACCAGCTTGAACTCATAATATTCGAGGTAACGCAACCCGCCGTGGATCAGCTTGGTCGATGCCGATGAGGTATGGCTCGCCAGATCATCGCGCTCGACCAGCAGCACCTTCAAGCCATTCAGCGCCGCTTCGCGTGCGATGGCCGCGCCATTGATGCCGCCGCCGACGATGAGCAGGTCATAGATCACCGCTGCGCGATAGCCGCAGCGCAGCAATTTCGCTATCGCTGTTTGGGCGCTGTTTGGCATCCGACCGAAACCGCTTATGCCTTGGCGATGAAGAAGACGCCCGGCCTGCCCACGCCCAAACAGATTCTCGATTTCATCGCTTCGTCCGACGTGCCCGCGGGCAAGCGCGAGATTGCGCGCGCCTTCGGCTTGTCGGCGCAGGAGAAGATCGGCCTCAAGGCAATGCTGAAGGACATGGCCGACGAAGGGTTGATCGACTCGGCCCCCGGTCGCGCGTTCCACAAAATGGGCGGCGTTCCTAAGGTAACGGTGCTGCGGATCGTCGATGTCACCGACGACGGCACCGTCTGGGGCAGCCCCGAAAGCTGGCACGCCGACACGCCCGCGCCCCGGCTGCGCATCCGTGAGCGGGGGAAGGGGGCGCTTGGCGTCGGCGACCGCGTGCTCGCGCGCACCGAGGAGGCCGGGTCTGGCCATATCGCTCACCCGATGAAGAAGCTCGCGCGCGGCGAGGAGCTGGTGCTCGGCGTGCTGCGCGAAGAAGGTGGCAAGCTCTGGCTGAGCGGCGTCGAGAAGAAGGAACGGCGCGACTTTCCCGTGTCCGACGCGGGCGATGCGGCGCCGGGCGACTTGGTGCTGGCCGAAAAGACCGGGCGCCCGCCACGGATCACCGTGCGCGTCACCGAAAAGCTCGGCGACCCATTCGCGCCGCGTAGCTTCTCGATGATTGCGATCCACAAGCTCGGCATTCCGGTTGAGTTCAGCCCCGAGACGCTGGAGGAAGCGACCGACTCCGCGCGCCAGTCGCTCGGCGAAGGCCGCGAGGATTTGCGCCACCTGCCGATCGTCGCGATCGACCCCGAGGATGCGCGCGACCATGACGATGCGGTCTGGGCAGCGCCCGACGACGATCCCGGCAATGCGGGCGGCTGGCGCGCGGTGGTCGCGATTGCCGATGTCAGCTTCTACGTGCGCCCCGGCTCTGCCATCGACAAGGATGCGCGGCGGCGGGGGAACAGTGTCTATTTCCCCGACCGTGTGGTGCCGATGCTGCCCGAAATCCTCTCAGCAGATGTCTGCTCGCTCAAGGCAGGTGCGGACCGGGCAGCGCTCGCCTGCCATTTGCAGATTGGCAAGAATGGCGCGCTCAAGAGCTGGCGCTTTACGCGCGCGGTGGTGCGGATCCGCGCCAACATCGCCTATGAGGCAGCGCAAGCGGCGATCGACGGCGCGGCGGGGGCGGTCTCGCCGGAACTGGTCGAAGAAGCGCTCAAGCCGCTGTGGGCCTGCTGGCGCGCGCTCGCTGCGGCCCGCGCGCGGCGCAATCCGCTCGAACTTGACCTGCCCGAACGCCGGGTGATGCTCGACGAGAAGGGGCGGATCATGTCGGTCGCCCCGCGCGAACGGCTCGATGCGCACAAGCTGATCGAGGAATATATGATCGCCGCCAATGTCGCCGCCGCCAAGGCGCTGGAGGGCAAGAAGGCGCCGGTGATGTACCGCGACCACGAACCGCCCGCGCGCGAAAAGCTCGTCGCGCTCAAGGACTATCTCAAGACCTTCGGGGTCGATTTCGCGCTCGGTCAAGTCATCCAGCCGCGCGTGTTCAATCAGCTGCTGGAGAAGGTGGGCGAGGTCGATCACCGTCCGCAGGTGATGGAGCAGGTTCTGCGCACCCAGACGCAGGCCTATTATGCCCCCGCCAATAGCGGCCATTTCGGGCTCGCGCTCGGCTCCTACGCGCATTTCACCTCGCCGATCCGCCGCTATGCCGATCTGATCGTCCACCGATCGCTGGTGTCGGCGTATAAGCTCGGCCCCGGCGGGCTGACCGACGGCGAGGCGGCGGCGATGGAGCAGATCGGCACCTCGATCTCGATGCTCGAACGCCGCGCGATGGAGGCCGAACGCGACACGATCGACCGCTATGTCGCGGCGTTTCTCAGCGAAAAGGTCGGCGAAATCCTCGACGCGCGGATTACGGGCGTGCAGAATTTCGGCTTCTTTGCCACGGTCGAGGGGATTGGCGGCGACGGGTTGGTGCCCGCACGCGATCTGGGCCGTGAATATTTCCGCTATGACGAAGCGGCGCGGGCATTGGTCGGCGAGGAAACCGGCACGACCTATAGCTCGGGCATGCGGCTGAAGCTGCGGCTGGCAGAAGCCAACCCGGTGTCGGGGGCTTTGCGATTCGAACTAGCCGAGGGTGGTGGGGGCGGGGCGAGCGGCCATCGCAGCCCGCCGCCCGATCGCGGCAAGCGCATCATCCGGCGCGGGCGGCCCGCCAACATCCGGCATCAGGGGCGCAAGCGGTAGGCTTCGGGGTACCTCGTCTGACCCGTTCGTTTCGAGCGCAGTCGAGAAACAGGCCACAAGCGATGGACCCCGTTGCCTGTTTCTCGACTTCGCTCGAAACGAACGGGGGAAGTGATTGGTAATGCATTAGATTAGGGGCGCAATTGCGATCCGCCAACCGCCGTGCAACACTCCGCCAGCTAAAGGAGTCGATCATGGCCTCAGCCGCTGGAGCCCTTGTCGCAAAAGCGCGACAGGACGTTATCTCGCACTTCATGTCGGCGAACGCCGTGTCGCCGGAAAGCGCCGTGCCCTTTGCTTCAAAGCGCTGGATTGAGCGGCGCCAGTTCGATCGCTTCGTCGCCGCCGGGGTCTTGCGCCCGTCGAGCGAAGGCGGCCATTACCTCGACGTGCCCGCATGGGACGCCTATACCAAAAGCCGCCGCCGCCGGGTCGGGATGCTGATGGGCGGGCTGGCGGTCGCCGCAGGTGCGGCCGTGGCGCTGTTGGGATGAGCCGATGAGCCTTCCAACCGTCAATCTCGATCCGCAGGATGGCGACATCGCGGTGTTCGAGGAGCTTCAAACCGTCTTCGCCCTGGCGTTGACGCAGGACGACGTCGGCGAGTGGCGCACGGTTGGGGACATTCACGCAACGCTGCGGCATAAGCTGGCGAAGCGGCCCGATGGTAACGCCTGTGCGACTTCGATGACCTTTTATCGGCTCCGCCGCGCGCTCGGCGGGCGCGCTAGCGGGCTGAAGCCAAGTACGCCGCTGGCACCCCTGGTTGGGCCGAACCCGAAGAAGTGGCGCGCCGAGGTCCAGCAGGCGGTAAATCTGAACTTGCCAGTTTTTCCATTGACGTCGGTCGGGACGATCGGCTGCTTAGTTGGTTTTGCGGCCTTCTTCTCTCTGCTGGTGTCGGGATTATTTGAGAGCAGCGTGATTGCCACCGGGGCGCTCGCGACGCTCGTGATGTGCGGGGCACTGTGCTGCCTCGACCGATTATCCCTGCCGAACGATCTCGTTACGCTCGGCGATTTGGCGCGCGCCATAGCCGCAAGGAATGTCGGTGCGCTGGCGCGGCAAGGCGCGCGTGTGCGCGACGCGGACATCTGGCAGGCGGTCTGCGCCATCCTTGCCGAGGAAACGGGCACGCCCGCCGATCAGATCGGCCCTGACAGCTATTTGTTCGCGCATGTGTTGAAGGCAGATCAAAAGGCCGCCTGATCTGTTCGCGTCTTTGAAGGAACGGAAATGCTCGCACTGCTCTTCGCCGTTCAGGACGCGCCCGCCGAACCGGCGCCGGTCGCTGGACCGGTACGGTCGCCGGTTGCGCTGCCGACGGCGCTGCGCCAGCCGTGCCGCGTCGATGCGTCCTCCACTGATGTCACGGTCTGCGGATCGCGCAGTGCCGACGAGCGCTATCGCTTGAAGCCCCTGCCCGACCGCTATGTCGAAAGGCCGGTGCGCGCCGCGATCAAGCTGAACGGCAGCAGCACCGCGGCAGTGGCGGCGCATCAGCAGGATTATGGATCGGGCTTTGTCAGCAGGCGCGTCAGTGTGGACTTCAGATTCCTGTTCGGCGGCAACAAGAAGAAGGGCAAATAGCGGCGATGGCGCGACGGGGACGACCATGACGGCAGGACCTGTCGCGATCGAAGCAGCAATGGTCGGACGCGCACGCCAGCGCGTCGTCGCGGCGTTCCTCGCTGCACACGCCATCGACCGGGAGGATGCGATCGCATTCACCGCGCGCTCGCCCGGCGAACAACGCGCCTTCGACCGGCTGCTCGAGCGGCAAGTCATCCTGCGCACCCGGGACGGCCGCTACTACCTCGATCGCACTGCCATGCGCGCCGACGCCGAGCAGCGGCGCCAGCGCGGCGCGGTGATCGGGATCCTCATCGCGCTCGCGCTTGCTGGCCTCGCGATGAGCTTTTTCGTCGACGCCGCGCACACTATCCAGCCGTAAACGTCAGCCCCGCCTTTTCGATCAGCCGCTTGCGCAAAGGTGCGCCCATGATCGCGCCGGGCGTCCAGATGCCGCCCTTGGCGTCCGCGACATCCTCAACCAAGCACAACGCAGCCTCGGCGATCATCTTGCTGGTGGAGCCATAGCCGGGGTCGCGGTCGCCGGTCACCACCGCGTCGATCCGCTCACCGCCGCCCATCTCGCCGACGAACAAAATGTCGTAATGGCCGGTTTCGCGCTCTTCCTTCGACGGGCCTTCGCCGGGTTTCGGGCCCTTGTCGCCCGCCAGCGGGTTGATCTTGGCAATCGCTTCCGCCGCCGCCTTGCCCATGTCGCCGAGCCCCGCGACCATCATCTCGTCATAAACGAAATCGGCGCCGAATGCTTCGCCCAGCAGGAAGTTGGTGCGGTGGACATTCTTGGTATTGATCGGCGCCATGATGAACGGCGCGGTCCAGGCTTCGATCGTGCGGTCATATTCGGGCAGCATGCCGACCGGCTGGCTCGGCCCGGTAAAGCCCGGCGTCAGTGCGAACGGATTGGTGAGCAACGCGATGATCGACGGGTTGCGCGCGGCGGCGGCCAGTGTCGCCTTCAGGCTCGCCGCCGTGCCGCCCGAAAAGCCGCCTTTCATCACCCGCACGCGGCCCTTCACGCGCGGGCAAGGGCGACCGAAGCGCTCCTTGGCGGCTTCCTGCAAGGTCAGCACGCCGAGATCGAAGGGGATCGAATCAAAGCCGCAGCTGAACACGATCCGTGCGCCGGTTGCCTGCGCGCGGGCGTGGTGCTTGTCGATCATTTCGCGCATCCACGCGGGCTCGCCGCACAAATCGACGTAAGCGGTGCCGCTGTCGGCGCAGGCAGCGACAAGGTCGTTGCCGTAAAGCTGATAGGGGCCGACCGTGGTCAACACCACCGTGGTGCGTTCGCACAGCGCGCGCAGACTCGCGGGATCATCGGCATTGGCGGTGACGAGCGGGGTGTCGGCGGGCGCGCCGATCAGGTCGCGCACTTCCTGCAACTTGGTGAGCGACCGCCCCGCCATCGCCCAGCGCTTTGCGCCGGTCTGCACGAGATATTCGGCGACGAGGCGGCCGGTAAAGCCGGTGGCGCCGTATACGATGATGTCGAACTCGCGTGGCATTAGCTGCTCCCCTCCTATTTTCCTTCTCCCTGAAGGGAGAGGTTTTGATCCCTAAGCCGCCTCGCTAAACTGCAAACTTGCCAGCCGCGCATACAGCCCGCCGGTGCCGATGAGCGCGCCATGCGTGCCGCTTTCGACGATCCGGCCTTCGTCCATCACAATGATCCGTTGTGCTGCCCGCACTGTGGCGAGGCGGTGCGCGATCACGATTGTGGTGCGGTTCGTCATCAGTCGCTCAAGCGCTTGCTGCACCAGCCGCTCGCTCTCTGCGTCGAGCGCGCTGGTTGCCTCATCCAGCAGCAGGATCGGCGCGTCGCGCAGCAACGCGCGGGCAATGGCTACCCGCTGGCGCTGGCCCCCCGACAGCCGCGCGCCGCCTTCGCCGAGGAAGGTGTCGAGCCCCTCGGGCAGCTTGTGGAGGAATTCGGCGGCATTGGCGGCTTCGGCCGCGGCCCAGAGCCGGTCGTCGCTCGCGGCCCAGTCGCCGTAGCGCAGATTATCGCGCGCCGATGCGCCGAAGATCACCGTTTCCTGCGGCACCATCGCGATCCGGCGACGGATTTCGGCGGGGTCGGCCTGGGGCAGCGGCACGCCGTCGATCGAGACGGTGCCTTCGCTCGGATCATAGAAGCGCTGGATCAGCTGGAACAAGGTCGATTTGCCCGCCCCCGACGGGCCAACGACGGCGACCGTATCGCCCGGCGCCACATCGAGCGTGAAATCATTGAGCGCCGACACATCGGGCCGGGTCGGGTAGCGGAAAGTGACATGGTCGAAGCGCACCGCGCCGCGCGGCGGCTGCGGCAGGGCTATCGGCGTCGCTGGCGCGCGAATCTCCGGCACTTGCGCGAGCAATTCGTTGAGCCGCCCGGCAGCGCCCGCGCCGCGCAGCAAATCGCCATAAACTTCGGTGAGCGCACCGAAAGCGCCCGCGACGATGCCGCCGGTCAGCACGAACGCGGCGATGTCGCCGCCGCTGATCCGATTGGCGGCGACGTCGATCGCGCCTTCCCACAATACCATCGTGATCGAGCCAAAAATCAACGCGATGACGATCGACGTCATTACCGACCGGAGCAAAATGCGGCGCTTGGCGGCGGCAAAGGTCGCCGTAACCGCACCGGCGAAGCGCCCGGCTTCGCGGTCTTCCTGGCCGAATGCCTGGACGATCTTCATCGCTGACAGCGTTTCGACCGCCATCGATCCGACGTCGGCGACGCGGTCTTGCGACGTGCGCGAGAAATTGCGCACGCGCCGCCCCAGCAGCACGATCGGCAGAATCATCACCGGAATCGCGAGCATCAGCAGCCCCGCCAGCTTGGGCGAGATCGCGAACAGATAGAGCATGCCACCGATGCCCGTCAGCGCATTGCGCAGCGCGACCGATACGGTGGTGCCAACGACGACTTCGATCAACGCGGTGTCGCTGGTCAGGCGGCTGGCAATTTCGGACGGGCGGTTTTCTTCGAAAAAGCGCGGTGCCATCGTCAGCAGATGGCGCTGCACCTGCGTGCGAATATCGGCGACGACGCGCTCGCCCAGCCACGATACGAAATAGAAGCGCACCGCCGTACCGATCGCGAGCACGACGACGATCATCAGCAGATAATGGAACGACGTCGCCACCGCCTCGGCGCCGCCCGCGCCACTGAACCCGCGATCGATTACCCGCTTGAAGCTATAGGGAATCGCAATTGTCGCGCCCGATGTGACCACCAGCGCAAGCGCTGCGAGCGCGGTCTGGAGCGGATAGTGAAGCACCCGCTGCCAGACGATGCGGAGACTTGCGAGGCGGCCCTTGGAAGCGGGCGCGGGGGTTTCTTCGGCCATGATCCAAAGCCCCTAGCAGGCGGCCCGCCCCCCCTCAACGCCTATCCCGAGGAGCGACAGGCCCGGATCGGGCACGTCATCTGCATTGCTACCGCACACTATGCTGCTATGCAGCGCGCTTGACGGGGCAGTAACTTTGTCAGGGTACAGGGGAACGCATGCTTTACAACGCCTATGAATTGCAGAAGTCGATGTTTGCCGGCGCGAGCGCGATGGCCAATTTCGGCGCAGGCGTGCTCCAGAATCCGGCGAACCCGTTCGCCTATTTCGGCGGCGGGCCGATCCTTGCCTCGGCGCTCGAAGTGTTCGCCCATGCCTCGGCGCCGCGCGGCAAGCCCGAATTCGGGCTGGAATCGACGGTCATCGACGGCCGCGACGTCATTGTGTCCGAACAGATTGTGCTCCGCCGCCCGTTCGGCCAGTTGAAGCGCTTCGCGCGCGAGGGCGTCGAAGGCGGGCCGAAGCTGCTGATCGTCGCGCCAATGTCGGGCCATTATGCCACGCTGCTGCGCGGTACGGTCGAGCGCATGCTGCCGTTTGCGGACGTCTACATTACCGACTGGCGCGATGCGAAGCTTGTCCCGCTGTCGGACGGCAAGTTCGATCTTGACGATTATATCGATTACATCGTTGATTATCTTGAACATATCGGCCCCGGCGCGCACATGCTCGCGGTCTGCCAGCCATCGGTGCCTTGCTATGCCGCCGCCTGCCTGATGAGCGCCGACCAGCATCCGTGCCGCCCCAAGACGCTGACGATGATGGGCGGGCCGATCGATACGCGCGAAGCCCCGACCGCCGTCAACACGCTCGCGACCAAGCGCCCGCATGCCTGGTTCGAGCAGAATGTGATCGCGACGGTGCCGATGACCTATGCGGGCGCCGGCCGCAAAGTCTATCCGGGCTTTCTCCAGCTCGCCGGATTCATGTCGATGAACCTGGGCAGCCACATGGTGTCGCACTGGGAAATGTTCAAACATCTGGTCCAGGGCGATGACGACAGCGCCGATCAGACCAAGGATTTCTACGAGGAATATCGCTCGGTCTGCGACATGACCGCCGAATTCTACCTCCAGACGATCGAGGTCGTGTTCCAGAAGCACGCGATCGCCAACGGGACGTACACGCACCGGGGTCGCGCGGTCGATCCGGGCGCGATCACCGACATCGCCCTGCTCGCGATCGAAGGCGAGCGCGACGATATTTCGGGCCTCGGTCAGACTAAGGCGGCGCTCTCGCTGGCGGCGAATTTACCCGTCGCGAAGAAGCGCTACCTCATGGCCGAGGGCGCCGGGCACTACGGCATCTTCAACGGCAGCAAATGGCGCACGAAGATTGCGCCCGTCGTTGAGGAATGGATTTCGGCGCACGGCGGTTGATGCCGGTTATCATTGGGTTAGCTTAGATTTCCCTAGAAACGTCACCACAAATTCCATGAGCGCTGGGTCATTGATCCGGTCGAGCACGATCGCGTCGATTATCGTCTTTTCCGATAGCGGACCCTTGCGCGCGAAAAAGACATAGAGATCCCCGGATTTTCCGTAAGTCGTGTCACCAAGCCCCATCGGACCGCAACTGGTGTTGGCGCGCCGCAGCTTGAACAGATCAGTGATCCGAGGTCCCCGGAACCAAGCGATTGGCTTGTAATAGGAGGGTGCCGGATAGGGGGGCGGCGTCACACGTGGGGGGACTGGGCGACCATTTCGTGATGCCGGTCGCGGCACAGGCCACCGAGCGGTCGCACGCGCGATGAAGATCAAGTCAGCACCTTGCAGGCCGCTGGTCTGGCGATCTTTGAGCCAGGCTGCTTCCTGCTCTTTGTGCAGCGCAGCGATACGCGCGTAGTAGGCAGCGATACTCTCGCCTGGGCGTGGCGGCTCGGGGGGTGGCACGCTGCAGGGATATGCTGGCGCTGCCACCATCGCGACGACGTAAACCGCCAATACGAAACGCCAAATCATCGCCTCCTCCTGCCGCTGCCGCCTGCCAACATATCATATCGTCGGGGACGCACTGGCGTTCCAGTAAAAAGGGGTCGGCGAATTGCGTCGCCGACCCCTTTTCAATTCAGCCAAGCGGACTCACAATACCTCGAACAGACCCGCTGCACCCATGCCGCCGCCGACGCACATCGTGATCACGACGTACTTTGCGCCGCGGCGCTTGCCCTCGATCAGCGCGTGGCCGGTCATGCGCGCGCCCGACATGGTTGCGCGGAATGCGTCGCACCGTCATCGATAGGAGACGACTTCATATTCGATCCCGTTATCGTCGAGGAAGTAGAAGCGCCTGCCGGGTTCATAGTCATCATGGGCAAAAGGGATCAGGCCGACCGCCTTCACCCGCATTTCGACCGCATCGAGATCGTCGACTTGGACTCCGACATGATTGAACGGCTCTCCCTTAGGATAGCGAATATCGCGGTGCGCGCCGTCGGGTCCGGTGTAGAAAGCGATATAGCCCCTGTCATCGCCGACATGGATCGACAGGCCGCCATCGCGCGACGGCCCACGCCATCGCTCGTGCCAGCCGAAAAGGCTTTCGACCATTGCCGCCGACTGCTCAGGGTCGCTGACGGTCAGGTTGACATGCTCGATGAAGGGGGACGTCATTTTCGGCTCCTCGCTGGTCGATTCGGGTTGACGCAACCTCTTGTGCAACCTCAACCTAAGTTGAGGTCAAGGATGTTTTGCTGGCGAGGAAGATGAAAGCGAGTGATGTCATTTCGATCGGCGATCTGGCGGCGCGTGCGGGTGTATCGGTCTCGGCGATCCGCTTTTACGAGGCGCGCGGGCTGCTCAATCCGTTTCGCAACAGCGGCGGGCAGCGGCGGTTCCTTCGGTCAGACATCCGGCGATTGAGCTTTATCCTGATCGCCCAGCAACTCGGGCTGTCGATCGAGGCAATTCGCACCGAACTCGCCAAATTGCCCGATGGCCGGACCCCGACTGCAAAGGACTGGATGCGCATGAGCCTTGGGATTCGCGCGATGATCGACGAACGGATCGCGACGCTGACGCGAACCCGCGATTTGCTTGAAGGGTGTATTGGCTGCGGCTGTCTCTCGCTCGAGCGCTGCAAGCTCTATAATCCCGGCGACCGCGCCGGAAAACGGGGCGCGGGGCCGCGCTATGTGCTGGGGGATGCGGTGGAGGCGGCGGACCGGGACATGCCCGGCCCGCCGACCTTGGCTTAAAGAACCTCGAACAGCCCCGCAGCACCCTGGCCGCCGCCGACGCACATCGTGATGACGACGTACTTGGCGCCGCGCCGCTTGCCTTCGATCAGCGCGTGGCCGGTCATCCGCGCGCCCGACATGCCATAAG
>CAYUYZ010000029.1:0-44335 GCA_964449575.1 uncultured Stakelama sp.
TGACGCCCGAATAGAAATCGACGTTCGGGAACAGCTTCTTTTCGATGAAATAGGGGTCGTTGAGCGCCATTTGCTCAAGCTGGAGCGCCACTTCGAACACCGGATCGCTGACGTTCATCGCCGCGAACACTTCGCGCACCGTCTGCTGCATCACCGTCGCGCGCGGATCATAGTTTTTATACACGCGGTGGCCGAAGCCCATCAGGCGGAACGGGTCGTTCTTGTCCTTGGCGCGCTCGATATAATGCGGGATGCGATCGGGGGTGCCGATCTCGCGCAGCATGTTGAGCGCGGCCTCGTTCGCACCCCCATGCGCTGGACCCCACAGGCAAGCGATGCCCGCCGCAATGCAAGCAAACGGGTTCGCGCCCGATGACCCTGCAAGCCGCACGGTCGAGGTCGAGGCATTTTGCTCGTGGTCGGCGTGGAGGATGAAAATGCGGTCGAGCGCCTTTTCGATCACCGGATTGACGACATAGGGCTCGGCCGGCACGCCAAAGGTCATGCGCAGGAAATTGCCGGTGTAGCTGAGCGAATTGTCGGGGTAGAGGAACGGCTGGCCGACCGAATATTTATACGCCATCGCCGCGATTGTTGGCATTTTGGCGATCAGCCGGTGGCTCGCGATCATCCGCTGGCGCGGATCGGTGATGTCGGTCGAGTCGTGATAAAAGGCCGAAAGCGCGCCGACGACGCCGCACATGATCGCCATCGGATGCGCATCGCGGCGGAATCCGCGATAGAAAGTCATCAGCTGTTCGTGCAGCATCGTGTGGCGCGTGATCGTGTAGCTGAACTCGCCAAGTTCGGCTTCGGTCGGCAGCTCGCCGTTGAGCAGCAGATAGCAGACTTCCATGAAGCTTGACTGTTCGGCGAGCTGGCCGATCGGGTAGCCGCGGTGGAGCAAAATGCCTTCGTCGCCATCAATATAGGTCAGGCCCGATTCGCAGCTCGCGGTCGAGGTGAAGCCGGGATCGAAGGTGAATTTGCCGGTCTGGGCATAGAGTTTGCGGATGTCGACGACTTGCGGCCCGATCGTGCCCGAGACGACCTTATAGTCGTGATCAGTGCCGTCGACGGTGAGTTTGGCAGTGTCGGACATGCGAATAGCTCCTTTGTCTTCGGTGGCGCCGACCGGGCAATCCGATCGGCGCGGTAACTTGGTGGTCGCCGGGTCGATTGCGGCCTTCCGTATCCCAGCCATTGACGGCGTCAAGCGTGCTGTGGTCGCGGCTCGGGCCAGATGCGCGCGGTGGCGCCTGCGCGCGCGGATTTGCGGGGGCATCGGCTTGCGCGGGCGGGGCTTCGCTCGCAGACTTGGCTGCGATGGCTGATCTGGCTGCCACTTTCGCGCGTGCGACCGCTGCGGCCGAACGCTGGCTCGAAGCCGAGCGCGATCAATTGTTTCTATGGCTGCCGGTGATGCTGGGCAGCGGTATTGCGCTGTGGTTCGCGCTCAGCGATGCGCGCGGCTGGACGCTGGCGGCGCTGTTGTTGGTGAGTGCGGCGGCGGCGGCGCTGGCGGTTGATCGCGGCGGGCGCGCGACGCGGGTCATCGCCATCGCGACCTTCGCCAGCGCGCTGGGCCTCGCGTTGATCTGGTGGCGGGCCGAGCGGGTGGCGGCGCCGGTGCTGGCCAAGCCGGTGGTGATCACGATCGAAGCCTTGGTCGAGCGCGTCGATCCACTGCCACCAAGGGGGTTGGTGCGGCTGCGGCTCCAGCCCCGCGCGCTGTTGGCCAGTGCGGGGCCGATGCGGGTCGCCGCGCTGCCGCCACATATCCGCGCCAACCTGCGCGACGTGGATGCGCCGGCGGGGTTGAGCGCCGGGGCGGTGATCCGGCTGGGGGTGCGATTGCTGCCGCCGCCGCCGCCCGCCGTGCCCGGCGCCTATGATTATGCCCGCGTCGCGTGGTTCGATCAGGTCGGCGCGACCGGGCGCGGTTTTGCGCCGGTGACGTTGCTTCGACCCGGCGCGCCCGACAATGGCCTGCGCGCGCGGCTGTCGGCGCATATTCAGGCGCAATCGCCGGGCAGTCCGGGAGCGATTGCGGCCGCGCTCGCGACGGGCGATCAGGGGGCGATTGCGCTCGACGATGCCGAAGCGATGCGGCGCGCGGGGCTGGCGCATCTCTTGTCGGTGAGCGGGCTGCACATCACAGCGGTCGTCGGCGCGACGATGTTCATTGTGCTGCGGTTGCTCGCGCTCAGCCCCTGGCTCGCGCTGCACGGGCGATTGCCGTTGGTGGCGGCGGGGGCAAGGGCGCTCGCGGCAATCGGCTACACGCTGCTGACCGGCGCTGAAGTGCCGACGGTGCGGTCGTGCGTCGCGGCGCTGCTGGTGCTGGCGGCAATTGCGCTGGGGCGTGAGGCGATGACCCTGCGGCTGGTGGCGGCGGGGGCGCTGATCGTGCTGATTTGCTGGCCAGAGGCGCTCGCTGGACCGAGCTTTCAGCTGTCATTCGCCGCTGTCGCCGCGATCGTCGCGCTGCACGAATCGCCGCGCGTGCGGGGTTGGTTCGCGGTGCGCGAAGAAGCGCTTTGGCGCGTCCTACTGCGGCGGCTGGCGGCGCTGCTGGCGACCGGGATCATCGTCGAGATCGTGCTTGTGCCAATTAGCTTGTATCATTTCCACAAAGCGGGGCTGTACGGGTCGCTCGCCAATATCGTGGCGATTCCGCTGACGACCTTTGTCGTGATGCCGCTCGAAGCACTGGCGCTGCTGTTCGATGTGGCGGGCGCGGGGGCGCCGCTTTGGTGGCTGACGACGCAGGCATTGCAGCTGTTGCTGGCGATTGCGCATCTGACGGCAAGCGCGCCGGGCGCCGTCGCGATGATCCCGGCGATGCCGACTGGTGCCTTCATGTTGATCGTGGCGGGCGCGCTATGGATCGGTCTGTGGCGCACGCGTGCGCGCGGGCTGGGGCTGATCGCCGTAACTGTAGGCGCGCTGTGGACGGTTGTGACGCCGCTCCCTGATTTGCTGGTGACGGGTGACGGCCGCCACTTGGCGCTGCGCACACCGGCGCGTGAGGTCGCGATGCTGCGCGACCGTGCGGGCGACTATACCCAAGCGATGCTCGCCGAAAATGGCGGGATCGACGGGGTGCCGCTGTTGCTGGCCGAACAGGATTTCGCGCGCTGCACGCCGGACTTGTGCCTGGCCGAGCGCGTGGTCGGCGCGCGGCGCTGGCGGATATTAGCGACGCGCAGTGCTTACCGCGTCGATGCCGCCGCGCTGATTGCCGCTTGCGGCCAAGCCGATATCGTCGTCAGCGAGCGCCGATTGCCGCGCGGGTGCAAGCCGCGCTGGCTGAAGCTCGATCGCCCGGTGCTGGCGCGCACCGGCGGGGTTGCGATCAGCTTGGGCGCGGGCACGATCACCACCGTACTCAATCCCGGTGACCGTCACCCATGGCGCAAACCGCCGACGATCGCCGTCAGTCGTAGCGGCGGAGCAGTCCGGCGAGCTTTCCCTGCACGCGTACCTGCGCCGGGTGGTAACGCTGCGGATCATAGCTCCGGTTCGCCGGATCGAGCCGGACCATCGCGCCTTCGCGCCGGAAATATTTGAGTGTCGCTTCGCTATCCTCGATCAGCGCGACCACAATCTCGCCGTCGCGCGCGACTTCCTGCCGCTTGATCAGCGCATAGTCGCCATCGAGAATGCCGGCATCGACCATCGAGTCACCCGATACTTCGAGCGCATAATGCTCACCGCCACCCAGCAGCGCGGCGGGGACCGCGAGCATCGCCGAATCCTCAAACGCTTCGATCGGCACACCGGCGGCGATGCGGCCATGCAGCGGGATTTCGATCACGTCGTTGGCAGGCTGCGGCATCGGCCGGACATTGGCCGGGGTGGACGGCGAGGCCGCCTTCTTCTTGGTCTCGGGGCGCTCGGGCATGCGCAGCACTTCGAGCGCGCGCGCGCGGTTGGGCAGGCGCCGGATGAACTGGCGCTCCTCAAGCGCGCTGATCAATCGGTGGACGCCCGACTTGGATTTCAGGTCGAGCGCTTCCTTCATTTCCTCGAACGACGGCGATACGCCAGACTCGTTCAGCCGGTCGTTGATGAAGCAAATCAGTTCATGTTGCTTGCGCGTCAGCATCGCACTCTCCACCGTCTGGAACAGACGCCGAACGATTAGGCAACAAAAAGAATTAAGTCAAGCGAGGGTGAGGATTTGCACCGAGTCGCCCGCTTTGGCCTCGGGCGCGCCCGCCGCCCGGACGATCAGACAGTCCGCTTGGGAGAGCGTTTGCAGCATCGAACTGTCTTGGCGCGCGGCGGCGATGACGCGGCCGTCGCGCGTTTCGGCGCGCAGATAATCCTCGCGGTGATCGTTGGCGGGGAGGGGGGCGCCGAGCGTGGCGGTGCGGGCTGTGGGGCGTGGATCAGTCGCACCCTCCATCGCGGCGATCAGCGGTTTCAGGAACAAGGTTGCAGTCACGAACGCCGACACCGGGTTTCCGGGCAAGCCGAGCACCACTGCGTTCCCCAACCGCCCCGCCATCATCGGTTTGCCGGGCCGCATGGCGATCCGCCAGAAATCGATCGTGCCGCCTGCCGCTGTCAGCGCGGGGCGGACGAGATCGTGATCGCCCACTGACGCGCCCCCGCTGGTGACGAGGATATCGGCGTCGATCGCGGCGAAGCAGGCGGTCATGACGTCAAGGTTGTCGGGCAGGATGCCGAGGTCGATGACCTCGACCGGCAGATAGGCCAGCATTGCCGCCAGCATGACGCCGTTGGATTCGGGCAATTGGCCCGGGCCGACGGAAGCGCCCGGCGCAACCAGTTCGTCGCCGCTCGCCACCACTGCAACACGCAGCTTTCGCGCGACTGTTAGTGTTCCATGTCCAGCGGCGGCGGCGAGGGCGATTCGCGCCGGGGTCAACCGCTCGCCGCGCGCGATCAGGACCTCGTCCTGCGTGAAATCGAGCCCGCGCGGGCGAACATTGCGGCCCGCGTGGCCGGGGCCTTCGCGGTTCAGCCTCAGTTGGTCCCCGTCGCGCGCCGCTTCCTCCTGCACCATCACCGTGTCAGCGCCTTCGGGCATGACCGCGCCGGTGAAGATGCGCACCGCCTCGCCCGGCCCGATCGTCCCGGCGAACGGGCGACCAGCGGCGCTTTCACCGATCACGGTCAGCGGTGCCGGCAGATCGGCAAAGCGCACCGCATAGCCATCCATCGCCGAGAGATCCGCCGACGGTTGTGTCCGGTTCGCTACGACATCGTCCGCAAGCCAGCGCCAAGCCGCAGCGCCCAGCGGCACGCGCTCGGCATCCACACGCGGGGCCAGCACGAACAGGCGTTCCTGCGCTTCGGTGACGGGCAGCAGCGACATGCAGCCGCTCATGGCACAACGGAGCGGTGCTGCGAAGCCGATGACCGGGGCGACGGGCTTGCTATGACTGTATGATTATAATAACACACTAGCTATGACACTGCTTCAACTCGACGACATCGCCAAATCCTATGGCCGCAAGAAGGTGCTCGACGGTGTGACGGTCGGCTTTCCGGTCGGCCTGACGCTGTTGATCGGTCCGAGCGGCGCGGGCAAATCAACGCTGCTGCGGCTGATCGCGACGGCCGAAAAACCTAGCAGCGGGCGGATTTCGTGGGAAGGGGCCGCGCTGCCCGGTGCGCGCGGGGCGCTGCGGCGCGCGCTCGGCTATGCGCCGCAGGCGGTGGACCTTCCCGATGATCTGACCGCGCGCGAATTCGCAATGCATATCGCCGCGCTCAAAGGGCTCGATCTTGCCGCCGCCGACCGGCAATTCGCGACGATCACCGACGCAATCGGGCTGCACCCTGATATCAACCGGCGGATTTCGACTTATTCGGGCGGGATGCGCCGACGCCTGATTTTTGCGCAAGCCTTGCTCGGTACGCCCAACCTGCTCGCGCTCGACGAGCCGACCGCCGAGCTCGACGGCGATACCGCGCACCGCTTGGGCGAGCTGATGCTCGAATACGCGCGCACCGCCGCCGTGGTGATGACCACGCATCTGGCTGACAAACTTGCGCCGCAAGCGCAGGTGATGCTCCGTGTCGCCGACGGCCGCGTCGATTACGCATGAGTGGAGTCGCCATTGCGCGATCATCGCTGACCACCAGCCTCAAGCGCTATTCTAGGAGCTGGGGGCTGTGGCTGGTGTTGCTCGCTGGACCGATCGGCGCGCGCTTCATGATCGCGCGCGATGACGGGACGGGCATCCAGATCGCCATCCGCGATCATTTGCCGATCATGACATCGGGGATGCTCGGCGTATCGCTCGGCATAGTCGTGTCGACTCTGCTGCTGCCGATTGCCTACCTCTATCTTCGCTCGAACGTGACTCGGCGCCAGGCGTGGCAGATCGAGGAAGTCACGGCGGCGCAACGCATCCCGATCGCGCTGGGACGCTGGGCCGCCGATGCAAGCGTCATGCTCGGCATGCTCGCGACGCTAACGCTCGCGGGGTGGTTCCTGGGGTGGCTAATCGTCTCCGGACCGCTCGACCTGATCGAGATTAGCTGGACGCTTTGGCTGATCGCGGCGCCATCGTTGATGGGCCTAGCCGCGATTCGCATCTTGTTCGATGCGGTGCGGATGACGCGCGGAGCATGGGGCGATGTCGCCTTCTTCATCCTGTGGCTGGCCAGCATCGCGATGCCCGCCGCCGTCAGCAACCTGCCGTCCAGCCTTGCCGTCAACATGTACGACTTTCCGGGCTTTGTGCGGCCAATGGTCGGGACTGCGCCCTCGATCGGCCCCGATTTTTCCATTGGCTCGACCAATGCGCTGAAGCCGGGGCGCGTGCGGCTCGACGTGTTCGAAGGCCTGTATGCCCAGGGCTATATCGCGTCGCGCTTCGCCTGGGCGGGGATTGCGGTCTTGGTCGCGGCTTTGGCTGGGCTTGTTTACCAGCCGCACACGGTGCGGCGCAAAGGCCGGATTGCAGGTGCGATCGATCGCTTGACTGCGGCGGGGCCACCACCTGGGGTGATCGCAGGCGCGCCGCCTGCGAAGAGAATCGCGCTGCCGTTTGCGGGACTGGTGCTCGGTGAATTCAGGTTGATCGGTTCGGGGCGGCTGTTCCTGCTGGTGGCGGCTGGGTCGGCAATTGCCGGTTTGTTCGGCGATTATCGCCACATCGGCAGCCCGGCGGCGTTGCTCATGCTGATCTTCGGGCTCGTCGCGCATGCCGGGCGGAGCGAAGCGCGCGGGTTGCTGGCGCTGACGCAGACGACGTTCCAGCCGCCGATGCTGCGGCGCTTGGCGTTTGTGCTGGCGGGGACGGGCTGGGCGGTATTGCTTGCGCTGCCAGCGTCGGCGGTGAGATTCTCGGTCGGGCCGCTGGTGCTCGCGCTTGCGGTCGGCGCGGCGGCGTCGGGGGTGACAGTCGTCCTCGCGACGATCAGCCGCTCAGCCTTCGCGCCGCGGCTCGTCCTGCTCGTGCTCTGGTACGGCTATCTGTCGACCTGAGCTTCAGGCGCGGTAATCGCCCGACTTGCCGCCGGTCTTGCTGACGAGCCTGATATCGCCGACGATCATTGCCTTGTCGATCGCCTTGGCCATGTCGTAGATCGTCAGCAGCGCGACGCTCGTCGCGGTCAGCGCTTCCATCTCCACCCCCGTCGGCCCGGTGCAGGCGCAGGTCGTGGTGACGGTGACGCCGGTTGCGTCGGGCGCGAGATCGATTGTCACTTTGGTCAGCGGCAGCGGATGGCACAGCGGGATAAGGTCGCTGGTGCGTTTGGCCGCCATGATCCCCGCGACGCGCGCGACGGCGAGCACATCGCCTTTCTTGGCGGTGCCCTGTGCGATGGCCGTTGCAGCCTCAGCCGACATGGTGATGCGCCCCGTCGCCACCGCCTCGCGCTGCGTCGCGTCCTTCGCCCCCACATCGACCATGCGCGCCGCACCCGTATCGTCGAGATGCGTCAGGTTGCTCATCCGAGCAGCGCCCGCGTGGCCGCTTCGACATCATCGGCGCGCATCAGCGCTTCGCCGATCAGGAAGCATTTGACGCCCTTTGCCGCCATCGCGTCGAGATCGGCGCGGGTCGACAGCCCGCTTTCGGCGACAAAGGTGCAGCCTTCGGGCGCGCGCGCGATCAGCTCATAAGTGCGCTCGAAGCTGACCGAGAAATCGCGCAGATCGCGATTGTTCACGCCGATCAGCCGCGACTTGAGCTTCAGCGCACGGTCGAGTTCCTTCGCGTCATGCACTTCGACGAGGACGTCCATGTCGCAATGGATTGCCGCCGCTTCGATATCGGCAAGCTGGTCGTCGTCGAGCGCGGCCATGATCAGCAGGATCGCGTCGGCGCCGATCGCGCGCGCCTCAGTCGCTTGCCATGGATCGATCATGAAGTCTTTGCGCAGCACCGGCAGATCGCAGGCGGCGCGCGCCGCGCTGAGATAGCCGTCGGCGCCCTGAAACCAGTGTTCGTCGGTCAGCACCGACAGGCAGGCAGCGCCCCCGGCCTGATAGGCGCGGGCGTGGGCGGGCGGATCGAAATGCTCGCGGATCACGCCCTTTGACGGGCTGGCCTTTTTGATTTCGGCGATCAACGCAGGGCCATCTGCCGCCCGTGCATCGAGCGCGGCGCGAAAGCCGCGCGGGCGGCTTTGCTGCGCGATTCCGGCGTCGAGCTCGGCGAGCGAGGTGCACGCCTTGCGCGCGGCGACTTCGGCGCGCTTGGTTTCCAGAATCCGGTCGAGAATATTGGTCATGAATAGGCAATCCAGCAATCGAGCAAGGCATTGGCAAGCCCGTTGTCTAGTGTTTCGCGCGCTTCCTCGACGCCGTTACAAAGGTCGGCAGCATGGCCTGCGACTACAAGCGCGGCGGCCGCGTTGAGCAGCACGGCGTCGCGATAGGCGCCCGTCTCGCCCTGCAGCAGGCGGCGCAGCGCGGCGGCGTTATAGGCCGGGTCGCCACCGCGGATGGCGGCGATCGGGTGGCGCGGCAGTCCGGCGTCTTCGGGGGTGACGCTGGCAGGTAGCGCGACCGTGCCGATGCTGACGACGACGGTCGGTCCCGCGCCCGACACTTCGTCCAACCCTTCCTCGCCCGAGACGACGAGCGCCGCTTCGATGCCGAGCTGCTCCAGCGCATCGGCATAGACGGAGGCATAATCGGGCCGGGCTATGCCGATGAGCTGACGGGTGACACGCGCCGGATTGGCGAGCGGTCCCATCAGGTTGAAGATGGTGCGCTTGCCGATTCGTTTGCGAATGGGCGTGATGCGCGCCATCGCGGGGTGGTGGTTCGCCGCGAACAGGAAAGCGATGCCGATGTCACGCAGGCTTGCTTCGGCCAGCCGCCCGGCGCGCGTCATGTCGAGCCCGAGCGCTTCGAGCGTATCGGCAGCACCTGCTTTCGACGAGGCGGCGCGGTTGCCATGCTTTGCAACCGGCACGCCGCACGCGGCGACGATCAGCGAGACGGCGGTCGAGACGTTGAGCGTGTGGTGTCCGTCGCCACCGGTGCCGCAGACGTCAATCGCGCCAGCGGGGGCTTCGATCGGGATCAGCCGTTCGCGTAAAGCGCGCGCAGCCTCGGCAATCTCGGTCGCGGTCTCGCCGCGCTGGCTGAGCGCGATCAGGAAATCGGCAATTGCCTCTTCGCTGGTCCGCGCGTCGAGGATGTCGGCAAAGGCCTGCGCCGCCGTGTCGCGCGAGAGGGGCTGCGCGGGATCTGGCAGCGCGACATAAGCGCTCACGCGTGTGCCTTGGGCGCCAGACCCGCAAGCGCCATGAAATTCGCGAGCATCGCGTGGCCATGCTCGGTGGCGATGCTTTCGGGGTGGAACTGCACGCCGTGGATGGGAAGGGTCGCGTGGCGGAACCCCATCACCGATCCGTCGTCGGCGGTGGCGTTGACGATCAGCGTGTCGGGCGCGCCTTCGACGATCAGCGAGTGGTAGCGCGTCGCGGTGAACGGCGAGGGGAGGCCGGTGAACAGCCCGCTGCCGTCGTGGCTGACCGGCGACGTCTTGCCGTGCATCAGCCCGCCGCGCACCACCGAACCGCCGAAATGCTGGCCGATCGCCTGATGGCCAAGGCACACGCCGAGCAGCGGCTTGCCCGCATCGGCGCAGGCCGCGACCAGATCGAGCGAGACGCCGGCTTCGTTCGGCGTCTTCGGCCCCGGTGAGATCAGAAAGGCGTGCGCATTGCTCGCGAGCGCTTCGGCGGCGGTCAGCGCGTCGTTGCGCACCACTTGCACCTCGGCCCCCAGTTCCATCAGATAATGGACGAGGTTCCAGGTAAAGCTGTCGTAATTGTCGATAACGAGGATCATTGCCGCCCGCCCTTAGCGGGCGGGTGCAGCCGGGGGAAGGGGTGGCCCAACGGCTTTCTGGGCGAGCAGCCTGGCGAGATCGGCCTTCCAGAATTTGGCCCAGCTGTGGGTGCCGTGCCCTTTGGTGTCGGCGCTGGCCGGGATCAGGATGAAGCGCGCGCGGGGCATGCGCTTGACCGCCGTCTCGGCGAAACCAAGTTCGGGCGGATTGATGAAATCATCGGCCGAATTGATCCACAGCAACGGCACGTTGATCTTTTCGAGCGCCGCTGACGGATCATAGCTGCGCGAGGAATCGATGTAATAGAGCGCGTCATTGGCGTCGATCTTGCTCGCGCGGGCAAAGGCGGCGTCGAGCGCGGCTTCGGTCGCGGCGCGGGTCGGGAATTGGGCCTGCGCGGCAATCGGGTTCAACCCGGCAAGGATCAGCAGATCGGCGGCGGTGCGCAACCCGGCGGCGGGCTGGGTGGTGTAAGTGCCGTTCGCCCATGCCGGATCGGCCTTGATCGCGTCGATCGCCATCTTGCGCCACATCCGGTTGCGCCCGGCAAGCGGCACGGGGTTGCACGCGAACGGCGCGAGCCGCTCGGCAAAGCCGGGCCAGGTCTCGCCCCAGACAAAGGCATGCATGCAGCCCATCGACGTGCCGAGGATCAGCTTGAGCTTGGTCACCCCCAGCCCCTCGACCAGCAGCCGATGCTGGAGCGTGACCATATCGTCATAGTCATAGCGCGGGAACGCCATCCGCAGTCCGTCGCTCGGCTTTGACGATCCGCCATGGCCGACATTGTCGGGCAGGATGACATAGGTGGTGGCGAGGTCGAGCGGCGCGCCTGGACCGTAAAGTTGGTCGGCGAATTGCGGCACGAGGAAATTCTTGCCCGACCCGCCGGTGCCGTGGAGCACCATTACCGCATTGTCGATCTGCCCCCGCGCGTCGCGGTGCGGTGTGCCGAGCGTCGTGTAATGGAGGCGCACTTCGGGCATCGTCTCGCCGGTGCCGAAGCGGACATCGCGCGCGACGAAATCGCCCTCGGTCGTCGGCCAGGGCGCGGCGGTGGCAGGGACGGCCACGAGCGCGGCGAGGGCGAAGAGGAGGCGGAACATGTCCGGAGCCTATCAATGCCCCCCGTGCGGTCAAGCACGCGGCTTGTTCAGGCGGGCGAAAGGACCGATATGCCATGCTGTTGGCTTGTCGAGGAGAGTTTGCGATGCTGCGCCCGTTGATCACTGCCGTGCTGCTCGCGCTACCGGCGGTCGCCGTCGCGCAGGACGCCGCGACCCAGGGCCAGCCGCCCGAACGCATCCGATCGATCCTGCTCAAACCCGGCGAGAAATGCCCGCCCGCCGCGAACGAAAATGAAGTCGTCGTCTGCGCGCCGAGCGAGACCCCCTATCGCATCCCGCGCCAGTTCCGTGCGGCGCCGTATAGCCCCGCGTCCAACAGCTGGGTCAACCGGGTCGAAGCGATCGATCAGGTCAGCCGCGTCAATGGCGCGGTGCCGGGAAGCTGCTCGGTGGTCGGCTCGGCAGGGTTCAGCGGCTGTGTCTTCCAAATGATCCAGAACTGGGCGGCGGAGCGGCGCCAGGCGAAGAAGGATGCGGTGGGCGAGCGATGATGTCTGCTTTGGTGCGGAGCTGCGCGACAATCAACTCGACGGTGTTCGCGATAACGTCCGGAATTCGTTCGATCGGGAGTCCGTGATCATGCAACGGCCAGGATGCATCGGCGCCTGACAGGCTAAGGAGCATCGCCGTTGCTTCTTCAGTCTCGCGCTGCGGTGCGCCGATGGCCTTAACAGCCTGCCGTATCGCCTCCAGCCGGACCGTGCGGCGTCGGTCGCGCACGGTCCGCCAAACGCTTGTGTGCGATGCCATGGCGCGGCCGAGCAGAAAGCGGCTCAGGGGATGCTTCAGGGCAAGGCGATGAATGTCGCGAAAATAGCGAACGAGATCGTCTGGACTGGCACACAACACAACACCTTCGGGATAAAGCTCACCATCGAGCCACTCCCCGAGCGCTGTGATCTGGCTTTCCTCATTTGGGAAATGGAAATGCACCGTGCGCAGCGAGACTCCTGCCTCTTTAGCGGCCAGGCTGGGGGATAGCCGGTCGCACGTCGGGTCGGTGAATTGTGCGGCGAAGGCTTCCAAAATGGCTCTGCGCGTGGCCTTTGCCTTAGCATCGCGCGTCGGACTTACATATTGGCGCGACGTCATGCCAGAAAGGTAGCACCGTGCTCGGTGCCCACGCGCAGTACACCTTCGATATCGGGAGGACTCATTTCGATCTCTGTCGCTACCTGCTTGAAGAATCTCGATGCATTTCCCTTTGTTACGATCGTCAGAAAGCGGGTTTCATCGATCGTGGTGTAGCCGTGGGATACGTCAGCCGGGACATGTGCAACATCGCCAGCTCCAAGGCGTATGGTTGTGCCATCGATATGAACGTCCATCTCACCAGCCATGACGTAATGGACCTCTTCCCATGGATGAAAGTGTGCCGGTGGGCCGCCGCCCGGCGTGCCGGTGGTATCAAAAATCTCGATCGCGGAACCCATCTCATTCGTAAGCATCGGGCGAAGCGTTTCGCCCAACACATAGTAGCTTTCAGAGACCTCAATGGCGTTGGTTTTCGGCACGGGTACCTCCTCAAATTGGCTGCACAGAAATGCATTCAAATGGAGATAGATTTCACTACATCAGAATGCAACTAATTTCGCTAAGGCTGCCAAAGGCGCCGCTTGCCCGAAAAGTTTGTGCAATCGGCCGTGCTGCTACTGCCCGAACCCCACCCCGCTCGCCCGCGCCATCGCTTCGCGTGCTGCCGCCAGCAGCGCGCCGGCCTTGGCTTCGCATTCGCGTTGTTCATACGCCGGGTCGCTGTCGGCGACGATGCCGGCGCCGGCCTGGACGTGCATCATCCCGTCCTTCACCACCGCCGTGCGCAGGACGATGCACGAATCCATTGATCCGTCGGGCGAGAAATAGCCGACGCCGCCGGCATAGGCACCGCGGGCCTCGCCCTCCAGCTCAGCGATGATTTCGCACGCGCGCACTTTCGGCGCGCCGCTGACGGTGCCGGCGGGGAAGCCCGCGAACAGCGCGTCGATCGCGTCATGGCGCGGATCGAGCGTGCCAACGACGTTTGAGACGATGTGCATGACATGGCTGTAAAACTCGACGCCATAGCTGTCGGTGACGCGCACCGATCCAGCGCTCGCCACCCGCCCCGCGTCGTTGCGGCCGAGGTCGAGCAGCATCAGATGTTCGGCGCGTTCCTTCGGGTCGGCGAGCAGGCTGGCGCGGTTGGCTTCGTCCTCCGCCGGATCCCGCCCACGGGGGCGCGTGCCCGCGATTGGGCGGATCGTGATTTCGCCGTCGCGCACGCGCACGAGGATTTCGGGACTCGATCCGCTGAGCGCGAAGCCCGGCAGGTCGAGGTGGTAGAGGAAAGGCGAGGGGTTCACCCGCCGCAGCGAGCGGTAGAGCTCGATCGGCGGCAACGCGAAGGGCGCGGTAAAGCGCTGGGCGAGCACGACCTGAAAAATATCGCCCGCAACGATATAGTCCTTCGCCGCCGCGACCATCTCGCCATAGCGGCCGACGGGCAGCACCGGGGTCAGCGCGATTTCCTCCGGCTCGGCGCGGGTTGGCGCGGGCAGGGATGTAGTCGCGAGCCGGGCAGCGGTCGCCTCGATCCGGTCGCTGGCGTCGGCGATTGTCCGCTCGGGATCGCCACCGGGCCAGACGGGCGCGACGATGAACAGCGCATCGGCGAGCCGGTCGAAGATCAGGATCACCGTTGGCCGCACGAACATCATGTCGGGCAAGCCAAGCCCGGGGTCCGCCGCGCGCGGCAGCCGCTCGACCAGACCCACGGTCTCATAGCCGAAATAGCCGACCAGACAGGCCAGCGCGCGCGGCAGCTCGCTCGGCACGTCCATCAGGCAGTCGGCGACCAGCGCGCGCAGCGCCGCCAGCGTCGGCTGGGGGCAGGGGCTAAAGCTGGTGCGGTCGGTCAGCCAGTGCGGGTTGACCTCAGCCCTCTCACCGGCCGCGCGAAACACCAGATCAGGCGCCAAGCCGATCAGGCTGTGCCGCCCCCTGATCGCGCCGCCTTCGACCGATTCGAGCAGGAAATCACCGCGCCCCGGCTCGATCAGCTTGAGCGCAGCCGCAACCGGCGTTTCGGTGTCGGCGCTTTGCCGGTGCCACAGCAGCGCCGGACGCCCCGCCGTGAGCGCCGCCCGCGCCGCGTCAACGCCGCTTGCCGTGCCGAGCGCCATGCCGATCAGGGGGCCGTGCTGGTCGTGCCGAGCAGTTCCTTGCGCACCTTGGCGATCACTTCGGCCTGCTTGGTAACGCCGATTTCGCTGCGCATCGCCGCGATGAACTGGCGGACATATTCACTGCCAAACATACGGCCGAGCTCATTCTGCTGGGCGCGAACAACCTCAGGCTTGCCGCGCGCATCGCCGCGCTCGATCGCATCGAGATTAACGATCAGCCACCCGGCCGAATTGGGTGCCTCGATCAGCTTGGCCGTACGCGGCGCCATCGTGAACATCAGCGTGAGCGGCGGCGGTGCGCCCTGCGGCGAGGCCTGAAGCTGCGCCCGGCTTGCGGCGGCGGGCTCGACGGCAGGCAGCGTCAGCTTGGTGGCTTTCAGGGCTTCGGCGAGCGGCATGCCACCGTTGACCTTGCGGATCACATCGGCGGCCACGACGCGGGCGGCGCGGCGCGCGCGATCGATCGTGAAGTCGCGCGCGATCGCCTGTCGAAGTTCTTCGGGCGGCGGCGGGGTGGCGGCGACGACCTTGTCGACCGCGACTACGGCGAAGGCGCCATCGGCGCTGGTGGCGACGATCTGCGGTCCGTCGCTCGCTTGCGCCGCAAAGGCAGCTTTCACGACCGGCGCAAGCGCCGGGTCGGGCGCGGCCGGGTTGGTGGGATCAGCGCCGTTGGCGAGCAGCGGCGCGGTCGTCACCGGCGTCAGCTTGTTATCGGCGACAATTTTGCCGAACGTGGCTTTCGCGTCGACGGCGTCGTTGATCCTGGTCGACAGGTCGGACATGGCCCGCGCGGTCTTGGTCGCGGTGAGTTCCTTGACCAGATCGCCGCGGACCTGATCGAGCGTCTTGGCCGCGACGGTCTCCACCGCATCGACATAGGCAACGGTCCAGCCGAGCGGCGCCTTGACCGGGCCGATGGTTGCGCCCTTGGCCGCGCCAAACACCTGCGCGGCAAGATCGGCGCCCGATGCGTCGGCATAGGCCTTGCGCTCGACCCCGGGCAGCTTGGCGGCGGCAAGGCCCAGCGCCTTGGCGGCATTGTCGATGGGCGTCCCGGCCTTGACCTTGGCAGCAAAGGCATCGGCGGCGGCCTTGTCGGCGAGCACGACTTGCGAAATCGTGCGCTTCTCGGTCGCGGCGAAGCGCGCGGCCTGGGCGCGATAAGCAGCGGCGAGGTCGGCATCGGTCGGCGTCGCCGCCGCCTTGACGGCTTCGGGCGTGATGAGCGCATATTGGATCACCCGCCGTTCGGGGATGATGTAGCGCGCGCTGTTGCGGTTGTAATAGGTCTTGAGCTCGTCGGGTGTTGGCTGCACGCCAGCCCCCAGCGCGCGCGTCGGGATGAAGGCGACCGTGCCGCGCCGTTTTTCGAGCAGCAGATCGGCATAGGGCAGGGCCACCCGCAGCGGCACCTGGCCCGCGCCGCTGGTCGGGGCGGTTAGCTGTTCGATCAGGATGCTGCGCGAAATGTCCTTGCGGACATCGGCATCGGACAGCCGCCGCTGAGCGAGCAATTGTTCATAAACTTTCTGGTCGAACTTGCCGTCGATGCCCTGGAGCTGCGGGATCGCTGCAAGGCGGGTGTCGATCGCCGCCTTCGACACGGTCATCCCATGGCGCCGTGCGAATTGTTCGAGCACCTGGCCGTCGATCAGCCGGTCGACCGTGCCGTCGAACCCGCCGCCTTCGATATACTGCTGCATCGTCAGCGTCTGCTGCTGTGCGCGGAAATTGTCGACATCGGCCTTCACCCGCCGCGTGAGTTCGCCGGCGGTGATCGTCGTGTTGCCGACCTTGGCGACGATGGCGCCGTCATTGGGCGCCCCCACGCCATTGCCCCAGCTGGAAATGTCGCCGAGCGCGAACAGCACCACGAGCATCGCTACCGCGAGCAGCGTTATCATCACGCCAATGCGCGAATTGATCAAACGACGGAAAAAACTGAGCATGCGATCTTTCTGGATAGCCGGATTTGCCCCGCTTTAGGGGTGGTCGCGTGCGGCTTCAAGCTTGTGCGCGCGCCATCGCGCGCTATCGGAAGGCGAAGCGACACTCGCGATCACGGGAACACAATATGCGCAAGCTCATCGCCGGCAACTGGAAGATGAACGGCAGCCTGGCCGCGCTCGGCGAGCTCGAGCCGATGGCAGCGGCAGCGGTGGCGCATCCGGCGGTTGATGTGATGGTCGCCGTGCCCGCCACGCTGATCGCCGCGGCGGCGCAGCGCGTGCCCGCGCTCGCGATTGGCGCGCAGGATGTGCACGCCAACGACAGCGGCGCCCACACCGGCTGCATCTCGGCCGCGATGGTCAAGGAAGCGGGCGCGCGGTTCACAATCGTCGGCCATAGCGAGCGGCGCGGCGACCAGGGCGAGACCAGCCAGGACGTCTGGGCAAAGGCCATGGCCGCGCGCCGTCAGGGGCTCTCGGTGATCCTGTGCGTCGGCGAGACCGAAGCCGAACGCGACGCCGGGCGCGCGGCGCGGGTGGTGCAGGCGCAGATCGAAAAGTCGGTGCCCGACGAAGCGGCGGGCGACTGGCTCACCCTTGCTTATGAACCGCGCTGGGCGATCGGCACGGGTCGCACGCCGACGATGGACGAAATCGCCGAAATCCACGCGATTGCCCGCGCCAAATTGCGCATGCTGATCGGCGGCGCGGCGGACAGCGTGCGACTGCTCTATGGGGGATCGGTGACGGCCGCGAACATCGGCGAGATCCTGGCGGTCGACAATGTCGACGGCGCGCTGGTCGGCGGCGCGAGCCTGACGGCGGCGAAGTTCGTGCCGATTATCGCGGCGGCGGGCTGAGGCGCGGGGCGATGTGGCGCGTCCTGCCGTCGGAACCGGCGGTGACGCTGCCCCGGTAGGTGAAGCCGGGGCGGGATCACTTTGGATTGGCTCAGCACCCACCCGCTCGTTTCGAGCGAAGTCGAGAAACACTTGGGCATCGCCTGTGGCCTGTTTCTCGACTTCGCTCGAAACGAACGGGTCAAGGTAAAATCATTATACTCCGGTCGACGCTTTGCCGCGCAACGCCAACGGCAAGACGCTTAAACACCTGTTGCGCGAGCCTTATTGGGCGGGGCACGCACGGAGCGTTAACTGATCGCACCCGCGCGAGACGGCTGCGCACTCGCCAACGCCATCGCCCAAATAGGGGATCGACGATCGAATTCGGCTGAGCTGGTCCGGTCGGCGTCAGCCATCGCTGGGCGCCTGTCGTGACGACCTGCGCGGGCGTCGGCGGTCACGCCGCATGGCTCCCGTCCGCCAGCCGTCACGCTCGTTTGCCAGTTACAATCAGAAAACGTCCGGCTCCCGTTGCTTCTCACGAGAAACTGGCGGATCACCGACCTGACCCCATGCCGCCGCCAGGATATCCACCGCTGCTTCCAACTCGGGCGCCGGAAGGCAGTAGGGCAGTCGTATGAATCTTTCGAAGGCTCCGTCGACGCCAAAGCGGGTACCCGGCGCGAGAATCACGCCTTGCTGCTGAGCCGCAGCAACCAGTGGAGCCGCAGTACGCGGCAAGGTAACCCACAGCGAAAGACCGCCTGTCGGTTGGGTCGTTGTCCAGATCGGCAGCTTGTCGGCCAGGCGAGCACGGAGCGCTGCCTGTCGTTTCGCTAACATGGTCCGCCGCTCCACGACCGGAGCCTGATCGCCCGCCAAAAGATGGGCAGCCGCCAACTGCTCGATAACTGCCGCACCAAGGTCCAGCGAAGCCCTTGCCCTCACGATCGCATCGGCAACCTTTGTCTCGGCGCGGATCCAGCCGATGCGAAGCCCACCCCACCACGTCTTGCTCATCGACCCCAGCCGGACGACATGCGGCCCAGGTGCCGACGGGGCGGGCGGTGCCTGCTCGAACCAGAGATCGCGCTGGGTATCATCCATGACCATCAGCGCCCCAGCCCGCGCAATCAACCGCGCGATGGTCGCCTCGTCTTCGGCGGCCAAGACGTGACCGGTCGGGTTCTGGTGTGCACCAACCAGATAGACCAGCCGGGGACGGACGCGGTCGATGGTGGAAAGCAGCCCGTCGATATCCCAGCCGGAGGGCGTGAGGGCGACCGGGACCGGCCGCATCCCCGCGCGCACGATAGCCTCGATCGCATGCGGGTAAGTCGGATGGTCGATCACGACCGTTTCGCCGGGTCGACCAAAGGCCCGCAGGAGGATGGCTAGACCGTTTTGGGCGCCCGATGTTACGACGATCTGGCCGGGCGTCGTCGACAGACCTGCACGGTCATAGGCTTCTGCTGCCGCCCGCCTGAGTGGCAAGAGACCGACCGGATCATAGCCGTGCCCCGGCAGATGTGGTGGCAGGGACTCCAGCGCATTGGCGTAGGCGCCATGGACGTGCGCGCCCGCCGGGAGGACGGCGGTCGCCATGTTGATCAACTCAGGGCCAGGCGCGACATGGAAAAGCCCTTCCACCTGCTCTGCGCGCAGATGTGGGAGGGCGGTATAGGTGCCGGCACCCGTGCGACTGGTCATAAAGCCCTCGGCGCGGAGCCGGTCCATGGCGCCGCTCACGGTGATCCGGCTGACCCCCAGCGCCTCAGCCAGGCTCCGCTCTCCGGGAAGACGCGCGTCGAGTGGCAAGCGCCCGTCGAGCACGAGCCGCCTCAGAGCGTCCGCAAGGCTGCGATATGCCACATCCTCGGCGCCGACAGCCCGCCAGTCACCGAGGTGGCGTAACAGGCTCTTCGGGTTGACGACATTGGGCATGAGGCCATCATCGCCCAAGTGGCTATAGATCACAAGGCCGGTTGGATTAGAACGAGCCCATGTTCATTCGCCGCTTCATCCAGCTCCAGATCGGCCTTCTCCTCTATGGTGCCTCATTGGCGCTGATGGTTCGCGCGAATCTGGGGCTAAATCCTTGGAGCGTTTTTCATCAGGGCCTGTCCCAACTGACGGGGCTAAGCCTCGGCACCGTCGTCAATCTTGTCGGCGCGCTGGTCCTGGTGATCTGGATACCGCTCCGTCAGAAGCCGGGCATCGGAACGATCTGCAACGTCTTGGCTATCGGTACTGCGGCGGACGCGACTTTGGCCGTGCTTCCGTCAGTCACGGGACTGGCTCTCCAGGTCGCGCTCCTGGTCGGCGCGATACTGCTGAACGGCGCAGCGACAGGGGCCTATATCGGCGCGGGCTTGGGGCCTGGGCCACGCGACGGCCTGACGACTGGCGGGGTTCGTGTGACCGGCTGGGAAGTCCGATGGGTCAGGATGACCATTGAGGGTCTGGCCCTCGTGCTCGGCTGGATTCTCGGCGGTGCCATTGGGGTCGGGACGGTGGCCTATGCCCTGTCTAACGGACCGCTTCTGCAAATCTTCCTGCCGATGTTCGAATTGAGATCTCAGTCGAACAAGTGTCCGGCTTGACCCAGTTCCGGCCATTCAGCGGAGCTGAGCGGCTTACCCGAACCGAGCGCTCGTTCCTTGCGGCGGGCGCTGCAGGCAATGGTCGGCCCATTGCCCGAAGCGACGCGCGTCTGATAGGTCAGGGCTATGGCAACGCAAAAACGCACCGTCGATGATCTGCTCGAACAAGCGATGGGCGCCGGCGCCGTATCGGCCAAGCCGATGTTTGGCGAGTATGGCGTTTACCTCGACGGCAAGATGATCGGCTTGATCTGCGACGACCAGCTCTATGTGAAGCCGACCGCGTCTGGTCGCCTCCAAGCCGGGCCGGTGTCGGAGGCGTCACCCTATCCAGGGGCCAAGCCGCACCTGCTGATCGAGGCCGATCGCTGGGACGATGCCGAGTGGCTAAGCGATCTGCTGCGCGCCACAGCGGCGGCGCTGCCGCTACCCAAACCGCGCAAACCGAAGCTTCGCACTTAAGAGCCCGCTCAAATCAGGGCCTGTTTGCAGCTCTCACCTTTAGCGGCTGAAGACGACTCTTGGCAGACCCGGCGTCGACGCAGTGCGTCGGCCCGCGTTGTCGACGGTGCAAGACGCTCTGGTTACAGGATGGCCGGTTTCGGGCTGCCCGATGCCAACGCCGGAGCATTTTTTGGCAAAATTCTGGAAACCTTGGGCACACCCCGGCATCTAATAACGGTGTGTATCCGTCCGGATGCCCAAAAATGGACTCCAAAGCGAAATTTGCACGCCGCTTTGCAAAAGCGTCGACTGACGAAGGAATATTTTTTGAACCTTACCCAGTGCCAAACGGAATTGGCCGAGCAAACGGCGCCAGACATGGCCGCGATGCACGCAAAGCCCAGCCGGATGGACGTCGAAGCGGCGGTGCGAACCTTGATCAGGGCAGCGGGGGACAACCCCGAGCGCGAAGGCTTGGTCGACACGCCCGCGCGGGTGGCTCGGGCCTATCGTGAATGGTTTTCGGGCTATGCGATTGATCCGGCCGCGGTGCTCAGCCGGACGTTTAGCGAAGCGGAAGCCTATCAGGAGACCGTGCTACTGTGCGACATCCCCTTGGTCTCCACCTGCGAACATCATATGGCGCCGATCATTGGCGTCGCGCATGTCGGCTATCGCCCGCGCGACCGCGTTGTGGGCATTTCGAAATTGTCACGCCTGGTCGATGCATTCTCCCGGCGGCTGCAATTGCAGGAACGCCTGACCCAGCAAATCGGCATGACCCTGTGGGAGGTTCTCGACCCGCGCGGGGTCGCCGTGGTGATCGACGCCACCCATGGCTGCATGGCGACACGCGGGGTCAATCAACGCGGGGTGACGATGCGGAGCGAGTGCTGGCTGGGGGACTTCCAACAGGATCGCGACCTGCGCAGAGATATACTGGCGTCGATCAGTGATGCCCGGGCGAGCGCGCGCTGATGCGATCAGAAGCGCTTGATTACGACGAGATGGACGATGCCGATCTGGCCGACCTGTTTCGAGCGCGCGATTCCGGCGCTGTTCGATTCATTGCGACACAGAACAACCAGCGGCTCTTTCGGGCCGCCTGGGCTGTCCTCAAGGATAGCGGTGAGGCGGAAGATGCCGTCCAGAGCGGCTATCTGAAGGCCTTTGCGGCGATCGATAGCTTTGAGGGCAGGTCGAAACTATCGACCTGGCTGACACGCATTGTCATCAACGAAGCACTGACCCGCCGCCGTTCAAAACGACGCCGCGCGGCCCACGTCGGCGACGTTGATGCCGGCGGGACCGAGTCCGACCTGACCGATCACGCGCACGGCCTGCCGACCCCGGAACACCATGTCGCCAACATACAATTGCAGGAAGCGCTTCTGCGGGCGCTGGACCGTCTGCCCGAAATCTACCGCATCGTCTTCATTCTGCGCGAGGTCGAGGGAATGTCGGTTGATGAAACAGCCGCCGCGCTCGATGTGCTTCCCGCGACCATCAAAACGCGGTTATTCCGGGCGCGCCAAATGCTGCAGGCGCAACTGGCCTCCGTTGATCGCACGGACATTGAGGGATTCCTGACCTTTGCGGGTGCGGCCTGCACGATGTTTACGGCCCGGCTCGCCGATCTGATCGCGGCACAAACGCCGCCCGCTCAAACTTCGCCGCATTAATCTCTCACGGAGCACACCAATGTCATCGACGAACCCAACGCCTGCCCGTTCCGAATGGCGCAAATTCAAGATCACGCAGATCGTGGCCGAAAGTGCGGTGATCAAGTCCTTCTACCTCGAACCCGCCGATGGCGCAGGCGGAGCGCCGCATCGTGCGGGCCAGCATCTGCCGATCCGGTTGTCGCAACCCGGTGGTGAACCACCGCTGCTGCGGACCTACACCGTGTCGGTCGCGCCGTCCGCGCCGCAATTGCGCATCAGCGTGCGCAAGCTTGGCGTCGGCTCAAGCCATTTGCGCGACGCGGTGGCGGTCGGCGACGTGATCGAGTGCCGTGCGCCCGATGGCGATTTCATCATCGACACGGCACCCGAGCACCCTGTCGTCATGATCGCGGCGGGCGTTGGCATCACGCCCATCCTGGCGATGATCGGGCATCTGGTCGACGAAGGCGAGCGCACCGGCGCGATGCGCCCGATCACCTTCTTTTATGCCGCCCGCACCAAGGCCGAGCGCGGTTTCGACGGTGAATTGGACCAGCTGTCTGCGCGATCGAACGGCAAACTGACGATCATCCGACTGTTGCAGGAAACCGATGGTGCCGTCATCGGCGCCGATTACGAAGAACAGGGCTTCCTGTCCGCCGAGGTGCTGGAGAAGTATCTGGGCTTCCAGCTTTATGATTTCTACATGTGCGGGCCGCCCGGCTTTATGCAGGCGGTCTATGATGCCCTGACGAGCCACGGCGTTGCGGATCACCGCATTTTCGCCGAAGCGTTTGGCCCGGCATCGCTGAAGCGCCAGATCGAAACCCGGAGCGCCGCGCCGAAAGCCGAACCGTCGAGCGTGCCTGTCGACGTCGTCTTCAACGCAGCGAGCGAGCCCGGCATCTGGGAACCCGGCGCGGGCAGTTTGCTCGAGTTCGCAGAAAGTTCGGGCCTGAAGCCCGAATTCGGCTGTCGGGAGGGCGCCTGCGGCGCCTGCAAGACACCGCTGGTGGCTGGTGCGGTTGCCTATTTCAGGGAAACCTCCGCCGCGCATGCGGACAACGAAGTACTGATCTGCAGCGCCGTGCCCGCGGCGAGCGCTGACGGATCGATCAACAAGCTTGTCCTTGCGATTGGATAAGCGCGGTGATTAACTTTTACTGCCTTGTGTCCGTTTTTTCAGACCGCGCTGCGCCGCAGCGCCAACCACGATGAGGTATCATGACTGAGCGTGCACCGATTACCCTCAGCCGATTTGTCGGCGCCGATGCGGGGCAGTGGCAGATCACGTCGATCTGCGAATTTCGCGGGGAAAGCCTGCCCGCGGCGCGCTTTCTGGCGATCGATAGCGATGTCACCGCAGGGACCGCCGCCTGGACGTTGCGCGGTGCCGGCAGCAATTTGCGCTACACCACCGCGCCCGAGCGCGCGGCGCTGCAGGCCAAACAGGAGGGATTGGGGCGCCCCGCCTCAACCCGCGCAGCGCTGATCCCGATCCGCAAATCGGCCGAATGGTGGGCGATGGCGCAGGACGAGCGCCGCGCGGTTTATGAGCGGGGGTCGCATTTGCCGATCGGGCTTGATTATCTGCCCGGCGTCGCGCGCAAGCTTTACCATTCGCGCGACCACGGCGAACCCTTTGACTTCCTGACCTGGTTCGAATTCGCGCCCGATCAGGAAGCGGCGTTCGACCATATGCTGGTGCGGCTGCGTGGCTGCGCCGAATGGGACTATGTTGACCGCGAGATCGATATTCGACTGACGCGCGTCACAAGTTGAAGCGGGTGTTCGTTGTATGGCTGAAAGCGAAAGATGCTGCATGGTCGGCTGGGAACGCCTGCCGTGATCGCCAAAACAACCGCGCGGTCATTCTGTTCAAACACCGCCATTCGAACGTCGTCGGCATCGATCCTTCGCTTTGGGTATCGTCGGTTTTTGCTTGATCGTCGGATTCTCGTCGCTTGGCGCGCGCGTGATTACAATGCTAATTGGTGACAATCTGTCCACCTGATCCACGCACGCACCGATTGTGATGGCGCGCGCGGCGACGCGCTGGATAACGAACTGCCCTATGGCCAATGAGGGATTGATGAATTTACCCACGGGTGGAGCTTCGTTTCTGAATCCCGAGTTATGGCGGGGCTGGGTAGCGGCGGCGGACGCGGTTGCGACTGATCCGGGCGCTTTGCGTGGGGGATTTTTGCAGTCGTGGCAAAATACCAGCACGACCATGCTCCAGCCCCCACTCGATCATCATCTGGTCGTGCTCCACGAAGGCGGACCCAAGCGCGTCCGTCGCGACGGTGGCGGCGGTCGGCGGATCGCCGATGTTGAGCTCCGTTCCATCACAACGGCGGAAGCGGGCAGTGCTTATCGGTGGCGGACCGAGGGGCCGATCGCCTTTACGCACTTGTACATCTGCCCCAATTACTTCGGGGCGCTTGTCGGTGAAACGTTCGATCGCGATCCGGCTTCGGTAAGCTTTGCTGAAACGCTGGGCCGAGCCGACCCGCACGCGGCCAATCTGTTCGGGCTGCTGCTCAATGGGCGCGACGACCCCGATTGGGCGTTGTCGGCCGATTTTTATGTCGATGCCTTGCTGGTTCGGCTGGCGACAACATCGACCTGGAATGGCGAATTTCGGCAGTACCGCCGCCTCACGCTGGCGCCGCATGTGGTCGCGCGCGTGCTCGAGTTCATCCGCAGCAACATCGGCCAGCGCATTACGCTTGAAGAACTGGCCGCCGTGGCGGGCTATAGCCGCTTTCATTTCGTGCGGGCGTTTAAGGACAGTACGGGCGTGCCGCCCTACGCCTATGTGCTGCGCGAACGCATCGCCGCCGCGCGCGATCTGCTTGACCACAGCGCGCTACCGATCGCCGAAGTCGCGCAGCGGTGCGGTTTTTCGACGCACACGCATTTCTCGACGCGTTTTCGCGAGGCGATCGGCCTGACGCCCGCCGACTACCGCCGCCGCGCGGGCGGCGGCGGTGGTAGCGACTGATCGGCTAGAAGCCCTGCACCAGCTGGACGATGTAACGCTGGCTGAACGAATTCGCGACGTTGGTCACCTGAAATTCGACGCCCGCCAGCAGGAACAAATTATTGCCGACATGGGTGCGCATCCCGGGCGTGATGCTGACAAAGCTGTTGCCCACACCGCGGATGGGTTGGCGCCAATTGGCCGAAACATACCAGGTCAAATCGCCAAACGGCGCCCGGCTGTGCGGCGTGATCGTCTGGCCGACTGCGGCATTGAGCACGAAATTGTCCGGTTGGTTACGGTTCGCGAATTCATAGGCAACACGGCCACGCAGCGAAAAGCCGCGACCGACATCGGTCCAGATGTTGAGCTGCGGCTGCGCGGCAAAGACATTATTGCCTTGGCGGATCGATCCCGTGGGCAAGCGCCAGCCGACACCGCCGTTGATCGACAGATTGCGTTTTTCGACCAGCATGACCTGCGTGGTGAGCGTGACGTCGCCGAAATTGCCGCTGCGGCCGGAATTCTGATAAAAGGGCACCTCGATTCCGGCCCAAAGTCGGCGACTGAACGGATAGTGGAACCGCCCGAGCACGCCCCATGAATCGGGGCCGCGCGCTTCGGTATAGTTGGCGGCCAAGTGCACTTCGCGGGTGAAAAAGCCATCCGCCGTGGCCAGCCAGCCCTGACGCGGTGCGCCGCTGTCGCCATTGGGAACGGGAATCCATTTGTTACCCAGCTCCTCTCCGAATTTGGCGCTGTCGAGTGGCGTCCATTCGCTGGCGGGTTCTGCGGGCGGGGGCGGCGCATCCTGCGCGATAGCGGTGCCAGAACACCCGAGGAAAAGTGCTGCGGCAAACGCGGTGCGGCGGGCGGCAGAGATACTCAGATACATGGTCAATTCCCTCCTCAAGAGAGGATCGACATAGTTTTCCCGCTTCCGGGCATCTTTCGTCGCAGTCTGAATTTATCTACAAATTGCTTCGACATTTGCTGACCCATTGAGCGGGTCGCGCTATTGCTCGCGCTGACGGCGATAGCGTCCGGGCGGCATGCCGACCGCCTTGGTGAAGGCCGCCGTGAAATGCGATTGGCTGGCAAAACCGCACGCCAGTGCCAGCTCGGCAAGCGGCAGATCGCTGCCCACCAGCATCGTGCGCGCGCGGTCGAGCCGACGTGACCCCACGAAGTGATAGGGCGTTTCGCCCGTTGCGAGCTTGAACACGCGCGAGAAATGAAAGGGCGACAGGCCCGCGACCCCGGCCAGATCGTTGAGATGGATTTCATGGTCGAGCCGCGTGTCGATAAAGTCGATCACGCGGGCCAATCGCACGGGCGACAAATGGATGCGCTCGTCGGCCGCGTGCGACGGGGCAATGTTTTGCTGGACCAGCGTCGCACCGATCGCGCGGATCAGGCCTTCGACCATCAGATCCGACGCAAACCCGGGCGAGCGCAATTCCATCGCACACATTGTGATCAGCTGGCCCAGCCTGTCGTGGCGTTCGCTCACAATCGGCGGCAGTTCGGCTGCGCCCAGTTCGGCGGTGATCTTGCGCAGGTCAGCTTGCGGAATGAAGAGCGCCAGCGCGCTGTGCCCTGCCGAGAATTCGAGATCGGCTGCATAGTCGTGCGGTACCAAACTGACATGGCCGCGCTAGAGCGGCTTGTCCACGTGCACATGGCCGATGCGTCCCCGGTGCCGCGGCGAGGCCGTCAGATTGACCATCAGCGTGTCGATGTCAGACAGGGTTCCGGCCGCGCGCGCTTGGCCCGAACTACCCACGCCCATGTGGCGCACGGCCTGAATTCTGCTGCCCGGTTTCGAAAGCAACTCGGCTTGCGGCTTTGCTGAAAACCGGATTGAATCATAAGCATCTGCACCCGTCGCAGCCAAAAAACTGGCAGGAGCATAAATCCGTGAGTCCATGTCGACCCTCGATACATGAAACAAGAGTCGCGCCGAACACCTCGCCGCTGAGTATCTCCCGATCCGACTCGATCATAACATGGCGCCAATGGTTTTCGGCGGGGCGCTCGACTTGGGACCTTCGATTTGCGCAATATCACAATAGCGCTGTCGACCATTGCCCCGACTATGATGGTGCCAATAACTAGTGCAGCGACCCTACCGGGTTGGCCAGCCGGAGCATCGACACCAGCCGGATATCAGCCTCGGCCAAGCCGGCGGCGACGAGCGGCAAGCCGTTGACGTGCGTTTGCATCACCGCGACCGATTCGGTGCAAAGCAGCGTCAGCTCGTCCCGATCACTTGCGACGAAAGCCATGACAAAACGGCCATTCATGGCCCAATCGACCAGGGCATCGAATTCGGCACTCGTATAGAAGGCGACTTCATCCGCGCTCGAACCGGGAATGCCCCGCAGCGTGATCAGCGTTAGCGGCATAGGCGGATCCTTGTGCCCGCGCCGCAAGCTTGCATACCAGGACGAGAGCAGGTTCCAGGGCATTTGAGGCGACCTTCCTGCCGCGCATCATAACCATGGCAGCGGGGGCAGCGCTATCAGGATGTTGCGGGCCGATTGAGCGCAAGCAGGATCAAAAATGACGAAATGTGCGATCTCGCCGCAACCTTTCGCAAAACACCAACGCATCACGAAAGCAAGATTGCGCGCCCTGTGGTGACAAGGCTTCCAGCGGTCGCCGGGCTCTTCTGGTGCAGACCGCACGCCAATTACCGGGAGCAGTCCATGTCCAAACACCTCGATACCCGATTCACCCTGCTGGCCAGCGCGGCCGTGCTGCTGGTGGCAGCGGTCGCCCCCGCCAGCGCCGAAGTCGTCGTTCGCGGCAAGGAAGGAAAGCCGCTGTCCGAAATTCGTCAGGCCCCAGCCTCAATCTACCCCGATCTCCGCACCATCGTCGCGCAGCCGTCGCCATCCGAGATCAAGCCTGAATTCCTGGGCCCGGTTGTGCTGATGAAGTCGGCACACATCGATCTGGAAAAGGGCACGGCAACGCTGCCGTTACGCAAGGGCAAGCTGAAGAACGGCACGCCGGTTTGGTTCATTATCACCGATACGACGGACGAGAATCTGTCGAACCTGCACGGCGTCAATTATGCGCCGAAGATGGCGTACGGCCTGACCGGCGTCGCATCGCGTCACGCGACGATCGAAAAGGACGGCAGCTTCACCTTCGCCACCGGCAGTGTCGATTTCAAGCCGGTCCTTGGCGTGACGCCCGGACCTGCCAACGCACCGTTCCCGCCCGCGAAGTTCCAGCCGGGCTCGGTTGGCGATGCGACCTACACGCCGATGGTCTATATCGACAATTCGGCCAAGAGTGTGTTGATGAACGCGCCTGTGGTCTCGCAGGCGACCGAAGCCGAGCTCAACACCATGTGTGATGGCAATGTCGATCACAGCAAGGTGCACGACAAGGTACTGGCGATCTGCCCGCGTGACGAAACCGTCACGCTGTCGCTGACGCTCGGCTTCACGTTCGACAAGCCGATCCAGTATCTGTCGACCGAAGCCAACAACCCGCTTGTCGCCGCGCTTGAAAATGCGACCTTTGCGCCCGCGCTGGCTGACCTGCCGTTCGCGCTCGAAGATGCGTCGCCCGGCGAATCTGCCGAACGCATCGTGGTCGTCGTCAATGGCCCGACCGGCCTCGACAATCCGCATCGTCAGGGACTGGTGAGCGCGCTCACGGATGGTCGTGGCCCGCTCAATATCCTTGGCGGCATTCCGACGATCAATCTCGACTATTCGCCCATGTGGCGGCTGTTCCCGGCGGTATGGACCGACGAGGCGATCAAGAAAGGTTATCGTTACCGCATGACGAGCGCGCTGCAGGCAGCCGAAATGTCGACGCGTGGCTTGATCAAGAGCCTTGACGGCGGTGAGTTCCGCGCGGTCGGGTTCGTGGTCAATTGCCCGGTGGTCTATCGCATCAACTGATCGAGCGACCCCGGGCATGAGTTGACGATGGTGTCAGCCTCCCCCCGACCCGCCATCGTCGGGGCGGTGCTTCCCCCAAGCGCCGCCCCAGCATTTGCCCAGTCGGCGCCACAGGTGTCGACTGGGCCATCTCCACGGTGCCGGACTGACGCAGACGGTGCACGGACGCTTCGGCTCGTCAGCCTTTACGCATAACGAAGCCATCGTCGGTCGGCCCATTACGGCGACGTTTCTCAATCTTGGCTATGAAGCCCGGCTCGTGACCAACTCTGGACGAGCCGCCCAACAATCGAAATGCGCTCCTCAGCGGTTTTGCTACCAGCTGAACGACGACGGCGGAATCATGAAAGGCACCTGTGGGAAGCATCAATGGGACGCACCCGTTACCCCGGTGATAGTCGATCAGGGATCGCTGATCGCTGATTGCGGGGTGGCGATCCGGCTGGCACAATAGGCCGCGATCAACGCGCCAACCGCGCTGATCTTCAACACGGTCAACATCCCCGTCGCGCCGACCATATCGCCGGTCACAAGCAATGTAGCTGCAGGGGCCATGATTCCAGGCAGGGTGTTGGTCAGGTTCATGATGCCCAGCAATGTCGCTCGGCGTCCGCTGTGCGAAACAAGCTGCGCCACAAGGGCGCTGTCCACCGCCAGAAAGCCGCCCAAGGCGGCCGCGAACAGCGCATAGGCGAGCACGATCAAGGTCCAGTTCGTCGTCGTTGCGAGAAGCAGCATCGCCACAGCGACCCCGCATGCCGTCGTCACAAGCACGGGCTGGCGCCGCGCAAACCGGTCCGATAACCACCCCGCGCCGAGCGCGCCCGCGATCGACGCCACGGCGAACGCGAATGCCAGGGTGCCGACGCCTTGGGCGACCTCGACCAGGTCTGCGCCCGCGAGCGCGATGTCGGCGACGTAAAAATAGAGGTACGGCAAAATCGCCGCCGCGGCGAACTGGACCAGCAGCCGGGCAATCCAAGCAAGTGTGAAATTGCGGGCGAGGCCAGGCACCTGGCCCACGCCATAGCGATCATGCGCCGTCGCTACCGACGCACCGACTGGAGCGGGCACCGGCCATATCCAGGCAAGCGGCGCCACCAGCACGATCATCATCAGGCCCGCGACCAGTGTTTGAGCGAACGGACCAATCGGTCCGGCCGCGACCAGAATCGAGACCGACAATGACCCTGCGGGCAGCGCCAGACCGAGCCACCCCGCCATTGCTCCCTTCTGCCGATCGGGCACATAGTCAGCCGTCAGTGCAACGAGCGGCGATAGCAAGAAGTTGAGCGCCAGCTGGAAGGCCAGCATCGCGAGCAAAAGACCTACAAATGACGCCGCCGCGCCGAGCATGGCCAGCGCGACGACCGTTGCAGTCAAGCCAATCGCGACCATCTGGCGGCGACTGCCCCATCGTCTGAAAAGGCTGTCGCCGAGATGACCGGCGGCGAGGTTACCGACACCGGCCATGATACCGCCTGCGACCAGGAGCCAGCTCAGCGCTGGCACAGGTCCGCCAAGATCGGCGATCCCGGCAATATTTGCGATCTTCTGCGGCAGGATCAGCGCGCCGAGCGGCACAAAGGCGATGAACGCCCCGAACATTGCCAGCACATAAAGCAGCCCAAACAGGCGCGACGGCTGGCCTGTCGCGGTCATTACGCGCGGCGGCGCGCCGTGCTCTGGCGCTCAATGAGCTCAAACGGCAACACATAATCGTTGGTCACGTCCGCGCCGTCGCGAGCTGCGATCAACTTGACACAGATTGTTTCAGCAAGCGCCGATATCGGCTGTCGGATGGCGGTGAGGGGCGGGACGCTGAAACGCACGCCGGGCGTATCGTCGAAGCTGATCACCGACAATGTGCCCGGCACGGAAATCCCTCGATCGGCGGCAACGTGCAGCACGGCGAACGCCATTTCGTCATTGCTGGCGATGACAGCGGTCGGCGGATCCGGTTGCCGCAGAATGCGCTCCATCGCGGCTGCGCCGGAATCGAACGAAAAGTCGCCGTGCTGGATGTCGCCTTCGCAGATCAGCAGCCCCGCTGTCGCCATCGCGTTGACATAGCCCCGTTCGCGCGCATCCGAAGCTGCATAACGGGCGCTGCCGGAGATGAAGCCGATCCGGCGGTGGTCGAGCGCGACCAGATGGCGAACTGCCGCCGCACTAGCGTCATGATCGCTCATGAAGACATTGATGCCATCATCATGGCGAGCCGACGATCCCATCCGGCCAAAGCCGATACCGCGCTTGTTCAGCAGTTCGACAAGTTGCGGATTTTCGCTGTGCGGCGGGGTCAGGATAACGCCGTCGGGCCGCAGCGACGACAGGGCGTAGTCGAGCTGCTTGAGGGCGCGTTCGGGCATCACATCGACGAGTTCGATCAACAAGTGATAGCCATGTGCTTCGCACGTCAGCATGCCGCCATGCAGCATCTGATCGACCCAGTCATTGCCGCGACCTGCACGCCAGTTTTCGATTGTTCGGGCCCGGTCATTGATCGCCAGGATCAGGTAGGAGCGACCCCCGCCCATGCGCCGGGCCGCCTGATTGGGAACATAGCCCAGTTCCTCGATCGCCGCGAGGATGCGCTCGCGCACCAGCGGGGTGACGTTCGGGCCATTATTGATGACTCGTGATACGGTTTGGCGCGAGACCCCGGCTGCCTGAGCGACATGTTCGATCGTAAGCGAGCGGTGCTTCGCCATCGCCGTGCAATTCCTGTCTTTGCGTCCTCACAGCGTTGCGACCGGTGCTGACCCATGTCCGACCGTTGCTTCAGCGAATTTGAAATCTACCGGTGACATCCGCCTATGGTGCAACGCGGCGAAACGTTCAAGGGCGCTCGATCATCGATCTAACGCACGCGGCGTGGACAGGGCAGCACCCGCCCTGACGCCGGCGCAATGCGGATTCCTGACACGGCGAGCGAGAGGCTGCCACTGGTTTCGACAACGAATGGCGTGTCGATTTTGCGCAGACGCGCGGCAGAGCCGAGGCAGCGGAGCGGAATCGACACCGTCTGCCAGCCGCTTGACCTATGGGTGAGCAGCGATGTCGCATCGACCAGCAGATTGACCGGCGCCGGACCGCCGGGTGCGCCAATCTGGGCCACGCCGATGCGCACGCGTCCGCTTGGGCGCGCCACCACGCGCCAGTCGATCACCAGAGCCTTGCCAGCGCCCGCCAGATCAAGCGATTTAGCGGCAGCAATATCGAGGCGGGCAGGGGTGCCGCCGCGCCAGACGGCGAGCCGCGCATCCTCCTGACGATTACGATCGATCCCGCGCATCGTGATCACGCCCGATGCGCTGCGCCCGGCGTTGCTGCTGATGAAGTCGGCCTTGCCGCCGCCTTCGCTCAATCGCGTGTACCAGGCAGCGGGCAGGCCCGACCGGCTGAGGACGACGAGATTCGCATTCGCGACCGTGCCGACCGGCGCTTTCTCGGACAGTGGCCCGACCGTGACATGGTCGCTCGACGTCAACCCATAGCCGAACGGGAACAGCGTGCCGGGGTCGCTCGCGGCGCCGATCTTGGGCGGCATAGGGCCGTTGGGCCAAGTGAACGACAGTTTGCCGCGAAATTCATGCGCCACGCTGCCGTCGCTCTTGCGGAACAGCATGTCGGCGACACCGCCGCCCTCGCTGCCCGGCAGAAACGCCGCGACAAACGCATCGGCCATGTTGAGCTCGGGATTGACCCAAAGTGGTCGGCCGGACAGGAACACCGCCACCACCGGCACGCCCGCCGCGCGCAACCGCTGCATCGTCTTGTAGCTCTTGAAGTCGTCATGGAACTCGAGCGTGTCGAGATCGCCCATGAACTCGGCATAGGGCTTTTCCCCGAACACAACGATTGCGACATCGGGCTTGGCGGCAAAGCTGCCGTCGGCGGACAATTGGGCAGTCCCGCCCGCCGCCTTCACGCTATCGGCGATGCCGCGGTAAATGGAGTCGGCGTGCGGGAAATCGGCGTTACTGAGGTCGCCACCGCCTTGCCAACTGATCGTCCAGCCGCCGGCCTGCATGGGGATGCTATCCGCGCCATCACCGGCGACCAGCACATTTTGCCCGGGTTTGAGCGGCAGGAGATTGCCATTGTTCTTGAGCAGCACGAGCGATTCACGCACCGCGCGCCGCGCGAGCGCGCGATGTTCCGGGCTGGCGAGCAGCTCGACTTTACCTGCCAACGGTCGCGATGAGGGTTTGCCCTTGTCGAACAAGCCAGCGGCAACCTTCACGCGCAAAATGCGACGCACGGCTTCATCGAGCCGGGCCATGCTGATCTCGCCCGATTTGACTTGGGCGGTCGTCGCCGCAAACAGCGGTTTCCAGCTGTCGGGCGCCATGAAGATATCGAGACCGGCGTTGAACGACGCGGCGCAACTGCCGACCGAGCAGCCGGGCACTTGCCCATGGCCATTCCAGTCGCCAAGGACCAGCCCCTTGAACCCCAGAGCGCCACGCAGATAACCGGTCAGCCAGCGCTTGCTGCCATGCATCTTCTCACCATTGACGCTCGAGAAGGACGCCATAACCGTCTCGACATCTGATGCGATCGCGGGGCGATAGCCGGCGGCATGAATCTGCGCCAGCTCGGCATCGGTGGCGATGGTATCGCCCTGGTCCTTGCCGCCGGTGCCGCCATCGCCGATGAAATGCTTGGCCGTCGCGATGACCTTGTCAGGACCAAGAAAGCCGGGCGTGCCAGGCACTCCTTGCAAGCCTTCGACCATCGCGCCTGCCATCGCGGCGACGACTTCGGGGTTTTCCGAATAGCTCTCATAGATTCGGCCCCAGCGCGGATCGCGAACGACCGCCAGCGTTGGCGCAAAGGTCCAGTCGATCCCGGTGACGGCAATTTCGGTCGCGGTCGCAGTGCCGATGGCGCGGATCAGCGCCGGATCGCGCGTCGCGCCCAGCCCGATGTTGTGCGGGAAAATCGTCGCGCCGACGATGTTATTGTGGCCGTGCAGCGCGTCGATCGCCCACATCGTCGGGATCGGGCGGCGGCCATCGGCGCGCGGCGTCATCGCCGCGTCCCAATTGGCATCGGCGAGCGCGAGCCAGCGTGCAGCCGGCGCGCGTTCGTCACCCCCTGGTCCCGAATTGCCACCACTCAGGTAACTGCCGAAGCGGTATTGCGCCATGTCGTCGACCGAAAAGCTGGCGGTATCGGGCTGGATGACCTGCGCGATCTTCTGGTCGAGCGACATGCCCGCCAGAATCGCCTCGACCCGCGCATCGACGTCAGCCGGTGCCGCCTGTGCCTGTGCGTTTGCTCGCGATAGGCCGCCGGGGGCGGACAGCATTGTCAGTGCGGTTGCGGCGAGCAACGCCGTCGCTGCGATCGATCCAAACCGGTGGTAGCTGCGCATTGGCGTCACGATCCCGGCTTTTGATAAACACGCACGTAATCAATCTCCATGCGCGCGGGCAGCGATGCCGGGTCGATGCCCTTCTGCCCGCCCCAGTCGCCGCCAATCGCGATATTGAGCAGGATGTGAAACGGCCCGTCAAACGGCCAGTCCGCGCGCTTCAGGGTTGGGCGCTTGAAACTGAACCCGCGCTGATCATCGACGCCCATCACGATCAGACTGGGTGTCCAGCGCAGCTGATAGCGGTGCATTTCGGTGCACGCCGTCGCCACCGATTTCACCGCGGTGGTTTCGGTGTGGGTGATGAAATTGCCGTTCTTGGTGTGCAACGAAAAATGCACCTTGCCCGGATCAAAACCGACATGTTCCATGATGTCGATTTCGCCGCTATCGGGCCACGGCGTGGTCTTGTCGTCGGCGAGCATCCAGATGGCCGGCCAGGTGCCACGCCCGCACGGAATCTTCGCCCGCACTTCGATCGCGCCATAGGTCCAGCTCGCCTTGCCCAGCGTGCGCAGCCGGGCAGAGCTATATTGCTGCTTGCCCCAATCGGGGAATTTGCTGATCGCGGGGGCATCGGCGCGTGCCTCGATGATCAGATTACCCTTTTCGACGCGGGCGTTTTCGGGGCGGCGGTCGGCATAATATTGCTTTTCGTTGTTGAACCAGCCGACCTGATTGTGATCGATGTCATAGGCCCATTTGGTTTCGTCGGGCAGGCCATCGACATCAAACTCGTCCGACCAGACAAGCTTGTAGTCAGCCGGCACCAGCGGCTCGGCGTGCGCGCGGGATGCCGAGCCGATCAATGCCAGCAACCCAATCAACCCCGCCGTCGTCGCCAGTCTTGGGTGCACGTAGACTTCCCTTCGTCGCGTCGGTGTCGCTGATCAGAACGACACGCGGATGCGCCCGCCGATCAGGCGCGGATTGGTGAAGAAGCGGGTGTTGTTGAACTGATTGACGAGCAACCCGGCCGCCACCGTGTTGTCGGTCAGGTTGTTGATATAGGCTTCGATCCGCACGTCACCCATTGTGTAACCCGCCGCCAGATTAATGAGATAATAGGACGGAATACGATCTTCGAGGAAGGCACGCTGCGCGGGGACGCGGATCTGTCCGGCATTAGGCTGACCGGCGGGGATCAATTCGCGATTGATGAAGGCAAAGTCAGCGCCGTTGAAGATCGTCGCAAAGCTCGACGAGCGCCACGATACGCTGACCAACCAGTCAATCGTATGACCGCGCGTGCCAACGGGGATCACCTGCGCCAGTGAAGCATTCAGCTGGAAACGTGGCGTGTAGGGCAGGCGCCGCCCCTGGATCGGTCGGGCGACCGAATCGAGGCCGTTGATGTCCGACTGGAAGCGGAAATCCTGAATGGGTGCAGCCTGGCGGACGCGGGCTTCGAGCCACAGGAAGTCGGCGCCGAACTTGAAGTTGCCCGGCAGGATAACTGATCCGCTGCCCTGAATGCCATAGGTTTCGCTGTTGGCGGCATTATAGGTGAACGCCACCACCTGGTTCTGGTTGAAACCGTTCGGCACGGTCTGCGGCCCGGTGACGTTCAGCAGGCGACCATCGGGGCCGGTGATTTGCTGAATGATCGACTGGACGCCCAGCAAGGCAGTCAGCTGCTGGTCCTTATAATCATTGTAGAAGCCCGACAGGTTGAGCACAGCCCGGCGGCCAAAGACCTGGAACTCGTTCTTGGTGCCGATTTCGAAGAGCGTGACCTGTTCCGGACGGAAGAAGGGCGCGGGACCGAGCGGACCGAGATTGTCATTGAAGCTCGCCGCCTTGTGCCCCCGCGAAACGAGGCCGTAGACGAGGTTCTCAGGCGTCAGATCATATTCGAGCCGGACGCGCCAATCGACGAAATTGGTGTTGATGCGCGCGGCCTGATTGTTGATCGTGTTGGCCAGAAAACTATAGGTAAAGTTGCCATCGGCCCGGCAGACATAGCCGGGATTGGTCGCCGAATTGATACAACCCGGGATCGCTGCGCCAGGCAGGTTCAGCTGGAAACCAGGGTCCGACGCCAAGGCCGGATTGGCTGCCAGCCGAGAGATCGCGCTGCCAAACGTAATCGGGATCGTGTCTCGCGCGCCAAAGCGACGGACGCCATCGAGGAAGAAGGCGAGCGATTCACCGTCGGTGACATTGCCGTCGCGATTCTGATCGGGATTGAATATCCGACGGTTGGTGTTGAATTCAAATCCGGGCGTGCCCAGCCTGAAGAAGCCGCAGCAGTTGAAGTCGGCCGCGCCGCCGCCGAAGAACAGGCGTGAAATCACGCCCTCGCGCGACTTGCTGTCATTGGTGTAGCGAATACCCGCCGTGACACGGAAATTCTTGGTGACGGAGAAGGTGCCGTCACCGAAGAACGCATAGGCTTCGCTGTTCGTCCGGGTGTTGAATTCCTGCCCCTGGAAGAAGGAGTTGAAATCGGCCACCGAGCTGGCCAGCGTGCGCTGGCGTTCGTTGAAGTAATTGCCGCCGATCGAATATTTGAACGGCTCGGTGTCGTTGAAGAAGCGCAGCTCGTGATAGTCCGACAGCGAAAAATTGCGGCTGATGCCCCGCGAAAAATTGTCGGCGCGCTCGCGGCCGACCGGGCCGTTATAAAAGCCCTGCTCAAAGCCCGCGACGCCCGGAACGCCGTTTTCAAAGCCCGGATAGGCAACCCCGGCCGGGCCAGCGCCATCGCCGCCAAAGCGCAGGTCGCGGTGGCTGCCGATATACTGGACGTTGAACAGCCCGTCGGTCTTGTAGGTAATCTTGCCGCGGATGCCGCCATGCTCGGTGTAGTATTCCTCACCGAGCGGACCGGTCAGCACGTCGCGCGGGTTGCGCACCGAATTGACCGCCTGCGTGAAGCCTTGCCCAAAGCCCAAAAACGTCGAGAAATTCGATCCGTTGAACCCGGTCGAATTCTGGAAGTTATAGTCGCCGGTGATCAGGACGCTCAACCGGTCGGTCGGCTCGATCAGCAGCTGGGCGCGAACCCCGCGATTTTCATCGGCATAGGGTGCGACAACATTCTGGAAGATGCCGACATTGCGGTAATAGGGGCCGTGACGGTCAAAGCTGCCTGAGATGCGGAGCGCCACCTTGTCGCCAACTGGCAGGTTAATGACGCCGCGAATGCTCTGCTGGTCGAAATTGCCCCAGCCGCCTTCCAGCACACCGCTGAACTTGCCGAGCTGCGGTGCCCATGAAATGAAGTTCAGCGAACCCGACGACGCATTGCGCCCGCGCAGCGTTCCCTGCGGGCCGAAATTCACTTCGACCGATTTCAGATCGAAATAGGAATTGGCGAGGCCCTGAACGCGCGGCACATAAACATCGTCGAAATGGGTGGCGACGTTGGGATCGCCCAGCTCGGTATTCTGATTGGTGCCGATACCGCGCAACGCGACGTTGATCGCGCCGCCGAAATTCTGCACGCGCAGGCCCGGCAGGACATCGTTCAGATTTTCGATGTTGGCGATGCCAACCTTTAGCAGTTGGTCAGGCGACAGCACCGCGGCGGTACCGGCGTAATTCTGCAGCGTCTGTTCGCGGCGATCGCCAGTGACAACGACATCCGCATCGAGCGATGCCGGATCGGTTTCGGCGGGCTTGACCTGATCGGCGGGAGCGGGATCTGCGGGCTTGGTCTGAGCCATGGCAGGCGCGCAAAACAATGTCGTTGCGGTGCCCAGCAGCAGCCAATGAAAAGGCTTTTTCATGCACTTCCCCCCTTTAGAAGACAATTTTGTGCGAATTCCTGCGACTCGCTTACGACTTTCTTGGCGCAATTTGTGAAGGTTCACAATCAAAAAGTGAGCGTTCACAATTTGCGGTGGACTTGGTATTGCATCGCGACGGCGCCGCTGACGCGCTGCAAAATTCCGGGGGAACACGGGCAGTAGGCCGGTAATTCCCAGGGTCGCACGGCATGGCACAATGGCCGGCGAGACGGGAGCGAGGAAGCGGATGGGCGCGTTAGGACGGCAGGGGGTCTGGCTGGCGGCGATGCTGCTGATGGTGCTGACGCCCTCCTTGGCGCACAGCGCGATCCGCTATGATTCCCGAACCCGGATTTTCCGGCTCGATTCGCGCGATACCAGCTATGCTTTTCGCATCGGCGCCGATGGCAAGCTGCGCCCGCTATACTGGGGCGCGCGTCGCGATGATGCGATGCCTTTTCCCGCTGCGGCCGCCGATCCACCGCCCGGCGATGTCGCGTCAAGCCAGGCTGCGCAGGAATATGCCGGGCAGGGCGGGGGGCTCGACCGCGAACCGAGCCTCAAGCTCGCTTTTCCGAATGGCAACCGCGATCTGGTGCTGCGTTACGTGTCGCACGAGATTGCCGGGGACCGGCTGACCGTGCGGCTGGCCGACATCAGCGAAGCCGTTGCGGTCGAGCTGCATTATGCGATCGACGAGGCGACCGGCATTCTCGCGCGCTCGGCGACCGTGATCAACCGCACTGGCGCGCCGGTCCGGATCGATCAGATGATGGCCGCATCCTATACGCTGCCGCGCGCCGATGGCTATCGCATGCGCTATCTGACCGGGCGCTGGACGGGCGAATTCAGCGTGCGCAGCCGTCCGGTCGACGGCGCGGCGACGGTGCTGGAAAGTCGTAATGGCAATACCGGGCACCAGTCCAACCCCTGGCTTGCGCTGACGAGCGATGCCGCTGCTGATGAGGAACACGGCGCGGTGTGGTTTGCCGCCCTTGGCTGGAGCGGGAGTTGGCGCATCGTCACCGAACAGGACGACAACGGACTGGTCCGCGTCACCGGCGGCTATAACCCTTACGACTTCGCCTATAGCTTGCGCCCCGGCGAGCAGCTTTCGTCGCCGATTTTTTATGGCGGGTTCGCGCCGGCCGGCTTTGGCGATGCGTCGCGCAGGATGCACCGCTTTCAACGCGCGCAGCTCCTGCCGCGTCGGGGCGGCGCGTTGCCGGTGCGCAAGATCCTCTACAACAGCTGGGAAGCCACGCTGTTCGACGTGAACGAAGCCGGCCAGATCGCGCTGGCCGACAAGGCAGCGTCGCTTGGCGTCGAGCGTTTCGTGATCGACGATGGCTGGTTCGGCAGCCGCAAGGATGACCGCGCGGGGCTGGGCGACTGGACCGTCAATGCGGCCAAGTTCCCGAACGGGCTGGGCAAGGTGATCGCGCATGTTCACCGGCTGGGCATGGAATTCGGGCTGTGGGTCGAACCCGAAATGGTCAATCCCGACAGCGATCTGTACCGCGCGCACCCCGATTGGGTGGTGCACTTCCCCGGTCGGCCGCAGTCGCAGACGCGCAACCAGCTCGTGCTCAACCTCGCGCGGCCCGATGTGCGCGACCATGTGCTGGCGACGATGGACCGGCTGCTGCGCGACAACCGGATCGACTTCATCAAATGGGACCATAACCGCAATCTGTCGGAGCCGGGCTGGCCGGGCCTCGCCGCGGGCGACCAGCAGCGGCTTTACGTCGATTATGTTCGCAATCTCTACTGGATTTTCGCTGAATTGCGGCGGCGTCACCCCAATGTCGAGTTCGAATCCTGCGCGAGCGGGGGCGGGCGGGTCGATCTGGGCATCATGGCGCTTACCGATCAGATGTGGGTGTCCGACAACACCGATTCGTTCGACCGGCTGGCAATTCAGGACGGCTTTACCCAGGGCTATGCGCCGGCCGCGATGATGGCGTGGGTGACGGGATCGCCGAGCTGGACGAGCAACCGGGCGACGCCGCTGCGTTATCGCTTCCTGTCGGCCATGCAGGGCGGGCTGGGCATCGGCGACCGCGTCGATCGCTGGACAGCGGCGGAAATCGCGATGGCGCAGCAGATGGTCGCCGATTACAAAATGATCCGCGCGACGGTGCAACAGGGCGATCTGTACCGGCTGATATCGCCGTGGCCCGATGCCGGACGCAGCGTTACACTCTCGGTGTCGACAGATAAGCGACAAGCCGTCCTCTTCAGCTTCAGCCATCAGACCAAGGCCGATGCGCCAATCATGTTGCGCGGGCTCAGCCCGGCGAAAATCTATCGCGCGCGGATGATCGGCGGCGATCCGCTGCCCGACGGTGTGCCCGCCGAAGCGAGCGGCGCGGTGTGGATGGCGCGTGGGGCAACCCTGACGATGTCCGGTGATTATCAGGCGACCGCCATGGTTTTGGAGGCGGCAACTTGACCATCGGCCCGGGCTTCAGAAAGAGACAATGATGCGAGATGATTTCAACGAGCAGCAAGCTGACCCGTCGCGCCGCGCGATATTAGGGATTGGCGCTGCGGTTGCCCTTGCAGGATCGGTTGCCATGCCAAAACCCGCCGCCGCCGCCGACTGGCCGCCGCCAAATCCCTTGGCCAATGGCCGCCCCGCGCCCGATACACGACGGTTCCGCAGCCGTGCCGTCGATGCGGCGATCGATCGGATCCACGCCAAGCTCGACCAGCCCGGCAAGCCGAGCAAGCTCGCGACCCTGTTCGACAATTGCTACCCCAACACGCTCGACACCACCGTCTTCCCCGACATGATCGACGGGAGGCCCGATACTTTCGTCATCACCGGCGACATTGACGCGATGTGGCTGCGTGACAGTGCCGCGCAGGTCGAGCCCTATCTCCGCTTCGCTGCCGAGGATGCGCCGCTCCGCCAACTGATCGCGGGTGTGATCAATCGCCAGACCAAGTGCGTGCTGATCGATCCTTACGCGAACGCATTCAACCGTGGCCCCACCGGATCGCCCTGGGCCAGTGACAAAACCGAGATGAAGCCCGAGCTGCATGAGCGCAAGTTCGAGGTCGATTCGCTGTGCTACACGATCCGGCTTGCGCATGGTTTCTGGAAGGCGACCGGCGACACGTCATGCTTCGACGCCGACTGGCAGCGCGCGACCCGACTGCTCGTCGCCACGCTGCGGGTGATGCAGCGCAAGGAAGGCCTCGGTCCCTATCGCTTTCAGCGCGTGACTGACCGCGCGCAGGACACCGCGCCCAACAACGGCTATGGCGCGCCGACCCGGCCGATTGGCCTGATCGCCTCGCTTTTCCGTCCCTCTGACGATGCCTGCGTCTTTCCGTTTCTGATCCCGTCCAACATGATGGCCGTGGTATCGTTACGGCAACTCGCCGAAATGTACCGCGTGATCATCGGGGACGCAGCTTTCGCGGCTGAGGCTGAATCCTTCGCGGCCGAGGTCGATGCCGCGATCAAGGCGCATGCGATCGTCGATCATCCCCGTCATGGCCGGGTCTATGCGTTCGAGGTCGATGGCTATGGCAGCCAATTGCTGATGGACGACGCCAATGCCCCCAGTCTGATTTCAGCACCTTATCTCGGCTACTGCGCGGCGAACGACAGGGTGTATCGCAACACCCGTGCAATGCTGCTGAGCAACGACAACCCCTGGTATTTCAGCGGCAAATATGCCGATGGCATCGGCAGTTTGCACACTGTTCCCGGCCATATCTGGCCGCTGGCCATTATCATGCGCGGGTTGACGAGCACCGACGCGGGCGAGATCGAAGCGACGTTACGTCATCTGGTCGCTTGCGACGGGGGCACCGGCTTCATGCACGAAGCCTTTGACAAGGATGATCCGACACAATTTTCGCGACCTTGGTTTGCGTGGGCGAATGGCTTGTTCGGCGCCTTGGTGCTCAAGGTACACGACACCGGCTACCGCGCACCATAGCCACATTCGCGCTCCTAGAGATGGCGAAGGTGCTTCATCGGCCTCAAAGTCTGGCATTCCAGAGCTGATGAGCTTTAGCTGCATTTCCGAATAATTTGGTGGACGCACTTGGGCTCGAACCAAGGACCCGCTGATTAAGATCGGTTTTGCGTCCACATGCGTTCATGACTGTCCGGTGGAGATTCCTGCTTGGTCTGCCTTGACGTCGCAAGGCGCAGGATCGGTTCTTGCTCAGCACAATGTGGTTTGGAACCACACTTGCGGAAAGCCTCTAGTGGTCATGTCCGGTGGAGCCGGATCGGCTTGGTATCCGCGCGCCAGATGCTGCCTTTGGCCTCGAGATCAAGTTGCGCCGCTTTCAGCCACCAGCCGGCCTTTTCGCCGCCTGGAAACAGCGTCTCGGGCAATATGGGAAGCAAGGCCGCCTTTGCCTCCGCAACTGTAAGTCCGGGGGGCTCATGCGGCAGAACAGCCAAAAGGGCATCGCGCATAGCTTCATACTTGGCGCGATCAACTCGGCCACGCCAGTCTGGCGAAGTGAAATTCTCGATTTCGATCTTGTCATCAGTGACTGACATTGAGGGTTCCGGTGACGCAGTTAATCTTGGGGGTTCGCAAGCCCATTGCCATCCAGGCCAAGATGAGCTTGCCAAAAAACGCTGCCGATTGCCGTCGGGCATTTGGAACGTTGTCAGGGAGGGCTGCGCCCGCCGGCAGATCCATTGTCATGGTGCGCAGCTCTGGCTGGGGCATCGGACCGGGCAGCCAGCGCTGACCATAGATGTCGATCCAATGTCCGTTGGTAAAGTCGAGGAACATCGGCGAGTTGCAGCAAATCGCGACAACACGGCGGGTTGTGGAATCCGGTCGTAGCCGGAATTCGCGCAAATGCTCGTCGCCACGAAGGCAGGCAAAGCGATCCTTACGGTAAAGCACAAGGCGGGTCGCGTCATATTGATCGAGAACGGACACTGCGCCGGGAAGCTTTTGCATCATGGCCGCCCCTGCCCGGCACGAACTGCACGTGCAATCCGCTGTCAGGATTGGTTCGCCGTGCAAGGCCATCGCAACCTTGCCGCAGTTGCAGCTGAGTTTGGTCGCAATCACGAAAGCATTCCGGCATCGGACAGCGCGAAGGCCACATCCGCTTGGGGGGTCTGATCTGCCGCTCCGGCCTTCGCTGATTTTAACATGGCAGGCTGCTCCCCATTCCCGAATCGCCCTTGTATCATGATGCAGAGAGGAGTTACAAAAAGCAACTATGATGGTACTAAAAGAAACCAATGTGCACGGAAGGTGGTATGATGACGCCTGCGGAACGGCCTTCGCCCTGGAATTGATTGGCGAGCGTTGGGCGCTGCTGATAGTTCGGGAAATGATGTTTGGCCCGCGGCGTTTCACCGATCTGCGTTCAGGCTTGCCAGCGATTAGTGCCAAAATCCTGACCGAGCGGCTTGAGAGCCTAGAGCGAGCAGGTGTGGTGCAACGACGGCAATTGCCTCCTCCTGCGGCGATACAGGTCTATGAACTTACCACTTGGGGTTATCGCGCCGATACCGCCATCATGGAACTGGGCCGTTGGGCAGCCTGTTCCCCAGACCACAACCCCACCCTGCCGCTCTCAGCGGCCTCGCTCATGCTCAGTTTCCGTACGATGTTCGACCAGGTGCGTGCGAAAGATTTGGCTCTTGAGGCCGCAATCAGGATTGGGCCTGACTGGTTTCACGTCGCTGTAGGATCAGGCTCCCTAAAAATCGAACGAAGACAGCCCGACGATCCTGATTTTGTCATGACTGCACCGGTTGCCTCGGTGATAGCGGCAGCGGCCTATGGGAAGGCCAACTTGGCTGAGTTGGTCGATCTGGGGTTGACTGTGACAGGCGGTGAGAGTGCCGTGCAGCGCTTCATCGATCTGTTTCATTTGCCCACTGGAAATGCCTAACCTAAGCCCCCTGGGCAATCAGCTTCGCCCACCCGATGCCCGCGATCAAGTTCAGATCAGGTTCGCATCACAAGTCACGGCGCTGCTGGGCCGAATCCGGTAAACCGAAGGTGCCTTCATACCTGAAACAGGCGTCGCCACAAAAAGGTGCTGATCTGCGCGCTGCTCCCTAGCGGGCTACCTAGCGCAAAACGGCAGTGCTATGCCACTCACTCGCACTTGCACAAGCTGCTGATTTATATAAGAAAAATGGTGGACGCACTTGGGCTCGAACCAAGGACCCGCTGATTAAGAGCGGAGCTTTG
>CAYUYZ010000030.1:0-44182 GCA_964449575.1 uncultured Stakelama sp.
GGCATGCCGCCAGCGTTCGTTCTGAGCCAGGATCAAACTCTCAAGTTTGATGTTCCACGCCATCGGGGCGGAATGTCCCCGATTGCGCAGCTCATTTCAAGGAGCCGTTCCTGCACAATACATTTCACTGTGGATATGCATTAGGACATTGACCAACGCCTAGGGCGAACCCCGTAGCGTTAAGTCTGTGGAACGGCTTGATTTTACCGAGCACCCGACGCTTGACCGTCGGACCCGGAGCCGCCGCCCACATGTCCCTTCATCTAGACCAACAATGTCAATGAGCGCAAAAGGCCGACGCCTTCCCGATCCCCTTTTTTGTGGGGGCGGGCTAGCGCCGAAATTTCGGTGACCGCGTTGGCAAACCGTGTGGTTCGTCGCTGCGGTGGAGTGGCTTATATGGCTGGGTCCAAGACCCGTCAACGCCTTTTTGCAATTTTCTTACACTCGCCGCGCTAGCCCGCAGAAATGCTAGGGTTTACGCCTCTGTAAGCACCTTGTGGCAAGGCATTTGGCTATGAAATTGCCCGCCGACTCGCCCCAGATCGATTCGAAATCGTTCGCCGATCAGGTCCGCAGCGCGGTCATCTGGCGCTCGGGCAGCCAGATTCTCGCGCAGATTGTCCAGTGGGGTGCGACTTTCCTGGTGATTCGCCTGCTCGCGCCGTCGGACTATGGCCTGTTCGCGATGACGCAGGTGATTCTCTTCCTGCTCAACATGCTCAATGGCTATGGGCTGGCGAGCGGCCTGATCCAGGCCAAGGAGGTCAGCGAGCGCCAGATCCGCCAGCTGTTCGGCATGCTGATCCTCGTCAACCTGACGCTCGCGGGGCTGCAAGTCGCACTCGCACCGCTGGCCGCTGCCTATTATCGCCAGCCGCTCGTCGCCGAGATGCTGCGCTGGCAGGCGCTGATCTATGTGGCGACGCCCTTGACCGCGCTGTCCTACGCCTTGCTGTCGCGCCAGATGGAGTATCGGCGCCAGGCGCGCGTCAATATCATTGCCTCAATCGCCAGCGCGAGCACTGCGCTGGGCGGCGCGTTGATGGGGCTCGGCGTCTGGACATTGGTGGTGGCGCCGATGGTGCTGTTCGCGGTGCGCATGATCGGGATGACCGTCGCCGCGCGCGCTTATTATTGGCCGAGCTTCGATTTCCGCGGCGCCGGCACGCTGGCGCGCTATGGCGGGGTGATGGCGGTCGGCCAGCTCTTCTGGTTCTTCGAGAGCCAGGCCGATGTTTTCATCGCCGGGCGGCAGTTCAACCCGCATTGGCTCGGCATCTATACCGAAAGCCTGTTCCTCGCGCAGGTGTTCGTGTCGAAGATCGTGCCTCCGCTCAACGAAGTCGCTTTCTCGGCTTATGCCCGGCTCCAGCATGACGAAGGCGCGGTCGGGCGGGCCTTTACGCGCGGGGTACGCATCGTGATGGTCGCGGCACTCCCCTTCTACATCGGCCTGGCCGCAACCGCCGAGCCGCTGGTGCTGACGATGCTCGGGCCGAAATGGGTCGAGGGTGTGCCGGTCGTGCGGCTGCTGGCGCTGGCGATGCCGTTCATGACGCTGCACGTGCTGCTGTCGCCGGCCTGCGACGCGATCGGGCGACCCGGTATCAGCGTGCGCAACGGCGCGACCGGTGCCGTGCTGCTGACGGGCGCCTATCTGGTCGGCGTGCAATGGGGGCCGATGGGGCTCGCCTGGTCGTGGCTCGCGGCCTATCCGCTCTACCTTGCGATCAGCCTGTGGCGGTCGCTGCCGGTGATCGGCGTGCGCGCTGACGCGCTGGCGAGTGCGATTTTGCCGCCGTTGCTGGCGGCGATGGGCATGGGGATTGCGGTCGCGGGGCTCGCGCGCCTGCTGCCGCCACTGCCGCCGCCGGTGACGCTGCTGATTCTCGTCGCGGCGGGCGGCGCGGTCTATTTCGGCTGGCTCGCCGTCTTCGCGCGCAGCGTCATCGGCGAGCTAAGCGACACGATCCGGCGCCGACCCGCCACGGCCTGAACCGACTGCCTACACCGACTGGATATAATCGCGCATCGCGGCGGCATCGGCTTCGATCCGGTCGATCCGGTATTTGACCAGATCGCCGATCGACACAAAGCCGATCAGCGCGCCGTCCTCCAGCACCGGCAAATGCCGGATCCGCCGCCGCGACATCAGCGACAGCGCGCCGAGCACCGAATCATGCGGGCCGACCGTGATCGCGGGCGAGGTCATCGCCGCGCCCACTGATCCCTGCAGCGCTTCGATCCCGCCATTGTTGAGCGCGTGGATCACATCGCGTTCGGAGAATATCCCGACGACGGTATCGCTTTCGACCACCGGCACCGCGCCGATCCGGCGTTCGGCGAGCATCGCGGCGGCTTCCATCACGGTGTTCGTTGGCGCGATCGAGATGACCTCGCGCCCCTTACCCGACAATATTGCGGCAATCGTCATGTCTCTCTCCTTGGCCCGCTGCGGTGTTTAACGCGGCACCGAGTCGTTCAGCCGCTTGAGATTCTCACTTTTCGCCGCCAATGGGAAGCGATGGACGATTTGCCTCCGGGTCTGGACGATCCCGACTATGCCGCCTTTGCCTGGGGTCGGTATCGCGCGATCCTGCGCTGGATGGCGCTGGCGACCTGCGTGGTCGTGGCAGCGGGCGTGGTGCTGCTCGATTATCTCTATGGCCCGCTGTCGTGGATCGCGATTGCGGCGGCGGTCGGCGGCTTCGGCGGCACCGCGATGATGACGGCGGCGCTGATGGGGCTGGTGTTCCTCAGCTCGGGCTCGGGCCATGACGAGCGCGTCAAGGATATCGATTAGAATTAGCGCGGTCTTGAGAGGGTAAATTCTAGCGTGGCGACGCCGTTAGCAGGGATCGTCGTCGACCAAAAAGGGCTGCCGTCCTTGGTGCCCAACGGGTGGCTTGCATCTTTGATTCGGTAGATAGCGAGCCGCGCTTCATAGTTTATCGGCCAGCTATTCGCGTTGGCCACGGTCACACGATAGCGTTCTCGACGGCCATTGCGCAGCGCCGCCGTCACCGGCTCCAAAACGACGGTCACGTTGGGCGATGTGCTCAGCTTGAACTCGACCTGCTCGCCCGATGCCTTGTCTGAAGTAGAGCTTTCGCCAATCAGGATTGGCCGCGCCCCATTGGCCGCGAACACTACGGCGCGACCAGCGGGAAGCGGTTCGCCAAGGCCGGCGTTCAACTTATTCTGAGCACGAACGATCAGCCGGGTCTTCGCCTGCGAGATACCACGGAACTGCGTCTCATAGATCAGGGCGACGGCGACCCGTGGCTTGGCGAGAAAACCGACCTGCTTTTGCGCGCGCGACGCAACCGTGACCGTTCCGGGCAAGCGATACAGCTTGAGATCGGCAAGATTCTCGCGTTCGGCGTAGCGCGAGAATGTCGACCTCAATTGCGGAAAATCGCTAAAAGCTTTCGATACTTCGAGCGCCATAGGCGCTGGTGGCGGCGGCGCGAAGGCATAGTCAGCGCGTTCACGTCTGCCCAGCGGCGGCGGCACCGGGAAGCAGCGCAATGCCAGCGGCCGCGCCGTCGGCGGGGTCGGCGCTTCGGCATCACGGTTCACCCGCCCCGCGATCACCGCCGCGCCGCCGCGAAACGAGGTGGGGTCGCTCGACGCGAGCGTGACCCAAGCGAACAGCTCAGCCGAGCGACGATCGGGCGAGAGCTGCACGACATAATCGGCCTGCCAGTCGAACCCGCCCGCGAGATAAGCGAGCGTGATCGTCGCGGTCACCGCCCGGTCGCTCTCGGTCTCGATCGACAAGGTCGGCTTGGCCGACAGCCCCGGCGGCACCGCAGGATAGACGATCGTCTCGTTGAGCCCGGTGCATTTGAGCGCCTCGACTCCGCCGCCGATCGATACCAGCGCGGCGCCATCCGCCGACGAGCGGATCACCGCCTGTTCCTCGGTGACCTTGCCGGTGGCCTTGTTGGTCCGCCGCACCATCACCCGCCGCCCGAGCGCGCGGTCGTAGAGACTGCGCGGGGACAGCAGATCGGCGTCGAGATTCTTCTCGCGCACCCCCGACGGCAACCCCTCGACGATCGCGGTTTCGGGGAAGATATTGCCCGCGACGCCTTCGAACCGCACCATCGCGCGGCCCGCCGGGATGGTCACGGTGCGCTTTTCGGTGATCAGCGCAAAGCCTTCAGGGTCTTCGCGGTCAATCGCTTCGTCGGCGCCGCGCCTCGGTGCGCGATAGACCGACACCGCGACGCTATCCGGCGCCGCCGAGGTGACGACCGTCGGCGTCGGCGTCTGCGCCGCGAGCGGCGCGGTGAGCACGACCGCCAGGATCACGCCCAACACGCGCGACAGCGCCACGGCCAGCACCGCCGCCAATCCCAGCGCCAACGCCATAGCCGATACCAGCGACAGGACGACCGACAGCGCCACCGAAAGCATCGGCGCGCGACGGGTAGGGCCTGCTGGGTTCCAATCGCGGCGCACGGCCCGCGCCCTCAGTAACGCGTGTCGAAGCTGACGGTCAGCACCGTCGTCCCATTGGCAGGGACCGGCACATGCCATACCCGCTCGTCGAGCGACTTTTGCTCGCCCGGCAGGCTTTCGCTCGGCACGCGCGTGTCCCCCCAGTAATCGTCGAGCCCGCCCTGGGTCACATCGACCGTCACCGCCTCGGGCTTGGCGTTGGTGATCGTGTATTGCATCATCGTGCGGTAATAGACGCGTGCGCGCTCCACCGTCACGACGCGGGGCGCCTGCCCTGCCTTGGTGATGCGATGGCGGACGGTGCGATCCCATTCGTCGCTGGCGATCTTGTCGCGCTTGACGATTTCGGGCTTCACTTTGACGTCGAAAGCGTCACCGGTCTTGATCGCCAAGGTCGACCCCATCGGCGTGTGGTCGATCGCATTTTCGCCGATGAACTGCGGCTGCCCCTTGGCATCGCGGACATAGACGCGGACCGTGCCCGCCGGCAGCGCATCGCCGAGTCCACCCTCGCGCGAACTCGAGAAGCTATAGGCCGTCTCGGCGCTGCGCGGATCCTGTGACTCGCCGAGCCAATCGTTGCGGAACTGATAGACTTTGCGCGCCGCCACCCCGCCGACCGACAGGAAGCTGACCTGCTTCTGCTGATTCGCCGCCACCGTGGTGCGGTGGCCGAGCGGATAGAGGTAGAAATCGCCGAGCCGTGCGCGGTCGGACGACTCGGTACCGGGTTTGATCAGGGCGCCATTCGACCCGCGACCATAGCGCCCTTGCTGGTTGGCGCCGCTCGGTTCGCCCGCGACGAGCACGACATCGGCATTGGCAAAGCGCGTCTCGCCGCCATTGTTGAGCGTGATCCAGCCCTGCATGTCGATCGTGCTCTTGGCTTCGTCATAGAGCGCGACATAATCGGCGCGCCAGCTAAGGCCCCCGGTCAGATAGCTGAGGGTGAGCGGGCGCGAACCGCTGCGCTTGCTGTCGACCGTGATCGACAAGGTCGGGCGCGCGCGCAAATTGGGCGGGATCGAATCGAAGATCACCCGCACCGGCAGGCCATCATCGCGGAGTATTTCGATCCGCTCGCCAATCTTGAGGACCACGCCGCCATTGACCGCGAGCACCTGCGCGCGCTCGCGCGTTTCGGCGCCCGTCGCGGGATTCGTGCGCAGCAACGTCACCGTCTGGCCGACCGCTTTCTCGATCAGCGCATTGGGGCTGAGCAGGTCATAGTCGTAATTCTGCTCGACGATGCCGACATCGCCGCCGCTCAGCCGCACTGTTTCGGGGCGGATCTGGCTCGACACATCGGGAAATTCCTGGCGCGACACGCCCGAGGGCAGCGACAATTGGCGCACGTCCTGCACCAGCGCGACGCCGTTCGAATAGATGGTGATCGCGACATCGCCCTGCGCGCTGCGCTCGCCCGAAGGCGCAGAGACCGGCTCAGGCGCCGATTGCCCGATCGCGGCCGCCGGAAGGAATGCCAAAACCATCGCCAGCCCGTGCCGCATGTCTGCTCTCCCGATCATTCTGCCCGCGCCTTGGACCCTAGGCGCGGGCTTGGAGCGGTTCAACCGCAGATCGGCTGTCAGCAGGCTGAACGGCGGCTCAATTGGCGGGCGTGCGCTCGCTCGCCGGGGGACGACCACGACGGCGGCGCGGCTTGGCGTCTTCGTCACCCTCGACCGGCGCGTCCTCGGTGATCGCCGACAGGCTCAGCGCGGGCGGGAGCCGGTCGATTTCGATCGCGGCGGGCTCGAGCTCGGGCGCAGCCTCGACCGGCGCAGCACGGCGCGGACGGCCCCGGCGCGGCCGTTCGGGCTCGGCGTCGGTGTTGGGTGCGGCCATCGGCGCGGCCATCGGGTTGGCGTCGGCGCCGTTTGAGCTCTGCTCGACCGGAGCATAGCTACGCGGCGGCAGCGGCTGGCGCGGCTGATCGCCACCCTGTGCCTGGCCATTGCCATTATAGTCGCGCGGTTCGTTGCGGTTGCGGTTCTGGTCGCGCGGCTGATCGCGATAGCCGTCGCGTTGCGGGCGCTGGTCGCGGCCCCCTTGGTCGCGCGCGTTCTGGTCACGGTTGTTGTCGCGCGCTTCGCGATAGCCGTCGTTCGGCTCGCGATTGCCCCCGTCACGACTAGAGTTGTCACGGTTGCCCCCGTCACGGCTACCATTGTCGCGGTTGCCCTGCTCGCGCCCGTCGCGGCGGTTGCCGTTCGCCTGCTGCGCGCGCTCGCCATCGACACGGTCGTCGGCATAGCTTTCGCCGTCGAAGTCTTCCTCGGGCTCTTCGTCGAACGCTTCATTGGCGCCACCGCGTCGCTGCTGATTTTCTTCGAAGCGCGAGCGGTTTTCGTTGAGCACGCGGAAATAATGATCCGCGAATTGCAGATAATATTCGGTGTTGACCCGATCGCCCTGCATCTGCGCGTCGCGCGCCAGCGACTTGTATTTTTCGAGCAATTGGGCGGCATTGCCGCGTGCGCGATTGTCGATGCGATTGCCGTTATCGGGGCGTCCCGGATTACCACCCGGTGTGCGCTGCCCACCACGACCGCGACGGCGGCCGGCCTGACGATTATTGATCAAGTCCTGTTGTCCTCGTGCCCTGAAATCAAACTCGGCGGTGCTCCAGAATGCGGATGCATGCCCCTCTACGCCACGCACCCCGACAAATCGGAGAGCGACGGCGTGTGCCACGGCCACCGGACGACAGCGGCTTCATGACGAAGGATTGGACAACTGCCCATTTTCAACGACTTATGTTGAAAATGCGTGTCCCTTCGCAATCAATAGCGAGTGGCGCGCCAATCTCCAAGCGGAATTATGTGACGATTGTCTTGCACTTCATGGCTGGGCGATGAGGGCGCGCGGCCGATTGCCAAGATCGCGGCGGATATCGCCCTGCATCCCCGCCGCACGCACCAAGGCCGTGACCGCATCGGCCTGGCTCGCGCCGATTTCGATCACCGCGACGCCGCCGGGCGCGAGCAGCCTCGGCAGATCGGGAATGATCACGCGGTACGCATCGAGCCCGTCGGGGCCGCCGAACAGCGCCTCCGCCGGATCATAGTCGAGCACTTCGCGCGGCAGCGGCTCGACCGTCGCGACATAGGGCGGGTTGGTGAGCACCAGATCGAAGCGCGCGCCGATCCCCTGCGCCCACACCCCCGCGACAATCTCGGCGCGGTCGCTCAGCCCCAGCCGCGCGGCATTGCGCAGCGCATAGCCGCGCGCGGCATCGGACCGCTCAACGCCCACGCCGCGCGCCTGCGGCCATTGGTCGAGCGCCGCCAGCAGCAAGGTCCCCGGTCCGGTGCCGAGATCGAGGATGGTGGCGGGGGCGCGCTCGCCGAAATGCGCGACAGCGGCTTCGATCAGCGTTTCGGTATCGGCGCGCGGGATGAACGCGCCGGGGCCGACTTCGAGGTCGATCGTCCAGAATCCGCGCAGGCCGGTGAGGTGCGCGACCGGCTCGTGCTGCAAGCGGCGCTCGACCAGCGGCGCGAAGCCCTCAGGCACAGGATCGTCGAGATGCACCAGCAACATCCGGTTGCGCGGCACGCCGAGCGCGTGCGCCATCAGCAGTTCGGCATCGAGGCGCGGCGACTCGGATATCCGCTTGATCTGGGCGGTGGCTTCAACCAGCGCGACCCGCACGAGCAACGGCGTGTCAGCCCTCAAGGCTCGCCAACCGCTCGGCTTCATCCTCCGAGATCAGCGCGCCGATCAGCTCGTCCATTTCACCCTGCAAGATTTCGGGCAGACGGTGCAGGGTGAGGTTGATGCGGTGATCGGTCACGCGCCCTTGCGGGTAATTATAGGTGCGAATACGCTCCGAGCGATCGCCCGATCCGACCATCGACTTGCGCGCGCCCGCGCGTTCGGCGTGGAGCCGCTCGCGCTCAGCCTCATACAAGCGCGTCCGCAGCACTTTCAGCGCCTTGGCCTTGTTCTTGTGCTGCGATTTTTCGTCCTGCTGGATCACCGTGAGCCCGGTCGGGATGTGGACGATCCGTACCGCTGAGTCAGTGGTGTTGACCGACTGGCCGCCCGGCCCCGACGAGCGGTAGATGTCGATCCGCAAGTCCTTGGCTTCGTCGATCTTGACGTCGACTTCCTCGGCCTCGGGCAGCACCGCGACGGTGGCGGCGCTGGTGTGGATGCGCCCGCCTGCTTCGGTCGCGGGCACCCGCTGCACGCGGTGGACGCCGCTTTCGAACTTCAGCCGCGCGAACACGCCCTTGCCTTCGACCGAGGCGACCACTTCCTTGTAGCCGCCCATTTCGGAAGGGCTGGCGGAGATCAGCTCGACCCGCCAGCCCTGATTATCGGCATAGCGCTGGTACATCCGCAGCAAATCGCCGGCGAACAGCGCGGCTTCGTCGCCACCCGTCCCGGCGCGAATTTCGAGCATCGCCGCGCGTTCGTCCGCCGCATCGCGCGGCAGCAGCGCGAGCGCGAGGTGGCGCTCGGCATCGGGCAGCCGCGTCTTCAAGTCGGCGATTTCCTCGCGCGCGATGTCGCGGATGTCGGGTTCCTCATCGGCCTCAAGCATATGCGTGAGCACGCTCAGCTCGGCGCGCAGCCGCCGCACTTCATTGGCCGCCTTCACCACCGGCTCCAGCTCGGCATATTCCTTCGACACCGCAACAAAGCGATCCGACGGCAGTTCGCCCGTCGCCATCAGCGCCTGGAGTTCATCCCGGCGCGCGGAGATTTGCGCGATCCGTTCGGGGGAGATGGTGGTCATGCGGGCACTACGATGCCGTCGAGGCCGTGCGTCAGCGCGACTAATGTCGCAGTGCGCCCTCCAAGCGGCCCGGCAAGAACGTCAGCAATCTTGCGTTTCGCCTGCTCGCCGGATTTCAGGCTGCGGACGGCAATCTGACCCTCTGACAACTCGTCGTCGCCGACAATGATCGCGTAGGATGCGCCTGCCGCGTCGGCGCGCTGCATCCGCTTCTTGAGGTTGCCGCGATAGCCAATGTCGCAATAGATTCCCCGGCGACGGAGTCCTGCGACCAACTCGATGCAAAACGACTCCGCTGCGTCGCCCACCGGGATGACGACGAACTCAGGCTTCTCGCTAAACGGCTCATCGATCAACATCGCCAGCCGCTCGATCCCCGCCGCCCAGCCCACGCCCGGCGTCGGATTGCCGCCCAAACTCTCGATCAGCCCGTCATAGCGCCCGCCCGCGAGCACCGTCCCCTGCGCGCCCAGCCGGTCGGTGACGAATTCAAACGCCGTGTGCCGGTAATAATCGAGCCCGCGCACCAATGTGTCGTTGCGCGTCCACGCAACGCCTGCCGCATCGAGACCGCTCGTCACGCTATCGAAAAACGCGCCGGCCTCGCTCGTCAGGAAACCATCGATCCCCGGCGCGGCATCGGCGATCGGCCGGTCGCGCGGGTCCTTCGAATCCAAAATCCGCAGCGGATTCTTGTCGAGCCGCGCGAGGCTGTCCTCGCTCAACTCCCCGCGATGCGCCTCGAAATGCGCCACCAAGGCGGCGCGCCAAGCATCGCGCGTCTCGGCATCGCCCAGCGTATTGAGCTGGAGCGTCACCCCGTCCGAAATGCCCAGTTCGCGGATCAGCTGGTCGGCAAACACCAGCAGCTCGACATCGGCGGCGGGCTCGGCCGCGCCAATCACTTCGGCGTCGATCTGGTGGAACTGACGATAGCGACCCTTTTGTGGGCGCTCATAGCGGAACACTGGCCCGTGCGTGACGAGCTTCAGCGGCGCATATTGCTGCCACCCCTCGGTCAAAAACGCCCGCGCGATCCCCGCCGTGAATTCGGGCCGCAAGGTGATCGAATCACCGCCGCGATCCTCGAACGTGTACATTTCCTTCGACACGACATCGGTCGTCTCGCCCAGCGAACGCGCGAAGACGGCGGTCGCTTCGAACACCGGCAATTCAACTCGCTGGAAACAATAGAGCTTACGCACACGCTCAAAGGCTTCAACGACGCGAGCGAAGCGACGCTGTTCCTCTCCGAAAATATCCTGTGTCCCGCGAATGCGGTTTGGCGTGGTGATCCGGCTCATTAAGCGGCGGTCCTTAAGCGAAAATGATACATCATGCCAATGGGCGAATTGGGCGGCAGTGCGCACGTGCGGGGCTGGACGCCGCGGCACTGCCCTGCCTAAACAAGCGTCCTTCCTATGCTTAACTGAAAGCAATCCATGATCCGCACGCTGTCCTTCGCCGCGATTCTGCTTGCCTCCGCACCCATCGCCTCCAGCGCGCTGGCCGAGAATTCGAAGCCGCAGCCGGTGCCGCATGTCGACACCATCCCGGCGGCGAAGGACATTCCCTATCCCGGCACGATCAGCCTCGCGATCGACGCAACCGATACGCGCCGCGCGATCTTCAAGGTGAAGGAAGTGCTGCCCGTCGCCAAGGCCGGGCATATGGTGCTGCTGTTCCCCAAATGGCTGCCGGGCAATCACTCGCCGACCGGCCAGATCGAAAAGCTCGCCGGGCTGAAGATCAGCGCGAATGGCAAGCCCGTGCCGTGGACGCGCGATCCGGTCGATGTGTTCGCTTTTCACATCGAGGTGCCCGCAGGCGCCAAGGCGCTCGACATCGACTTCCAGTTCCTGTCGGCCACCGCGCCGGGCCAGGGCCGGGTGGTGATGACGCCCAACATGCTCAGCCTGCAATGGCAGTCGATGAGCCTTTATCCGGCGGGCTATTTCACCCGCCAGATCCCGGTCGAAGCCACGGTGACCTATCCCGAAGGCTGGACGGCGGCTTCAGCGCTGCCGTCGAAGGCGACCGGCAGCACCTATCGCTATGACCGCACCAATTACGAAGTGTTGGTCGACTCACCAGTGATCGCGGGGCGTTACTATAAAGCCTTCCCGCTCAGCCCGCGCGTCACGCTTGACGTGGTGGCGGACACCGCCGCCGAGCTTGCCGCCAAGCCCGAGCAGATCGACGCGCACAAGGCGCTGGTCGATCAGGCCGTGAAAACCTTCGGGTCGCAGCATTACGATAACTATCATTTCCTGCTGTCGATCACCGACGAGCTCGGCGGGATTGGGCTTGAGCATCACCGCAGTTCAGAAAATGGCGTGAAGCCGGGCTATTTCACCGATTGGGAGTCGAGCACGCCCGCGCGCGACCTGCTCCCGCATGAATTCAGCCACAGCTGGGACGGCAAGTTCCGCCGCGGCGCCGATCTGTGGACGCCCGATTACCGCACGCCGATGCGCGATTCGCTGCTGTGGGTCTATGAAGGCCAGACGCAATTCTGGGGCTATGTCCTCGCGGCGCGTTCGGGCCTTGTGTCGAAGCAGGATACGCTTGATGCCTATGCGCTGGTGCTCGCGAGCCTGGGCAATACCAAGGGGCGTGAGTGGCGGCCGATGGTCGACACCACCAACGACCCGACGATGGCGATGCGCCGCCCCAAGGGCTGGTCGAGCTGGCAACGCAGCGAGGATTATTACAACGAAGGCCTGTTGGTGTGGATGGAAGTCGATTCGATCCTGCGCCGCCAGTCGAATGGCACCAAGTCGCTCGACGATTTCGCCAAGGCCTTTTTCGGCATCAACGACGGCGACTGGGGGCAGGTGACCTATACGCTCGACGACGTCGTCGCCACGCTCCACAAGTTGGTGCCGGTCTATGACTGGAAGCAGATGCTGACCCAGCGGCTGACCGAAACCGGCGCGCCTGCCCCCTTCGCAGGGTTCATCGCCAATGGCTATCGGCTGGTCTTCACCGACACGCCCACCGGCTATTTCAAGCTCAACGAAAAGGACCGCAAGTTCACCGATCTCAGCTATTCGGTCGGCGTGATCGTCGGCAGGGATGGCGGGCTGGTGTCGGTGATCTGGGACAGCCCGGCCTTTGCCGCGGGCCTCGACAATGGCGACACGATCACCGGGGTGAACGGCTTCGCCTACTCCCCCGAAAAGCTGAAGGAAGCGATCACCGCGGCCAAGGATGGCGCGCCGATCACCCTGCTTGTCAAAAAGGGCGAGCGGATCGAGACAAGAGTGATCGACTATAAGGGCGGCTTGCGCTATCCGCGCCTCGCCAAGATCGGAACCGGCGAGACCGGGCTCGATCGGCTGCTGACACCGCGATAACAGGAATCCATTCATGCGCATCGACATGGTGCCGGTCGGCGACGACCCACCCAACAGCCTCAATTGCATCATCGAAGTGCCCGTCGGCGGCGAGCCGGTGAAATATGAATTCGACAAGAAATCGGGCGCGCTATTCGTCGACCGCATCCTGCACACGCCGATGCGCTATCCGGCGAATTACGGCTTCATCCCGCACACGCTGTCGCCCGACGGTGATCCGCTCGACGCGCTGGTCGTGGCGCGCTCGCCGTTCATTCCGGGCTGCATCGTGCGCGTCCGCCCGATTGCGGTGCTCCACCTCGAAGACGAAGCCGGCGGCGACGAAAAGCTGCTGACGGTGCCGGTCGACGGCACTTTCCCATACTATACCAACGTCGATGAGCATCACGACCTGCCCGAGATCGTGATGCAGCAGATCGAGCATTTCTTCACCCATTACAAGGATCTGGAACCCAAGAAATGGGTGCGGATCGGCAAATGGGGCAATGCCGACCAAGCGCGCCAGATCGTGCTCGACGCGATCGAAGCGGCGAAGGCAGCGAAGGCCGACTGACCGTTAGGTGCTGGGGCGCTCGCCTGCCAAGGCGGCGAGCGCCTCGCCCTCCAGCCGCCAGAGCCGCCATTCCGGCTGGAGCTTGGCGCCGAGCCGATCGTAGAAGCGCTGGCCGCCTTCATTTTCCGTCAGCACGATCCAGTCCATCCACGCACAATCGCGCGCCTGCGCCTCGCCCGCGAGCGCGCGCATCAGGGATTCGCCCGCCCCCAGACCGCGCGCCTCGGCATCGACGAACAGATCCTCGAGATAGAGGATCGGCTGCGCCATCCAGAAATTGAAGCTCAGAAACCACAGCGCAACCCCGAGAATCTTGCCCTCATGCTCGGCGACATGGGCAAAGCCCTTTGGTGCAGGCCCGAACAGCGCGTCGCCAAGCTGCGCTGACGTGGCCGAGACCCAGTCGGGATGGCCGATATGCCGCCCAAAGCGCAGCAGCCGCTCATGAATGGCGTCAACGTCCGCGCGAACGGCAGGGCGCGCCGTGACGCTCAAGGTTGCGCCGCAAAGTTTTTGAGCGCGTCGCCCGACATGCGGCAGATGCGCCAATCGTCCATCACGCTCGCGCCCATCGCCTTGTAAAATTCCTGCGCCGGTGTGTTCCAGTCGAGCACGGCCCATTCGAACCGCTCGCACCCGCGCTCAACCGCAATGGCGGCGAGCCGCTGGAGCAACGCCTTGCCGACCCCCGTGCCGCGCGCTTCGGGCGTCACATACAGGTCCTCAAGATACAGCCCGCGCCACCCGGTCCAGGTCGAAAAATTGTGGAAGAACAGCGCCAGGCCAACCGGCGCATCGTCGACTTCGGCAATCAGCGCTTCGGCGGCGGGCGGGGTCGAAAACAGCGCCTGATGGAGCAGCTCCTCGGTCGCGACCACCTTGTCGAGTTCGCGCTCATAAGCGGCAAGCTCGCGCACGAAATGCAGGATGGTGCCGACATCGGCGGGGGTAGCGAAACGGATCACAGTCATGCAGCAGCCTCGGTCTGGGGAGCAGGCGCGATGCTGCCGCGCACGGCGACAAGGCAACCGACAATGATCAGCCCTGCACCGCCGACGGTATAGCCCGACACCTGCTCGCCGAACACGATGTAGCCCAAAATCGCGGCCCAGATGAAGGCGGTATATTCAACCATCGACAGCAGTTGCGCCTCGGCCCGGCCATAGGCCCAGGCGAGCGCAAAGGCGGACGCGGAGCCAATCACTGCCGCCGCCACCACCCAGGGCAATTGCGCAACGCTCGGCCAGGTCGCGAGCCACGGTGCGCCCGCGAGCATCAGCGCGCCGATGACGAGACTGGTGAACAGGGTCACTTCGAGCGGACTCGCGATTTGCGCTTGCTGCCGCAGCAGGATCAGGCTCCCGGCGTAGAGCACCGAGGCGAGCACCACCGCGCCCGACCCCAGCAGCAAATCGGGCGAACTCTCGCCGCGCGACTGGCCAAGCGCAATCACCAGCACACCCACGCTCGCCACCAGCGAGCCGAGCACCGCGCCGCGCCCGATCTGCTCCTTCAGGAACAGGCCCGCCAGAAACAGCGCGATCAGTGGCGCAAGGAACGTCAGCGCAACCGCCTGCGCCATCGGCACGCGCACCAGCCCCCAGAAGAACAGCAGCACCGACAGCCCCGCCGCCAGCCCGCGCATCACATGCAGCCTGAGCGCGGCCCCGCCCGGCCAGCGATGCCCGCGCGCGACGAAAACCGCCCCGGTCAACGCCACCCCCGCCACCGATCGCCACAGCACCGCGCTATAGGCGCCGCTCTGCAGCGACAGATATTTCATCAGCGCATCCATGATCGAATAGCTGAAGATACCCAGGCACGCGACGGCGAAGGCGGTAACAGGGGAAGTCCGGGTCGACACGCGGCGAGCGCTACACCGCCCGATGGGCAGGCGCTAGCGCAACCGCATCTGGTCGCCCTCGATACTCACGCTCTGCAATTGCCGCAGATAGGTGTGGCCGAGCAGCGAGATGTCGGCGCCTTCGATCACGACCGCATGCACATTGTTCGCGCGCTTACCGTCGAGCACGATCGTATCGATATACACTTCCTGCCCGCGCAGATCGCCACCCGCCCCCTTGCCGATCACCTCATATTGCGACGGGTCGAAATTGACATTGGCCTGGCGCGCATCCGCTTCGCTCAGCGCCACCGTGTCGGCGCCGGTATCGACGACGAAGCGCAGCGGCATGCCGTTGACGTCGGCAATCGCGATGAAATGGCCCCCCGGTGCGCGATCGAGCACGGTTTCGGTCGGGTGATCGATCGGCGGCGCGGTGACCGTCGGCGAGGCCGATCCGCTGCGCGCGAGCGTGGGTGGTGCGCCAGCGGGCGCCCGACGCGCGCCCGAGGGAACCATCAGGCCAAAAGCGGTGCCGACCAGCAGCACGAGGATAAGGGCAATCCGCATGGCGCTTGGCGTAGCGCGGCGGCGTTAGAATGCGGCTAATCGAGATGGCAAAGAAAGTATGGACGGCGCACGGATCAGTGCCCGCTCGCGAGTTTCAGGCTGACAATGCAGAGGATCAAGCCAACCAATAGCAGACCGCGAATGATCGTCAGTGTCTCGGCGCCCGTCGCGACACCAACCAGCACGGTGCCGATCGCGCCGATCCCGACCCACACCGCATAAGCCGTGCCGAGTGGAATCGTCTTGGCGGCGCGCTCCAGCAGCCCGAAGCTCAAAAACGCGCAGACGAAAAAGCCCGCGTTCCAGCCAAGATTGCGAAAGCCGTCAGTATAGCGCAGGCACGTCGTGAAGCCGACCTCGAACAGGCCCGCCAGCACCAGTAGCACCCACGCCATTTACTCGGCAGCCATCGCCTCTGCCGGGTTGGCCGCGTCGAGCTCCGCGGCCTTGGCTTCAACGAGCTTGACGATGTGATCGATCATGTCGGCGCTTTCGACCGTGTGATCGGTCACGCCCGACAGATAGACCATATGCTTGCCATTGCCGCCGCCGGTGAGGCCAATGTCGGTCTCGCGCGCTTCACCGGGGCCGTTGACGACGCAGCCGAGCACGCTGAGCGACATCGGCGTGCGGATATGCTGGAGCTTTTCCTCGAGCGCCTGCACCGTGCGGATCACGTCGAAGCCCTGGCGCGCGCACGACGGGCAACTCACCACGCGCACGCCGCGATTGCGGATACCGAGCGCTTTCAGGATTTCGAAGCCGACGCGGACTTCCTCTTCGGGCTCGGCCGACAGCGAGACGCGGATCGTGTCGCCGATGCCATACCACAGCAGCGAGCCAATGCCGATCGCGCTCTTCACCGTACCGCCGACGAAACCGCCCGCTTCGGTGATGCCGAGATGCAGCGGGCAATCGACGACTTCGGCGAGCTGTTGGTACGCCGCGACCGCAAGGAACAGGTCGGACGCCTTCACCGCGACCTTGAATTCGTGGAAGTCATGATCCTGCAACAGCTTGATATGGTCGAGTGCGGATTCGACCAATGCTTCGGGGCAAGGCTCGCCATACTTCTCGAGCAAATCCTTTTCGAGGCTGCCCGCGTTCACGCCGATGCGGATCGCGCAGCCATTGGCCTTCGCCGCATTCACCACTTCGCGTACCCGGTCAGCCGAGCCGATGTTGCCCGGGTTGATGCGCAGGCAGGCAGCACCCGCGTCGGCTGCTTCGAGCGCGCGCTTATAGTGGAAATGGATATCGGCGACGATCGGCACGCGCGCCGCGCGGGTGATCTGCTTGAGCGCCGCGGTCGATTCGACATCGGGACACGACACGCGGATGATATCGACCCCGGCGTCTTCGCAGCGCCTGATCTGGTTGATCGTTGCAACCGGATCGGAGGTCAACGTGTTGGTCATCGTCTGCACCGTCACCGGCGCGCCGCCGCCGACGGGCACAGTGCCGACCATGATCTGGCGGCTTTCGCGCCGAGTGATATCGCGCCACGGACGAACAGACATGCGAAGAGTTCCTTGATCTGGGTGAGGGCGATATAGCGTTGCGTGCGCGGCGCGTCGATACGATAGCGGCGCTAGTGAATTATGGCGGCGACATTTGATGCCTGCCCCGTGGAGAGCGATTTGGGTCGGCATTATGGCATGGACTGGCTGCGCATCGGCGCATTCGGTCTGCTCATCTTCTATCACATCGGCCTGGTGTTCGTTCCCTGGAATTTCCACGCCAAGACCGCCCAGCCGATCGAATGGATCACGATCCCGATGCAGGCGCTCAATGCCTGGCGGCTGTCTTTGCTGTTCGTCGTTTCGGGCTATGCCAGCCGCGCGATTTTCGACGGGAAGCCGGCGGCGGGGGCCTTTGCCTGGGGGCGGACCAAGCGTTTGATCCCGCCGCTGCTGTTCGGCATCGTGCTGATCGTGCCGCCGCAACCCTGGGTCGAGCTGACGACGCAGCACGGCTACACCGGCAGCCTGTGGCGCTTCTGGACGCATGATTACTGGCAGTTCGGCAAATTGGGCGGCATCGTGCTGCCGACGTGGCAGCATCTGTGGTTCGTGGTGTATCTGTGGGCCTACACGTTGGTGCTCGCGCTGGCGCTGGCGCTCGTCCCGGCGAAGCTCGGCGCATGGATCGCGCGGTTGGCGGGCTGGGTGCTGTACGGTCCGCTGGTGCTGATCGTTCCGATCGCGCTACTGATCGCGCAAATGGCGTGGATTTTTCCCGGCGCGCCCGAAACCCATGCTTTCTTCGACGATCTGCCGATCCACCGCGTCTATTTCGCCATGTTCCTGTTCGGCTTCCTGCTGCGCGATTCGTCCGCCGTCTGGGCCGCAATCCGGGCATGGTGGCCGGTCGCGCTGATCCTCGGCGCCATGGGCTATGGCTTTGTGGCTTGGGTGGAGATCCATTATCCCGGCGATACCCGCGTGTCCGACGACCTCTGGTTTGCGTTCGGGGTCGCGCGCGCGGTGCAATGCTGGGGGACGATCGTCGCGCTGATCGGAATTGCCGACCGCTGGCTGAACCTCGATCACCCTTGGCGCACGATGCTCAACGAAGCCGTATTCCCCTTCTACATCATCCATCAGACGGTGATCGTGCTGGTCGCGGGCGCGCTGCTCGGCGTCGGCATCGGACCGCTGGCCGAATTCGCGGTGCTGCTGGCGGCGACCGTCACGGGGTGTTGGCTCTTCTACCGCATCGGGCGCGAGATTGACTGGCTGCGCCCCCTGATCGGGCTGCGGCGCCGCGCGCGCGCCGCGCCGCATTCCCAAGCCGCCTAGTCACCGATGTCCCTCGCTTCCCCCGTTCGTTTCGAGCGCCGTCGAGAAACAAGCCGCTGGCGGTGCGCCGCGTGTCTGGACTTCGCTCGACACAAGCGGGAAGGGGTTTAGGTCAAACCCGAACCGCGCTTCTTTAGGATTTTGCCATGACCCAATGGACGCTGATGATCCACGGCGGCGCGGGTATCCTCCGCCCCGATACGCTCCCCGCCGATCAGGCCGAGGGCGCGCGCGCCGGACTGCATGCCGCACTCGATGCCGGGGCGGGCGTGCTGGCAAACGGGGGCAGCGCGCTCGACGCGGTCGAGGCTGCGGTGCGGGTGCTCGAGGATGATCCGCATTTCAACGCCGGGCGCGGCGCGGTGCTCAGCTTCGACGGCTGTGTCTGCCTCGATGCCGCGATCATGGACGGCAGCGGGCGGCAGGCCGGCGGCGTCGCCGGGGTCAGCGCGACCAAAAACCCCGTCAGCCTCGCCCGCCGCGTGATGACCGCAACGCCGCATGTGCTGCTGAGCGGCACCGGCGCGGACCAGTTCGCGCGCGAGCAGGGCATCGAGCAAGCCGACGAAAGCTGGTTCGCCACCCCCGAACGCCGCCGCCAGCTCGAGGAATTGCGCGCGCGGGTCGACGGCTGGTTCGATGCCGAGATGAAATATGGCACCGTCGGCGCGGTCGCGTGCGATGCCCAGGGCCATGTGGCTGCGGCGACCTCGACCGGCGGCGTTACCGGCAAGCGCTGGGGCCGGATCGGCGATACGCCCTTGGTGGGGGCCGGCACCTACGCCGACGATCGCGCCTGTGCGGTGTCGGCCACGGGCTCTGGCGAGTTCTTCATCCGCGCCGGGGTCGGCCACGAGATTGCCGCGCGGGTGCGGCTGACCGGCGAGGATGTCGCCAGCGCGACCGCTGCGGTGCTTGCCGACGTTCAGGCGCTCGGCGGCACCGGCGGAGTGATCGTCGCGCGCCCCGACGGCAGCGCGCACTGGGCATTCACGACCCCCGGCATGTTCCGGGGCCGATGCGACGCTTCAGGCGCGCGCGAGGTCGCCATTTTCGGCGACGAAGGGCGCGCGCACGGCTAAGACCGCGGGCATGATTCGCACCGCCCCGCTCGCCCTCGCCGCCCTGCTGTCGGCCAGCCCTGCGCTCGCTTATGGCGAGTTCGGCCACCACACGATCGCCCAGATCGCGCTGGCCAACACGACGCCTGCAACCGCTGCGAAGGTGCGCGCGCTGCTCGCCCGCTCGAGTGCGCTGGCGACGCCGCAATGCCCCGCGCGCACGATCGAGGAAGCCAGCGTCTGGCCCGATTGTGTCCGCGCGCGCTACCCGCTGCGGTTCGGCTATGCGTCGAGCTGGCATTACCAGACGCTCGATGTCTGCGGCAGCTTCGACCTGAAGACCGCGTGCCGCGACGGCAATTGCGTGTCGGCGCAAGTCGACCGCGACGTAAAGCTGCTCCAGGCCAAGGACACGCCGCTCGCCGAGCGCGTGCAGGCGCTCGCCTTCCTCATTCACTTCACCGGCGACATGCACATGCCGCTCCATTCGGGGTCGCATAACGATGCCGGCGGTAACGCCATCAAGGCGGCGTACGGCATCTATGCGCCTGAGCGGCTCAACCTGCACGGCATCTGGGATGGGGTGCTGGCGGAGCGCGCGATCACCGACGGGCCGCAGCTCGTTCGGCGCTATACCGCGAGCGAGGCCGCACCGCTGCAGGCCGGGAGGACCGAGGACTGGAGCCGCGAAAGCTATGACATCGCGCGCACCATCGCCTATCCAACCGCGACCGCCGACAAGCCCTGCGTAACGCCAACCGTGCGCGTGACACTCAACGAAGCGACGATCATACGGCTGGTGCCGGTGCAGCGGCTGCAAGTCCAACGCGCCGGGCTACGACTCGCGCGGTTGCTCGATGAGGCGTTCACGGGCTAAATCATTCCATCGCAACCGCTCGTTTCGAGCGAAGTCGAGAAACAGGCGCCAAACGCACCGCCTGTGGCCTGTTTCTCGACTTCGCTCGAAACAAACGGGTCATTGGTGGTTCGCGAAGTTCTACCGCTTCTTCGCCACAAACCTAGCAATCGCCTCCACCACGCCCGCATCCACCGGCAGGTCGGGCTTGCCATAGCTCGCCAGATTGGCGGCCATATCGCCATCCACGCCGATGTTCTTGAGCACATGGTTCACCCCCGGCACCAGCACCAAGGTCGCATCGGGCCGCGCGGCGGCGAGCGCGCGCGCATCGCCTTCGCCGATTTGCAAATCCTTCGTCCCCTGCACGATCAGCATCGGACGTTTGAGCTGCGCCGCCAGCACAACCGGCTTGTAGGCGAAGAGATCGATCAGATAGCCCTGCACTTGCGGCGCGAACAAATTGGCGAGCGCCGGGTGCATCGCGCTCACATCGACCCGCTGCCCCTTTTCAAGGCTATCGAGCGCGGCTTCCGCCTGCGGCAGGATCGGCGCATTGGCGGGATTGGCGCGGAGTTGATCGCGGATCACGGTCCCCAGCGGACGGCCCGAGGCCGACACCAGAATATGCCCGCAAATCCCGTCGCCCTCGCCCGCCGCGAGCACCACCAGCCCCCCTTCGCTGTGGCCGAGCAGCCAGACGCATGGCGCGCCCGTCGCCGCCCGCGCCGCCGTCACCCAGGCGCGGACATCATCGGCATAGCCTGCGATCGTCACATCATTGCCGTCGGCAACCGCGGCTTTGCTCGCGAACTGCCCACGCTTGTCGATCCGCACGGTGGCGATGCCCTTTGCCGTCAACGCCTCGGCAAGCAGCTTGTACGGCTGGCCCTTCACCCCCAGCGGGTTGTTGCCGTCGCGGTCGGTCGGGCCTGAGCCGGGGACGATCAGGACTACTGGCGCCGCCGCCTCGGGTTTGAGCAAGGTGCCATGCAGCGCGCCGACCGGCCCCGGCGCGGTGAGCTCGCTGGTGGTCGGCGCGGCTGCGGCGGGCGTGGCAAAAGCGAGCACGGTCATCGCGACAAGCATGCGCATCGAAATTTCCCTTCTTTTGAAAATCGTTCAACGGTCGGCCGGTTCAGACGTTCGCCATGTGACCAGCGCGAACACGAAGCTCGACGCGGCAAGAATTACCGCCCAGGCCGCCCAGTGCCCGCCCGCCGCCAGCGGCGTAATGGCAAGCGATGCCGCGACATAAGCGCCTGTTACTGCCCAGCCCTGCCAGCGGCACGGCGTAATGTTGTACGACGTCGCTGTCCGTCGCCTCACGAACCAGGGCTCATCCATCGCCATTCTCCGTCTTGGGTGGCCGCCCGCGTTTCGCCGCCACCGGCGCCGCCAGCTTCACCCCGCGCCGCGCCAGCGCCTCGCGCAACAAGCATTCGACCTGGGCATTGACGCTGCGCAGATCACCCGCTGCACTCCGCTCGATCGCCGCGAACAGCGCGGGATCGAGACGGAGCGCAAAGGCTTTCTTGGGCAGCGGCTCGACCATGATTACTGGTAGAGCGAACCAGCGTTGACCACAGGCTGCGTCTCGCGTTCACCGCACAGCACGACCATCAGGTTCGACACCATCGCCGCGCGACGCTCGTCATCGAGCTCGACGACATTCTTCTCGCTCAGCATGGCGAGCGCCATTTCGACCATCCCGACCGCGCCTTCGACAAGCGTCTTGCGCGCCGCGACCACGGCTTCGGCCTGTTGGCGGCGCAGCATGGCGCCGGCAATTTCCTGCGCATAGGCCAGATGGGTGAAGCCGCATTCGTCGACGCTGATCCCGGCGACCGCGAGCCGCTCCATCAGTTCACTGCGCAGTTCAGCCCCGACCTGATCGTGATTGCCGCGCAGGGTGATTTCCTGATGGGCGAAATCGTCATAAGGATAGCGTGAACCGATCGTCCGCACCGCCGCTTCGATCTGCACCATCACGAACGCTTTATAATCATCGACGTCGAACAGCGCCTGCGCGGTGTCGGTGACGCGCCACACGACTTGTGCGGCCATTTCGATCGGGTTGCCGCGCAGATCATTGACCTTGATCTTGTCCGAAATCAGGTTGTTCGCGCGCAGCGACACCTTCTTCTTGCCCATCCACGGCAGCACCCAGCGCAGCCCGGTCGAGCGGTCGCTGCCCTTGTAGGAACCGAACAAGGTGATCGCCGCCGCCTGATTGGGCTGGAGCATGTAAAAGCCCGGGGACACCAGCGAAAAGATGATCCCGCCGACGATGATCAGCGTCAGGCCCAGCGTCGGGTTGCTCTCAATCCCCAGCGCGCCCACGACGATGGCCGCCAGCGACACCAGCATCACCACCAGCATCAGATAGCCGCTCGATGCACTCGCCGGGACTTCGCGACTGCGTGTCAGATCACTTATTTGAGTCGACTCGGTCATTCTTGCCTCCCACAAATTATGATATCATATTTATATTATTTTAGGTAGGTGGCAAGCGGATTCGGCAAGCTGTTGCGGCGCCACAAAAAAGGGGCGGCAGTGCGCGTCGCACCGCCGCCCCTTATGGCGCTCCCGAGGGCGATTGATCAGCTCAGTACGATCGTCACCGCGCGGCGGTTCTGCGCCCAGCTGCCTTCGTCCGAGCCAAGCGCGACCGGGCGTTCCTTGCCATAGGAAATCGTCGTCAGCCGCGACGGATCGATGCCGCGCGCCGCGAGATAGTTCTTCGCGGCGGTCGCACGCCGATCGCCGAGCGCGAGATTATATTCGCGCGTGCCGCGTTCGTCGCAATGCCCCTCGATCGTCGCGCGCGCATTGGGATATTTGAGCAACCACGCCGCCTGCGTGTCGAGGATCGCGCGCGATTCGGGATCGATATCGAACATGTCGGTCGCGAAATGAATCGTGTCGCTCGTGACCGAGCGTTTGAAGTCGGCGGCCGACCCCGGCACCACCGTGTCGGTCACCGTCGATCCCGGGCCGGTGTTGGTCTGCTGCGGCGGCGCTTCGGTGCTCGGCCCCAAGGTCGCGATATCCTTGGGCTTGCTCGCGCAACCGGCAAGCGCGAGCAGCGCGGCGGTAAACATCAACTTGGTCGTCAGCTTGGCCATGGTGTTTCTCCTTCGAGCGATTGTCCCCGCTTTTGGTCGATCAGCAGTGTTCCCACTGCTTGTGGTGATTTGGTGGCAGCTTAGGGGCGTAACGGCCCCCAGCCGGGATCGGACCCGTCGAGCGGCGTCGGCACGCGGCGCAGGTTGACCCCGGTCAGGTCGACCGACCAGAGATCGGCCTTGCCCGACGATCCTTGCGACGCGCGGAAGAACATCAGCACGCGGCCATTGGGCGACCAGCTTGGCCCTTCGTCCTGCCAATCGTCGGTCAGCAATTTCTCGCCGCTGCCGCCGGGGCTCATGATGCCGATGCGGAAATTGCCGCTGACCCGCGTGAACGCGATCAGGTCACCGCGCGGGCTCCACACCGGCGTCGCATAGCGCCCGCCGCCGAAACTGATCCGGCGCTGGTTGCCGCCATCGGCATCCATCACATAAAGCTGCTGCCCGCCCGACCGGTCGCTTTCGAAAACGATCTTGCTGCCGTCGGGCGAATAGCTGCCGCCGGTGTCGATCCCCGGCGCATTGGTCAGCCGTTGCGGCGTCCCGCCGGCGCTCGACACGCGGTAGATGTCGGTGTTGCCGCCGGTCGCCATCGAGAACAGGATCCAGCGGCCATCGGGCGAAAAGCGCGGCGCAAAAGTCGTGCTGACATTCGCCACCACCAACCGTTGGCGCCCGCTGCCGACGTCATAGACATAGACGGCAGGGCGATCGCCGACGAAGCTCATGTAAACGATCGACTGCTGGTTGGGCGCGAAGCGCGGTGTCAGCACGATCGACTGGCCGTTGGTGAGGAAGCGGTGATTGGCGCCGTCCTGGTCCATGATCGCCAGCCGCTTGATCCGCCGCCCCTTGCTGCCGGTTTCGGAGACATAGACGACGCGGCTGTCGAAATAGGGCCCTTCGCCGGTCAGCCGGGCATAGATGGTGTCAGCACACTTATGCGCAGCACGGCGCCAGTCGGCGGGGGTCACGACAAACCCCTGCCGCGCCAGTTCAGCGCGCGCCGAGACGTCATAGAGATAGCAGCCGACCGTCAGCGTGCCGTCGCCATTCGCCTTGACGAACCCCTGCACCAGCGCCTGCGCACCGGTGCCGCCCCAATAGTCGAACTGCGGCGCGGTGACTTCGCCATAAGCAACGGGCTTCAACCGATCGGCGGCAAGCGGATTGAACAGCCCCGAATTTTTGAGGTCCGCCGTCATCACATCGGCAAGCTGGCGCCCGAGCGTATCGGTGCTGCCCGCCGCCGTCGCCACCGCCGCATTGGTCGGCATCGCCGGAATCGCGATCGGCAGCGGCGCCGAGATACCGCCGGTCACCGATACTTCGAGCGGTGGCGGCGTCTGGTCACCCGGCGCCGTCTGACCCGGCGGGGGCGCCGGCACCGTCTGGGCAAGGACCGGCACGCTGCCGAGCGCCGCGACCGCAAACCAACAAAGCATCGAGCGTGGGGTCATGGTCATCCTCACCGGAGTTGCCAGTTATAGTTGATGTTGTTCCACCCGCCATTGGCGGTCTGGTAAAATTCGGCCGGCAGCTTCAGCGGCGCGCATTGCCGGAACGCGGCGATCCCGAGATCGGCGATTTGCTGCGCATAGCGGTCGATTTCGGCATCGGTGTTCAACCGGCTGACAACCGTCGGTCGCGCGGCAAGGTTCCCATCGGGGTTCAGCCGCAGATTGAACTTGATCACGATCCGTTTGGCTTCCTGCGGAATGCCTGCGTTCGACAGCCGATCGGCGCAGGGCTGAATCTGCCGACGAATGGCGTCCTGGATGCCCGCCAGCGCCTTGGCGTCGATCACCACGCCAACCGGGGCGACAACCTTGCTCGGGCTGGGTTTGTCGGTGAGGCCCGCAACGATTTGGTCGAGCTGACGCGATCCACGCGGCTTGGGCTTGAGCGAGGCGACCTGCGTCCCTGTCCCCGGCTTGGCAGCGGGCTTGGTCGGTACCGGCGTTGCGGTGACCGGCTTGGCGACCGGCTTGCTCGGTTTGGCGGGCGCCGCTGTTGCGACCTCGCGCGGCTTGGGCGGTGCGGGCTTGGCGGCGGCAACCGGCGCGGGCTTGGGCTTGGGTTCGGGCGGCTTGGGCGCAGGCGGCTCGGGCGCGGCCTTTTGCGGCTGGGGTGGCGGGGGTGCTGCGTCTTCGGGCGGGCCGGGATCGGGCGCCTGCGACGGCGCCGGTTCGACGACCGGCTTGGGCGCACTCGATTGCAAGCCGACCTCCTCGACCAGCGACACATCGACCGACGGCGGCGGCGGCGCGGGCGGCGTGCGACGGCTGAGCAGACTCACCGACAAGGCGCCGAACAGCCCGAGGTGAAGCACAAGCGCGGCACCCAAGCCGATGCGATCGCTGCGGTCCATCGCCCGATCACCACGCCCGCAGCGTAAAGGGCAGCGGTGCGATCACTGCCCCTTCGCCACCGTGACCAGCGCGACCTTGTTGAGCCCCGCGCGGTTCAGCTCGCCCATCACCGCAATCACTTTGCTGTACGGCAGCTCGCGGTCGGCACGCAGATAGATTTGCGGCGTCTCCCCTGGCGTCTTGGCTGCAAGCTGCGTCAGCGCATCGGGCAGCAGCGCATCGCTGACCTCAACATCGTCGACAAAAATCGTGCCGCGCGCGTCGATCGCGATCCGCGTCGGCTTGGCCTGCTGGTCGAGCGGTTTGGCGCGGCTGTCGGGCAGGTTGACTGGCACGCCCGCCGTCATCAGCGGCGCGGTGACCATGAAGATGATCAGCAGCACCAGCATCACATCGACCATCGGCGTGACGTTGATGTCGGCCATCGGCGCGCGCCGCCCGCGCCCGCGCTGCGAAGGGAGCATCCCCGCCATCAGCGCCGCGCCACCGGCGTTTCGAGCTGGCGCGACAGCGTCGCGTGGAAGCTGTCGGCAAAGCGGTTGAGCCGCGCCTCAATCCGGTTGATGCGGTGGCTGAAGCGGTTGTAGGCGATCACCGCCGGGATCGCCGCGAACAGGCCGATGGCGGTCGCGAACAGCGCCTCGGCAATCCCCGGCGCGACCACCGCGAGCGAGGTGCTCTGCGCCTGCGCGATACCGCTGAAGCTGCGCATGATCCCCCAGACGGTGCCGAACAGCCCGACGAACGGCGCCACTGAGCCTACGGTCGCGAGGATGTTCAACCGGTCGGCCAGCTTGTCGACTTCGGTCGCGACTGCGGCCCCCATGCTCGTCGCGAGCCGTTCGCGCGTGCCTTCGCGGTCGATCGCACCGCCTGCCGTCGAGCGGCGCCATTCGGCGACGCCTGCCGCGAACACGCGCGCGATCGGCAAGTCGCTTTCGCCCTGCGCGCGGTGGAAGGCGTCGACATCCTCGGCCTTGTTGAAATCGCGCTCGAACGCTGCGCCGCGCCGGGTGACGCTGCCCAGCTTGAAGGTCGCCGACAGGATGATGCCCCAGGTCCACACGCTGGCGAGCAACAGCCCGACCATCACGACCTGCACCACGATATCGGCCTGCAGGAACAAAGCGATCGGCGACAATGTGCCGGCATCGGTGTTGAGTGCGAAGGTCATGCGGCTCCCTTAAGTCCCGTGTCGTGGTCCGGCGCCCAGATGAGCGGGTGAAAAGCGTCGATCCATGCCCTTGGTTGCCGCCTCGGTCGCCCGTCGGGGGCAACAAAGGCGGCGGTGACCTCGGCCTCGGTCAATATCAACCCGTCGCGCATGACTCGTTGATGAATGCGGCACGATGCGGCGCGAATCGCGACCAATCGGCTCGCGACGACGACGGCATCATCGAGCCGGGCAGGCGCGCGGTAGCGGATCGCGAGTTCGGTGACGGCATAGGCGCCCTCGCCCGCGTCATGCGCCGCGCGCTGGTCGATCCCGGCAAGCCGCAGCATGTCCGACCGCGCGCGCTCCATCCAGCGCAGGTAATTGGCGTGATAGACGACGCCCGACAAATCGGTGTCCTCGAAATAGACGCGGATGCCCAGCCGGTGCTCACGGCCGTCGAAGCGGCCACCCATTGGCGCATCGGCGGACTGGTCGGTGTGGGGCGCGGCCATCGCGGTGGCTGTTAACCGACTATTTCCGACATTAGAACCCCGTCCGGCACATGGGGCGCGGTGCATTAGCTGCACTAGACACCCCCGCAAACGCCTCTAGTCTTACGCGCATGACCGATCTCGCGCTCCGTATTCGTGGCCTGACCAAGGCGTTCGACAAGCCGGTTATTACCGGGCTCGACCTCGATGTCGCGGCGGGGCAGCTTTATGCGCTGCTCGGGCCGAACGGCGCGGGCAAGACGACGACGCTGCGGATGATCACCGGGCTCACCCGCCCCGATGCGGGGACCATCGAAATTTACGGCATCGACGCCGCACGCGATCCGCTCGGCGCCAAGGCGATCACCGCCTGGCTGCCCGATGATCCGATGCTCTATGACAAGCTGACCCCGACCGAATATCTCGCTTTTGTCGCAGGTCTCTGGCGCGTGCCGCCCGCGCAAGCCGTGCCCGAGGCCGAGCGGCTGCTCAAATGGCTCGAACTGTGGGACCAGCGCGACACCCGCTGCGAAGGCTTTTCGCGCGGCATGAAGCAGAAGGTCGCGCTCGCGGGCGCGCTGATCCACAGCCCGCGCCTGCTGATCCTCGACGAACCGCTCACCGGGCTCGACGCAACCATGGCACGGTCGGTGAAAGACGCGTTGCGCGCGCAGGTCGATGCCGGGGCGACGGTGATCGTCACCACCCATATCCTCGAAGTCGCCGAGCGGCTCGCCGACCGGATCGGCATCATCGCGCATGGCCGGATGCTGGTTGAAGGGACAATGAACGAGTTGCGGGAGCGGGTCGGCGGCGCCGATGCGACGCTGGAGGATGCGTTCATCCGCCTGACCAGCGAACCCGCCTGATGGCGCGCGCGAGCTTGTTGTCGCCGGGGTCCTTCCCCTGGCTGGTGGCGCATGAAATCCGCCAGACGATGCGCGGGATGCGCGCACGCACCCGGACGCGCACGCGCTGGCTCGGCTATGCGCTGCTCGCGGGCTATGTCGCGATTGGCTGTTTCGTCGGCTGGGCTTTGCGCGATGTGCCGTTCAGTTACTCGCCGCTCGCGGGGACGATCATCCTTGCCGTCACGGTCGGCATGTTCGCCTTCATGGTCGCGCAAGCCGTGCTTGGCAGCCAGCACACGCTCTATGAAGCGGGTGATCTCGACCTGCTGCTGTCGGCGCCGATGCCCGAGCGCACCGTGCTCGCGGCCAAGCTGACGGGCATCGCAGGGGCGATCGTCACGACGTATCTGTTCCTGCTGTTGCCGATATTGGTGCCGGTCGCGGTGCTCGGCCATCCCGCGCTGGTCGGCGCGGTGGGGCTGCTGCTCGCGCTGGCTTTGGTAGCCGCCTGCACCGGACTGGCGATCACGCTGGCGGTGGCGAAGCTCGTGGGTCCCCGCGCCGCGCGCACGGTGGGGCAAGTCACCGCCGCCCTCCTCGGCGGCGCGCTGTTCCTGTTCGGGCAATATACGTCGAACGGCCCGCGCAGCGGGCGCGCGGCGATTTTCGACTGGTTGCGCCACCGTCATCTCGGCGAAAGCGGGATCGGCGCGCTGCCCGGCAAGGCCGCGTTCGGCGATCCGCTCGCGATCCTGCTGCTCTGCGGCGGCGGCGTTGCGCTGTTTGTGGCAACGGGCATCGCCTTCGAGCGCTGGTTTCTGTCGAGCTACCAGATGGCGAGCGTCCGCCTGTCGCGCGCCGCACCGACCGGCAAGGCAATCGGCCGCAAATTCCGCGACGGCCTGTTCGGCACGATCTTCGCCAAGGAAGTGCGGCTGCTGCTGCGCGATCCGGCGCTGGCGTTTCAAGTGGTGCTGCGGGTCGTCTATCTGGCGCCGCTGCTGTTTCTCGCTTTCGGGCGGCACAGTGCGGTTCTCGTCGCGCCAACACTCGCTTTTGCCAGCGTGCTGGTGATCGGCCAGTTGGCCGGCAGCTTTGCGTGGCTGGCGATTTCGGCCGAGGATACACCCGATTTGCTCACCGTCGCGCCGGTCGACAAGGGCGAGGTCAGTCGCGCCAAGCTCGCCGCTGCGCTGGCGATGGCCGCCCCGCTCGGCGTGATCCTGCCGGTCGCGGTCGCCACCTATACGATCCCGGGCGCGCTTGTGACGCTCGCCATGACCGCGATGGCGGGCGTGGCGGCGGGCTATATCGAGCTCAAACTCGCCAAGCCGATGCCGCGCAAATCGTTCAACCAGCGGCGCGGCGGTGGGGCAGTGGCCGCCATTTTGTCGATCCTGGTCGCGCTAGTGTTCGGTGGCATTGCTTCCGGCACCGTCTATTTGCTCGGCTGATCGAACAGCCCGTCCTGACTGCCGGCGGGCGGGTTGAGCCCGAGGTGGCTCCACGCGAGCCCGTTGAGGCAGCGCCCACGTGCGGTGCGCGCGATCAGGCCGAGCTGGATCAGATAGGGCTCGATCACTTCCTCGACCGTGTCGCGTGGTTCGCTGAGGCCCGCCGCGAGCGTTTCGACCCCCACCGGCCCGCCGCGATAAATGTCGGCGATCATCATCAGATAGCGCCGGTCCATTGCGTCGAGCCCGAGCCGGTCGACCTCGAGCCGGTTGAGCGCGGCATCGGCGGCGCGCGCGTCGACGATCTCATGCCCGGCGGCATGCGCGAAGTCGCGCACCCGCCGCAGCAGCCTTCCCGCGATGCGCGGCGTGCCCCGCGCGCGACCGGCGATCTCGGCGGCGCCATCGGGGGAGATGGCGAGATTGAGCAGCCCGGCGGCACGCGTCACCACCCGCGTCAGCTCGGCCACGGTGTAGAAATTGAGCCGCACGGGAATACCGAAACGATCGCGCAAAGGCGTCGTCAGCAACCCCTGCCGCGTCGTCGCGCCGACGAGCGTGAAGCGCGGCAAATCGATCCGCACGCTGCGCGCCGACGGCCCCTCGCCGATCATCAGGTCGAGCGCGCGGTCCTCCATCGCCGGATAAAGGATTTCCTCGACTTGCGGCTGGAGCCGGTGAATCTCGTCGATGAACAGCACGTCGCCATCCTCGAGATTGGTGAGCAGCGCCGCCAGATCACCCGACTTGGCAATGACGGGGCCGGACGTGGCGCGAAACCCCACCCCCATCTCGCGTGCAATAATTTGCGCGAGCGTGGTCTTGCCAAGCCCGGGCGGGCCAAAGAACAGCACATGATCGAGCGCCTCACCCCGCGCCTTGGCAGCGGCAATGAACACGCGGAGATTATCGCGCGCGCCCTGCTGGCCCACGAATTCGTCGAGCGATTTCGGGCGTAGCGCGGCATCGACGTCTTCGCTTGCACGAGCGGGGGAGAGGAGGCGGTCAGTTTCCATCGTGCGGCAATCCAAACCACGGCGCGTCGCGCGTTGGCACGAAGGGCGCATTTTTGGTATTCGCGTAGAGCGCGGCCGCGCGCGCGAACTGTTCCTTGGTCAGAAACACCCCGACCATATCGTTGCCATGCCCCAAGGCGTAAAGACGGTATCGGCTCCCAGCCATTTGCCGATTGACGATCTCGAAGAAGACCGCAGCGGCATTGCCCCAGCCTTGATATTGGTCGATCGCCCCACCCGAAACGGGATAGACGATGCCGCGATGCTCGATCGCGTAATGCCCGCTGTCCTTGTCGATGATTTCGCGCAGCGAATCGGGTTTGCCGCCGTGGCTGGTGATGACCGGCTCGATCTCGTCATAGACTTCGACGATCCCCAGTTCGGCGAGCCGCTCGGCATCGAGCTCGAGCGCCTCGCTATAGGGGATCGGATCGCCCGCTTTTTTTTGTGCCGCCGCGGGTGTTGCCAACCCCGCAATCGCGGCGAGCATCGTTATTGTGCCCCGGACAATCATGCCTTCGCCGCCTTCCGCAGTGCAAGACGCACGAACGCCATGAGGGTCGTCCCCGCGTCCAGTTCCTCTGCCGCACCCGCGAATGTGCGAAAAAGCTCGGCAGGATGGAACCCCAGATTGAGGAAGAGATTATTGGTCATTGGTCCTCCCGTAGCGCTCGGCCGACATCGCGCGCCTGATGAATGATGCGGTCGATAATGACCGTGTGGCCGTCAACGCGGTATAGGATGCGATGGGGACGATGTGACAATGAGCGGATACCGGAGCCGAGTTCTAGTCGCTCCTGACCAGCGAAGGCTTGCTCACGCAAGAGGTTGAACAATCTTCGAAAACCCTCGACATAAGCAGCGGAAGCAACAAGTCCGTGCTCGTTTACCCCGAGTGCAGCGATCTGTTCGAGGTCACGACGCGCCGCCGCGCTGGCGCGCAGCCTAGCCATGCGATCGATGAAGGTCCGCGATGATCTCGTCGAGAATATCCTCCGGCTCGGCGTCGACAATTCCTGACTCAACGCCTTCCTCGATCAAGGCCCGGACGCGGCGGACGTCGGCCTCATAACCACCCCGATCGCGCTCAACCAAGTCGCGCAGGAAAGCGGTCGAGTCCGCAAACCCCTCCTCCGCCGCGCGATCGTCGACGTAGCGCTGAAGGTCGGCAGGCAGGACAAGTTGAGGCTTCATGTTCCCGTTATAGTCCTTCGCGCCGGGAGCGTCCAGCGACCCAAGCCTTCAACCCCGGGGGCATCGCGAAGGACACGTAAGTCACGCGGCTTTCATAGGCCAAGGGCGCGCCAAGTCCAGATTGGCGCGCTACTTGGCTGCGTTCAGCGCGATGCGATTGCCTTCGCTGTCCTCGACCTCGGCGACGAAGCCGAACGCGCCGACATCCTTCTTGTCGTACAGGATTTTCGCACCCCGTGCCCGCGCGCGCTTGAGCACCGCGTCGATGTCGGCAACCCGGAAATAGACGATCGGCCCGGCCTTGCCCGGCACATAGACATCGCCCTTGACCAGCGCCCCGCTGGCGCCCGCCGCCCCCTCGGCCGCCGCGAACAGCGCCATGTCATAGCCGTCGATCGTCTGGCGCTCGAAGTCGAGGCCAAGCACATCGGCATAAAAGGCCATCGCCCGCTCCATATCGGCGACGGGCAGTTCGACATAGGCAATCGGGTTGGCGGGCATCGTCTTCTCGCGCGCGGGGGCCGGGGTTATCGCGGCAAACAATGCCAACGCCGCCAGTGTTGCAAGCCCCATCCTCATTTCACGGCCTTCCTCAGCGCCAGCCGTACCAGCGCGTCGAGACCCGCGCCCGCGCCCAGTTCCTCCTCAGCCGCCGCCACCGCCGTACTCGCTTCGGCGGGGCGGAAGCCGAGGTTGAGCAGGGCCGATACCGCATCGCTGGCAGCTCCCTTCGGCGCTGCTACGGCGCCCGTCGTACCAACCACGATCCCGCCGCCCGCATCCTTCAACTCCCGCACGATGCGCTCGGCGAGCTTGGGCCCCACCCCATTGGCGCGCGCAACCATCGCCTTGTCCTGCGCGCCGATTGCCCGCGCCAGTTCGCCAGGGTCAAGCGTCGACAATATCGCCAGCGCCACCCGCGCGCCCACGCCCTGCACGCCCGTCAGCAACCGGAACCAGTCGCGCTCGGCGGCGCTCGCAAAGCCCGCCAGCCGGATAAAATCCTCGCCCACCAGCATTTCGGTGTGGAGCATCACCGCTTCACCGACGGGGCCAATGCTCGCGAGCGTCTTCGCCGACGCGCCGACCAGATAGCCGACGCCGCCGACATCGATCACGGCGCTGTCGATGCCGGTCGAATGCAGCCGCCCTTTGAGATGTGCGATCATCGCCTCTTGCTAGGGCGACGCCGCGCGCCTGTCACCTGACTTGTGGCGGCGCGCGAGAACAGGCAGTGCTCGCCAAAAGCGAGAGGGAGTCCGATGCCGACCGATATCGAAATAGCCCGCCAGGTCACGCTGCGCCCGATCGCCGATGTCGCGGCGCAGGCTGGCATCCCGCCGACCGCGATCGAACCCTATGGCCGCGCCAAGGCCAAGATCGACATCGGCGAACTCCCCGCCCCGATCGCCCAAGGCAGGCTGATCCTCGTCACCGCGATCAACCCGACCCCGGCGGGCGAGGGCAAGACGACGACCTCGATCGGCCTTGCCGACGCGCTCAACCTCACCGGGCGCAAGACCATCCTCGCGCTGCGCGAACCCTCGCTCGGCCCCTGTTTCGGCACCAAGGGCGGGGCGACCGGCGGCGGCCGCGCGCAAGTGGCGCCGATGGTCGACATCAACCTGCATTTCACCGGCGATTTCCACGCGATCACCGCCGCGCATAATCTGCTCGCCGCGCTGATCGACAACCACATCCATTGGGGCAATGCGCTCGACATTGATGTGCGGCGCGTCACGTGGCGGCGCGTGCTCGACATGAACGACCGGGCCTTGCGCGACATTGCCCAGTCGCTCGGCGGGGTGGCGAACGGTTACCCGCGCGAATCGGGCTTCGACATCACCGTCGCGTCCGAAGTGATGGCCGTGCTGTGCCTCGCCGAGAATATGGCCGATCTGCAGGCGCGGCTCGGGCGGATCATCGTTGCCGAGACTCGCGCCCGCACCCCGGTCACCGCGCGCGACCTGAAGGCCGATGGCGCAATGGCGGTGCTGCTGGCCGAGGCGATCAAGCCCAATCTTGTCCAGACGCTGGAGGGCAATCCGGCGATCATCCACGGCGGCCCCTTCGCCAATATCGCGCATGGCTGCAATTCGGTGATCGCGACCCGCGCGGCGCTGGGTCTTGCCGATTATGTCGTCACCGAAGCCGGGTTCGGCGCCGATCTGGGCGCGGAAAAATTCTTCGACATCAAATGCCGCCAGGCCGGGCTGATGCCCGCCGCCGCCGTGATCGTCGCGACGGTGCGCGCGCTCAAGATGAACGGCGGCGTCGCCAAGAGCGACCTTGCTGCCGAGGATGTCGCCGCCGTCGAACGCGGCGTGGTGAACCTCGTCCGTCATATCGAGAATATCCGCCAGTTCGGCGTGCCTGCGGTCGTTGCGATCAACCATTTCGGCGGCGACAGCGATGCCGAGATTGCCGTGATCGAAGCCGCCTGCGCCGCGCACGGCGTCCGCGCAGTGTTGTGCCGCCACTGGGCGCAAGGCGGGGCGGGTGCGACCGAGCTGGCAGACGCGGTTGCGGCACTCGCCGAGCGCGGCAATGATTTCGCCCCGCTTTATGGCGACGAGCTTTCCCTGCTCGACAAGATCCGCACCGTCGCGACGCGGCTCTACCGCGCAGCTGACATCGCGCCGACCCCGGCAGTCGCGGCGCAGCTCAAGCGCTGGGAGGCGGCGGGCTTCGGGCATCTGCCAGTCTGCATGGCCAAAACCCAGTATAGTTTTTCCGCCGACCCCATGCTGCTCGGCGCGCCCGAAGGCCATATCCTGCCGATCCGCGAAGTCCGGCTCGCGGCGGGGGCAGGCTTCGTCGTTGCGATCTGCGGCGATCTGATGACGATGCCCGGCCTGCCGCGCGTGCCCGCCGCCGAAGCCATTGGCCTCGACGCGCACGGCCAGATCGAAGGGCTGTTCTGATGCGCTTAGGCCGCGCACTTGCCGCCATCGCCATGCTCACCGCTGTTGGCACGGCGCCAGCGCCCGAGCCCTTCTACCTCGGTGGCGACCTGTCCTACTCCAATGAAATGCGCGATTGCGGCGCAGTCTATCGCGCGGGCGGCAAGCCGGTCGATCCGTTCGTGCTGATGAAAGCGCGCGGCGGCAATCTCGCGCGCATCCGCCTCTGGAACGATCCGAAATGGACCCATTACAGCACGCTCGCCGATGTGAAAGTCTCGATCGCCCGCGCACACAAGGCGGGCCTGCAAGTGCTGCTCGACTTCCATTATTCGGACGACTGGGCCGATGGCGACAAGCAGAACCCGCCCGCCGCCTGGGTGGGCTTGAGCGACAAGCAACAGGCGACGGCGCTGCACGATTATACAAGGCAAGTTCTCGACACGCTGGCGCGCGAAAAGCTGTGGCCCGAACTCGTTCAGGTCGGCAATGAGACCAATCCCGAACTCGCGGCAGGCCCGAAAAAGACGATCAACTGGCCGCGCAACGCGCTCTTGCTCAACGCAGGGCTGCGCGCAGTGCGCGAAGCATCGGTCGCGGCGGGGAAGCCGGTGCAGACAATGCTCCACATTGCCCAGCCCGAAAATGCCGAGCCTTGGTTCGCGGCCGCGAACCAGGCGGGGGTGACCGATTATGACATGATCGGCCTCAGCTATTACCGCAAATGGTCGACGCAAAGCGTCAGTGGCCTCACCGCGACAATCACCCGGCTACGCGCGACCTACCAAAAGCCGGTGATGGTCGTCGAAACCGCTTATCCCTTCACCACCGACAATGCCGACGAGTCGGCCAATCTGTTGGGCGCCGACTCGCTCGATCCCGCCTATCCGGCAACGCCTGCGGGCCAGCGCGCCTATATGATCGACCTGACCCGAGCGGTGTTCAAAGCGGGCGGCAATGGCGTCAATTATTGGGCGCCTGATTGGGTGTCGACGCGCTGCGGCACGCGCTGGGGCAAGGGATCAGGCTGGGAGAACGCGGCGTGGTTCGATTTCCACCACCGGCTCGAAGCGCTGCCGGTTCTCGACTTTCTCGCCGAGCGCCCGACCAATTCGGCAAAATAGACTTGACATTTATAACCATATAGGCTATACGCCTCGCCGTCACGATCTCCCCGTCCGGCCGGCGGGATTGGCGTGACGGGGTTGGCGTCCCGGTGGGGCGTCGATCATCGACCGGCGCGGAGTCATCCAGGATCAAAGACGGATGTCCGCATGTCGGCCTGGCAAGGTAAACGCACGTAGGGCGTCGGCGGCTTGGCCGTCGGCAAAACTCGCAAGCGCTGCAAGAGGCTGGAAGAACTTTCCGGCGACGGCGTGCACTTCGTCAGGCGAAACCAAAAAGTCTCGACGCTTTGACTGACACTCAAGGCTAACCAAGTCGTCGAGCGCTGGATGCAGCGGCTAGACGCGCCGGTCGATTTCCCTTTCTTACCTCAGCGGCGGGCGACGTGCGTCCGGCGCACTTCGGCGCTGCCTCAGTCGACCGGCGTGGCAGGTTTGGGCAACTTGCCGCCAAGATCAATTACCACCTTCGCATACCAGGCGCGGTTGGCGATCATCAGCGCGTTCCAGCGATCATAATCCTCGGGCGCGGGCGCTCGCTTGAGCGCGGCCTGATAGGCGCGAGCGATCACCGTCCGGCGGGTCGCCGCCGCATCGGGCGCCGCGAGCCGCGCGCGAAACAGCACCACCGCCTCGCTGAAGCTGATACCGTCCGCCACCCGGCGAAAACCGCCGGGGCCGCGCGCGATGTCATCGGCGGCGGTCTTTGCGCCCGCCGGGGTCATGTTGCCGCCATAGACGACGTTATAGGCCGATCGGATCGCGCTCAGGCTCGCCGCATCTTGGCCCGGGCGATTGGTGGTCAGGTCAAATGCCGTCGCGGGCACCGCCAGCGCAGGCACCAAAAGCAATGCCCCGCAAAGCCAAACCGACGATCGGACAACCCGATGCTTCTTGCCCGCGCCCATCACTTGCCGATCTTGATCACGCCTGCGGGCTTCAGCATTTCCGCATAGGTGGCGCGCTTGGCGGTATAGCCCGGCAGATCGGCCTTGATCGTCGCGTCGTCGGGCGTCTGCCCCTTGGCGATTTGCGCGCGCGCGATCGTGAGGATCAGCTCGGGCGCGCCGCTGGATGAATAAAGCCAGTTGCGGTTGAGCGCGACGATCTGGCGGAAATGCTCGGTTCGCGGTTGGTAATAGGCGACTTCGGCGGCGCTGCCGTCGCGCCCGAACGACGCGAAATAGGCGGCGTTGATCGTGGCCTTGCGCGCGGTGGGTGAAGCCATCATCGCGGCCCGTTCCTGCCCGACGATTGGCACATACCAGGCCTTGCCCGCCTTGACCTGCGCATCCCACTTCGCCTGCTCGAGCGACGTCGAGGGGCGGCCATAGATTTCGAGGAAAGCGTTATCGATCGCCTCCGCCCGCAGCTTCGCGCTGCCGGGCTTGGTCAAATGGGCTTTGAGGAAAGCGGCGGCTTCGACATAGCTCACCCCGTCAGCGGCCTGTGCGGCCATGCCATAGTCGGGTGCGTTCATCAGCGTCAGCCATTGCGGCACTTCCTGCGCCAATGGGTTGCGCCCGAGGAAGACGTTGGCCGCCGACGCAAAGGCCGGTTTCGCAGCCTCCTGTTCGTTGAACTTCGCCTCGGCGGCGGCGACCGCATCGTCCTGCGCTTTCTTCTTGTCGGCTTCGGCCTTGGCGGCGGCAGCAGCAGCGGCAGCATTGGCCTGATCGGCAGCGATCTTGACCTGATCCTTGGCGCAGGACAGGAAACCATCCTGGTTCGAGATATCACCAAGGCAATAGATGTATTTGAAATTGCGATTGAGTTTGGTCTTGCCCGCCTTCGACTTGCACGTCGCGGTCATCATGACATCATCGACCGTATAGACCTGACAACTCTGCTGATACGATCCCGCCGGCAGCTGCGCCGCCTCTGCCCGCGTCGCTGGCAGCGCCACCGCGATCAGCATTGCGCCCATCGCGGTGACAACTATCCTGAACAAAATCGACATCGTTGCTCTCCCCCCGAAGACCGTCCACGACTGCAAATAATGCCGAAGTTTAGGCCGCTGGGGCAGGTTCCGCAACCGAGCTAGATCGCCGCCAGCGCCTGATCGAAATCGGCAATCAAATCATCGGCATCCTCCACGCCGATCGAAATGCGCACCAGATTATCGGTGATGCCAAGCGCTTTCTTGCGCGCTTCGGGCACCGACAAATGCGTCATCCCGGCCGGGTGACTCGCGAGCGTTTCAGTCCCGCCGAGCGATACCGCGAGCTTGGCGATCTTGAGCGCGTCGAGGAAAGCGAAGCTCTCCTTCTCGCCGCCCTTCAGGAACAGCGAGAAAGTGCTGCCAGCCCCGGTGCAGTGGCGGCGGTAGATATCGGCCTGGCGCTCTTCACCCGGCGTGGATTCGAGGAAGCCGAGATAGCCGACGCGCTCGACCTTCGGGTGGCCGCGAAGGAATTCGCAGACTTTCACGGCATTTTCGCCCGCGCGGCTCATCCGCAATTCGAGCGTCTCAAGGCTGCGCAGCAGCATCCACGCGGTGTTGGGGTCAGTGATCGTGCCGATCGTGTTGCGCATCAGCCGGATCGTGTTGATGTGCGCCTTCGACCCCAGCACGCCGCCCGCGACCAGATCCGAATGGCCGCCTGCATATTTGGTGAGGCTGTAGACGACCAGATCGGCGCCGTGCTTCAGCGGCTGATGCCACAGCGGCCCGAGGAAGGTGTTGTCGATCGCGATCGGCGGCTTGTCCTCGCTGTTCGCCCAGATCGCGTCGCGGCTGGCGGCGACGGCTTCGACGTCGACCAGCGCGTTGGTCGGGTTGGCGGGGCTTTCGAGATAGATCAGCGCAACCCGACCGGTCGCGGCCTTGGCGAGGATCGTGTCGATTTCCTCACGCGTCGCGCCTGCCGGAAAGTCGAGGAAATGCACGCCGAAGCGCCCGAGCACGCGCGCGATCAGCGTTTCGGTCGCGGCATAAAGCGGCCCCGAATGGACGATCGTGTCGCCGGGCTTGACCATCGACAGGAACAGGGTGGCGATCGCCGACATGCCTGAGCTGAACGTCAATGCGTCCTCGGCCTCTTCCCAGACGCCGAGCCGGTCTTCGAGGATTTCCTGGTTCGGCCCGTTGAAGCGCGAATAGACGAGACCCTCGGCCCCGCCCGGGCGCTTGCCGGTCACGCCTTCGAAATGACGCTTGCCGGCGGCCGCATTGGGGAAGACGAAGGTCGAGGTCAGGAAGATCGGCGGCTTGAGCGATCCTTCGGAGAGCGTCGGGTCATAGCCATGGCCCATCATCAAGGTCGACGGCTTCAACTTGCGCCCGCCGATCGTGTCGATGTCGGCTTTGGGGCGGCGGCGGGATTCGACACCGGTCAGGGTGGCTTCGGTTTCGTCGGTCATGAAAGGCGCTCCTTGGGGAGGGATGGCGCGCTTCTAGCGGGTGGAGGGCCGGGGCGATAGCTTAGCGCCAATTTTATGCGGTGCCGGCCCGCTCCCCCTCCCGGCCACCCATTCAGGATATGCTGTGAGTGGCCGGGAGGGGGAGCGGGCTGGCACTGTCAAAATGCGCCTTCAGCGCATTTTCAAACAGATTCTCAGCGAAGCCCGATCAGCGAAATCTGTCGGCCATAATCGCTTTCGCCCCGGTGGGTGGCGCGACGGTAGCTGAAGAAGCGGTCCGGATCGGCATAGGTGTCGTGGCCCGTCAGCTCGATTCGTCCGACCCCGGCCCCCGCCAGCCGCGCGGCAACATAAGCGGCGAGATCGAACTGCCGGTGGCCCGGACGACCCGGCGCGAAATAGCGCTCATTCGCGGGATCATGTTCTTCGAAACGGCGCGCAAAATCATCGTCGACTTCATAGCTGACACGGCCGATGCACGGGCCGATCGCCGCCGCGATCCGGTCGGGCTTGGCTCCCAGCGCGACCATTGCGGCGACCGTGCGGTCGGTGACGCCGCTCAGCGCGCCTTTCCACCCGGCATGTGCCGCGCCGATCACCCCGGCGGTTTCGTCGTGGAGCAGCACCGGCGCGCAATCAGCGGTGAGAATCCCGAGCAGCAGCCCCGGCCGATCGGTGACCATCGCGTCAGCCCGCGGGCGTTCGTCGAAATCGATGGGGGCAACCACCGTCACAACCTCGGCCGAATGCACCTGAAACAGCGTCACCAGCGCGGCGTCGGGCAACACCGCCGCCACCGCCCGCGCGCGATTCTCGGCAATCGCGTCAGCCTCATCGTCAGAACCCATACCGACATTCAGGCCAGCAAGAATGCCGCCCGACACGCCGCCACGCCGCCCGAGAAAGCCATGCGGGGCGCCGTTCAACGCCACCGCGCGGATCACCTCGACATCGCTCACAGCATCAACTGCATGATAAGGTCGCGGTCGATCTGGGTGCCGGTGGGAAATGCATAATCGCCGATATGAACGAAGCCGTAGCGATCGTAAAAAGCTTTCGCGCGGTGATTGTCTTCCCACACCGTCAGCACCAGCGCGCTGGCGCCCGATTGGCGGGCCGCGTCGATCGTCCATGCCATCAATGCCTGCGCCACGCCGCGCCCGTGCCAGGCTTGGGCGACGTAGAGCTGGCTGAGCTGCTGCGCCCCGGCTGCGATGGCCGGATCGGTGAGCCACAAGGGCGACAGCTTGGCAAAGCCGGCAATCACGGTGTCGCTACATGCTAGCCGTATCTGGTGCGCCGGATCGGCCAGTGACGCGATCAGCCGACCCTGCGGCCCAAAGGCTTCGGCGACGTAAAGCGCAATATCGTCAGGACTGGCCGAATGGCCAAACGTCTCCAACCAGATTTTCCGGGCCATCGCGTCGAGCGCGGGGCCGTCGGTTGGTGTCGCGTCGCGATAATCGATCATGCAAATCCCGCCGGTTGTGGCCAGCCACGCGCGGTGACGGCCAGTGCCTTGAACAAATCGCCCATCTGGTCGGGCGCGACCAGTCGATCGCGATCAGCCGCCACCGTCGGCCCCAGCGCCGCCGCGCGCGCGTCAATGCCAAGCGCGGTCAGCAGCGCGCCTTGCGTCACCGGGCCAAATGGCACCGCGCCCGCGCTGAGCGCCGCCGCCGCCAGCGTCGCGAAATCGACATGCGCGGTCAGGTCGTGCGCGCCGGGCGCCTCGAACGGATTGGCAAAGCCATGGGCGCGCACCGCTTGCAATGTCTCGCCAATCGCTGGCCCCGCATAGCCATAATCGATCGTCAGCATCGCCCCGCCCTGCGCCGCGATCCGCTGCGCGAGATCGCGCATGATCGCGACCGAAGCAGGGGATGTCTCGATCACCGACCCCGGCGGCGCATCGGCAAGCTCGGGCGGGATGATAGCGTCGGGCACGCGCGCGCCCGCAATCGGCAGGAACAGCAAATCCTGACAGGCAACGACGCGCTCGTGCCAATGATCGAGTGCGCGCACGAGCTGGCGAATCGGCAGCGCGTCGAAAAACTCATTGGCGATCACGATCAGCGCAACATCGCCGGGCAGGCTCGCGGTGTCACCATGCCACACTGCATCGGGCAAGCGCTCGGCCTGCGCCGCGCGCAGCACCGGGCTGGTTTCGACGAAATGTACCGGCGGCGTCAGGCCCGCCTTCGCCATCACCCGCAGCGCATCAACCGCGAGCGTCCCGCGCCCCGGCCCCAGCTCGACATAGGCAACCGGCGGTCGCCCCGCGCGCTCCCACAGGTCCGCCGCCCAGGCGCCGATCAGCTCGCCGAACATCTGGCTGATTTCGGGCGCGGTCACGAAATCGCCGCCTGCGCCCAGCGGATCGCGCGTGGCGTAATAATGCGCATTCGCCGCCGCCATATATTGCGCGATCGGGATCGGCCCCGCCAGCGTGATCGCCCGCGCCAGCCGTTCGGCCAATAATGCTTCCGGCTGTGCCGCGTCGCTCACCTCAGGCAACGCTCTCCGCGCCCGCGATGCTTTCGATCCGGTGGCGCCGACTTTTGGCGGTCAGGATCAGATAAGCGCCGCCCGCAATCATCGGCACGCACAGCCACTGGCCCATCTGGATGCCGGTCTTTTCGATAATAGTCCCGGCGAACTGCGCATCGGGCTCGCGGCAATATTCGACGAGGAAGCGCGCGATGCCATATCCCGCGGTGAAGATGCCCACGAGCAGCCCCGGCTGATACCGTGCCTTGGTCCGCCAGAACGCCCACCACAGAATCGCGAAGAGCACCAGCCCTTCAAGCCCCGCCTCATAAAGCTGGCTCGGGTGTCGCGCGAGCGGGCCTGCATGCGGGAAGATGATCGCCCAGGGCAGATCGGCGGGCTTGCCCCACAGCTCACCGTTCACGAAATTCGCCAGCCGCCCGAAAAACAGCCCGAACGGGACGGTGCACGCGACATAATCATGCACGCGCAGCCAATCGAGCTTGTTGTTGCGCGAAAAGAGAATCAGGCCAATCGAGGTGCCGATTGTGCCACCGTGAAACGACATGCCGCCATCCCACAATCGCAAGATACGCCACGGCTCCAGAAACATGTCGGGCGAATAGAAAATCACATAGCCCAGCCGCCCGCCGAGAATCACCCCCAGCGTCGCGTAGAACACCAGATCATCGGCGTGCCGCCGTGCCATTGGCGCGCCCGGCTGGGCAATCAGCTTCAGCAGATACCACCAGCCGACGATGATGCCGGTGATATAGGCGATCGAATACCATTTCAGGCTGAACCAGCCGATCGTGAAGACCGCCGGATTGAGCCCGAGCTGCTCGAAACGGATATGCTGGCCGGTATCGGCAGCCGCAGTGACAAGAGACAGGATCAAGGCTTTTCCCCGAGCTTTCGCGCCTCCATAAGGGGGTACGGGTCGAAGACCAAGAGGGAGAGACAAATGCCGAGCGTGTTGGACCAGCGTATCGATGCCGCAGTCGCAGGGCTGACCGGGCCGGGGGGCCCGATGCCGCTCACGACAGTGCAGCGCGATGGCATGGACTATCCCGCCATCGCGGTCGCGCCGCCCGCGCTCACCTATTATTTCGCGCATTTCTGCACCGAGCATGCCGACAAGACCTTCCTTGTGGCAGGCGACGAGCGGCTGACCTTTGCGCAGGTCCATAGTGCTGCAACCGATGTCGCCCGCGCGCTGATTGACGGATTCCACATCACGCGGGGCGACCGGATCGGCATTGCGATGCGCAATTCGCCCGCCTGGATCGCGCTCTACATGGGCATTCTAATGGCGGGCGGCGTCGCCACATTGCTCAACGGCTGGTGGCAGACCGGCGAGCTCGCCGATGCCATTGCCGAGGTCGAGTGCAAGCTCGTCTTCGCCGATGCCCCGCGCGCGCAACGGCTCGACGAAGCGACCGGGCTCGGTGCGGAAATTGTGCCCGTCGACGACCGTCTGCCGCTCTTGCAGGCGATGGCGCCGCTCACCAGCCGGGGCGGCAATGCCGAAACCGCGCTGCCGATGCTGATGGGCGATGACAATGCGACGATCCTGTTCACCAGCGGCTCGACCGGCCAGTCGAAGGGCGCGCTTAGTGATCACCGCGCGATCACCCAGGCCGTGTTCAACTACCTCGCCAGCGCGCTGACGATGCTCGCGCTGGCGACGCAGGACGGCACGCCGCCGCCTGCGCAGCATGCGACGTTGCTCAACGTGCCGCTCTTCCACGTCACTGCCGAAGTGCCCGTCTTCCTCCAGAGCTTCGCGATGGGCCGCAAGCTCGTGCTGATGCCCAAATGGGATGCCGAAGAAGCGATGCGGCTGATTGAACAGGAATGTGTGAGCTATTTCGTCGGCGTGCCGCTGATGAGCTTTGAAATCCTTACCCATCCGAACCGGCCCAACTATGATCTGACGAGCTGCACCGATTTTGCCGCAGGCGGTGCGCCGCGCCCGGTGGAGCATGTCCGCCGCTTGAGCGAGGAAATGGGCGGGGCCAAGCCGTTGCTCGGCTATGGCCTCACGGAAACCAATGGCGTCGGCTGCGGCAATTTCCGCGAGAATTATCTCGCCAAGCCCAATTCGACCGGGCGCGCCTCGCCGCCGCTGGTCGAACTCGCGATCCTCGACGGCAAGGAGCAGCCGCTGCCAGCTGGCGACCGCGGCGAAGTCGCGATCCGGTCGATCTGCAACTTCAAGGAATATTACAACCGGCCCGAGGCAACGCGCGATGCCTTTACCGAGGATCGCTTCTTTTTGACCGGGGACATCGGCTATCTCGACGACGACGGCTATCTGTTCATCGTCGACCGCAAGAAGGACATCATCATCCGCGGCGGCGAGAATATC
>CAYUYZ010000031.1:0-43373 GCA_964449575.1 uncultured Stakelama sp.
CCTGCACCACCGCCTGCACGCGGCTGCCCTTCATGCCGACGCACGCGCCGACCGGGTCGATCGAGCTATCGTGGCTGATCACGCCGATCTTGGCGCGGCTGCCGGGGTCGCGCGCAGCCGCCTTGATCTCGATGATGCCGTCGTAGATTTCGGGCACTTCCTGCGCGAACAGCTTCTTCATGAAGTCGGGATGTGCGCGGCTGAGGAAAATCTGCGGGCCACGGTTTTCGCGTGCGACACGCAGGATAAGGCTGCGAACGCGGTCGTTGACGCGCACCACTTCGCGCGGGATCTGCTGGTCGCGGCGGATGACACCCTCGGCCCGACCGAGATCGACGACGACATGGCCGAATTCGACGCGCTTCACCACGCCGGTGATGATCTCACCCATCCGGTCCTTGAATTCTTCATATTGCCGCTCACGCTCGGCATCGCGGACCTTCTGGAAGATCACTTGCTTGGCGGCCTGCGCGGCGATGCGACCGAATTCGATCGGCGGCAGCGGATCGACGATATAATCGCCGACGACGGCGCCCGCCTGAAGCTTCTGGGCTTCCTTCAGATTGACCTGCTTGAAGTAATCATCGACCGCCTCGACCACTTCAACGACGCGCCACAAGCGCAAGTCGCCCGACTGCGGGTCGAGCTTGGCGCGAATGTCATTCTCGGCGCCATAGCGGGCGCGGGCGGCGCGCTGGATCGCGTCTTCCATCGCCTCGATCACGATCATGCGATCGATCAGCTTTTCCTTCGCAACTGCGTCTGCAATCGCGATCAGTTCGGCCTTGTTGGCGGAAATGGCAGTGGCCATCAGTCTTGTTCCTCGGTCAGGTCGACGCCCTCAGGCGCGTCGTTTTCGGGTTCGAATTCATCGGCGCCTTCGGGCGAAAGCGGCCGGGTGGCGGCAAGCAATTTGTCGGTGAACAGCAATTTCGCATCGGCGACCTGCTCGATGCCGATCGTCATCACCGCGTGCTTCTTCACGTCGATCGCGATTCTGTCATCGGTCACGCCGACCAGCACCCCGGTCAGTTGCTTGCGATTCTCGATCGGCGCGGTCAGGTGGATGCGGGCTTCGTGCCCTTTCCAATCCTCGAAATCGCCCAGCCGCGTCAGCGGACGGTCGATCCCCGGCGAGCTGACTTCGAGCCGATAGGCTTCGTCGATCGGGTCACGACCCGCCTCCTCCAGCGCGTCGAACACATCCGAGATCCGCCGCGACAGCGCCGCGCAATCATCGATCGTGAGCTGGCGCGTCGTCGGGCGCTCGGCCATGACCTGCAACGTCAAGTCACCCGCGCCGCCGAACATCTTGACGCGCACGAGATCGAAACCGAGCGCTTTCGCCTCGGGTTCGATGAGTGCCGTCAATCGGGCGATATCCGCCAAGCCAGTCTCTCCAACGCACAAGCCAACCGCGCCGTCGACCCCGTGGGGCCGACCTCCGCAGCGTTACCGATGTAGAGAAAGCGCATTGCCTCTATAGGCGTAGCGCGCGATGCTGGCAAGCATCCACTCGGGCGGTGCCGCGTTATCGCGGGACGCCGCCACCAACCGGAGCCGATCCGCCCATGCGTTCTGTCCTTCTCCCGCTCGCCCTCCCCATCGCTGCCATCGCCTGCACAGCCAGCAGCGCACCGCCGCCCGCGACCGGCGCCAACCCGTTCACCACCACCGTCGTCGCCGATTTCGATGCGCCCTGGGCGATGACTTTCCTGCCCGACGGCCGGATGCTGGTCACCGAGAAGAAAGGTCAGCTCTTGCTCGTCTCCGCCGACGGCAAGGATCGCCAGGTGGTCAGCGGCACCTTGCCGGTCGACAGCGCCGGGCAAGGCGGGCTGATGGACGTCGTGCTTGCCCCCGGTTTTGCGAAGAACCGCCTCGTCTATTTCAGCTTTTCGGAAAGCGGTGCGGAAGGGAAAGGCGTGGTGCTCGCGCGCGGCAAACTCGTCGAGAAGCCCGCGCTCGTGCTCGAAGGCGTCGAAGTGCTTCACCGCGCGACGCCCTATGTGCGCGGCAGCGGCCATTATTCGGGCCGCATCGCCTTTTCGCCCGACGGCAAATACCTGTTCTACGCGAACGGCGAGCGTCAGAAATTCACGCCCGCGCAAGACCCCAAAATGTCGCTCGGCAAGGTGCTGCGCCTCACCCTCGTCGGCAAGCCCGCGCCCGGCAATCCGCTCGCGGCGAAGGGCTTTGATCCGGCGATCTGGAGCTATGGCCACCGCAACCTGCTCGGCCTCGCCTTCGATGCGCAAGGGCGGCTGTGGGAGCAGGAAATGGGCCCCGAAGGCGGCGACGAGGTCAATCTGGTTGAGCCGGGCAAGAATTACGGCTGGCCGCGCGTCTCCCATGGCCGCAATTACGGCGCGGCCACTGACGACATTCCCGACCACGCACCGGGCGACGGCTTCGAACCGCCCAAAGTCTGGTGGAACCCGGTGATCTCGCCGGGCGGGCTGATGATCTATTCGGGCAAGATGTTCCCGCAGTGGCGCGGCGACGCCTTCATCGGCGGGCTGTCGTCACAAGCACTGGTCCGCGTCGATCTGAACGGCGCGAGCGCGACCAAGGGTGACCAATGGGACATGGGCGCGCGCATCCGCGAAGTCGAACAAGGCCCCGACGGCGCGATCTGGCTGCTGGAGGACGGCTTGCAAGGGTCGCAAGGGCGGCTGCTGAAGCTGACGGCGGCGGGAGGGACGGCCAAGCGGTGATGGTGGACTCGCGAGGAGAGCCAACCGCTGCTGCGATATCGCTACTCGGTCGCGATGCGCGCCGGGATCGGTCGCGGTGTGCGACAATCGCTAGACATGGCACTTCGAGGCTGAGTGATTACGACGGGCATAGCCGACTGATGCGCCGGATAACGATTTCGGGCTTGGCGTTGGGCTAGGTTAGGTTGTACCCGACTCGCCGCTTCAGGAGAGCGCGGATACGCCAACTGCCTCAGCTTCTTCGCGCAGTCTTTGAGATTCAGCTTCATACGAGTTCAGGCTTTGAGCCAAATCCGTCGTACGGCTATTCAGGTTCCTTTCGGCAAGGCGGCTGGTCAATCGCAGCTTGAACGGCGAAGGCTTTGCATCGGCACCCTGTTTTTTCACATCCTTAACGGTCATCGAATATCGCTCCAAATCCGTCACTGCTTAGGTCGTTCAATATAGTTTCGATAATCTCAATTAGTACCTCGAAAACGACGCGCCGCGAATTTTCGGGCAAATCAATGTCGCAGTCGCTGTCCAGCGACACCACGATGGGGTGTCTCAACGAGTCATCTTCAAACGGGACGCAAAGACACCATTTCATCTCCGGCCAGATCAGGCTTCGTAGCCACAGATGTTCCGGCCTCGCCAGCGACCCGCCCCACTGCCCGGAATTGCTACGAGAACCCAGCTTCGCAACCCCGGTTAGCCAAGCACTGCCTACAAAGGAATCATCAATAGGCAGAGAAATTCGTTGATCTGCTGCATTATCGAGATTGAAATTATAAGCATTTCTAAGACTTAATGGCCGACCAGACTGGTTTATCCCTTCCGGAACAAAAATAGAGGTGCGTATTTTTCCAATAAAGCTAGGTCTTTTTCTTAATGATAGAGCTTCGTCAATTACTGCTTTGGCCTCTTCGGTAATAATTTTACAGATTTTTGTTACATTTTTCTCCAATGTCAACATACGGTTAATTAATCTATCTTGCGCCTGCTTGCGAGCGCCTCCGACTATATCAAGTGCCTTTTGTCGAGTCAGGTCGAAATCCAGTAAACCAATTGCCACATCGAGTTGGACGACAAACAGCCGATCAACGTTTCGCTTACTCAGTTGATCGGCCCCAGCAAGAACGGTTCGCGTGGCGGAGGCTAATGCGCCCAAACCATTATTTTGTTGGCCGCCAGGCGCACCCGGTTCGGCAATCTGAATAGCAGCCGTCGCAGCTTCGCGATCGAGACGTCGCTCCTCGTCAAATGCCCAAGCTGGAAGGTTCGAGACAAGTCCGCCGTCCATGTGCAAATTGCCGTCTACCTCCCATGGACGGAAAATGATGGGCAAACATATCGACGCAGAAACGGCATCGGCCACTGCCACATCGGGTGTATATTGATACGAAAATACCTGCATTCGCCGGTTTGAGATATCAGACGCGATGATTTTCAGCGACGGGAGGCCCCGCTCATGCAACGTCCGAAATGTGACAGGCTTATCGCCGTTGGTATCCGAAATTTTCTTGGCGAGTGCCAGCGCCAGTCCGTCCTTGAAGCTATTGAGGCGAGCGAGCCCCGAAACTCCATAAGCAACAAGCAAAAACATCAACAAAAGAATCAATGCGATAGGTAACATTGCAACTAATGCTGGAGCCTCTAGCAATATCGCCAACTCAGCGCTTATCGCGATCACCCACAGGATACTTACGGCCAGCCAAAACCAGATCAGCGACAGAAAGCGAATCATTCTGATTCCGAGCCACCCAGGGCCGATCAAGCGCGTTGGCTTGCCAATCGGCTGCTTATTACCCGGCGGTTGGTCCAGGACGAGCTCGTCAAGTAATGACCCTTGCTCGCCAAACAACTCATCGGATCTGTATCCAACGGCAGCGAGTGCAGCAACAATTGCGCCAGCTGAGGTTCCTGCGAACCCAATCATGGCGATACCGCTATTCTCGATTGCGGCGAGCGCCCCGATATGAGCGATCCCGCGCGCACCGCCGCCTTCAAATATACAATAGCAGCGTTCGATCACTAGCGCCCCCGCAAAAAGCTATATCAAGCGCACGGCGAGAAGGAAAGCTCAACTACTTCATCAGCACCAATTCCTCCGCCATCGTCGGGTGCAGTGCCACCGTCTGGTCAAACGCGTCCTTGGTCAGTCGCGCCTTCACGGCCACTGCCGCTGCCTGAATGATCTCGCCCGATTCCGGCCCGATCATGTGCAGGCCCACCACACGGTTCGATGCGCCGTCGCACACCATCTTGTAGAGCGCGCGTTCGTTGCGACCCGCGAGCACATTCTTCATCGGGCGGAAGTCCGAGGTGTAGACCCGCACCGCGCCATATTTCTGCTTGGCCTGGCTCTCGGTGAGGCCGACCGCGCCGATCGGCGGATGGCTGAACACCGCGCTCGGGATGCAGCCATAATCGACCCGCGTCGGTTTGCCGCCGAACACCGTGTCGGCAAACGCCTGCCCCTCGCGGATCGCGACGGGGGTGAGCTGCACGCGGTTGGTGACGTCGCCGACGGCATAGATGCTCGGAACGCTCGACTGGTTGTCGTCGTCGACCTTCACCGCGCCGTTATCGAGCACGACGCCCGCTTCTTCCAGCCCCAAGCCTTCGGTATTGGGCACGCGGCCGGTGGCGAACATCACGCAATCGACCGTCATCGGCTCGCCATTGGTGAAGTGGACCAGCAGACTGCCGTCGGGCTGCTTGTCGATCGACTTGAACTGGGTATTGAAGCGGAACTGGATGCCCTTGCCCATCGAGATTTGCAGCAAGCGGTCGCGGATCTGCTCGTCGTAACCGCGCAGGATCGCGTCGCTGCGGTTGACCACCGTCACCGAGCTCCCGAATTCGTGGAAGATGCCCGCGAATTCATTGGCGATATAGCCCGCGCCCGCGATCAGCACGCGCTTGGGCAGGCTCGGCAAATGGAACACTTCGTTCGAGGTGATCGCATGCTCGCTGCCGGGGAAGTGCAGCAATTGTGGCCGCGCGCCGGTGGCGATCAGAATGCGGCCGGCCGTCACCGTCTTGCCGCTGGCGAGCCGTACTTCATTGGGGCCGGCGACTTCGGCGCGGTCGAGGATGACTTCGACCTTATGGCTGTCGAGCGTGGTGGTGTAAGCGGCGTTGAGCCGGTCGACCTCGGCAAGCACATTGTCGCGCAGGCGCGGCCAGTCGAAATTGCACGGCGGCACGTCCCAGCCAAACCGGCGGGCATCGGCCAGATCTTCGGCGAAATGCGCGCCGTAAACGAGCAGCTTCTTGGGCACGCAGCCGCGGATCACGCAGGTGCCGCCGACGCGAAACTCCTCGGCAACCGCCACCTTGGCGCCGTACGCCGCCGACACGCGCGCCGCGCGCACCCCGCCCGAACCGGCACCGATGACGAAAAGGTCATAGTCGTAATTGGCCATCATTGGTCCTTCTTCGTGGGGTCAGCCCAGCGCGCGCTTGATCAAATCGGTGGTCGAGGGGTCGAAATCCAGCCCCCCTGCCCCCGCCGCCTTGGCCATTTCCTTGCCGAGTTCGACGCCGAACTGGTCGAACGGGTTGATCCCGAGCAGCGCCGCACTCACGAACACGCGCTGTTCATAGAAAGCAATCAGCGCGCCGAGGCTGTGCGCGTCGAGGCTTTCGATCAGGATCGTCGCGCTCGGGCGGTCGCCCGGATAGGCGCGCGCCGGGTCGGCGTCGTTGGCGCGGCCCTTCATCAGCGCGGCACCTTGCGCGAAGCAATTGAGCAGCAACTGGCGATGATGCTCCTCATCAAGCGCGTCGCCCGGTTCGGTCACCGCGACGAATTCGACCGGCACCAGATGCGTGCCCTGGTGGAGCAACTGAAACACCGCATGCTGCGCGTCCGTCCCCACCCCGCCCCAGGTGATCGGCGCGGTGTGACGCCCGACCGGCTTGCCATCGAGCCCGACCGCCTTGCCGTTCGATTCCATTTCGAGTTGCTGGAGGTAACTCGGCAACAGCCGCAGCCGCTCGTCATAAGCGAACACCGCGCGGGTCTCGGCGCCTCTTACTTGCGTGTAGAACAGGTCGCCAAAGGCCGCGAGCATCGGCGCATTCTCATGCGCCGCCGCCAGCCGGAAATGCCGGTCCATCTCGCCCGCACCGTCGAGCAATTCCTCAAACGCATCCCAACCCAGCGCCAGCGCCGCCGGAAAGCCGATCGACGACCAGAGCGAATAGCGCCCGCCCACCGACTCGGCGAAGGGCAGCACGCGGGTTTCATCGACGCCCCATTCGACGGCCTTGTCGGGCGCGGCGGTCAGCGCGATCACGCGGCCATAGGGATCATCGACCCCGCCCTCGCGCAGCCATTGCAGCGCGCTCGTCGCATTCAGCAGCGTTTCGGTGGTGGTGAAGGTCTTGGACGCCACCACGACCAGCGTCGCATCGGGCTCAAACTGCGCGAAGGCGGCTTCGAGCGCGCAGCCGTCGATGTTCGAAACGATCGCGACATCATAGCGCGCATCGTCGCGACCAAGCGCGTCGATCAGCAGATCAGGGCCAAGCGCCGACCCGCCAATGCCGATGTGCAGGATATGCCGCACCGGGCCGAGCGCGCCCGCTTCGATCGCGTCGATCAGCGCGCGCATGCGGGCGTGGAGTTGCGCCGCGCGCGCCACCGCTTCCCCGCTGCCCTCGCCGCGTTCGGCGCTGTGTTCGGCCGCGCGGCCTTCCGTGGCGTTGACCGGCTCGCCCGCGAACAGCGCCTCGCGCTTGACGGCAAAGCCCTGCGCCTTGGCGAGTCCCTCAAACGCCGCCACCGCTTCCGCGGTCAAATGCGTCTTCGACCAGTCGAAATGCAGCCCCGCGACATCGATCGAAAAGCGCGACAGCCGATCGGGATCATCGGCGAACAGGCTTTCGAGCCGGGGCGGGTCGAGCGCTTCGATCGCGTGCCAGTCGGCGGTCATGGCAGGGGCTCCTGTGGCTGCATCGGGGATGCCCGCGCGCTAGCACTGCGCCCGCGCCGCCGCCACCCCCGGCTTGACGACTTGCCCTCGCCCGCCGCAAAGCGCGCGAACGATGGACGATATGACCGCAAATCCGATTGCCGCCGCCCCAACGCGACCCGCGCGCGCGGAGTGGCGCGAGACCTTGTGGTTTCTGGTGCGGCTGGCAATCCTGTTCACGCTGCTGCGCAGCTTCATCTTTTCGCCCTTCGTCATCCCGTCGGAATCGATGCTGCCGCGCCTATACATTGGCGATTATCTGGTGGTGTCGAAATTCTCCTACGGTTTCTCGCGCCACAGCCTGCCGTTCAGCGTGCCGCTGATCCCCGGGCGTATCCTGGCGCGGCTGCCCGAACGCGGCGATGTCGCGGTGTTCAAGGCGCCGCCGCTCGACCGCGAGGACTATATCAAGCGCGTCATCGGCCTGCCCGGCGACACGATCCAGCTGCGTCACGGCCAGATCATCCTCAACGGCGTCGCCGTGCGGCAGGAGCCGGTCGAGGATTTCGTGATCCCGGCCAGCCCCAATTACGGCTGCGCCGCGCCTTTTGCCGAGCAGAGTTTCGGCAAAGCCTATTGCCGCTATCGCCAATATCGCGAGACGCTGCCGAACGGAAAGAGCTATGCTGTGCTCGATCGCGGGACCACGGCGGCCGACGACACCGCGCTGTTCACGGTCCCCGCTGGCCATGTGTTCATGATGGGCGACAACCGCGACGACAGTCTCGACAGCCGCTTTCCCCAGATACCGGGTCAGGGGATCGGCTTTGTGCCGGTGGAAAATCTGGTCGGCCGCGCGCAATTCACTTTCTTCTCGACTGACGGCAGCGCGTCGTGGCTGCTGCCGTGGACATGGTTCTCGGCGGCGCGCGGCGACCGGATCGGCAAGGGCTTTTGAGCAGCGATCTCGCCGACTGGGTCGAGCGGTCGCTGGGCGCCGCGCCGCACGATCTGGCGCTGTATGAGCGCGCGGTGACGCACGGCAGCCAGGCAGCGGCGAATTACGAGCGGCTCGAATTTTTGGGCGACCGCGTCCTCGGACTCACGATCGCCGAATGGCTGTTCGCGCGCTTTCCGGGCGAGGCCGAGGGCGCGTTGTCGAAGCGACTGAACGCGCTAGTGACCGGCCCGGTGTGCGCCGAAATCGCGCGCGAATTGTCGCTGCCGACGCATCTGCGGCTCGGCAAACAAGCCCGCGACGACGGCGCGTTCGACAGCGACAATGTGCTCGGCGACGCACTCGAAGCGCTGATCGGCGCGCTCTACCTCGACCACGGGCTGGAGGCGGCGCGCGCGGCGGTGCGCACGCTCTGGGCAACGCGGATCGAACGCGACATCCGCGCGCCGCAGCATCCCAAATCCGCACTCCAGGAATGGGCCGCCGCCCACAACCGCCGCCCGCCCGAATATAGCATCGTCGAACGATCCGGCCCCCACCACGCCCCGCGCTTCACGGTGAAGGTCACGATCGGCAAGCTGGCAGAAGCGACCGCGACGGGCACATCGAAGCAGGAAGCGGAGACGGCAGCGGCGTTGGCGTTGTTGGGGCAGTTGGAGGGGTAGGCACGGCTCATGCACATCAGAGACGAGCGTCCTGAGGACGTCCAGACAATCTACGAGATCACCCAGGCTGCCTTCAAACCGATGCCGTACAGCCAAGGGGATGAGCAGGACCTGATCAACGCGCTCCGCGCAGATGGCGCACTGGCCGTTTCGCTGGTCGCCGAGCGCGACGCCGAAATCATTGGCCACATCGCCTTCTCGCGCGTCACGATCGACAACCAGCCCGGCAACTGGTTCGTTCTCGGCCCGGTGTCGGTCAAACCGGGTTTGCAATCGCTCGGCATCGGCAGCGCCCTGATCCGCGAAGGGATCGAACGGATCAAGGCGATGGGGGCCGACGGCTGCGTGTTGCTCGGCTATCCCGCTTATTACGGTCGCTTCGGGTTCGCGCACGATCCCCAGTTGACGTGTAATAGCGAAGCCCACCCCTATTTTCAGCAACTGACGCTTAGAGGGGCAACGCCAAAGGGCGATGTGCGCTATCATCCCGCCTTTTATGCATGAACACAACTGTCCGTGTGGTGATCGCGGTTAGCGCACAGGCATTGCTGATATTGGATTGTCGAGGCACGCATGCTGGCGCAAGAGCAACCCATGCCATGCCAGAACCCCAGTGGAGCCCGGACCAAGTCCAGGGTGACGGAACAAGTTGATGACTGAAACCCAAAAATGCGGCCTCGTCGCCGTCGTCGGTGCCCCCAACGCGGGCAAGTCGACGCTCGTCAATGGCCTCGTCGGTCAGAAGGTCGCGATCGTCAGCCCCAAGGCGCAGACGACGCGCGTGCGGCTGATGGGGGTCGCACTCGAAGGCGACACGCAAATCCTGCTCGTCGACACCCCCGGCATCTTCGAGCCCAAGCGCCGGCTCGACCGCGCGATGGTCGCGGCGGCGTGGAGCGGGGCGGAAGGCGCCGATCTGATCGCGATGGTGGTCGATGCGAAGGGCGGGCTCGGCCCCAAAGTGCTGCCGATCGCCGAAGGGCTCGCCGGGCGGCGCGAGAAGAAGTTCCTGATCCTCAACAAGGTCGATCTGGCCGACAAGGCGCGACTGTTGGTGCATGCCGAAACGCTCAACGCCAAGGTGCCGTTCGCCGAGACTTTCTTCGTCAGCGCGACCACCGGCGATGGCCTGCCCGAACTCAAAGCCGCGCTTGCCGCCGAGATGCCCGAGGGGCCGTGGCACTTCCCCGAGGATCAGGTGTCCGACGCCAGCGAACGGTCGCTCGCCGCCGAAGTGACGCGCGAACAGCTCTACCTCCAGCTCCACGCCGAGCTACCCTATGACAGCGCGGTCGAGACCGAACAATATAAGGAACGCGAGGACGGGTCGGTCGAGATCCACCAGCAAATTCTCGTCGCGCGCACCACCCAGCGCGCCATCGTGCTCGGCAAGGGCGGCGCGCGGATCAAGGAAATCGGCGCCCGCGCCCGCGCCGAACTGGCGATGCTGATGGAGCGCAAAGTCCACCTTTACCTCCACGTGAAGGTGAAGGAGAATTGGGACGAGGATCGCGGCGTGTATCGCGACATGGGGCTGGATTGGGTCGAATGAAGCACGTGAAAGCAGCAATCGTCCAGGCAGCGCCGATCCCGCTCGCGATATCGGACGGGATCACCGCGCTCGTCGATCATGTCGCGCGCGCGGTCGACGAAGGCGCCGAGGTGATCGCGTTCGGCGAGACGTTCCTCGGCGGCTATCCGCTGTGGCTCGACGAAGCGGCGGGCGCGGCATTGTGGGACCATCCGGGGGCCAAGGCGCTGCACGCGCTGATGCTCGAGCAGGCCGTGCGCGACGACGATCCGCGCTTTGAGCCGCTGCAAGCACTGGTCGACAAGAGCGGCATATGCGTGTCGGTCGGCGCGCATGCACGGGTGCGGTCGAGTCTGACCAACACCCAGTATATCTTCCGCCCCGGCACAGCGCCGCTGCCGCACCGCAAGCTCGTGCCGACGCATGGCGAGCGGCTGATCTGGGCGCGCGGCGATGGCTCGACGCTTGATGTGCATGAAGCGCCCTGGGGGCGGCTCGGGAACCTCATTTGCTGGGAACATTGGATGCCGTTCGCGCGCGCGGCGATGCATCACGCGGGCGAGCATATCCACGTCGCGGCCTGGCCGAGCGCGCGCGACATGTACGCGGTCGCCGCGCGGCACTATGCGTTTGAAGGGCGCTGCTTCGTGCTGTCGGCGGCGACGATCCAGCACCGCGACGACCTGCTCGACGGCCTCGCGCGCGTCGGCGGCGATGCCGAGGCCGAAGCGCTGATCCGCCAGATTCCCGATGAGCAACTGCAAAATGGCGGCAGCGCGATCTACGCCCCCGATGGCGCGGTGCTGGCGGAGGCGGGGTCGCAGGCCGAGATCATTGCCGCCACGCTCGAAATGCGGATGATCGACCGCGAACTGGCGGCGCTCGACACCGATGGCCATTATAGTCGGCCTGATGTGTTCGAACTGCGGGTCAATCGTAAGGCGACGCCGGGGGTGGTTGAGGGTTAGGGCGGAAGGAATGGCGGCTTGCGGTGGCAAGCGGTCGGGCAGCTTTAACGCGCCTTTGTGGCTGACTCATCCCTTTCCTTTCGGCTCGTCGCCCCGTGCTTGACACGGGGCTTGGCTTTTCTTCCGGGCTGCCGCTTGCGATAACACCACATGGTGAGAGGCGGTTGGGCCTACATTACCGGTATCGCGGAGGCATGTACGTCGGCGTGTCAGCCGACATCAACTGGCGCGCCTAACCGCATCGTCTCCTGCAAAGCGCTTGCGCCCGTTCCTAGCCGCAGCCTGCCTGCGCTCCAATGACCTCAGCCCAGACCCAACCATCAGGCCCGCCTTTGGGGACTGACCTAATACTAATGTCGATGGCCCGACGCGGGATGCCCCGGCGGATAAGAGCGGCGCTAACCGCATTCGCGCGCCGCTGCGCCAAGCGTCGATTTGCAACCGTGGTGCCCGTGCTGTCGCCCCAGGCCGTGAGATGGAGCCTCGATCCTTGCCTTGCCCGTCGAAAGTTGCCAACCGTTTCGGTCAATCGGTCGTCGACCGTTGGACTTAGTCGCGCGCTCCTGCGCTCGAAATTGAATGAGGGTGGCCCGCAGGCAATGGACGGAGCCGCAATGAAGGCGCAAGCTGCTAGAAATAGAGCGCACATCCGCCGCACTGAAAAGACTCCATTTACAGCCGCTTCTCCGACGTCTGTAGATATCGTGATCTGACTGCATCTGCAATTCCAGACCCGACCCTCTCCCGCGTGCGAGACAGGGTTGGTTGAGGGCACAATCAGCCCCTCAACCCCAAACGCGCCATCCGCATCCCCTTCGTCCGGCTGGTCAGGTGGAACCGGCAGCAGCGGTCGCAGAGATAGGGGCGCAGGACCACCGCCGCCGTCCGCGCGACCGCCATTGCATCCTCCTCGCTCGCGAAGCGCGCCTTGCGCGCGCACACGCTCAAGCGCGTCCGCTTCACCCGCGCACGATGAGATAATTCATCCGCGCCGACGCAATCGGGCGGTCGCGGTTGTCCTGCCACGCATGCGCTTCGACATTGGCGACGCGGTTGCCGAGCCGGGTGACGATACCGAGCGCGCGCGTTTCCTTCTCGCGTCCGCCGCGCATGAAATCGACCGTCACGTTGATCGGCTTGATCCGGCTGTCGCCTGCGTCCTCCAGCGTCAGCGCGTGGCGCAGTGCCGCGATGGCCGCGACCTCGAGCAGCCCGCCGAGCGCGCCGCCGTGCAGGAAGCCGGGGCGCCCCATCACATCGGTCGAATAGGGCATCATCAGCACCGGCGGGCCGATAACGCCAGCTTCGACCGACAGGCCGAGCAGATCGGCATAGGGCGGCAGCTTCATGGCTGCACCTCGGTGAACATGAAGGTGCCCGCAACATGCGCGAGCGGATCGCCGGGGTCGCCGTCATGCGCGGTCCCCCGCACGAACGAAATTGCGCGGGTGATCCGATAGCATTCGCCCCGCCCGTATACCGTCTTGCCGGGGGTGGCGGGGCGCAGATAATCGATCCGCAGATCGAGCGTCGCGTGCGCGCGAAATTCACCCAGCTTGAGCCAGACGCCGAGACTGGTCGCCATGTCCATCATCGACAGGATCGGCCCCGACGCGAGCACACCACTGGTTTCATCGCCGATCAGCGCGGGATTATAGGGCAGCGCGAGTTCGGCCCAATCGGGGCCATGCGCATGATACTCAATGCCAAGCCGCCCGGCGTGCGCGCGCTTGCCATAACTCATGAAAATGCGGGGATCGAACGGCGACTGAGGCATTGCGCGCGGCTTTACACACAGCATCGGGAGCGTGCCAAGCCGCAACAAGCACAGGGAAACCTTTCAGCGATTTAACTCTCCCGCCCAAGCAACGTCGCTTAACCTTTCTTGGAAAAGACAATAAAGGCGGGCGATGGGCGTCATTGGCATCGATATTGATCAAATTGTCGATCTGAGCACCCAAGTCGCAGTCAGCGGGGCCATCCGCGTGGGTGAAATTGTCGGTGACGATATTTTCGAAATTATCGTCGCGATCGCCGTGATCGTCTACGAGATGGATCCGCGCGCGGTGTGATGGCGCAAGCAACGCCGCCCGCACGCGCACGCCCCCCCGAAGCGCAGGCTGCTGCGGCGACGCTGGCGGAGGACTGGCGCCAGAGTGCGCCCTACGCCCGCGCGACGGCGCTGTTCGCCGATTGCGACAATGCCTCCGCTGAATCGATTGCCGACCGCGCAATGGTGCTGCTCGCCGATCCCGACTGGGCGGGTGACCTGATCGCGCCGTTGATCGACGCGCTGGCGCTTGACGCGTGGATCGATCCGCCGCTGCGCTTCAGCCGCGATGCGCTGCGCACCGGCGCAATCCTGTTCGAGCATCCCGCCGTTACGATCACTGCCGCTGTGCTGTCCGCTGCGACGCTGGCGGCGGCCCCCCGGCCAACCACAGTGGTCGTCCCCGGCCGTTTGTCAGTGGTGCGGTATGAGCGCGGCGGCGGCGCGACCTTGCTGCTGTGGCGCGCGGAGCCCGCCAAGCCCGACTTTACCGCGGCAGAGGCGCCGCCTTGCCGTCCGGTGGGCGCGGTGCGGCTCGTCGACGGGCTGGTCCGCCGCATTGACGGACGCAGCCACGCCCAGCTGATCGACGGCGCGACGAGTGACATCGTCACCGTAACCGCGACCGTCCGCGCCGACAGCGCCGCCGTCATGCGCGAATATGCGCGGGGCGACGGCGCGCTGGTCCGCGTCGCGGCGCTCGACAACATCGCCTCGCGCACGCAGATGCTGGCCGCGCTGCTGCGCCACAGCGGGCGCGCCGATGCCGCCGACGCGTTCGATCTGGCGAGCCGCGATCCGGCGCATTTCGTGCGCTGGGGCGTGATGCGCGAATGGCTCGCGCTCGATGCCGGTGCGGCGCTGCCCCGGCTGCGCGCGATGCTCGACGATCCGCACGCCGAGATTCGCGCCGCCGCCGCGCAGATGATCCCGCTGGTCGAGGCTAAGCTGCAATGCCCCGACTGATTGATCCCGGCGAGCCCCCCGCGATCACGCTGGAGGCATTGGCCGATGCGCTGGCGTCGACGCCCGCCGACGCGCGCGACGAGGACGCTTTCGCCAGCCTTGGCCCGCTGCTCGCGGGGTTAGGGCGCAACCGCGATTTCCTCGCCGATCTCGCCATTGCCGAATTGAAGGACCGCCACCAGCGCCAGACCGGCAGCAGCTATGGCCCGCAAGTCATGCTGCTCGCGGCCGACCGCCGCTTCGTCGTGCGCGCCAATTTCTGGCCGGCGCGCAGCGACGCGATCCTGCGCGCCAGTGGCCCCGCTGCCTTTTTCTACGGCTTTGCGCACGACCATAATTTTCCGTTCCTGACCTATGGCTATGCCGGGCCGGGCTATCTCAGCGACGATTTTGTCTATGATGGCGACCAAGTCGAAGGGTGGCCCGGCGAGCCGGTCGACCTCCGGCCCGTCGGTACGACCCGCCTCGATCCCGGTCGGCTGCTGCTTTACCGCGCCCACCGCGACGTCCATGTCCAGCACCCGCCCGAAGCGTTGTCAGTGTCGCTCAACATCCTCGCGCGCGATCCGGGCCAGCAATGGCGCGACCAGTTCGAATTCGATGTGAGCACACGCACGATTGTGCGCAGCATGACGACAACGGCGTCCGAAGTGCTGGTGTCGCTTGCCGTGCATTTCGGCGGCGGCAACGGGCTTGATCTCGCCACCTCCTTCGCCGCGCGGCATCCCTCGCCGCGCATGCGCCGCACCGCCGCTGCCGCGCTCGCCTCGGTCGCCGCCGCCCGGGCGCTCGCAGCATGATCCAAAATGGAGCAGGTCGCGCGTCGTCCGTGCGTCGGGCGGGTTAGACCCTGAATATGTCACGCGTCTGGCTCTCGTCTGATCGTCCCGCCCTCGTCGCGGCGCTGGCCGATCGCGGGATCACCGCCGATGGCACGCCCGGCGTCGCGGCGCTGCTGATCGTCGCGCAAGGCACGATACCGCCCGAAACAACGCTCGCGGTGCTTCGGCAGCGGTCTCCCTCGCCCGTGCTGATGATTGTTGAGAATGACGAAGCGGCCGTCATCGACGCGATCGATGCCGGCGCCGATGATGCCGTCGTTCATTCGGCCAGCGACCGGCTGATTGCTGCGCGGGTTGCGGCCCTCATCCGCCGCGGCAGCCCGCGCCTGATCACGCTCGGCGACCTCGCGATCGATACGATCGACCGCCGGGTGTGGCGCAGCGGCATGCCGATCGAGCTGCTGCCGCGCGAATATCGCCTGCTGCTCGAACTGGCGCTGCACCCCGGCGAGTCGATCAGCCGCGCAGCGCTGCTTGAGCGCGTGTGCGGCGTCGGCTTTGATCCGGGCACCAATGTGCTCGACGTCCATGTCTCGCGCCTGCGCGCCAAGCTCGACCGCGACTTTGCGGTGCCGCTGCTGCGCACCGAAAAGGGCGTGGGCTATCGGCTGGCGGTGCCGGCGCCCGACCAGTTCGCGATTGAAGGCACCACCGCCGCCCGTTAGCCTCTCGCCCAAGACATAATGGGAGAGGACCAATGCACCCGAGCGTTCACGCGCAGACGGCGCCCGACAAGGCGGCGCTGATCGTCGCCGAAACCGGCGAGACGATCAGCTATGCGCAGCTCGACGCGGCCTCGAACCGCGCGGCACAGCTCTTCCGCGCAGCAGGGCTCGGCATTGGCGATACGGTCGCGCTGTTCCTCGACAACGTCCCTGAATTCTTTGGGCTGGTATGGGGCGCGCAGCGCGCGGGGCTGTTCTACGTTTGCATCCCCAGCAAACTCACCGCGCCCGAAGTCGAGTACATCATCCGCGACAGCGGCGCGCGGCTGATCATCGCTTCTGCCGCCATGGCCGCGACTGCCGAGGCGCTGACCCCGCTGCTGGGCGATCATGCGCGCTACATGATCGGCGGCACCGCGCCCGGCTGGACCGGCTGGGAAGCAGCAGTCGCCGCGATGCCTGCCACCCCGATTGCCGACGAGCGCGCGGGCACCGACATGCTCTATTCGTCGGGCACCACCGGGCGGCCCAAGGGCGTGCGCGTGGCGCTGCCCGAAGACCCCGGCATTGCCGCGCCCAATGTGCTCGTCATGCTCGCGCAGGCGCTGTACCGGATCGGCCCCGACAGCATCTATCTGTCGCCCGCGCCGCTCTATCACGCCGCGCCGTTACGCTGGTCGATGACGGTGATGCGCCACGGCGGCACGGTGGTGATGATGCAGCATTTCGATCCTGAAGCCGCGCTCGCCGCGATCGAGCGCTACCGCGTCAACACCAGCCAATGGGTGCCGACGCATTTCGTGCGGATGCTCAAACTCGATGACGCCACCCGCGCGCGCTACGACCTGTCGAGCCTCAAAGTCGCGATCCACGCCGCCGCGCCCTGCCCGATCCCGGTCAAGGAAGCGATGATCGGCTGGTGGGGACCCGTGCTGTACGAATATTACGCCGGCTCCGAAGGCAATGGCCTGACGACGATCGATTCGGCGCAGTGGCTCGCGCATAAGGGCTCAGTCGGCAAGGCCGCTTACGGCCAGCTCCATATCTGCGACGAGCAAGGCAATGAGCTGCCCCCCGGCGCCGAGGGACTCGTCTATTTCGGCGGCGGCGGCGTGTTCGAATATCACAACGACCCCGAAAAGACCGCCGAGGCGAAGAACGCGCACGGCTGGACCACGCTCGGCGACATCGGCCGCATGGACGAGGAAGGCTATCTCTACCTCACCGACCGCAAGAGCTTCATGATCATTTCGGGCGGCGTGAACATCTATCCGCAGGAAATCGAGAATCGGCTGATCACCCACCCGCGCGTCGCCGATGTCGCGGTGATCGGCGGCCCCTGCCCCGACATGGGCGAGCGCGTGATCGCCGTCGTCCAGCCGGTCGACATGGCCGAGGCAGGCGACGCGCTCGCCGCCGAGCTCACCGCCTGGTGCCGCGCCGAGCTGTCAGGCGTGAAGACCCCGCGCCAAATCGACTTCGCCGCCGAACTCCCCCGCGCGCCGACCGGCAAGCTCTACAAGCGGCTGTTGCGCGATCGCTATTGGGGCAATAGCGAGAGCCGGATTGTTTGAGCGCGTAGGTTCAACCGCGTTCGTCCTTGCGATAGGGAAAGGCACCCCATGGAAAACCGCATCCGCATTACCGTTTCGGATCACGTCGCCGATGTGAAGCTGACGCGCGGCGACAAGATGAACGCGCTCGACCCCGAGATGTTCAGCCAGATCGCCAATGCGATCGACCAGATCGCGCATATGCCGCACGTCCGTTGCGTCGTGCTGTCGGGCGAGGGCCGCGCTTTCTGCGCCGGGCTCGACATGGCGAGCATGGCGAGCGGTGGCTCGGGCACGTCGCTCGCCGATCGCACCCACGGCGATGCGAACCTGCCGCAGCACGCCGCCTGGGGCTGGCGCACGCTGGCGGTGCCGGTGATCGCTGCGGTTCACGGCGTTGCGTTCGGCGGCGGTTTCCAGATCATGTCGGGCGCCGACATCCGCATCGCCGCACCACACACGCGCTTCTCGATCCGCGAAGTCCATTGGGGCCTTGTCCCCGACATGGCCGGGATCGCACTGTGGCGGGGAATCGCGCGCGACGATGTGCTGCGCGAGCTGACCTATACCGCGCGCGAATTCGATGCTGACGAAGCGCTGGGCTTCGGCTTTCTAACCCGAATCGCGGCTGATCCCTATACCGAAGCACACGCACTCGCGACGCAGATCGCCGCACGCAACCCGCAGGCGGTGCAGGGATCGAAGAAGCTGTTCAACCTCCAGCCGGATCTCGGCAGCGCAGCGATCCTGCAAGCCGAAAGCGACGTGCAACTCGGCGTCATCCGCCAGCCCAATCAGGTCGAAGCGGTGATGGCCAACATGCAAAAGCGCGCGGCGGTGTTCGCGGATTGAGGGGTCCGTCCGACGTCAATTTGGAACACCCTCTCGCGTTAGTGTCGAGCGAAGTCGAGACACGGCGCACCGCCTGCGGCCTGTTTCTCGACTTCGCTCGAAACGAACGGGTCGGGATAAGAGGGTAGCGCTCTAAACCCCCACCATCCCCGCGCTATCGTCCCACAACGCCTGCACCGCCGCATCATCCCGCGCGATCACCGACGGATCGGGCCAGGTCAGCTTGCCCTTCTGGAGCGAAGCATAGACATGGCCCTCTGGCGCCACAGCCGATGTCGCGAGATCGGCCAGCCCGCGCCCGGCGTCGGCCAGCGAATTCATGCCCTTGGCAAACGGCAGCACCAGCGGCAGCAGCGGCCAGATGAGCCTGCGCACGACCCATGGCTGACTGCGGACGAGGCCAGTGCCGGGCGTCAGGCCCGGGTCATAAGCGAACACGCGCCAGCCGCCTGCGCGCGCGGCCTCGCTCGCCGCGAGATGGCGCGCGGTCATGACATTGCACAGCTTGGACGATGAATAGGCGCGCATCCCCGCCGTCGCCTGCATTCGGTCGAGCTGGGGGTCGCGGTCGGGATAGGCGAGCCAGTCCGCGCGCGCATGGCGTGGCGGCGGCACGCCGGACTTTTCAGCCGGGTCATGCGTGCCGCTCGACGTGATGACAATCCGCGCGCCGTCCGACAGGCGCGGCATCAGCAACCGCAGCAGCAGATAATGCGCCAGATGATTGGTCGCAAACGTCAGCTCGAAGCCGTCGGCGCTGCGGGCCTTGGTGTCGGGGCGCTGCCCGCCGGCGTTGAGGATGAGATGCGAAATCGGCCCCTCGGGCAGTGCCGCCGCAAAGGCGCGCACGCTCGCGAGACTGGCAAGGTCGAGCGGCTGGTAATGCCAACCTGCCGGGACATCCTCGGGCCGCCGTGCGCCCATCACCGGCGTCCCCAGACCCGTCATCTGCCCAGCGGCCACCCGCCCGAGACCGCGCGTCCCGCCTGTCATTACGATCAACATCGACTTATCCTTACATCGTAAAGTTTGCACTGCATAGATGTTTGGCTATCGTTGGTCAATGGACGCAGCGACGACAACGAAGCCCTATCATCACGGCGAGCTGCGCGCGGCGCTGGTCGCAGCCGCGCTCGACATCCTCGAACGCGACGGCCCAGCGGCGCTGTCGCTGCGGGGACTGGCGCGCAGCGTCGGGGTCAGCGCGATGGCGCCCTATCACCACTTCGAAGACCGCGCCGCGCTGCTGGCGGCGGTCGCCGCGGCGGGGTTTGACCGGCTCCAGCAGCGTAAGCTCGACCTCCACGCACAGCTCGGCGCGTCGCCCAAGGAAGCGCTGATCGCCGGAACCGAATCCTATGTCCGATTCGTGCTCGATCACCCCAACCTCTACCGCCTGATGAAGGGCGCCGAGTTCGCCGATCACGCGCGCTATCCCGATTTGCAGCGCGCGGCGGCGGCACCGGCGGGGATGCTGATGGCGATCCTCGCGAACTTGTTCGAAGGGTCGGTGCCGCCGATACCGCTCAGCGATTGCGCGCAGATGCTCTGGGGGTTGTCACACGGCATCGGCACGCTCGCGCTCGACGGTCAGATCAGCACCGATGGTGCCGAGCATCTCGCCCGCATCGGCGCGCGATCGATGATCGACGGTTGGCTTGCTCGCGACGCACGCGCCGAGCCCCGCTAGCCAGTCCGCGCGCCCCGATCGGCGCGGCGTGGCAGTTTTCGGATGACGGGTTTAGGATGTCGCGCGCGCGGCGGTGAACCTGGAGGCGTCGTGGCGGTCGGGTGAAGCAAGGGAGGCAGGCGATGACAGTAGAACCAGTCGTGCTGTTGCTGGGCATCGGTGTCGCGATCGGCGCCGTGATGGGCTATCGCTATTTGCGTGGCGAGCGCAATTCACAGACGCTGGCGGGGGTGCATTTGCTGTTTGGCGCCGGGGGCCTCGAACTGCTGGTCATGTTGTTGCGCGGCGCGCCGAGCGGCGAGAAGGTGGCGGGCCATGCCACGGGGTCGACCGTCGCGTTGCTCATCGCCGGCGCCCTGCTGACCGGGCTGTTCGTGCCGATCATCGCCACATCGCGCCCCGGCATCATCGGCGCCTCGATCGCGGTGCATGCATCGGTCGCGACGATCGGCTTCGGCATGCTGCTGCTCTGGGCGCTGGGCGCGATCGGGTAGTGGATCGGCGCCGAGCTTGGCCCTTTCAATGTCGGAAAACCTCTGCGACTCTTGCCCCAAGCCCGCTCTTTGACAATCGAATCACCTGCGCCTCGTCCGACGCGAACCCCGATGTTCTCGCGACAAAATGGGTTCCGCCCCCTTGCGACCGTCATAACCTTTGACACTTTTCGCGCCGCGCGCCTTCAGCCGCTGCGGACCTGCCACGCCTCGAGCGCCGCGCGATAGGCGTCGGGCAGCGCGGTCAGGCCCGCCTCGCGGTCCATCACCACCACCGTGTCGCAAGTGGCGATCGGGTGCCCGTGCTGGAATGCCGTCGACAGGATCGTCCAGCTGCGCCCGCCAATCGGCCCGATCCCGCTCGACACGACGACATCAGCGGGGAACTGCCCCTCGCCCAGATAATTGATGATCACTTGCGCGACCAGCCAGCGCTGCTGCTCGCGCCACGCATCGAGTCCCGACGCCTTGTTGAACTTGACGCGCCCGCTTTCGAGGATCGCGGCCATGCCGACATTGTTGATATGCCCCAGCACATCAAGGTCCTGAAACCGCGTCTGGATCGTCTCATGATGCGGATAGGCATCGGGCGACAGCCGCCAGGGTTCGGGGCGAGACATGGACTTCTCCTGAAGGGAGCGCGACCCGGCAGCAAATGCGGGGTCGTCAGACGGCACGGGCGCGCCGCTGGCCGCGCTGGGGCGAGTCCGGGCGCGGCGTGCGCCCGGCCACCCGGCGCGTCAGCGTGGCGCCATCCGGATCGCGCCGTCGAGCCGCACATCCTCACCGTTGAAATAGCTGTTCTCCACCATCGTCAGCGCGAGATGCGCATACTCGGGCGGATTGCCGAGCCGCTTGGGGAAGGGCACCGACGCGGCGAGCGCGTCCTTCACATTCTGCGGTGCGCCGCGCATCAGCGGCGTTTCGAAAATGCCCGGCAGGATCGTATTGATGCGAATGCCCTCGCCCATCAAATCGCGCGCAATCGGCAGCGTCATGCCGACAACGCCGCCCTTCGACGCCGAGTAAGCCGCCTGGCCGATCTGGCCATCTTCGGCAGCGACCGATGCGGTCATCACTATCGCGCCGCGCTCGCCATCTTCCATCGGGTCGAGCGTCAGCATCCCCGCCGCCGATTTGGCGACGCAGCGGAAGGTGCCGATCAGGTTGATCTGGATCAGCCAATCGAACGCGGCGAGCGGGAAGTGCTTGATGCTGCCATCTTCCTTCGATCGGCTGGCGGTCTTCACCGCATTGCCGGTGCCGGCGCAGCAGATCAGCACGCGCTCCTGCCCATGCGCCGCGCGTGCCTTGGCGAAGCCCGCATCGACGTTTTCGTCGGACGTGACGTTCACTTCGCAGAAGACGCCGCCGATCTCGGCCGCGACCGCTTCGCCTTTTTCGGCCTGCAAGTCGAAGATCGCGACCTTGACGCCCTTGGCGGCGAGCGCGCGGGCAGTGGCTTCGCCGAGGCCGGAAGCGCCGCCGGTGACGACGGCGGCAACGGTTGAGTCGAGTTTCATGTGGTTCTCCCTAAAGACAAAGCCCCTCCCCTTCAGGGGAGGGGATGGGGGTGGGGGATGTCTCACCGAGCATATCGCCGGTGGCACGGCCCCACCCCAACCCCTCCCCTAAAGGGGAGGGGCTGAATGAGTTAAAGCCGCTCGATGATCGTCACATTGGCGATGCCGCCGCCTTCGCACATCGTCTGCAACCCATAGCGGCCGCCGCGAGCCTTGAGCGCATTCACCAGCGTCGCCATCAGCTTGGTGCCGCTCGCGCCGAGCGGATGGCCAAGCGCAATCGCGCCGCCATTGACGTTCAATTTGGCATGATCGCCGCCGACATGCTTCAGCCACGCGAGCGGCACCGGCGCGAACGCTTCGTTGACTTCGTACAAGTCGATATCGTCGATGCTGAGGCCCGCGCGCTTCAACGCCTTGTCGGTCGCGAACAGCGGTTCCTCGAGCATGATCACCGGATCGCCGCCGGTCACCGTCAGGTTGACGATGCGCGCGAGCGGGGTGAGGCCATGTTCCTTGAGCGCGGCTTCGCTGACGATCATCACGGCGGAGGCGCCGTCGCAGATCTGGCTGGCGTTGGCGGCGGAAATGCTGCCGCCTTCTTGCAGCAGCTTGACCGAGCCAATCGACTCGAGCGTCGCATCGTAGCGGATGCCTTCGTCGCTGCGGTGCTGTTCGGTACCCTCGGGGCCTTCGATCTCGATCGCGATAATCTCATTGTCGAACGCGCCGCTCTGGGTCGCGGCGATCGCGCGGCGGTGGCTTTCGAGCGCGAAGGCGTCGAGCATCGCGCGGTCGAAGCCGTGCTTCTTGACGATCATCTCGGCGCCCATAAACTGGCTGAACATGATGCCGGGATACTTCTCCTCAAGGCGCGGCGACTTATAGTTGCCCATGCCCTCTTTCATGTGGAGCATCATCGTCGAGCCCATCGGCACCCGCGTCATGCTTTCGACGCCCGAAGCGATCACGATATCCTGCGTGCCCGACATCACGGCTTGGGCGGCGAACTGCATCGATTGCTGCGACGATCCGCACTGGCGGTCGATCGAGACGGCGGGCACCGAGTCGGGCAGGTTCTTCGCGGCGAGCACGGCATTGCGGCCAACCTGGCCCGCCTGCTGCCCGCCCTGCATCACGCAGCCCATGATCACGTCGTCGACGACGGCGCCATCGATGCCGGTGCGCGCGACGATCGCGTCGAGCACGGTTGCGGCCATGTCGACGGGGTGAACACCCGCCAATTTGCCGCCGCGCTTGCCGCCCGCGGTGCGTACCGCGTCGACGATATAGGCTTCTGCCATTGATCCTCTCCTATGCTTGGATTTGGCGGCACCATTGCCTAATCGGCGCGGCTGGGCAAGGCTCAGGCGACATACCCGATCATCGAAAGGCGCATCTCCATGGACGTTTCGGATGCCGTAGCGGCAAGACGGTCAGTGCGCGGATTCAAGCCCGATCCGGTCGCGCCCGCGCTGATCGAGCGACTCGCGTTGGCGGCGGCACGTGCGCCGTCGGGCGGCAATCTTCAGCCCTGGCATGTCGATATTGTGACGGGCGACGCAATGGCGCGGCTGAAGGCGCTGATGGCGGACAAGCTCGCGGCAGGCACGCTCGAGGCCGCGCAATATGACATCTACCCGCGCGCGCTGTCGGGCGCCTACAAGGACCGGCGCTTTCAAGTTGGGATGGCGCTATACGGCGCGATGCAGATCGAGCGCGGCGACACCGACGCGCGGCAGCGCGAGTTCCGCCGCAATTTCGAATTCTTTGGCGCCCCCGCCGCGCTCTTCTGCACGGTCGACCGGATAATGGGGCCGCCGCAGTGGAGCGACCTCGGCATGTATCTGCAAAGCTTCATGCTGCTCGCAGTCGAAGCGGGGCTCGCCACCTGCGCGCAGGAATGCTGGGCAATTTATCCCAACACGGTCGACGCGTTCCTCGGCACGCCGCCGGAACGGATGCTCTTCTGCGGGATGGCTGTGGGGTATGAGGACGAGACCGCCGCTGCCAACTCGCTACGTACCATCCGGGCGGATGGGGGCGAGTGGCTGCGGCGGCTCGACTAGACCTTACCCCGCAACCGCGCGCGGACCACCCGGACGACCGCCACGACCGCGACCGCCGCGACGGTTGTTGCCGCCGGGACGAGCGCCTTCGGGACGCGCGCCTTCAGGGCGTGGACCCTGCGGCCGCGCACCTTCGGGGCGAGCGCCCTGCGGACGACCAGCGCCTTCGGGACGCGGACTAGCCGGACGACCAGCACCTTCGGGACGTGGCCCCGCCGCGCGACCGGCGCCCTCAGGACGAGCCCCCGTCGGGCGCGCATGATGCGTCGCACGCGGGCGGGCTGGCCCGCGCTGCTGGCGCTCTTCGCGCGGTGCCGGATCGGCGCCAATCACCTTGGCACGCTGCGCCTTGAGCGTATTGGCCTGCGTCAGGAAATTCTCGGGCAGCGGCTGAACGGTAACCTTCTGGCGCGTCAACTTCTCGATGTCGCGCAGATAGGGCCGTTCATCCTCGGCACAGAAGCTGATCGCCACGCCGCTCGCGCCCGCACGCGCGGTGCGGCCGATGCGGTGGACATATTGCTCGGGCACGTTGGGCAGCTCGAAATTGACGACATGGCTCACGCCCGACACGTCGATGCCGCGCGCGGCAATGTCTGTCGCGACGAGGATCTTCGCCCGGCCCGACTTGAATTCGCTCAAGGCCCGCTCGCGCTGGCCCTGGCTCTTGTTGCCGTGGATCGCGTTCGAGGCGATGCCGTTCGCCGCGAGCAGCTTCACGACGCGGTCGGCGCCGTGCTTGGTGCGGGTGAAGACCAGCACGCGCTCGACCGCCGGGTCTTGCAAGGTCAAGGTCAGCAATGCCTGCTTCTCCGCCTGCTGCACAAACGTCACGAACTGGTCGACGCGCTCGGCCGTCGTCGCGACCGGCGTCACCGACACCGTCACCGGATCGGTCAGGAACTGGTCGGCCAGCTCGCGGATCGCCTTGGGCATCGTTGCCGAGAAGAACAGAGTCTGCCGGCTCTTGGGTACCAGCTTCACGATCTTACGGAGCGCATGAATGAAGCCGAGGTCGAGCATCTGGTCAGCCTCGTCGAGGACGAGGATCTCGATGTCGCCAAGCGTCAGGTAACGCTGCTCGATCAAATCGAGCAAGCGGCCCGGCGTGGCGACGAGGATGTCGATGCCGTTGACGAGCGTCTGACGATCCTTGCCGACCGAGGTACCGCCGAACACGGTCGCAACCGACAGCTTGGTGAAGCGGCCATATTCGCGCGCGCTCACCGCAATCTGGCTGGCGAGCTCGCGCGTCGGCGCAAGCACCAGCATGCGGCACGCGCGCGGGCGGACATGCTCATTGGCGGCGCGCAGGCGCTGGATCGACGGCAGCATGAACGCCGCCGTCTTGCCGGTGCCGGTCTGGGCGATGCCAAGCAGATCATTGCCCTCAAGCAGCGGCGGGATCGACTGGCGCTGGATCGGGGTGGCTTCGGTATAGTTTTTGGCGGCGAGGGCGCGCACCAACGGCTCGGCAAGGCCGAGATTGTCGAAGGACATGGGTATACTTTCAATATGCCAGCGAGCCCGAACGGAGTCCGGGCGCGGCGGCGGGGTTTAACCCCCCGCGTGATTTGGGAAGCTTTGGGCTTGGACCGAGGCAGAGCCGGGGCACGAATGCCCGATCACGCTGCATGATGCCTCGATACGACGTAAATAGATTGTGCACTGCAAAAAGTCAAGCCGGGCCGCTCAGAACGCCCCCGGTACCTCGCGTTGCATCGGATCGGGGCGATCGGGCGAAAGCAATTGGTGGTCGCGCACCAAGGTCGCCGTTGCCGATTGCGCACCAATGCCAGTACCCGCGCTCACCGGCGTGCAACTCTGCCCCGCGAGATAATTGAGCGCCGCGCGCGTCGATGCCTCCTGCGGATCGCCGAGCTGGCGCGTGAAATCGTCGGGCGCCTGGCAACTCGCCTCGACCACGCTGGCGAGCCCGGTGTAATAATCGCCCCGGCGATTGGCGTTTTGGGTCGCGAAGGCGACCACGCGCAGCCGGTCGTCGCATGCGCTCTGGTCGAGCGCAATCTGGCCGACCGGCTTGCCAAAGGTGTTGGTGCCGATCAGCGCGACATTGCTGCGCAAATAGGGGATCATCGAATTGATCACGAGTTCGCTCGCCGATGCGGTACCGCTGGTGCCGATGAACGCGATGCGCGTCGGCGCGATCGACTGGGCGACGGTCGCGAAGTTGCGGGTCGAGTTGCTCGACGCCTTTTCGGGACGGAACGCCGTGATGCTGAATACCTCCGACGTCGAACGATTGCGGCCGAGCAGATCGCCCATCAGCTCTGCGGTCGATACCAGCCCGCCGCCATTATAGCGGAAATCGATGATGACGTCGGTAATGCCCTGCGCGCGGAAATTGGCGAAGGCATCGCGGAGCTGCTGATCAGCCGTCGAAATGAAGGTGCGAAGATTGATGTAGCCGACGCGGCGACCGCCATCGTTGATGATCTGCGCGCCATAGCGCGACGAGACCGGGGTAAGGCTGAAATCGGCCTTGGTCACCGTGACGGTGCGTGTTCCCGCTGCGTCTGTTATCTGGAGCACCCGCACGGTGCCCGCCGTATTCGGCCCCAGCGCATTGGTCACCGCATTGCCGCCGCCGCTGGCCAGCAGCGATGCCACGGTCTGGAGATTGCTCGTGGTGGTGCCGACAGCCACAATCTGCGCGCCGCGATCGATCCCGGCGGCCAGCGCGGGCGCACCTTCAAAGCTTTCGACAACGAACAGCCGGTTCGCCGAATCATAGGCGAGCCGTACGCCAAAGCCCGCGCTCGCCCCTGCATTGAAGAACGCGTTTTCGCCCGAGATCGAGGTGATGAAGGTGAAAAAGCGATCGCGGTTCTGCGACCGCGCGGTCGCCGTCAGCGCGTCGATATAGTCACTGACGGTCGTAAAGGGTGCCGGATCAAGGCTTGCGGGCAGCGTTTCGGGGAAGAGATACCATTCCCTCAACTGCGCGAACGCCCAGTCCTGCCGCGCGCGCAAGGTGCAGGTGCCACTCGCGGGGCTTTGCGAAGGCGAAGGCGTTGGCGCCGTGCTGCTCGTCGATCCGCCGCTCGTCGCGGTGGACCCGCCGCCGGGGCTGCACCCCGCCAAGAGCGCGACCACGCTCAGTGCCGTTGCCAGCCGCTGCTTCCGGATTGCCATCACGCCTCACTCCACACGCGCATCAAAAGCGCGAGCCGCACGCCTCAGCGCTCATAGGCCTTTGGTAGCGCACCTTCTTGCGGCTGGCGATAGCGTTTGAGCAATTCGCCCTGTCGCGTACCCAAGGGCTGTTTGACGCCATCGACATAGACGCCGACCGCCGCGCTGCTGAGCTCGAGCGGATCGCCGTCCCAGATCACGACATCGCCGCGCCGGCCGGGCCGCAGCGAGCCAATCTCGCCGCCCAGCCCAATGGCTTCGGCAGGCGCCGAGGTGATCGCGGCAAACGCGCCGTCCCAGCTCAGGCCCGTTGCGCCGGGGACGTGGTGCAGCGCGACCAGATTGCCGGCATATTGTTTTTCGAGCCGGGCCTGCCGTGCTTCATTGTCGTTGATCGTGCCCAGGCCGACAAGCACTCCCGCTGCCTTCATCCGCCCGACATTCGACTGCGTCGCGGCGAGCGATTCAAAGGATTCGGGCAAATCGTTGAGCGCCGACGCGATCACCGGGACCTTGGCCGCGGCCAGTTCGCTCGCAACCATCCAGCCTTCGGACGCACCGACGAACACCATCCGTAGCGCCGGAAAATCCTTCCGAAGCGCCATCAGCGCGCGCATGTCCGACGCGCGCTCGACATGGATCAGCAGCGGCATTTTCCCCGTCACCACCGCGCCGAGCGCAGCGGCATCAACGCGATTGACGAGCACGTCGCGCCCCTGATCGAGATAAGCGCCGGGCGCGCGGGCATAGGCCTGGGCGGATTTGAGGGCGTCGCGGAAGGCCGTCATCGCCGCTGGACGACTGCCCCCGGCGGCACTGGCGCCCGACTCACCATATTCCATGAACTGGAAGGCACGCGGCGTTGACACGCTATTGTTGTCGGCGCCGAGATCGATGATCGCCCCCTGCCCCGCAAAAATCGAGCCGCGCGTCGTCGGCGCAACGACAGCACGCGTAATGCCTTCGGCGCGGTTCAGCGCGATCGAGCTGGTGCGCGGGTTGACGGCGGAGGCGATGTCGATCCCGGCGTGGAACGGCGAATTCCCCGCCCCCGCGTCATTGGTTTCGTCGACGCCGTCGACTTCGATGATCCCCATGCGGGTGAAGCCCGCGACGATCCCCGGGGTGACAAAACGCCCGCCAGCATCGACTGTCTCAATACCTTGCGGGACCGCGACATTCTTGCCCGCCGCGACGACCTTGCCGTCGCGAACCACGACGGTGCCGCCCTCGATCGGCGCAGAGCCGTCGCCGATGACGAGCCGCGCGTTGGTGATCGCAACCGACTGTGCGGCGGCGGGGCTGGCGAGGAACGCCGCCGTCAGGAGCAGCAAGCGCTTCACTTCACATCTCCCGAGCCGGGCTGGCCAAGTTCGAAATCGGATACCGGTCGGCGTTTGGGATCATTCGCGTCATAGAGAAGCGCGCCATCGATCCAGACCTTTTCGGGCCGCGAATAGACGCTGAACGGGTCGTTGTTCCACAGCACCACATCGGCCATTTTGCCGGGCTTCAGGCTGCCGGTCTTGTCAGCAATACCGAGCGCCTTGGCCGGGTTATAGGTCAGCCAAGTCCACGCCTGCGCGTCGCTGATCTGCATGCCCGCGCGCCGTCCGGCCGCCAAAGCCTTAGCGACTTCCTGATTGAGCCGCTGGATGCCGTTGGCGTCGTCCGAGTGGATCATCGCGCAGGCGCCCGCATTTTCGAGCAGCGGCAGATTTTCGGAAATGGCGTCATAGGATTCCATCTTGAACCCCCACCAATCGGCCCAAACAGCGGCGCAAGTGCCGTTCGCCTTGAGCAGATCGCCGATTTTGTAAGCCTCGACCGCGTGGTGGAACGCCGTCACCTTGTACCCAAATTCCTTCGCCATATCCATGACGATGGCCATTTCGTCGGCACGATAACAGTGGTTCTGGACGAGGATTTCGCCCGCCAGCACACCGCGCAGCGTATCCATCGCGATGTCCCGCGTCGGCGCGTCACCGCCGTCCTTCTCATATTTGTCCCAGCGCCGCTTATACTCGACCGCACGCGCCCAGGTCTGGCGGTTGACGGCGACATTGCCCATCCGGGTGGAGGGTTGGCGGCCCTTGCTGCCATAGACGCGCTTCGGATTTTCGCCGCACGCCATCTTGAGGCCATAGGGCGCACCGGGGAATTTCATCCCCTGTTCGGTGCGGGCATAGACGTTCTTGAGCACCACCGATCGCCCGCCGAACAGGTTCGCCGACCCGGGCAAAATCTGGAGCGTCGTCACGCCCCCATTGGCGAGCGCGCGGCTGAAACCGGGGTCCTGCGGCCACACGCTATGTTCGGCCCACACGTCAGCCGTGACCGGGCCGGTCGCTTCATTGCCGTCCGAATTGGCCTGGACGCCCGGCGAGGGATAATTGCCGAGATGGCTGTGGATATCGATGATGCCGGGGGTGAGATATTTCTTCGTGCCGTCGATCACGACTGCTCCGGCGGGCGCCTGCACCGTTTGCCCAATCGCGACGATCTTGCCATCGGCGAACAGCGCCTGCCCGCGCTCGATCTTGCCGCCCTCGCCGTCATAGATCGTCACATTGGTGATCAGCGTCGGTACGCCGGGATAGGGTTTGTAGGTCGAGGGGAAGGGATCGTGGTTGTACGATTTGCCGGGGGTCGGCTTGGGGGTCGGGGTCGCCGCTTCGGCCTTGGGCCGCGCGGCCCCATCGGTCGCGCAGCTCGCGAGCGCCAGCGACGCGGCAAGCGCGCCGAGAAGAGCATAACCGCTCGGCAATTTCAGTGCCATGTAATGGATTCCCCTTTGCCCGGACGGCGTTTACGACGGGCAACATTCCGCCAACGCCGCCCACTGTCAATCGCTCGTCAGAGCGACCGCCCGATCAGTTCCTTCATGATCTCGTTCGTCCCCCCGTAAATCCGGCTGACACGTGCCGCGCGCCACATGCGGGCGATAGGATATTCGTTCATGTACCCGGCGCCACCGTGGAGCTGGAGGCACTTGTCCATCACTTCCCATTGTAGTTCGGTATGCCATAGCTTGGCAGCTGCGCCCTCCGTCGCGGTCAATTCCTTGGCCAGATGCCGCTTGATCGCCCAGTCGAGATGCGCCCAGCCGACCTGCAGCTTAGCCTTCAGGTCGGCGAGCACGAAGCGGGTGTTCTGAAAGTCAAACACCATCCCGGCAAAGGCCTTGCGCGTCTTGGTGAATTCGACCGTCTCGTCGAATGCCTTTTGCGCGCTCGCCTGCGTGCCGACCGCGATCGACAGGCGTTCCTGCGGCAACTGGCTCATCAGATAGATGAAGCCCTTGCCCTCCTCGCCCAGACAATTGGTCATCGGCACGCGGACGTCTTCGAAGAAGAGTTCCGACGTGTCGGCGGCGTCTTGGCCGATCTTATCGAGCTTGCGACCGCGCTTGAAACCTTCGCGGTCGGCCTCGATCAGGATGATCGACATGCCCTTGTAGGCGGGCTTGGCATCGGGATCGGTCTTGGCGACGACGAGGATCAGATCGGCGTTCTGGCCATTGGTGATGTACGTCTTGCTGCCGTTGACGACATAGTGATTGCCGTCCTTCTTGGCGCTGGTGCGGATTGCCTGAAGATCAGAGCCGGTGCCGGGCTCGGTCATCGCGATGGCGGTGATCGTCTCGCCGCTGACCAGCCGGGGCAGCCACTGTTTCTTCTGCTCTTCGCTGCCATAAGCGACGATGTAATCGCACACGATATCGGACTGGAGCGAGAACCCCGCCGGCACGCCGAGATAGCTCATTTCCTCGTCAACGATTGCATTATAGCCGAAGTCGAGCCCCAGTCCGCCATAAGCTTCGGGAACGGTCGGGCACAGCATGCCCACCTCTCCTGCCTTGCGCCAAAACTCCTTGGGCACCAGCCGGTCCTGCTCCCACTGGTTGACGTTGGGAATGCCTTCCTTTTGCAGGAAGCTGCGCACCGTCTGGCGGAACGCCTCGTGATCTTCGTTATAGGCGAAGCGGCCGGGGAGCGTGTCGAGCATGTCAGTCCTCTCGTGGTTCTTTGCCGACAGGGTGCGTGCCGAAACCCACCGGGTCAATCCCTGCTTGAGGTCATCGCCACCGTTCGGTTCGAACGACGTCGAGAATTGCCATCGAAGGCGCCACGCAGAAACGTGTCTCGACTTCGCGTAACCCGAACGGATAGGGATAGGGAAAATAGGAGAGCATGCATGAAAATGGCCAGCCTCAAGCACGGGCGTGACGGGAAGCTCGTCGTCGTTTCGAACGATCTCGCCTGGTGCGCCGACGCGACACATATCGCGCCGACCTTGCAAGCCGCGCTCGACGACTGGGACAGGCTGCTACCCGATCTGCGCAATCTGCATACCGATTTGCAGCACGAGATGATCCCGATGCGGCGGTTCCACGAACATGGCGCCGCCGCCCCGCTGCCCCGTGCGTATCAATGGGCAGATGGCTCGGCCTATGTGAACCATGTCGCGCTGGTGCGGCAGGCACGCGGGGCGGAAATGCCGGAGAGTTTCTGGCACGATCCGCTGATGTATCAGGGCGGCTCGGACGGATTTCTCGGACCGCGTGATGCGATTCCGCTCAAGGATGAAAGCTGGGGCTGCGATCTCGAGGCCGAAGTCGTGGTCGTCACGGGCGATGTGCCGATGGGCGCGACCCGCGACGAGGCACTGGCGGCGGTGCGGCTGGTCGGGCTGACCAACGATGTGAGCTTGCGCAACCTCATCCCCGGCGAACTCGCCAAGGGGTTCGGCTTCTTCCAGTCCAAACCGGCGAGCGCCTTCTCGCCCGTGTTCGTGACACCTGATGCACTCGGCACCTGGTGGGCCGACGGCAAGCTTCACCGCAAGTTGATGATCGACTTGAACGGCAAGCCACTTGGCCGAGTCGAGGCGGGTGTCGACATGACCTTCGATTTCGGCACGCTGATCGCGCATGCTGCCAAGACGCGCGCGCTGGGCGCTGGCACGATCGTCGGCTCGGGCACCGTATCGAACCGCGATGCCGACGGCGGGCCGGGCAAACCGATTGCCGAGGGCGGCGTCGGCTATGCCTGTCTGGCCGAAGTGCGCACGGTCGAGACGATCCGCGCCGGTGCGGCGGTCACGCCGTTCCTGAAGGCGGGCGATACCGTCCGCATCTGGGCAGAGGACGACAAGCATCACCCGATCTTCGGCGTCATCGAACAGACGGTCGAGGCGGTGTGATCGCGATTGCGCAAAGTTTGCGGATTATGACATAAAGCATGCCATTAGAATCGAATCGAGGACCCCATATGCTCGACGCCCTGCGCACGCCCGACGACCGTTTCGTCAACCTCCCCGGCTTTCCCTGGGCGCCGCATTATGTCGATGATCTGCCGGGCTATGAAGGGCTGCGCGCCGCCTATATCGACGAAGGGCCGCAGGGTGCCGATCGCACTTTTCTCTGCCTCCACGGCGAGCCGAGCTGGAGCTACCTCTACCGCCGGATGATCCCGGTATTCCTCGAAAGCGGCGCGCGCGTGGTCGCCCCCGATTTCTTCGGCTTCGGGCGCTCGGACAAGCCCGTCAACCAGAGCGATTATAGCTTCGATTTCCATCGCAATTATCTGCTCGCGCTGGTCGAGCGGCTTGACCTTGAGCACATCACGCTGGTGGTGCAGGATTGGGGCGGGCTGATTGGCCTGACCCTGCCAATCGTCCCCGAGTTTGCCGCGCGGCTCGATCGGCTGTTCGTGATGAATACCGGCATTGGCACCGGCCAGCCAGCGGGTCCCGGTTTCATGATGTGGAAGGCCTATGCGATGTCGACGCCCGATCTGCCGATCGGCGCGCTGATCGCGCGCGGCACCCCGCATCTGACCCCCGAAGAAATCGCCGCCTATGACGCGCCCTACCCGGACGCCAGTTACAAGGCCGGTGCGCAGATATTCCCCGCGCTGGTGCCGATCGAACCCGACATGGCCGGCGCCGACTATGGCCGCGCGGCCAGCGCGTGGTGGTCGACCGACTGGAACGGCCAGAGCTTCATGGCGGTGGGCGATGCCGATCCGGTGCTTGGGCCGCCGCAGATGGCTGCTTTACGCAAGCAAATCAAAGGCTGCCCTGAGCCGATGATGATCGCGGGCGGTGGCCATTTCGTGCAGGAATGGGGCGAGCCGATTGCGCGCGCGGCGCTGGAGGCGTTCGGCGGGCGCTGACGCTTCAACATTGCCGTTGAAATTTTATAACAAAGTGCGCAAAGCCTGATCAGGGCTCGCGAAGCCTGCGACTCACTCGGGAGAAGACATGGCCGGTGATCATCTGCGCGCCAATTTGCCGCCGCTGACCCTGCATGTGCCCGAGCCGCGCTTCCGCCCCGGCGATGCGGTCGATTTTGCCGAGGTGGCGGTGCCGTCGGCCGGGGCCGCGCCGCGGCCCGAAACGGACGCGCACCCGTCGAGTTTCACCGATCTCGCCTATTCGCTGGTCCGCGTTCTCGACGATGAAGGCCGCGCGGTCGGCCCTTGGGACCCCAAGCTTTCGCCCGATATGCTGCGCCGGATGTTGCGCAGCATGGCGCTGGTCCGCGCGTTCGACGAGCGCATGTTCCGCGCCCAGCGGCAGGGCAAGACCAGCTTCTACATGAAGTGCACCGGCGAGGAAGCGGTCGCGGTTGCCGCCGCCTATGCACTCGACCGTGACGACATGTGTTTCCCCTCCTACCGCCAGCAGGGGCTGTTGATCGCGCGCGACTGGTCGCTCGTTGACATGATGAACCAGATTTATTCCAACAAGGGCGACCGGCTGCAGGGCAAGCAGTTGCCGATCATGTATTCGGTCAAGGAATGCGGCTTCTTCTCGATCTCGGGCAATCTGACCACGCAATATCCGCAGGCTGTCGGCTGGGCGATGGCGAGTGCGGCCAAGGGCGACACGCGCATCGCCGCAACCTGGTGCGGCGAAGGTTCGACCGCCGAGGGCGATTTCCACTCGGCCTGCACCTTTGCCAGCGTTTACCGCGCGCCGGTGATCCTCAACATCGTCAACAACCAATGGGCGATTTCGAGCTTCTCGGGATTCGCCGGCGCCGAATCGACGACCTTCGCGGCGCGCGCGGTCGGCTATGGGATCGCGGGGCTGCGGGTCGACGGTAATGATGCGCTCGCGGTCTATGCCGCGACTGCCTGGGCTGCCGAGCGCGCGCGCACCAACGCCGGGCCGACCTTGATCGAGCTGTTCACCTATCGCGCCGAAGGGCATTCGACGTCGGACGATCCCAGCGCCTATCGCTCGGCGGGCGAGCCGACCGCCTGGCCGCTCGGCGACCCGATCAAGCGGCTCAAGGATCACCTGATCGCGATCGGCGAATGGGACGAGGAGCGCCACGCCGCGCAGGACCTCGAGCTCGCCGAAGCAGTCAAGGCCGCGCAGAAGGAAGCCGAGAAGAACGGCATCCTCGGCCACGGCCTCCACCAGCCCTTCGACACGCTGTTTGAGGGCGTGTTCGAGGAACTGCCGTGGCATTTGAAGGAACAACAGGCGCAGATGATCGCCGAAGAGACCGCGAGCGGTCGGCCATGGGCACAGAAGTGAGCGACACCCTCGCGCCCGCAGGCGACACCACCCGCATGAACATGATCCAGGCGATCAACAGCGCGATGGACGTGATGATGGGCCGCGACCCCAACGTCATCGTGATGGGCGAGGATGTCGGCTATTTCGGCGGCGTCTTCCGCGCGACCGCAGGCTTGCAGGCGAAATACGGCAAGACGCGCGCGTTCGACACGCCGATCACCGAATGCGGCATCATCGGGGTCGCAATCGGCATGGGCGCTTACGGCTTACGCCCGGTGCCCGAGATCCAGTTCGCCGATTACATTTATCCCGCGCTCGACCAGCTCGTGTCCGAAGCCGCGCGGCTGCGCTACCGTTCGGGGGGCGAGTTTACCGCGCCGATCACGGTGCGCTCGCCCTTTGGTGGCGGCATCTTCGGCGGGCAGACCCACAGCCAGAGCCCCGAGGGCATCTTCACGCACGTCTGCGGGATCAAGACCGTCATCCCCGCCACCCCCTATGACGCCAAGGGGCTGCTGATCGCGGCGATCGAAGACAATGACCCCGTGCTCTTTTTCGAGCCCAAGCGGCTCTATAACGGCCCGTTCAACGGCTATTGGGATCGCCCCGCACAGAATTGGTCGCAACATCCGGCGGGCGATGTGCCAACCGGCTATTACCGGATCGATCTCGGCAAGGCGCGGATCGCGCGCGCGGGCGAGGCGCTGACGATCCTCGCTTACGGCACGATGGTCCATGTCTGCGAAGCGGTCGTCGCAGAAGCTGGGGTCGACGCCGAGATCATCGATCTGCGCACGCTCGTGCCGCTCGATATCGAGGCGATCGAAGCGTCGGTGAAGAAAACCGGCCGCTGCATGATCGTCCACGAAGCAACCCGCACCGGCGGCTTTGGCGCCGAACTGTCGGCGCTGGTGCAGGAGCGCTGCTTCTACCACCTCGAAGCGCCGATCGAGCGCGTCACCGGCTTCGACACGCCCTACCCGCACAGCCTTGAGTGGGCCTATTTTCCGGGTCCAGTCCGCATCGGCGAGGCGCTCAAGAAGATCATGAAGGACGCATAATGGCCCGCTTTACCTTCAAGCTCCCCGATATCGGCGAAGGCATTTCGGAAGCCGAGATCGTCGCGTGGCACGTCGCGGTCGGCGATCATGTCGCCGAGGACCAGCAGATCGCCGACATGATGACCGACAAGGCGACCGTCGAAATGGAATCGCCAGTGTCGGGCAAAGTGATCGAGCTGGCGGGCGAGGTTGGCGACCAGATCGCGATTGGCGCGATGCTGGTGGTGATCGAAACCGACGGCGATTTCTCAGCCGAGGAAGCAGCGGCGCTCGGCCCGGTCGAAACCGAATTGAAGGTGGTTCCGGCGAGCGCGGCGCAGGAAGAAGTCGCCGCGCAAGATGAAGCCGAGACTCCGGAGGTGGAGGAACCCAAGTCTCCACCCCTGCACTCTTCCCCAAGCGAGAAGGGGAACGCCGTCCTCGCCTCCCCCGCCGTGCGTGCCCGCGCCGCCGATCTCGGCATCGACTTGGGCCAGGTGAAGACCGACGGCGACCGCGTCCGTCACGCCGATCTCGATGCGTACCTCCGCTACGGCAGTGGCGAAGGCTACCACCCGCCGCACGCCAGTCGCGCCCGCGCCGACCAGCCGGTGAAAGTCATCGGCATGCGCCGCCGCATTGCCGAGAATATGGCGGCATCAAAACGCGCGATCCCGCACTTCACCTATGTCGACGAAATCGACGTGACCGAGCTTGAGCGCGTTCGCGCCGATCTCAACAATAATCGCGGTGGCCGCCCCAAGCTCACGATGCTGCCGCTGCTGATCGTCGCGATCTGCCGCACCATCCCCGACTTCCCGATGATCAACGCGCGCTATGACGATGAAGCGGGCGTGGTGACGCGCCACGGCGCGGTGCATCTCGGCATGGCGACGCAGACCGATGCCGGGCTGATGGTCCCCGTCATCCGCGACGCGCAGGACCGCAATGTCTGGCAGCTCGCGAGCGAAATCGGTCGCCTCGCCGACGCCGCACGCACCGGCAAGGCGACTTCGGCAGAACTGAGCGGATCGACGCTCACCGTCACCTCGCTCGGGCCGCTTGGCGGGATTGCGACGACGCCGGTCATCAATCGACCCGAGGTCGCGATCATCGGCCCCAACAAGATCGTCGAGCGCCCGGTGTTTGTCGGCGACGATATCGTCCGCGCCAAGCTGATGAACCTGTCGATCAGCTGCGACCACCGCGTCGTCGACGGCTGGGACGCGGCGAGCTTTGTCCAGGCGCTCAAGAAGCTGCTCGAAACGCCGGTGCTGCTGTTCGCGGATTGATCGCTGGCCATGGGCCAAATGCTATATCGACGGGCATCCCGCCGCATGTTGAAGCGGCGAAAGCGAAAGTCCGGCCTTCATCAACCGCCGCTGCTTTCCCGAACGAAAGGTGGAAGGCGGATCGAATGTTCTTAAAACTCCTGATCGTGCTTCGTATATTTTTATTCGCGATGTTCTTGTTCCTGCCGTCGCTCATGGTGTTGCTGGTCACCGGTTTCTGGAAGCCTTGGCATCAATATTTCGCTTCGGTCGGGATCGCCGTCTTGTTGATCAATATGGCGCTGCTTTTCACCCAGCGTGGCAAAGGCGTGGTGGCGCGCGGCGTCGCTCAAATCACCGGGCGCTGATCGCAACTGGTCGCGAAAATCGATCGCGCCGGGCGGAAACGTCGCCAAATCCGTCACATGACGGCGCTACAGACTCGTGATGCGTTTCGATCTTCTCCAGTCGCTCGGCATCGCGGGCGATGCCGACACCCCCAATGATGACCGCGTCGGTTGCACGGGCTCGATCGCGTGGGTGATCGACGGCGCGACCGATCTTGGCCCGCCCGGGCTGGTCGGCACGCAAGGCGGCGCTGCGTGGATCGCCGATAGCGCGAGCGCCGCCTTCGCCAGCGCGCGCGACGAGTCGATCGACGGGGTCTGCGCGTATGTCTTCGAGCAGATTGAGCGCCACTACGCCGCCGCCCAGACGCGCGACGCCTTGGGGCGCTGGGAATTGCCCTCGGCCGCGTTCCTTGCGGCACGCGCGGGGCCGCGCGGGATCGAGCTGGCCTGGGCCGCCGATTGCAGCGCGCTGATCCGGCGCGGCGATAGCGTCGCGCGGATCGGCCCGCGCGTCGATCGCCAGACGGAAGCGAGCGAGGCCGCGCAGTTCGTCGGCCACGGGCTCGGCGCCAAGGACCGCCCGCCCGAGATCACCGCGATGCTGCGCCAGTCGCGGTCGCGGCTGCCGCGCCACGTGCTCGGCGTCGAGCCGCTGGCGCCAGAAGACCTCGGCCTCGCGGTGGTGCCCGCAGCGCCCGGCGACGACGTGCTGCTGATGAGCGACGGATTCGCCGCGCTGGTCGACAGCTATGCCGCGCTCGACGGCGAGGAGCTGATGGCGAGCCTTGCGACGCGGGGCCTCGTCGAACTCGCGTTCGAGCTGCGCGCGATCGAGGCGGGCGACGCCGCCTGCACCCGCTTCCCACGCTTCAAGCGATCCGACGACGCGAGCGCACTCTGGCTGCGCGTCGCCGCCTGACGGATCGGATGCTTGGCGAGGTGGGACTCGCCGCCGCCAAGTGCTAAGCCACGCACGATAACAGCAGGAGGCAGGCCCCATGCGCCGCGACGTCGACTTCACCAATGCCAATGGCCACCGCCTCGTCGGGCGGCTTGAGATGCCACCGGGGCGAGTCCGCGCCGTCGCGCTGTTCGCGCATTGCTTCACTTGCACCGCCAACAGCCACGGCGCGCGGCGGATCAGCATGGCGCTCGCCGAGCATGGCATCGCCACGCTGGCGTTCGACTTCACCGGGCTCGGCAAGTCCGAAGGGCGCTTCGCCGACAGCCATTTTGCGGCCAATGTCACCGATCTGGTCGCCGCTGCCGCTTACCTTCGCGGCACCGTCGGCGCGCCCGCGATCCTTATCGGCCATTCGCTCGGCGGCGCGGCCGTCATTGCGGCGGCGGGCGAGATTCCCGAATGCACCGCCGTCGTCACGATCGGCGCGCCGTTCGACCCGGCGCATGTGCTCCACCAGCTCGGCGACCAGGTCGCGAAGGTCCGCGCCGAGGGCCAGGCCGAAGTGACGATCGGCGGGCGGCCGTTCGAAGTCTCCAGCGCCTTCCTCGACGCGGTCGAGGGGCATGACCAGGCCGGGCGGCTGGCGAAGCTCAAGCGCGCGCTGCTCGTGCTCCATGCGGCGACCGACGCGACCGTCGGCATCGAGAATGCCGGCAAGATCTTCGACGCGGCCAAGCACCCGAAGAGCTTCGTCTCGCTCGGCACCGCCGACCATCTGCTCACCCAAGCCGCCCCCGCCGCCTATGCCGCCGCGATCATCGCCGCCTGGGTCGAGCCCTTCCTCGCGCCCGCGCAGGCCGTCGATGCGCCACCCGAAGGCCATGTCCGCGTCACCACCACCGACGCCAAATTCACCGCAATCGTCGATTCATCGGGCCACAGCTTCCTCGCCGACGAGCCGCTGAAAGTCGGCGGCAATGATCTAGGGCCGACGCCCTATGACTTGCTGCTGTCGGCGCTCGGCACCTGCACCGCGATGACAATCAAGCTCGTCGCCGAGCGCGAGGGCATTCCGCTCGAGGGCGTGTCGGTGCTGCTGCGGCACGAGCGCTGCCATTCGGAGGATTGCGCGAGCACCGGCGAGGGCCGCCCGAAGATCGAGGTGCTGAGCCGCGACATCACGCTGGCGGGCGAGCTGACCGAAGCCCAGCGCACGCGGATGCTCGTCATCGCCGACAAATGCCCGGTCCACCGCACGCTGGAAAGCGCGCCGGTGATCAAGACGCGGCTCGTGTGACGCGCGAAAGGTGTCAAAGGTTACGACCATCCCAGGGGGGTACCCCGGCGGGAGGTTGCGCGCGCCGGGGGGCGCGGCGGGGGTGATGGCAATGCGAAAGAGCGAGTCGGGGGGAGAGTCGCAGAGGTTTTCCTATTTTGGAAGGGGATTTGAATCAGCAGTGATCGGTAATCTTTAACCGGTAACAAACAACAAGCATCTCTATTTACCGCTCAGCCACCCGATTTCGATGGGGTGCATTGCTAACGGAGATTGCGTGATACCTTCGGGCTCAGACTTGAGAGCTCATTAACAGTCTTGCTCTGATGACCGTTGCCGGCCCATCTCGCCTTGGCAGGCGATCGAAGACTAGAAAAATTCCTCGATGCTACCTATCTCTTCGTCCTGCGGGAGATGGGCGTTGAATACACCTGCCGAGGATGACTGCCAGATATTGCTCGTTTCCTTTCCAAGGGGGGCAAAGTCGAAGTATTGGTGCGTTGCCCATGACTCTTCCGCGACCGCTAGGTTCGGCGGACGCTTGGACCGATGCGAAGGGGCCTATCGCTCAATTCCGGATTATCGACGGTTCAACCTCGACACCGATCTATATCCGGGTGGTGTCGCGCTTTGGGGGGCAGTCGAGCCAGTTTACAATTCTACTCGCTGGCAGGGCGAACGGGGCGTTCATGTGCATGCCCGTAAGGAGAGAGGACAAAAGAAGGATATCGATGAAACTTTTCCGGCCGTCGAAGTGACGGTAGCAAAGGATCTCCTACACCAAGAGCCCGTCGTCATAACCCGCGATACGGCGGTCGCGTATTATCTCAGCAGATTCCTAGGTCGAAAGATTGAGGCGATTTTCTGCCCGTTCTGCCACGCTGCTCACTTGGACTCGGATTGGTATGCGGTGAAGCCACACCGCACGCATCTCTGCCACAACTGCAATCGCTTGTTCACGATGCCTGACCGGAGCGTGTCAAATCCGCTTGCCGCAGTGCAGCTAAAGTTGGGCCATAGGCAGAAGGCCGAGATTCGGCGGGCAAAGGAACCGCTCAATATATTGCAATCTGACTATCCCGGTGGTCTTCAGATTTGGGCATCCAACCCCGCCCTGCTCTGGACCTCCAATCGGGCAGAGGAGGAAGGTATCCATGTGCACGGATGGAACGCGCGCAGCATTCATCCGAAGCTGGACGGCACATTCAGCTCTGTCACGATCGATGGAATTTTGGTGAACGAGCACCACCTACGCTACTACATGGCGCAGAATTCGCTTGCCTATTTGCGGAACAAGGTCCGGTCAATTTCGTGCCCTGAGTGTCGCGCCCCGCAGTTTGACACGGGAGAAGCGGCATTCCGTCCGCGTTCAAACAGAGAGTGCGGAGATTGCGGGCATTGGTTCATCATCGACCGCAAGCGGCGGATGTTAGTCGCGAACCCATTTGTTGACACGTTGAAGGCGCTGCGACAACGGAAGCGACAAATAAGGAAGCGAGCAGCATGAAGGGGTATATCTACATCACCGGGACCGGCACCGACCCTGGTCTCTATAACAACCTGAACGATCCGATTTTCGGGGCGGATGCGAGCCTGGGCGCCTGCATGCCCAACATACGGCGGCTTGTCGAAAAGGGCGATTACATCTTCGTGGTTTCTGGGTCAGCCGCTGGAGTTCAACAGTATGTCGTGGGCGGCATGCAAGTCGCAGACCGGATTTCCGCCTTGGAGGCCTACAACCGATTTCCGCAAAATCGGCTGAAGGTCGGCCAAGACGGACTTCTGAAAGGGAATGTGATCGTTGACGCCAATGGCAAGCAGCATGCGCTTGACGAACATTCGTCAGACACTTTTGAAAATCGTATCAAGAATTTCATTGTAGGCACCAAGGCTGTTTCGCTCGACACTCCAAAAGAGGTTGAACTTGGACGGCGGCAATCTCTGGATAAGCTGAGTGATTTGTTCGGGAAACGCGGAAACCGAGCAGTTGATATATTCGGACGTTGGTCAAGACTGGACGAGGCTCAGGTCAAGGATGTCGTTGGCTGGCTTGAAGGCGTCAAGCGATCGGCAGCAGCTTAACTGATGGCCGACTTATCTAACGCGTTGCTGTCTCTAGGGTTGCCGGCAGAGCAAATCGCAAGCCGTTCTGGGTTACCATTGGAGCGGGTACAGGCGATCCTTCAAGGCGAGAGCCCAAAGGTCTCCGAATTGCGCGCGCTCGGTACGAGCCTTCGCCTGCCAGCGCGCTTTTTTGGGCGGAAATCTGAGCAAGCACTAAACGGCGAGCTTCAGCTTCAATTCCGTTCAACTGGTAAGTCGGCAGCGACGTTCAATCCCACTGTCGAGCGTGTCGCGGCATTTATTGACGCTGCTTTAACCTTGCTTCCGCCGAGACATCATTTCCCCGAGGTGCTGCGTAACGGCGAAGCTCCACAACCGGATCAGGCGTCAGCATGGGCCGAGCAATGTCGCGCGTTCCTAGAGTTCGACGCCAGCGAACCCCTGTATTCTCTCCCTTCACGTGTCGGATCGACCGATGGGGTAGTTGTTTCGATAATCAGCGATTCTCGGTTCGAGGGCGTCTCAGTAGCCCAGAGCAACTACCTCTTTATCTTTGTATCTCCTCGCTTCCAGGGACGAATGCTATTCACCCTCGCCCACGAAATAGGGCACGCATTGGCTGGCCATCTGGCCCCGGGGAGAGCCTTGTTCGAAGGCGCGTCCTCAATAGGAAACTACCGAAAATCCCAAAAAAATGAACGATTTGCTGATGCATTTGCGGGCCATTTCTTGTTGCCTGACGATGCATTGATGAAGTTCGTTTCTTTTACTCGCGCGCAGTTGGGCATCGCGCCGAGCGCAGCGCTTGGTGACATTGAAATTCTGTTGCTTGCACGCTTCTTCGGCGTGAGCTTTGAGGTTGCTGCAAACCGATGCGAGGGCGTTGGAATTCTCCCGAAGGGCGGCGGCTTCTCCATCGCTGAACATCTGCGAAAGCATCACAAGTCGCCAGAAAGGCGAGCCGACGAGCTTGGATTGCCCCCGCGACAAGAGCTGCATTTTCCGACCCTGAACGCTGCATTGGCCGACGCCATCAACACCGCGATCGAAGAAGGCTCGATTTCAATTGGCTGGGCGTCTGATCGGTTCGGATTATCGCTATCGGAGATCGTAGGCAATCGAGCGAAGCGTCTCATTTAGCGATGATCGCAATGGACGCCTGCGCCATCATCAATCTGGCCAACGCGCAGATTCTTGAAAGGGTTGTTCAGCTTGCCGCACATCGTCTGGCGGTTTCACCAGCAGTTGTGAATGAATGCAACTCCGGTGATGCGGCTTTAATAGTCGACTTGCATGCAGGCGGTCTTATCGACTTCATCGATATCGATG
>CAYUYZ010000032.1:0-41751 GCA_964449575.1 uncultured Stakelama sp.
AAAGCGGCAAGGTCCGCGCGCTGATCGACGACAAGGGTCGCCAGATCAAGGAAGCGGGCCCCGCCATGCCGGTCGAAGTGCTCGGCCTGTCGGGCGTGCCGATGGCGGGCGATCCGCTACAGGTGGTCGAGAATGAGGCCAAGGCCCGCGAAGTCGCAGAATATCGCCACAGCGTGCTGCTCGCCAAGCGCACGACCTCGGCGCCGGCCAGCCTTGAGAGCATGTTCTCGGCGCTGAAGGAAAAGCAGGCGATCGAATATCCGCTGGTGGTCAAGGCCGATACGCAAGGATCGGTCGAGGCGATTGTCGCATCGATCAACAAGATTTCGACGGCCGATATCCGGGCGCGCGTCCTGCATTCGGGCGTCGGCGGCATCACCGAAAGCGATGTGACACTGGCGGGCGCGAGCGGCGCGCCGATTATCGGCTTCAACGTGCGTGCCAATGCCAAGGCGCGTGAGATCGCCGAACGCCAGAAGGTCGCGCTCAAATACTATGATGTGATCTACGACCTGATCGACGAGATCAGGGCCGGGATGGCGGGCGAGCTTGGGCCGGAAGCGTTCGAAACCGTGGTCGGCCGCGCCGAAATCCGCGAAGTCTTCCCGGCCGGTAAGCATGGCCGCGCGGCGGGTCTGCTGGTGGTCGAGGGCTTTATTCGCAAAGCGCTCAAGGCACGCATCACGCGCAACGACGTCATCATCTACAATGGCGAAATCGCGTCGCTGCGCCGCTTCAAGGACGATGTAGCGGAAGTGCGCGCGGGGCTGGAGTGCGGCGTGACGTTCCTGAGCCATACCGACATCAAGCCGGGCGACTTCCTCGAAACCTTCGAAGTCGAACTGCGCGAACGGACGCTGTGACCGAACTGCCCTCTCCCAACAAGTTGGGAGAGGGCTTTAGGCTGAACCAATGAAACTCACCGAAACCCCTCAGGACCGCTCCGTCCGATTGCTTCGCGTCGGTGAGCAGGTGCGGCATGCGCTGTCGGACATTCTCGCGCGCGGTGACGTGCATGACGAGACGCTGGCCAAGCACCTCGTCACCGTCACCGAAGTGCGGATGTCGCCCGATCTGCGCCACGCAACCGCGTTCGTGAAGCCGCTGCTCGGCAAGGACGAAGCGGTGGTGCTGAAGGCACTGCGCACCAACACCGCCTACCTCCAGAGCGAAGTTGCTCGGCGGGTGAACACCAAATATGCCGCGAAGCTGAAATTCCTCGCCGACGAAAGTTTCGACGAAGGCAGCAACATCGACAAGCTGCTGCGCGATCCCAAGGTGGCGCGCGATTTGGCGGACACCAGCGACGATTGACAACCGCGAAAGTAAGGCGCATCTTACTTCCATGGCAACGGTCATCAAGGCATCCTCGAAAGGGCAGGTGGTCCTTCCCAAGCAGACGCGCGATCGACTGGGTATCGAAAGCGGCAGTTTGCTCGAAGTGATCGAGACAGCGACGGGTGTCGAACTGCGTCCGGTCAAGCAGTCCGGTCTGACGGCAGATGCCGCCATGACGCGGCTTCGTGAGATTATTCGCTACACCGGGCCACGGCTCGACGAGGCGGATTGGCAGCAAGGCATCGAACTTGCGATAAAGGAAAAGTGGGGCAAGCGCTCGGAATGAGGTCTGTCGACACCAATATCGTGCTTCGCTACATTTTGAATGACGACCCTGCTCAGGCCGAAATAGCGCTGCAAATCCTGTCTCAGCCATGCTTCGTCGGTTTGGGTGTCCTGATGGAAGCGGCGTGGGTCATGCGGTCAATCTATGGGTTGCCCCGTCCGAGCATTGCGGGGGCGCTCGAAACATTCGTTGCTATCGAAACCGTGCGAGTGGCCGACGAAACGGGCGTGCGGTGGGCAATCGACCGTTTCCGCGATCATGGCGCCGACCTTGCCGATATGTTGCACATCGTCGCATCAAAGGGCGCGTCCAGCTTCGCGTCGTTCGAGAAGCATTTGGCAAAGCAAGCCGGACCCGCGACCCCCGTCCCGATCGAACGCCCGTCCTGATGGCCAAGCTCTATTTTTACTACGCCTCGATGAACGCGGGCAAATCGACCAACCTGCTGCAGGCCGATTTCAACTATCGCGAGCGCGGCATGCGCACGATGCTGTTTACTGCCGCCATCGACACGCGGTTTCGTGAAGGCGTGATCACCTCGCGGATCGGGCTGGAGCGCGAGGCGATTCCGTTCGACGCGACGACTGATCTCGCCGCGATCGTGGTTCCCGCCCATGCCGTCGCGCCGATTGCCTGCGTGCTGGTCGACGAAGCGCAATTTCTGACGCACGATCAGGTGCGTCAGCTCGCCTGGCTTGCCGATCAGCGCGGCATTCCCGTGCTCTGCTATGGGCTGCGCACCGATTTTCGGGGGGCATTATTCCCCGGCAGTGCCGAACTGCTCGCGCTCGCCGATGAGATGATCGAGATCAAATCGGTGTGCGATTGCGGCGCCAAGGCAACGATGAACCTGCGCGTGGACGGCGACGGCCAAGCGGTCGCGGCGGGCGCGCAGACCGAGATCGGCGGCAACGACCGCTATGTCGCGCTGTGCCGGAAACATTTCGTGGAACGGCTCGCCGCCGCCGAAGGCTGAGCCGCGTGCACGGCTGGATCATTCTCGACAAGCCACTCGGGCTTGGTTCGACGCAAGGGGTGAGCGCGGTCAAACGGGCGTTGCGGGCAGGGGGCTATGCAAAGGTCAAGGTTGGGCATGGCGGGACGCTCGATCCGCTGGCGACCGGCGTGCTGCCGATCGCGCTGGGCGAGGCGACCAAGCTCGCCGGGCGGATGCTCGACAGCGACAAGGTGTATGAGTTTACGATCGGTTTCGGGGTGCAGACCGATACGCTCGATCTGGAGGGGAGGGTGATCGCCGAGAGCGATGTGCGGCCGACGCTGGCAGCGGTCGAGGCTGTCTTGCCGCGCCTTACCGGGGCGATCGAGCAAGTGCCGCCGGCATATTCGGCGCTGAAGGTGGATGGCGCGCGGGCGTATGATCTCGCGCGGGCTGGGGAAGAGGTGGTGCTGGCCGGGCGAGCTGTGATTATTCACTCCCTCCAAATCCTCCCCGAGCTTGTCTCGCGGAGGCGGACCGTCGCCGAAGACGATGGTGGAGGGGGCGCAACCGCAGTGGTCTCGCCCGCCCTCGCCCCCTCCGGCTCGCTGCGCTCGCCACCTCCCCCGGTTCCGGGGGAGGATTTGCCGTCCATCACGCTCACCGCGCACGTCTCGAAAGGCACTTACATCCGCAGCCTCGCGCGCGATATCGCGCTGGCGCTTGGCACGGTGGGGCATGTCACGATGCTCCGCCGCACCAAGGCCGGGCCGTTCACGCTCGATCATGCGATATCGCTGGACAAATTGGCCGAAGTCGCTAATGCGCGCGGACTTGAACACATTCTCCTGCCGTTGAGGGCAGGGCTGGACGACATCCCGGCTCTCTCCCTCTCCCCCGATCAGGCAGGGGCGCTCCAGCAGGGGCGCAAGCTGATCGGGATTGCCGTTCACGATGGCCTATACTTCGCGGTCCTGCACGATGTGCCGGTCGCGCTCGTTGAGGTTTCGGATCATCAGGTCCGGGTCGTGCGCGGGTTTAATCTTTAGTCCGATGTCGAAGGAAAGAAATACATGACGATCTCGCAAGAGCGCAAGGACGCGCTCGTCAAGGAACATGGCCGCGCCGAAGGCGATACCGGCAGCCCCGAAGTCCAGGTCGCGATCCTCACCGAGCGCATTCGCAACCTGACCGAGCATTTCAAGGGCCACAAAAAGGACAATCATTCGCGGCGCGGGCTGCTGATGATGGTCAACAAGCGCCGTTCGCTGCTCGATTACCTGCGTCACCGCGACGGGCAGCGCTACACCGATCTCATCGCGAAGCTGGGTCTTCGCAAGTAACCATCGCGGCCCCCGGTTTCGGGGGCCGTTTTGTTTGCGGATCGTCGTGCAATCCGGCACGATGTCCGCACCGTGATCCCCACCGAAACGGGGGTCCGAAGAGCCACCATGGCTCGACCAGAGACCCTGTGGAAATCCGTTCCGCAGGCGCTCGCATAGGCCCCATGCGCATAGGGCGCGTGGTGTTGAAGGAAATCAGATGTTCGATACCAAGAAAGTTTCAATCGAGTGGGGGGGCAAGACCCTGACCCTCGAAACGGGCAAGGTTGCCCGCCAGGCCGACGGCGCGGTGATCGCGACGCTCGGCGAGACGGTCGTGCTGTGCGCCGTCACCGCTGCCAAGTCAGTGAAGGAAGGGCAGGATTTCTTCCCGCTCACCGTTCACTATCAGGAAAAATATTCAGCCGCCGGGCGCATCCCGGGCGGCTTCTTCAAGCGCGAACGTGGCGCGACCGAGCGTGAGACGCTGATCTCGCGGCTCACAGATCGCCCGCTGCGCCCGCTGTTCCCCGAAGGTTTCTACAACGAAATCAACGTTATCGCCCAGGTGCTGAGCTATGATGGCGAAAACGAGCCCGACATTCTGGCGATGATCGCCGCGTCGGCCGCACTCACCCTGTCGGGCGTGCCGTTCATGGGCCCGATCGGCGCCGCGCGCGTCGGCTATGACGGCGAGTATATCCTCAACCCGACCGACGCGCAGGTTGCCGACGGCCTGCTCGACCTCGTCGTCGCCGCCACGCATGACGCGGTGATGATGGTCGAATCCGAAGCCAAGGAGCTGTCGGAAGACGTCATGCTCGGCGCGGTGATGTTCGCGCACAAGGCGTCGCAGCAAGTCATCAACGCGATCATCGACCTCGCCGAACAAGCCGCCAAGGAGCCTTGGGAGCTGAAGGTCGCCGACGATGCAGCGGCAGTGAAGGCCGAGCTGAAGGCGCTGATTGGCGACGATATCGCTGCTGCCTACAAGACCACGCTCAAGTCCGACCGTGCCGACCTGCTCAACGCAGCCCGCGCCAAGGCGAAGGCGGCGATGGCCGACCGCACGCCGCAGGAGCAGATGGCCGCGCAGAAGCTCGTCAAGAAGATCGAGGCCGACATTGTTCGCGGCGCGATCCTGAAGGACGGCACGCGCATCGACGGCCGCACCACCACGCAGATCCGTCCGATCGAAGCCGAGGTGCATTTCCTGCCCCGCGCGCATGGTTCGGCGCTGTTCACGCGCGGCGAGACGCAGACCATCGCCACCACGACGCTGGGTACCAAGGATGCCGAGCAGATGATCGATGGTCTGAACGGCCTCAGCTACCAGCATTTCATGCTGCACTATAACTTCCCGCCCTATTCGGTCGGTGAAGTCGGTCGCTTCGGCGCGCCGAGCCGTCGCGACATCGGCCATGGCAAGCTCGCCTGGCGCGCGTTGCACGCGGTGCTGCCGACGAAGGAAGAGTTTCCGTACACGATCCGCGTCACGTCGGACATCACCGAGTCGAACGGCTCGTCGTCGATGGCGAGCGTGTGCGGTGGCAGCCTCGCGCTGATGGACGCCGGTGTGCCGATCAAGCGCCCGGTCTCGGGCATCGCGATGGGCCTGATCCTCGAAGGCAAGGACTTTGCCGTCCTCTCCGACATCCTGGGTGACGAAGATCATCTGGGCGACATGGACTTCAAGGTTGCGGGTACGTCCGAAGGCATCACCACGATGCAGATGGACATCAAGATCGCCGGCATCACCGAAGAGATCATGCGCGTCGCGCTCAACCAGGCGAAGGCCGGTCGCGAGCACATCCTGGGTGAAATGGCCAAGGCGCTGTCGAGCACCCGCACCGAGCTTTCGGCTCATGCCCCGCGCATCGAGACGATCACGATCGACAAGTCGAAGATCCGTGACGTGATCGGCACCGGCGGCAAGGTGATCCGCGAGATCGTCGCGACGACCGGCGCCAAGGTCGACATCGACGACGAAGGCGTGATCAAGGTCTCCTCGTCCGACCATGCGCAGATCGAGGCGGCAATCGCCTGGATCAAGGGCATTGTCGAGGAAGCCGAAGTCGGCAAGATCTACAACGGCAAGGTCGTCAATCTCGTCGATTTCGGCGCGTTCGTGAATTTCATGGGCGGCAAGGACGGTCTCGTCCACGTCAGCGAAATCCGCAACGAGCGGACCGAGAAGGTCAGCGACGTCCTGAGCGAAGGCCAGGAAGTCAAGGTCAAGGTGCTCGAGATCGATCCGCGCGGCAAGGTCCGCCTGTCGATGCGCGTCGTCGATCAGGAAACCGGCGCCGAGCTGGAAGATACCCGTCCGCCGCGCGAAGGCGGCGAGCGCAGCGACCGTGGTCCACGCGGCCCGCGTCGTGATGGCGATGGTGGCCGTGGTCCCGGCGGCGGTGGCCGTGGCGGCGAAGGTCGTGGGGATCGGGGCCCGCGTCGCGATGGCGGCGGTGATCGCGGTCCGCGCGGCGAAGGCCGTGGCCCGCGTCCCGAGCGGTCGGGTGGCGGCGATGACGGCCCTGCGCCTGAATTCGCCCCTGCGTTCCTGACGGGCGATCGCGACTAAGGCTTGCGGTTAGAGACGAACGGAAAAGGGCTCGGGCGACCGGGCCCTTTTTTCGTTCGGGCGACAATCATGCTATCGTTCACGCGTCGCCGATTGTCCGGCAAATGCGGGGAGAGGTGCCAATGATTCGGCCAGCGATCTTGTCGATGTTGGTGGCGCTTACGACGATCGCCAGCCCGCCTGCGGAATCAGCGGTGGCGGCGCCCTCGGCCCGCGCGGCCAAGGTCGATGCGGCGGTCCGCACGGCGCTGGCCAAAACCGGCGCGAAAGGCCTCGCCGTTGCCGTCATCGAGCGTGGCAAGCCGGTGTTCGTGCGCAGCTATGGCGCGCGCAACGCGGCGGGCGCACCGCTCGACACGACAACGATCATGTACGGCGCATCGCTCACCAAGATGGTCTTCGCCTATACGGTGATGCAGCTGGTCGACGAGGGGAAGATCGACCTCGACAAACCGATCGCCGCGATGCTGCCCAAGCCGCTCCCCGATTACGGCAATCTCGACGATTATGGCAATTGGGGCGATTTGGCGGGCGATGAGCGTTGGCGGACGATTACGCCGCGCATGGTGCTGACCCACAGCACCGGCTTTGCCAATTTCTCGTTCCTCGAACCCGACGGCAAGCTGCGCATCCATTTCGCGCCGGGCAGCCGCTATGCCTATTCGGGCGAAGGGATGATGCTGCTCCAGTTCGGCATCGAAGCGGGGCTGGGGCTCGATCTGGGCAAGGAAATGCAGCGCCGTGTCTTCGATCGGTTCGGCATGACCAATACCAGCCTGATGTGGCGCGCCGACTTCGCGCGCAACCTCGCTGATGGCTGGAAGGCTGATGGCACCGTAGAGCCGCACGACGAGCGCAGCAAAGTCCGCGCGGCGGGATCGATGGACACGACGATCGCCGACATCGCGCGTTTCGCAGGCGGTCTTGCGCGCGGCGAAGGCATCAGCGCGAAGGCGCGCGCCACGATGATCGGGCCACAGCTCGCGATCACCACGGCGACGCAATTCCCCAGCCTCGCTGACGAACTCCCGCTCGCCGCGCGCGACAAGAAGCTGTCAGCGGGCCTCGGCGTGATCAGCTTTACCGGGCCGCAGGGCAGGGGCTTTTTGAAGGGCGGGCACAATGATTCGACGGCGAACACCTTCGTGTGCGTCGAGGCAGGGCGCCGCTGCGTCGTGATCCTGTCGAACGACGTGCGGGCGGAAACGGCATTCCCCGCGCTGGTCCGCGCCGTGCTTGGCGATACCGGCGTCCCCTATCGCTGGGAATATGGACCGGGGGCGGAGTAACGAGCTGGCCGACCGGGCGATCCGCTGAAAAGGCCGCTCTCACATCCCCTTGCGCAACGCCTCGTTGATCCGCGTCTGCCAGCCCGGGCCATCGGCGCGAAAGCGGGCGAGAATGTCTTTGTCGAGGCGCAGCGACACCTGTTCCTTGTCCGATCCGCGTGGACGTCCGCCCAAACGACGGCGGCGCTCGGCGAGCGCTTGCGCGATAGCTTCTGCCGACACCCCGAAGTCCTCGGGGTCGTTGGGATCGGCCTCAAGCGCTGTGATAGAGCCGTTCTTCGCCATCATTACTCCTCCTGACCGAAATGAAGCGGACAACATCGCCGCGACGAACATGCACGGCGGTGTAAAGTTTTCCGCTGATCATCCCGACAACCTTGAAGCGATCCTCGCCGTCGATGGGACGGATCGACGGCAGCAACAGATGCGCTTCGTCGAGGAAGATGAGCGCACCAAGGGCGAGCGAGACCCCGTGCTTCGCCACGTTGATCTCATCCTTGGCTGGATCAAACTGCCAGTCCATCAGCAGTTTATGTAGATGCAAAAACCGATAAAGTCAAGCGGCAACCGAGCTGGAATCGCTCAAACGAAGCCCAAATTCCAGGTCGACGGATTATAGTTGCCGATATTGGGCAGCACCGTGCTCATATTGCTCGCGCTCACGCCGAACCAGCTTGCCAGCGTCGAGGCATATTGGTCGACCGAGATCGTTGGCAGCAGGCGCCCCTGACCGACGTCATCGGGGGTGTTGTTGCCGATTGCCGGTGGCGTCCCATAGAAGCGCCGACCGTTCACGGCCCCGCCCGCGACAAAGTGCATGCCGCCCCAGCCGTGATCCGATCCGTCGTCGTTCGACTGCAAGGTCCGCCCGAAGTCGGAGCCGGTGAAGGTCGTCACCCGGTCGGCAACACCCAGCGCGACGGTGGTGTCGTAGAAAGCGCGGATCGCATTGGCGACATTGCCGAGCAGCCCCGGATGCTGCGCGAGCAGATTGTCGTGGAGATCAAAGCCGCCCTGCGACACGAAAAACACCTGCCGCTTGGCGCCGAGTTCCTGGCTCACCGAAATCAGCCGCGCGACGATCTGCAACTGGCTCGCGAGATTATTGCCGGTGGGAAACAGCGGGAAGTTGGCGACCGGTGCGCCCGCCAGCGCGGCGTTGACCTGCGCATAGGTGTCGAGCGCGCGCCTGCTGACGGTCGCATGCTCATTGGCAAACATATTGGCGTTGGTGCCGGTCATCAGCGTGCGCAGCGTGCTGGCGGCGGCGGTTGAGCCGAACAGCGTCGAGCCGTTGTTGAGCAGCGCAATCGGGCCGGTCGTCCCGACTGAATAGGGAATCGCGGTCCGCCCGCTCAGGAACACCGCATTGCCGGTCGCGTTGATGCAGGTGAGTGTCGCGGTGCCATTGCCGCTTTGCAGCAGATCGCCGAGCCGCCCGCCCCAGCCCGAAGTTGCGCCTTCGGGATTGCTGGCCTGCCAATAGCTTTGCTGGTCGTTGTGGCTGAACAGCTTGGGCGGCAGGCGCACCGAATTGGCGGTGTATTGCGCCTTGGTCGTCGGCTGCACCAGCGTGCCGACGTTGAGCACGACCGCCATCCTGCCGGCATCGAAGATCGGCACCAGCGGCGCCATCGTCGGCGACAGCGCATATTGCCGCCCGCCGGCGAGCGCGGTGCTTGGGTTGAGCAGCGTGGCGGCAAGCGTGGCGCGCGGGTGGGCGAGATTCTGGCGTGCGGCCGCGTACAGATTGTAGCTCGCCTGGTCATAGGGCGGCAGCGTGTTGGCATAGTCATTGCCGCCGAACAGGAACACGCACACCAGCGCCTTGTAATCGCTGGCGGTCGCGGCTGCGGCTTCGCCGATCGCGGCGAGATTGGTGACGAAGGGTGCGGCGCCCCCCGCGATGCCGAGCGCGGCGCTGCGCTTCAGGAACGCCCGGCGCGATTGATCCGATGTGAACATGGCTCGTCCTTCTCGTCAGCGCTGGGTGATATATTCGGGCGATGCCATCGCCAGCAGGATCGCGGTATAGACGCGGTTGGTCTGCCCCGCCGTCGTCGTCGCCGCGATGCTGTCGACCGCCGCCCGGATTGCCGCGACATTTGCCGCACCGATCTGCCCGGCGGCGAGCAGCAGATTGACCTCGTCAACCAGCGCGGCGCTATCGCCCGCCAATGCGATCATCGCGGCATAATTGCCGCGCACGTCGGTGCCGGTGCCCGCGCCGTTCTGGATCACGGTCTGCATGTAATTGATATAGGCGACGACCGAGAGTTCGTTGGTGATCTGAAACTCGGGCCCAACCAGCGATGCATTGGAGATCGCGGTGTTGGGGGGAGTGTAGCCGGGTCGGAAGAAGTTGAAGACCGAGGCCGAGCGCCCAAGCGACTGGGCGAGGCGCGTGGTCGAACTGGTCGTGTCGCCGATCGGCCACAGCCCGCCGGTCGAGGTCGCCCCAAAGGCGCGCGCCCAATTGGCAAAGCGGATGACGGGCTCGCGCAGCTTGCCGCCCGTGGTGCTGCTGGTGCCGGTGTCGGCGCGCGCTTCGCTATCGAGCAGGATTGCGCGCACCACCGCGCGCAGATCGCCGCGCGTGCCCGATCCATTGTCGGCGAACACGGCGGCGACGCGGCCGACATAGGCGGGCGTGGGGTTGCTCGTCACCAGCCGCTGGATCAGCTGTTTCGACACGAACGGCGGGACATTGGGGTGGGCAAAGATCGCGTCGAGCGCGAGGCGTACCGCTGCGACCCCTTCGGTCCCGGCGGGAATGGTCGTGCCAAGGAAGGTCGACGCCCCGGTTTCATGCAGCGAGGCATTGACGACGAGCGACCGGCGATAGCGGTCAGGCGTGGTATTGTCGGTCGAATCGAGCGACAGCCCGGTGAAGACGCGGGCAAGCTGCGACACATCGGCAGGGGTGTAGGTTTCGATCGGCTGCCCACCCGCCAATTGCAGCGTGCCATCCATGTTGAGCCGGTTGAGCCCGATGGTGAACAACTGCATCAATTCGCGCGAATAATTTTCGTCGGGAACCGATCCGGTCGCTGCGTTGGCGCGGCGGTTGTTCAGGAAGGTCAGGAACGATGCCATCGCCGCGTTGAAGGTGATCCGCTCCATCAGCGTGCGGAAATTGCCGAGCGCATTGTCGAGCAGCACATCGAGCCAGGCGGCGGCAGCGAACTGCTTCCACTGCAGGTTGACGCCGTCAATGCCGATCACCATGATTTCGGACAGCGCCATGCCGACCCGCTGGCGGAGCTGGCCGGGTTCGCTGATGATCTGGCGCCAGACCGTATTGTCGAAGCCGGTGGTGTTGTTGATGTTCGCCGCGACATTATAGCCGTTGCTGACCAGCCAATCCCAATGCGCGGTGCGCGGGCGCGCGACCTGATCGGTGATCCACCCGTCGAAGCCGAGTGACTGGACTTGCGCGATATCGGCCTTGGTTGCGCCAAAGGTCGCTTGCTGGAGGAAGCGGCTGGCCTGTTGCGGGGTGATCGCAATCGGGGTCGGTGTTGGGGTCGGAGTCGGCGAGGGTGCCGGGGCTACCGCAATCGGCGATGATCCCCCACCGCCGCCGCTGCATGCCGCCAGCGCGGTGGTGGCGGCGAGCGCGAGTGGCGCCGCGCTTTGGGCGAGTCGCGATCGCGCCGGATCAAGCGGCGTCGGATCGTCGGCAATTTCGATCGGTACTTCAAGCGCGTCGACGAGTTCGGTCATGGATACCCCTTCCACTCGAGCGCCGTCCCTATGTTGGGAGGTCACAATCTCATTAGGAACCAAAAAATGAACGTTTCGACCAGCAAATATTGGTAACAAAGTGTAAGCCGTTCACGGCGTCAGACGAACTCCCAGCCACAAGGTGCGTGGCGTGCCGAGATCGATCGATCCGGCGGCGTTGCGCGTGACGATCCGGGTGTCGGTCAAATTCTCCGCGCGCAGGCTGATCGCGACGCGGCGCGTGATCGGCAGCCGCGCGGTGGCGTCGAGCGTGGTCGCGGGCGGCAGCCGGTCGGTTTGCAGGTCATCTTCAAATTGCGCGCCGACGTGGCGCAGCGTGGCCGATAGCGCAGGGCCTTGGCGCGGCGCCCAAGCGAGCGTCGCGCTCGCGCTGTGCTGCGGCGATTGTGCGGGGCGCAGGCGGTCGAGTGGACCGGGTTGGGCCACGCGGCTGTCACTGAACGCATAGCTGGCGATGAGCGACCACGGGCCGCGCCGTGCGCTGGCGGTGACTTCGACGCCTTGGGCCACGATCGCGCGCAGATTCTGGCGCTGGCGCTGGTTGGGGGCGAGCGTGACATTGCCGATCGCGCCGTCGAGCCGATTGTGGAACGCGGTGACGCCGATCGCGATGCCGCGCGCGGGGCTGAGGTCGATCCCGATCTCGCCGCCCCGCAATCGTTCGGGCGCGAGATTTTCATTGGCTTGCGTGGTGACGGGGAAGACGACGAACGGGCGGTAAAGCTCGTTCAAGGTCGGCACGCGAAAGCCGGTGTAGCCCGCCGCGCGCAGCGCAACCCCGGGGGTAACGCGCCACAAAAGTCCGGCGCGGCCCGTGATCTCGGTGCCGCTGCGATCGGCGAAGCGGCGGTTGGCATTTACTGCCCCCGACGCCGCCAGCTCGCGGAAGAAGCCGCTCGCGATCGTCCAACGATCGACGCGGACGCCGCCGGCGAGCACGACGGGACCGAGCGTCCAGTCATCCTCAGCATAAGCGCCCGCCGTCGTGATCCGCCCGCCCGCACTGCGCCGTGCGGTGACGAGGCCTGTTACCCCGCTATAGGCATCCTCGAACAGTCTGCCGTCGGCGACCCGTACGTCGGCGCCGAGCCGAAACACATGGTCGCCGCCGACGGGCGGACGCAGCTCGATCTTGCCGCCATAGCCCGTCGCGGGCGTATGGCGCTGGTCGAGCGTCAGGCGGAAGCTGGTCGCGCTCACCACCTTGTTGCCGAAATCGCGCGCCTGGAGATAAGCCAGCGCTTCGACCTGCCAGCGCCCGCGATGGATCAGCCGCACGCTCGCGTCCTGCCCCTCGGCGAAGCTGTCGGCGCCGGTGAAGCGCAGCGTGCGATCATCGCGGTAGAAGTTCAGCCGCGCCTGCACTTCGGCTTGCGGGCCGACCGGCAGCACGGCGCGCAGCCCTGCCGACCAATCGGCAAAGCGTGCGGGGGCGCTGGCCGGGACGCGCTGGTCGAGCGGCGTCGTGAAGAAGCCGTCGCTGCGTTCCCAGCGCCCGCCCAGCGCGACAAAGCCGCTGCCCAGCCGGGGCGCGGCGTTGCCCTCGACCCGCACAGAGTTGAAGCTGCCATAATCGGCACTTGCGGCGAGCGAAGCCAAGTCGCTGCGTCCGGCGCTCTCAAGCTCGATTGTGCCCGCCACCGCGCCCGCTCCGAACGCGCCCGCGCCGCCGCCGCGCGTGACGCGGATCGTGCCAAGCTGGCTCGGCACCAGGGCGTTGAACGGGATATGGCCGAAGAACGGATCGGCGATCGGCACCCCGTCGAGCAGCACCAGCGCGCGGCTGCTGGCATTGCCGCCGAGCGCGCGCAACGTCACGCCTTGCGCCGACGGATTGGCCGATCGGCTGTCGCTGCGGCGGAATTGCTGGAAACCCGCGACGTCGAGCAGCACATCCTCGATTCGCCCCGACGCGTCCGAGGTCAGCCGGTCGCGATCAATCACCACCGATCCATAGGCGGGCGTGCCGGGTGGCGCTTTCAGCGGGGTGCCAAGCACCACGACTTCAGTGGCTTCCTGCGCGAACGCCGGGGCAGGGAGGAACAACAGGAGGCAAGCGGCACGCATCGTCCGCGCTATCGACGTTCCGGGCGCCGCCCGCAACGGTTGCGCTCGCGCCCGCGCGCGCTGCGTGTTATCATTGGGCATCACTCAGCAAGGAGTCTCGCATGCCGCAAAGTCCCTGGTCGCATAGCCGCGCCACTGGAGTCGCTGACGATATCGATTTCGAAATCAAGGGTCAGGAACTGCAATTCGTCGAGATCGAGCTCGATCCCGGCGAAAGCGCGGTTGCCGAGGCGGGCGCTTTCATCTGGAAGGATGCCAGCATCGAAATGTCGACCGTCTTCGGCGACGGATCGAGCAAACAATCGAGCGGCGGCGGCTTCATGGATGCGCTGGTCGGCGCGGGCAAGCGGTTGCTGACGGGCGAAAGCCTGTTCACGACGGTGTTCACGCATCAGGGCACCGGCAAGGCGCGCGTTGCGTTTGCCGCGCCGACGCCGGGGGCGATCCTGCCGCTCAAGCTCTCCGACTATGGCGGTACGCTGATCTGCCAGAAGGACGCATTTCTGGCCGCTGCCAAGGGCGTATCGATCGGCATCGCGTTCCAGCGCCGGGTGATGACCGGGCTGTTCGGCGGTGAAGGCTTCATCATGCAAAAGCTGGACGGCGACGGCTGGGTGTTCGTCCAGATGGGCGGCACCGTGACCGAGCGTACACTGGCGCCGGGCGAAGTGCTGCACGTCGATACCGGTTGTCTCGCCGCCTATACGCCGAGCATCGACTTCGACCTTGAAATGGTGCGCGGCGTGAAGAGCATTGTGTTCGGCGGCGAAGGCCTTTTCTTCGCGCGGCTGCGCGGGCCGGGCAAGGTTTGGATCCAGTCGCTGCCCTTCTCGCGGCTTGCGGGTCGGGTGATTGCGGTGGCGGGGCCGATGGGTGGCCAGAATCGTGGTGAGGGCGGCGTGCTCGGCGGGCTTGGCCATTTCATCGGCGGCAACGAATGATGCTGCGGGGCGCGCCAACCAGCGCGCCCCGTGACGCCCCTCAGCTATCGCCGTCGCTGTGGCTTTCGCTGACGGTGCCCGCGCTCGCCTTGCCCGATGCCTGCCACCAATAGGGCGCGCGCTTGCGCGTGCCCGTTTCGACTTCGTCCATCGTCGCGGCATCATAGAGCCGCCCGCCGAGCATCACCCGGCTGATCTTGTCCGAATTGCGGATGTCGACCGTCGGGTCGGCGTCGAGCACGACGAGATCGGCGAGCTTGCCCACTTCGAGCGAGCCGACGTCCTTGGCATAGCCGAGCGAAGTCGCGGGCATGATCGTCCCCGCCGCGAGCGCTTCGATATTGCTCCAGCCGCCGCGCGCGAAGCTCCACATCTCCCAGTGCGAGCCGAGCCCCGATTGCTGGCCATGCGCGCCGATCGACACCTGAATGCCCCGGTCGGCGAGCTTCTTGGCCTCGCGCGCGCTCAGGCCGTCGACATAATCCTCCTCGGGCGCGAGCACGCGGCGGACATTCTGCGCGGCAAGCAGGCCCGGGGGGACGTGCTTGGTGAGCAGCGGGTGCTTCCACACATCGGTGTGCGCGCGCCAATAGGGATCGCCCGCCGGGCCGCCATAAGTGACCACCAACGTCGGCGTGTAATTGGTCTTGGTCTGGCTCCACAGGCTGACGAAATCGGCATAGAAGACCGCAAGCGGCACATTATGCTCGACCGTCGAATTGCCGTCCTGGATCAGGCTCAAGTCCATATTGTAGAGCGAGCCGCCCTCGGGCACGACTTCCATGCCCTCGGCTTGCGCGGCCTTGACGACCATCTGGCGCTGCTCGCGGCGGGGCTGGTTGTAGTTCTTGATCGAATGCCCGCCCTGCGCCTTCAGCCGCCGGACATGCGCGAGCGCATCTTCGTAACTGTTGATCTCGGCATAGACGTCAGGCTGCTTGGCGCCGTAGACGATCTCGCCCGTTGAAAAGGTGCGCGGGGCGAGCAGCTTGCCCGCCTGCTGCATCTCGCTAGCGACGAAAATCTGCGCGGGTCGCGCCGACGGATCATGGATCGTCGTCGTCCCGAAGGCGAGATTGGCAATCGCCGACCAGTTTTGCTGCGGGATCAGATCGTCTTCGGCTTGCGGCCCGTGCGCGTGCGCATCGACCAGGCCGGGAATGATCGTCTTGCCGGTGACATCGATCGTCTTCGCGCCCGCCGGGATCGTCACCGCCCCGCGCTTGCCGACGGCGACGATGCGGTCGCCGGTGATGACGATGACGCCGTCGTCGATGATGCCGCCGGCCTTGTCGGCCATGGTCACGATCCGGGCGCCGGTCAGCGCGACCGTGCCCGTCGGCTTGGCGGCGGTGACGTCCATCGACAGCGACACGCCGGTCTTGGGCGGATCGAACTTCGCCGCGTCGCCGCTGGCGGGGGCAGTCGCGAACAGCGCATTGGTCTGCGCGGTGTAGACGATCGGCCCCAGGCTCCAATGGACTTCTGCGCCGCCGTTCGACCAATGGATGAAGTCGGCGCCTTCGCCGCTGACGCGGGTGACGGGCAACGCGCCGCCCTTGGCGTCGGTCGACACGTCCTGCGTGCCGGGGAGCAACGGCATCACGAACGCTTCGTAATTCTGGCGGAAGGCAAAATATTGGCCGTCGGGCGCGACGCGGTAATCATTGACCAGATCGCCGGTCGCATGAACGCGCTTCGCTTGCCCATTCAGATCGGTCGAGAAGAGCTGGCGCTTGCCCTTGTCGCTGCCGATGATGAAGACGCGATCGTTCGACGCGCCGAACTGCGGATCGGCACCGTCGTTGACGATGCGCGTCGCGGTGCCGCCGGTCGCGGCGATGCGATAGACGCCGGGGTTCTCGCTCCACTGATCGGATGTCAGTCCGCCGCCCTGGCCGCTTTCGAACACGATTGTCTTGCCGTCGGGCGAGAATTTGGGACGGGCATAATGGCCGGGGTGGGTCGTGACGTCGCGCGCGGCACCGCCGGTTGCCGCCACGGTGCGGATCGCGGCGAGTTTGGCGTCGGTCCAGCCGACGAACACGATCGACTTGCCGTCGCGCGACCAGCTCGGCCACAATTCGAAACCGTCGCTCGCGTCGCTCGTCACCCGCTTGGCCGCCCCGCCCGCCATCGGCTTGACCCAGAGCTTGCCGAGCGTTTCGAACACCACCGATTTGCCGTCGGGCGAGACTTCAGCCCAGCGCGGCATCTTGGTCGCAAAGCTCGCGGGCGCGACATCGACGGTGGGATGCGTCGCGTCGATCACCACGCGCGTGTCCGCGACGTGGAAGGGGATTTCCGCCGCGCCCGCGCCGTCCGCGCCAACGCGGCGGATCTTGCCGCCAGCCCAGAACACGATCGACTTGCTGTCGGGCGTCCACGCCATGTTCGGATAGACGCCGGTCACCGCCCAGGTTTCCTGCACGTCCTGATCGAGCGCGTCATAGATTTTGCGCTCCTCGCCCGAGACGAGGTCCTTGACGTAGAGCTTCGATTTGGTTCGCTCGCGCCGGACAAAGGCGATCAGCTTGCCGTCGGGCGAGGGGGCGGGGCGCACCGATCCGCCAACGCCCGACACGGCGGTCGATGTCTCGCCCGTTTCCAGATCATAGCGGTCGATATGGAACAAGTCGGTGTTCGAATTCTGCGCATATTCGAAGATCGGCCCCGGCGTGACGTTGCGGGTGAAGTAGAGGCTCTTGCCGTCGGGCGCGAAGATCGGCTCGCCCAGTTCCTTTTGCAGCACTTCGCTGGCGCGCTTGACGAGCGGCACGCCGCCGCCGCCGGAGACGTGATAGAGCCACACCTCGCCAGTGCCGAGCGAGCGCTGCGTCGTGAAATGCTTCTTGGCGATGATGAAGCGCCCGTCGGGGCTCCAGCTCGGCTGGTTGAGCAGGCGGAAATCTTCCTTCGACAATTGCCGCTTGTCGCTGCCGTCGAGGTTCATGATCCAGATATTGTCGCCGCCGCCGCGATCCGACGTGAAAGCGATCCGCTTGCCATCGGGCGAGAAGCGCGGCTGCTGTTCATAGGCCAGCCCCTCGGCGATCCGCTTGGGCGTGCCGCCGGTGATCGGCATGGTGTAAATGTCGCCCAGCAGATCGAAGGCGATTGTCTTGCCATCGGGCGCGACATCGACGTTCATCCAGCTGCCTTCGGTCACGTCGATCGGCACTTGCCGCGTCGTCATGCCGGGCGGGGCATTGACGTCCCATTTGGGCGGCTTGGGCTTGTCAGGGGTCGCGGGCGCGGTCTGGGCAAAAGAAGAAGTTGACGCCAGCAAAGCTGTGCCTAGCGCGATCAGCCGCAGTTTCATGAAACATCCCCGTTTTCGTGTTGTTGCCGCATGGTCTAACGGCAAAATCGCGCGCGCCAAGGGGGCGTGTCAGCCCCAAAAGCGCGCGGGCGCGGGGATGGACACACTCGGCGTTGACCGATATCGCCGACGATTAAATTCCTTCAGTTGGAGAACGCAGTTGACGTCGCTTTTGGTGCGGGGCGGGGGCGCTTTGAACGGCCATATCAAGCCGTCTGCCAACAAAAATGCGGTATTGCCGATCCTGTGCGCGAGCTTGCTGACCGAGGCACCGGTGACCTTGCGCAATGTCCCCGACATCACCGATGTCCGCCGTCTGGTCGAAATCTTCCGCGATCTCGGCTCCAACGTCGACTGGGACACCGAAACGCAGGTGATGCGGCTCGAACATCGCAACCTCCATGCGGGCGTCACCGCACGCTCGCCTGAGGCGATGCGCGCGGCCGTGCTGCTGGTGCCGGGGTTCCTCTACCGGCTTGGCACGGCGGCGCTGCAGGGCGCGACCAAGGGCTGCACGCTCGGCGCGCGCGAGCTTGATCCGCATATCGAAGTGTTCCGCGCCTTCGGCACGTTGGTCGATGACCATGACCCCGCCGTGATCGCGCTGGCCGCGCCCAAGCGCTTTCCGGCGGCCGATATGTGGCTCGAATATGCGTCGGTGACGACCAGCGAAAATTTCGTCCTCTGCGCGGTCGTCGCCAATGGCATCTCGCACATCACCAATGCCGCGTGCGAGCCGCATGTGCAGGAACTCTGCAACTTCCTGACCCAGATGGGCGCCAAGATCACTGGCGCAGGCACGTCGAGCCTGACGATCGAGGGCGTTCATGAACTGAGCGGGATCGATTATACTTTCTGGGAAGATTTCCACGAAATCGCGACTTTCCTCGCGCTCGGCGCGGTGTCCGGCGGGGCAATTTCGGTGCGCAACCAGCATCCCGAATTCTTTCCGCTGATTGATCGCACCTTCGCCAAATTCGGCGTCGAGATCGAGCATGCGAACGGTTTGTCGAGCATCGCGGGTGGCCAGAATCTGAAAGTCCGCAAGCCCTTCACCGACACGCTGATCATGAAGGTGGAGGCCGCGCCCTGGCCCTATGTCCCCGCCGATCTGCTGCCGATCTTCATTGCGCTCGGCGTGCGCGCGGAAGGGCAGACGATGTTCTGGAACAAGGTGTATGAAGGTGCGCTCGGCTGGCACACCGAACTCGCGCTGTTCGGTGCGCATACGCTGATGTGCGATCCGCACCGGCTGATCACCTTTGGCGGCAAAGAGCTGCGGCCGGGCACGGTGACATCGCCCTACATCATCCGCGTTGCCATCGCGCTGCTGATGATCGCGACCAGCATCGAGGGTGAGTCGGTGATTCTCGACGCCGATCCGATCCGCCGTGCGCATCCGGACTTCGTCGGTAATCTCGTCAGCCTCGGCGCGCAGGTGCAGTGGGAGGCTTGAGCATGCGAAGCGCCGATGTGGTGATCGTCGGCGCGGGGCATGGCGGCGCGCAGGCGGCGATTGCGCTGCGTCAGGGCGGGTTTGCGGGATCAATGCTCGTCATCGGCGACGAGCCCGAGCTGCCCTATGAGCGCCCGCCGCTGTCGAAAGACTATCTGGCGGGTGAGAAGAGCTTTGACCGGCTGCTGATCCGCAAGCCCGACTTTTGGGCCGAGCGGTCGGTGGAGTTTTTGCTGAGCACGCGCGTCGAGGCGGTCGATCCGGCGGCGCACCTGTTGACCTGCGCGAGCGGTGCCGAGGTCGGATATGGCCAGCTTATCTGGGCTACCGGCGGCGCACCGCGCCGGCTGTCGTGCGAGGGGGCTGGCGCGCACGGCATCCACCATATCCGCACCCGCGCCGACATCGACGGACTGCTGGCTGAGCTGGAGGGCGTCGCGACGGTCGCGATCGTCGGTGGTGGCTATATCGGGCTTGAGGCAGCGGCGGTGCTGACCAAGCTCGGCAAGCGCGTCGTGCTGTTCGAAGCCGCCGACCGCGTGCTCGCGCGCGTCGCCGGTCCCGAACTATCGGCGTTCTTCGAGGCTGAGCATCGCGCGCACGGTGTCGAGCTGCACCTGTCCGCGTCGGTCGCGGCGATTGAGACTGTTGGCGGCCGTGCGACCGGGGTTCGGCTCGCCGATGGGACGGTGATCGACGCCGGGCTGGTGATTGTCGGCATCGGTATCATCCCCGCCGTCGCACCGCTGCTGGCGGCTGGCGCCGAGGGTAGCAATGGCGTGCGGGTCGACGATCACTGTCGCACCAGCCTGCCCGACATTTTCGCGATCGGCGACTGCGCGCTGCACTTGAACCGCTTCGCCGGGGGCGCCGCGATCCGCCTCGAATCGGTGCAAAATGCCAATGACCAAGCGACGGTCGCGGCGCGCACGATTCTGGGGGTGCCGACGGGTTACGACGCGGTGCCGTGGTTCTGGTCCAACCAATATGATCTGAAGCTTCAGACCGTTGGTCTGTCGATCGGCTGCGACGCAACGGTGCTGCGCGGCGATCCGGCGGCGCGCAGCTTTTCGGTGATTTACTTGAAGGACGGCGCGGTGATCGCGCTCGACTGCGTCAATGCGGTCAAGGATTATGTCGCGGGCCGCGCGCTGGTGGCAGGGGCGGTGCGCGCCAATCCGGCGGTGCTGGCGGACCCGACGATCCCGCTGAAGACACTGGCGTCCTAAGCTTCCGCGTTGGTGTAGGGCGGCGCCGGAATCGTCGTCAGCGCATTGGTCAGCGCATTCCCCCAGCGCTGCGACAGATCGGCGAAATAGGGGTCGTCGACTTCGACCCGCTGAACCGTGGTGGTCATCCCGGCACCGGCGGGCGCCAGCGCAAGATCGATCGGCAGTCCGACCGCCAGATTCGACCGGATCGTTGAATCGAACGAAATGAGCGCAACCTTGACGGCCTCGCTGAGCGGCAAGTCATAATGCAAGGCGCGATCAAGGATCGGCTTGCCATATTTGTTTTCGCCGATTTGCAGGAACGGCGTGTCGGGCTGGCATTCGATGACATTGCCCGCCGCATAAACAAGGAACAACCGCGTCGGCTCGCCGCGCACCGACCCGCCGACCAGAAAGGTGGTGTTGAAGTTGATGTCGCCCTGCTGAAGGCTGACCAATGCATCGCGCGACGCGCGGATCGCGCGGCCGGCCGCCAGCGCGGCGGCGAAGATGTCGGGCACCGACTCGATCGTCTCAAGCACATTGGTTTCGGGATTGAGAATGCCGTGCGTCAGTCGTTGGAGCGCGGCCTGCGTGGTCGACAGGCTACCCGCCGACGCAATTGCGATCAGCCGTTCGCCGTCGTTCCCGTACAGCCGCAGCTTGCGGTAGGTCGATATGTTGTCGACGCCCGCATTGGTGCGCGTATCGGCCAACATCGCGAGTCCTTCGCGCACCAAGATGCCGACACAATAAGTCATTCGCCCGCCTGTTCCCCAGTTCTCAGCTCTGCGACTGGCGCTGCGCGGCTTCGGCGTCGACCGTGACGCTCAATTGCTCCCCGCCGCCGCCGCGCCGCGCGCCGCGAATGGGCGCGGCGTCAAGGTAATCGAGTCCGACCGCGACACGCAAATAGGAATTGGTCGCGCAAATGCCGTTGGTCGGATCAAACGCGATCCAGCCGATGTCGGGCACCAGTGCCTCGGCCCAGGCATGTGCGGCTTCCTGCTGCACCGTGCGCGCGAGATGGCCCGACACATAGCGGGCGGGCACCCCCAAATGGCGCGCGGCGGCGATGAAGATATGCGCGAAATCCTGGCAAACACCGTGCCCCGAAGCGAGCGCGCTGGCGGCGGTGGTTTTCGCGTCAGTCGCGCCGACTTCGAAGCGCATATCGGCATAGAGCGCGTCGCACAGCCCGTGCAGCGCGGCGAGCTTGGTCGCATTGGCAAAGCGTCCCGCCAGCGCGGCAATCACTGGATCGGGCGCGGTCAGCGGCGTTGATCGCAGGAAGATCGACGGCGGCAGTGGCTCGGGCGCGCGGACGAGCCCGGCGGTGTCGGTCATCTCGGCCTCGCCGGTCACGCCGATTGTCACTTCGGACACGGGTCGGTCGGCGTAGAACATCGTCACGCGGTTGCCGAACGCATCGACGCTATCGCGAAAACAGCCGTCGACATCGGCATCGATCCGCCAACTACGGATATGCTGCCCCTCGTGATCGTTCGGCGTCAGCCGCAGCGCCTGGATCAGGTCGGCGGCGGCCCCGTCATAGCGATAGCGGGTGCGGTGGTTGATCGTCAGGTGCATCAGAAGAGATACTGCTCGCTGATGAGGACGCCGAGCCGGTTGTTGTCGGCAAGGAAATCCTGAATCGCTTCGTGCAGGCCATTGGCGAAGATCGTGTCGATCCGCGCGTTGCCGAGCTTGGCAGAGAGCGCAGTTGCCTGGCGGTGGGCGGGGCCGCGCCGCCCGCTCGCGGCGCCGAGCAGGTCGAGATAGCGCACCATATCGCCCGCGCATGCCGCCAGCGAGCGCGGCATCCGCCGGTTGAGGATCAGCAGGTCGGCGACCAGCCACGGCTTGACGCTGTCGCGATAGACGTGGCGATAAGCGGTCAGCGCCGACACGGTGCGCAGGATCGTCGTCCACTGGAAATAATCGAGGCTGCCACCGACCGGCTCGTCGCGCGGCAGCAGCAGATGGTATTTCACGTCGAGCAGCCGCGCGGTGTTGTCGGCCCGCTCGATCGTCGCGCCCATGCGGATGAACCAATAGGCATCGTCGCGCAGCATCGTGCGGTGGGTCGCGCCGTCGAACGACAGCGCCGCCGACTGGACCGATTCGAGCAGCCGGTTGAGCGTCGGGCGGCTGTCGAGCTGGACGCCGAAGCGCTGCATGTCGAGCCACGCCGCGTTGATCGCTTCCCACCCTTCCGCCGTCAGCGCGGTGCGGACGGCGCGGGCATTGGTGCGCGCGCGTTCGATGCAGCTGCGCATCGACGAGGGATTGCCGGGATCGAGCGACAGAAACTGCACCGCCGCGCGCTCGCTGAGCGTCGGGTGGATCGCTTCGAACGATTTGCGCGCCCCGGCGGCGGCCAGCGCCCCGGTCCACGCCGCGACGTCGCCGCCATAGCTGGAGGGGAGGGCGGCAAGCCGGATCGTCGCATCGATCAGCCGCGACACGAAATCGGCGCGCTCGATATAGCGGCCCGTCCAGAAGAGGGCGGAAGCGGTGCGGGAGAGCATCTAGAGGTGCTCCCCGGCAGCGGATGCGAACCGATTGTCCAAACTCACTCCCCTCCCTGGGAAGGGAGGGGTCGGGGGTGGGTTGGCCTGTTGCGGGGCGGCGTGCGCGCCACGGGCCCACCCACCCCCAGCCCAGCACGGGGTCGGATATGCCCCCGGCATATTCTGGACAGCGCGGGGCGCTGGCCACCCCGAGCTCTTCCAGGGAGGGGAGTTTGATCGCCTCGAAGGAATTGCTTCCCTAATCATCGAGCACCCATGTGTCCTTGGTCCCGCCGCCCTGGCTCGAATTGACCACCAGCGAGCCTTCCTTCAGCGCCACCCGCGTCAGCCCGCCGGGGACGATCTTCGAGCCATGCGCGCCGGTCAGCACGAACGGGCGCAGGTCGACATGGCGCGGGACGATGCCGCTGTGGCCAAGCGTCGGGCAGGTCGACAGCGCGAGCGTTGGCTGGGCGATGAATTTCTCAGGGTTCGCGATCAGCTTGGCGCGAAACGCCTCGATCTCGCCCGATGAGGCGTGCGGGCCGACCAGCATGCCATAGCCGCCCGAACCATCGACTTCCTTCACCACCAGCTCGTCGAGATGGCCAATGACATAGGAGAGCGAATCGGCTTCGCGGCAGCGCCAGGTGGGCACATTCTCCAGCAGCGCATCCTGGCCGGTGTAGAAGCGCACGATCTCGGGCATGTAGCTGTAGATCGCCTTGTCGTCGGCGATGCCGGTGCCGATTGCATTGGCGATCGTCAGATTGCCGGCGGCATGCGCGGCAACGATCCCGGGCACGCCGAGCATCGAATCGGCGCGAAACGCGAGCGGGTCGAGATAGTCATCGTCGACGCGGCGATAGATGACATCGATCCGCTTCGGCCCTTCGGTGGTGCGCATGTAGAGGATGTTGTCGCGCACCGTCAGGTCGCTGCCCTCGACCAGCTCGACGCCGAGCTTGTCGGCGAGGAAGCTGTGCTCATAATAGGCCGAATTGTGAAAACCGGGGGTCAGCACCGCGACGGTCGGCTGGCCCGGACAATGCTGCGGCGCAACCGAACGCAGCGTCGCGAGCAGGGTTTCGGGATAATCCTCAACCGGGGCGACGCGGTGCTTGTCGAACAATTCGGGCAACAGCCGCAGCATCACTTCGCGGTTTTCGAGCATGTAGGACACGCCCGACGGGGTGCGCGCATTGTCTTCGAGGACGTAGAATTGATCGGCGCCGGTCCGGACGATGTCGATCCCGGCGATGTGCGTGTAGACGCCGTGCGGGGGGCGCAGCGACATGGCGGCGAGGCAGAATTGCGGATTTTGCAAGATCAGCGCTTCGGGAATAATCCCCGCTTTCAGAATCTCGCGCGGGCCGTAAATGTCGTTGAGGAAAGCGTTCAACGCCGCGACGCGCTGGATCAGCCCCGCTTCAAGCCGCGCCCATTCACGCCGCGACAGAATGCGTGGGACGATGTCGAAGGGGATCAGCCGCTCGCTCGCGTCGGCGTCGCCGTAAACCGCAAAAGTGATGCCGATCCGGCGGAAGAACAGCTCGGCCTGCGCGCGGCGCGTCTGCAGGAAATCGGGCGGCGCCTTGTCGAGCCACTGGGCGATGAGCGCATAGGCATCGCGGATCGCCGATCCGTCGCCCTGCATCTCGTCGAACGCTGCTGTCACCAAACGCCTGTCTCCCGTGGGGGGGAGTTTGCGCGCTGCAATGCACAAGCGCAAGGGTGAGAAACCGGCTTAACGCGAACTTAACGCGAGACGCCTGCGGCGAGGGCGTCCTTCAGCCGCGGCCCCACGAAATCGAGGAAGGCGCGCAGCTTTAGCGGAATCATCGGCAGGCCGGGGTGAACCAGATGCACCGGCATCGGCGGCGGCGCGTGATCCTGCAGGATGGGCACGAGCGCGCCCGCAGCGATGGCTTCGGCTGCCTGATAGGACAGCAGGCGACCGACGCCGACTCCGGCACTGGCCGCAGCAATCACGGCATCAGCGGTATTGCCGGCAAAGCGCGGGGTGATGGCAATCGACCGCGCCGCCGCCTCGGTACCGAACGGCCAGCGCCGCGCAGGCTGAAGCCCTTCAAACGCGATGCAATCATGGTCTGCCAGTTCCTCGGGCGTCTGCGGCGCCCCGCGTGCTGCCAGATAGGCGGGGCTGGCGCACACCACCCAACCCGCATCGCCGATTCGCCGCGCGACCAGACTCGAATCGGGGAGTCGCCCGATCCGGATCGCGACGTCGACGTGATTCTCGATCAGATCGACGACATAGTCGGCGGCGATAATCCGCACGTTCACACGCGGATAGGCCGCGAGAAAATCGAGCACGACGGGTGTCAGATAGGCCTTGCCGAAGCGCAGCGACGCAGTGACCAGCAGGTCGCCGCTCGGCGTGCGATACTCCCCCGCCGCCGCGCGTTCGGCTTCGTCGAGATCGGCCATGACGCGTCGGGCGGCGGCGACAAACCCTTCGCCTGCTTCGGTCAGCACGAGCTTGCGGCTGGTGCGGATGAGCAATTGCGTGCCGAGATGGGCTTCGAGCTCGGACACTTTGCGGCTGACGGTCGGCAGCGGCATGCCGAGCGTGCGCGACGCCGCCGACAGGCTGCCGCCATCGATTGCCGCCAGCAAGGTGCGCATCGCATCGAACCGGTCCATCTCAATATTCCACATTATGGAAGTTATCGTACCGAAATTACTATCTGATGCACAAAATTGGAAGCTTCTAATTGGGTGTCACGGGCCAAGCACGGTCCGATCCAACGAACCCGGAGGCTTTCATGACCATTCGCTTCAAGACCGTCGATGTCGACGGCACCGAGATTTTCTACCGCGAAGCCGGCGACGCCGCGCGCCCGACGCTGCTGCTGCTCCACGGCTTTCCGACGTCGAGCCACATGTTCCGCGATCTGATCCCCGAACTCGCCGATCGCTACCACATTGTTGCGCCCGATCTGCCCGGCTTCGGCCAGTCGGCGATGGCACCGCGTGACCAGTACGCCTATACTTTCGACAACATCGCGAACACGATCGACCGCTTCACCGAAGTGCTCGGCCTCGCCAAGTTCGCGGTCTATATCTTCGATTATGGCGCGCCGGTCGGCCTGCGCATCGCCGCCAAGCACCCCGAGCGCGTCACCGCGATCATCACCCAGAATGGCAATGCCTATCTCGAAGGTGTGTCGGAAGCGTTCAACCCGGTGCAGGCCTATTGGGCCAACCCGACGGATGAAAACCGCAATGCACTGCGCGGCTTCCTCGCGCCCGAGACGACGTTCTTCCAATACACCCACGGCGCCGATGCGTCGCTGGTATCGCCCGACGGCCGCAACCTCGACGACTTCTACCTCGCACGGCCGGGCAATGACGACATCCAGCTCGACCTGTTGCTCGATTATGCCTCGAACGTCGCGGCCTATGACAGCTTCCAGGCGTATTTCCGCGAGAATCAGCCGCCGCTGCTCGCCGTGTGGGGCCAGAACGATCCGTTCTTCATCCCGCCCGGCGCCGAAGCGTTCAAGCGCGACCTGCCGAACGCCGATGTGCGCTTCTTCGACACCGGCCATTTCGCGCTCGAAACCCACGCCAAGGAAATCGGCGCGGCGATCGGTGAATTCCTGAACCAGCACCTGGGCTGATCGCCCGTCACCCGCTCCCCGGGGTCCCGCCGCAGGCGGCCCCGGGGGACTTCCCGACATTGCCCAAAGGATATGATGCCATGACCAAGCTGCTCTACATCAATGCCTCGCCGCGCGCGGAATCGCGCTCGGCGGCGGTTGCCCAGGCCTATATCGACGCCGCCATTGCCGCGACGCCGGGGCTGGAAATCGACACGATCAAGCTGTGGGACGAACCGCTCCCGGCGTTCGACGGCGACCGCGCCAATGCCAAGCTCGCGATCATCACCGGCCAAAGCCATAACGACGGCCAGAAGACCGCGTGGGATGAAATCACGTCGATCGCCCAGCGCTTCATCGCTGCCGACACCTATGTGTTCGCGGTGCCGATGTGGAACGGCGGCATCCCGTACCGCCTGAAGCAATATATCGACATCATCCACCAGCCAGGGCTGTTGTTCGGGCTCGATCCCGCGACCGGTTACTTCGGGCTGCTTTCGGGCAAGCGCGCGGTGCTCGTCTATACCAGCGGCGCGTTCAGCCCGGCGGCACCGTCGCCTGCCTTCGGGATCGATCACCAGTCGACCTACATGCGCGCGTGGCTCAACCAGGCCGGCGTTAGCGACATCGCCGAGGTGCGGTACCAGCCGACGCTGCTCGATCCCGAGAGCGAAGCCGCATTCGAACGCGCCAAGCAGGCCGCTGCCGCTTTGGCCGCCTGATTCTGCCGCCCGCCAATCGCCGCGTCGGCCCGAGTCTGCGGGTCGGCGCGGCAATCACAGGATCTTGCCATGACCAATCCCGTTGATCTCGTTCGCGCCTTCTACGCGGCTGTTGCCCGGGGCGATGTCCCCGGCGTGCTCGCGCTGCTTCACCCCGACCTCGCCTGGACCGAAGCCGAGGGCTTTCCCTATTACAGCGGCACCTGGCGCCAGCCGAGCGATGTGGTCGAAAAGCTGCTCGTGCCGCTGATGCGCGACTGGGATGATTTCTCGGCCATCGCCGACGACTTCATTGTCGAGGGCGACCGCGTTGTCAGCATCGGTGCCTATGCCGGTGTCAGCAAGGCGACCGGCAAGGCGATGCGTGCCGCCTTCGCGCATGTGTGGCGCGTCGCCGACGGCAAGCTCCAGCGTTTCGACATGTACACCGACACCCTGCTCGTCGACCGCGCATTGCGGGCGTGAGTGCCGCCTTCAGGAGATTTTGACGTGCTTATCTCAGGCTATATCGATCGACCCGATTACCGGGTCGATCTGCTCCCCCGCACCAACCGCGTTGTTGCACGGTTGGGCGACCGCGTGATCGCCGACAGCGACCGCGCGGTGGTGGTCGACGAACAGGGCCATGCTTTGGTTTGGTATTTCCACCCCGATGACGTGCGGCTCGACCTGCTCGCGCCGGTCGCGGTGAAAACCAGCTTCTGCCCGTTCAAGGGGGAAGCGAGGTACTTCGCCGCTGCGGATGATGCGGCGGCGACACCGATCGGCTGGAGCTATGCCCGGCCGTTCGTGCAGGTGGCGGCGCTCGAAGGTTATATCGCTTTCTATCAGGATCGGGTGGCGATCACCGTCGCGTAGAGCATTCACCGGCTGACTTGAATCGATGGCCGCCCTGCAAATCCTCCCCCGCCAGAGAGGGTCGGCTTGGATTGCCCCCGGCAAGCCAAGCCCGTGCCGGGGGCACGGGCGACCCGACCCTGTGTCAGCGGAGCTGACGGAGGGGGAGGTCGGCGATGCCCTCTCCGATTGAGCGGCGGGCTTCCTCCCCCTCCGTCAGCTCCGCTGACACCTCCCCCTGGCGGGGGAGGATTGGGATCGTCAAACAAGTCAGCATGAAACCGCGCTAGACCCTGACCTGTTCACCCTCCACCGTTCGTTTCGAGCGAAGTCGAGAAACAGGCCTCAGGTGACACCATCCGTGTCTCGACGTCGCTCGACACTAACGGGGAGGGGTGATCCAATCGAAAGCCGCCCCAAATCCCCTCAGATGCCCGGCTCGCTGTCCGTATCGTCGTCGGGCACCTCGGGTACCGCTTCGAACAGCCGGACAGCGGCACGGAGCCGCTCGCGGCACACCGAGCGGCCCAGCAGCGCCATCGACCCGAACAAGGGCAGCGAACGCCGCGATCCGGTGATTGCGACGAACAGCACCGGCGTCGTGTCGCGTGCCTTCATCCCGAGGTCGACCGACATTGCCTTCACCGCTTCGAACAGCGACGCCTCGGTCCATTCGGGCAGTTTCTCAACGAGCGCGAAAGTGGCGGCCAATATCTGCGAGACCTGCGCTTCGGTCAGCTTCTCGGTCGGGAAGTCCTCGCGCGTGATCGGCACGCTGCCCGTGAACAGGAAGCCCATCAGCGGCGCGAGATCGGCGAACTTGTCGATCCGCGTCCGTGCCGATTCAAGGCCCAACTGGAACTTGCCGTCCGCCGTCGCCCAGCCGATCACGCGGTTGAGGAAATCCTCTGGCGTCAATCGCTCACGCAGCCAGCGGGCATTGAGCCAGTCGAGCTTTTGCAGATCGAACACCGCACCCGCCTTCGACACCGATCCGATGTCGAACCGATCGATGAATTCGGCCTTGGTCATGATCTCTTCCTCGCCCTCGGCGGGGCGCACGAACAGCAGCCCGAGGAAATTGACCATCGCTTCGGGCAGGTAGCCCTGCGCCTGGAACCACGAGGTCGAGGTCGGGTTGCGCCGCTTCGACAGTTTCGAGCGGTCGAGCGCGCGCATCAGCGGCAGATGGATGAACGCGGGCGGGGTGAGGCCGAGATAGGTGTACAGCAGGATGTGCTTGGGGGTCGACGCCATCCACTCCTCACCGCGGATGACGTGGCTGATCTCCATCTCGGTATCGTCGACGACATTGGCGAGGTGATAGGTCGGCATCCCGTCCGACTTGACGAGCACCTGCATGTCGATGCTCGCCCAGGGCATCGACACCGCGCCGTAAACGCCGTCAGTGAAGTCGCAACTGCCGTGGCGCGGGACTTTCATGCGCAGCACATGCGGCTCGCCTTCGGCGACGCGGCGCTCGGCCTCGGCGGGGGGGAGGGTGAGGCAGTGGCCGTCATATTGCGGCGGGATGTTCGCCTTGCGCTGCGCCGCGCGCACGCTCTCGAGCCGCTCGGCCGAGCAGAAGCAGCGAAAGGCATTGCCGTCGGCGAGCAGCTTGTCGGCATAGCCCGCGTAGATGCTCTTGCGCTCGCTCTGGCGATAGGGCGCGTGCGGGCCGCCCTTGTCGGGGCCTTCATCCCATTCGAGCCCCATCCAGCTGAACGCGTCCATGATCTTGGCTTCGCTGTCGGGCGTCGAGCGGCTCTGGTCGGTATCCTCGATCCGCAGGATGAACTTGCCGCCATGGCGACGCGCGAACGCCTCGTTGATCAGCGCGGTATAGAGCGTGCCGACATGCGGCTCACCCGTTGGGGAGGGCGCGATACGAACGCGGACGGGACGGGACATAAGGGGGACTTTCGGGTGGCGTGTGGTGTGGGGGTGCGGTTAGCGCAGATGGGGGGGATATGGCCATAGTAGACCGGGCGGCGGGACTTGGGCAATTTCCCGCCGTTCCGGCATCAGCGCGAATCGAGGGAGGCATGTTGGATCGTCATGCCCGACCGTCGGCCCGACGGCGCGTGCGAAACCGAGCGCCAAACGTTCGCCAGTCCGCACGCGACTTCTAGTCGGATCGTTGTCTTAGTCGATTTCGTCCCTCATCCGCTCGATCAGCGACACAGACATGTCGATCTTGTGGAGCTGCTGACGAAGCGGCGCACAGTCAGGATACGCACCCTGAAGCATCGTCTTCAGCTCACCAAGAATGCTGATGAGCCCACCACGCGACTGGGCTGCCTCGGCATATGGGCCTTCGCTGTCCGGATCGTGATAATACACGTCGAAAAACTCCGGGCCGTCGAGGTCGCCCTTGCTGATCTCCAGCGCCATCCAGTCCTCGAGGGTCGATCGCACTGAATCGAGGCGTTGATGCGCGCCCCACGGCCTGTGCTTGGAGTGAATGACCGCCTTGAGTATTCGGCCCATCTCGATGTGCCCTGGCACCCCCATTGCGCCGGTTGGCCGCCGACGCGCTCTGCCAAACATCGCATTGTACGGGATCGTCGTGTCGGTGGCCATTGGGATAACTGTCCCCTTCGATCGCGCCCGACGCCGGTCCTGCTTGGTTTGCGCCGCCGGGCTGACGAAAACGTCATGGTTCGGCACAGACTCGCAGACCCAGTCATCTCCGACTGTCGGCGCCGGTATTGCGTCGATCTTTGCCATGAGCGCGTCGAAATCAAATCCTTGCCGCCCGTCAGTCGCGACATAGAGGCCGCATTGATACGGATTATACATTCCCGGCCAGGTCGACATGCGCAAATGCCAGCCATGCCGCTTAGCCCATGCCACTCGTTCCGGATCGTCGGGCACGTTGCTGTAAGGTTCGTCGACGAGAATGAATTGCCCGGTCGCCGGATCATACCAATCAGTCGAATGGTCGGCATCCGGCAGCTCGGTGTCCTGTGTTCGGTCCGGGTAGGCCGCCTTGCTGTCGCGCGACGGCCGGAGGCCGGTGTGTTGCATGAAGCGCAGCGAGCGCTCGGCCTTGCCAATGATGTTGCGCGCAGAGAACTGCGATTGCGCCAGCGAATCGCTGACGAAATGATCCGGAGCGACCATGCGCAGCCAGCTGAACCCACGTACCTCTTTGAGATCGGCCTTGCTGCATATCTCCAATACGGGTCTCGGGAGCTCGATTCGATACGTTTCGCGCCCGATGTCGTAAGTGTCGCGGTCGGACCAATAGACTGTCAGCAGAACATAATGCTGCTCGGTCCGTCGCCCGACTGCTGGCAGCGTTCGCTGTGCGTGGGTGTAGTTCGCACAGTTTGCCGCCCGAGCGGCAAGGTCCAGTGCATTCGCATGTTTGATGCCTCGCTCTTTCCGAATTTGAGTCGCGAGGCGCTTGACTCCCTCAAGTGTCGAGGGACGCACGTCACCATTCAACATAGCCATTCTCCTGGCCTGATTTCGCAAGCGTCACTCGCCAACCGCTCTTCAAGCCGGAATGCCTGTTGCAAGGATCGCCGGTCATACGGGCAGTGCTGTCAACAGCTTCGGGAAACGGCGAGTGCCAAGCTCCTGCCAAGAGCCAACATAGTATAGCTCGAAGCCGGTGCTCGTTCAATCAAGATCGATAACGGCTAAGCTCATTCTTTTAGGAGCGATCCGAAGCATCTACTCCACCAACCCTTCAATCGCTTCCGCCAACTCAATATCGCGCTCGCTCAAGCCGCCCGCGTCGTGCGTCGTCAGCAAAATCTCCACCCGGTTCCACACGTTCGACCATTCGGGGTGGTGATCGGCCTTTTCCGCCAGCAGCGCGACGCGCGTCATGAACCCGAACGCCTCGACGAAATCGGCGAAGGTGAAGGTGCGGCGGATGCCGTCGCGGGCGTCGTCATAGTCCCAGTCGGGCAGGCCATCGAGCGCTTCGGCGCGTTCGGCTTCGCTTAGGGCTTCGATCCCAGAGTCTCCTGACATTGCTGCATCCTCTTGCCGTGGCTTCGTCCCCATGCCTATCACCGGCGCATGATGGGGCAAGCACCGACTATCGAGCAGATCGAACGCCACGCGCGGGCCGTCTTGGGCAAACTCCCCGAGCCGTTCGCGAGCCATTTGCGCGACATCGTGCTGATCGTCGAGGAATTCGCCGATGAGGAAACGCTGAGCGAGATGGAGTTCGAGGATCCGTTCGCGCTGACCGGGCTCTATCACGGGACCCCGGTGGGCGAAAAAGCGAGCGCGAGCGGCAGCTTGCCCGATCGCATCCACCTTTATCGCCGCCCGATCCTTGATGAATGGTGTGATACCGGCGAGCGGCTCGACCATCTGATCGCGCATGTCGTGATCCACGAAGTCGGCCACCACTTCGGGCTGTCGGACAACGCCATGCACGCGCTGGAGGAAGCGGCCGAGGGCCGGGCGTGATCGCATTCGAGCGCGTGGCGTGCGCGCGCGGCGGGCGGATGCTGTTCGAGCATGTCAGTTTCAGCGTCGGCGCGGGCGAGGTGCTGCTGGTGAGCGGGCCGAACGGCGTCGGCAAATCGAGCTTGCTGCGGGTTGCCGCCGGGTTGCTGCCGCCTGAGGCCGGGGCGGTGGTCGGTGAGGCGAAGCGCGGATGGCTGGGCGAATTGCACGCGCTCGATCCGGAGTTGCCGCTGGGGAAGGCGCTGGGGTTCTGGGCGGCGATCGACGGCGCGACGATCGAGGACGCGCTGGTCGAGGCGGGGCTCGCTCATCTGGCGGAAGTGCCGGTGCGGTTGCTGTCGACCGGGCAGAAACGGCGGGCGGCGTTGGTCCCGCTGATCGCCGCGCGGCCGCCAGTGTGGCTGCTGGATGAGCCTGCGAGCGGGCTGGACGTGGTATCGGTCGAGCGACTCGGCGGCATCATTGCGCGGCACCGGGGGCAGGGTGGGGCGGTGTTGATCGTGTCGCACCAGCCGGTGGCCCTGGGGGATGTGCGCGAGTTGCGGTTGGGGGTTGCGGCATGAGTCTCACCCCCACCACCGTTAGTTTCGAGCGAAGTCGAGAAACGGGCGTTGTCGCGTGTGGCCTGTTTCTCGATGTCTCGACGTTGCTCGACAGAGCCTGCGCTCGAAACGAACGGTGGAAGGGGTGATGTTTTTGTCGCTCATCCGCCGCGATGTCCGCCGCGCCTGGGCGGGCGGGGGGGCGATCTTCCCGATCGCCTTCTTCCTCCTCGTCGCGGTGCTGTTCCCGTTCGGCGTCGGGCCGGACCGTGATCTGCTTGCGCGGGTCGGGGGCGGGGTGGTGTGGGCAGCGGCACTGCTCGCGGCGTTGATGCCAGTCGAGCGGCTGGTCGCGCCCGATATGGAAGCAGGCGTGCTCGATCAGCTGAGCGTGCGCGGGATCGGGCTGGTGAGCGTGAGCGCGGCCAAAATCGTCGCGCATTGGCTGAGCTTCGGCCCGCCGCTGATGCTGGCGGCGGTGATCGCAAGTGGGCTGCTCGGCGTGAGTGCCGACGCGCTGCTGGCGATCGAGATCGGGTTGCTGGTCGGCACGCCGGGGCTGGCGGCGCTGGCGGTCGCGACCTCGGCGCTGGTCGCGGGCTTGCGCGGGAGCGGGGCAGTGGCGGGGCTGGTGATGCTGCCGCTCGCGGTGCCGCTGCTGATCTTCGGCGCAGGCTCGATCGAGGGCGGGCAGGGGGCGTTGAAACTGCTCGGCGCAGTGACGCTGCTGCTCGTGGCGGGGGCGCCGGTGCTGGCGGCCGCGGCGATTCGCGCGGGGCGGGGGTAGAGTGGGTTCACGCGGAGGCGCGGAGACGCGGAGCAGAAGGGTTTTTGCGCGCAGAGGCGCAGAGAGGCTGGGTAACTGGAGGCGTGCTGCCTTCTTCAATAGCGATTTCGAAGCCGCTTCGCGTCAACCGCCTGCCTCTACATCTACCCGTTCGTTTCGAGCGAAGTCGAGAAACAGGCCACAGGCGGTGCGCAAGGTGTCTCGACTTCGCTCGATACGAACGGGCTGGGAAGTAGCTCAAAATCTCGTGCTCGCCCCAACTTCCTCTCTGCGCTCTCTGCGCCTCCGCGCGAACAAAAAAACTCCGCGTCTCCGCGCCTTCGCGTGAACCAAAACCTACTTCGACCACCGCGCAAAAATCGCCGTCGGCAGCAGCAGCCCGCGCGCTTCCTCGCGCACCGCCATCTCACCCACCTCGACCGTCCCGCCGAGCCCGTCCATCGCCTGGCGCAGCACTTCGCCGATCGCCAGCGCCGACATCCGCACCGCGTACACCGTCAGCACCAGAAACTTGCTCTCGCCATCCATCAACCGCCGACAATCGGCGATCAGGCCGGGCAGGCCTTCCTCCAGCCGCCAGACTTCGCCGTCCGGCCCGCGGCCGAATTTGGGCGGATCGAGGAAAATCCCGTCATAGCGCCGCCCGCGCCGCACTTCGCGCGCGGCAAATTTCGCGGCATCGTCGACCATCCAGCGGATCGGGCGATCGGCCATGTCGGACAGGAAGGCATTGGCCTTGCCCGCCTCGACCGATTTCTTCGACGCATCGACATGCGTCATCTTCGCGCCCTTGCCCGCGAGCGCGAGCGTGCCGACGCCGGTATAGCCGAACAGGTTGAGCACCTCGTCGCCCTCGGCGACTTGCCCCCGCATCCATTCCCATTGCGGCGCCATGTCCGGGAAGAAGGCGAGGTGGCGGAAGGGGGTGTTCTGCGCGAGGAACAGCAGTTCCTCCCAGCGCACATGCCAGCCGCCGCGCGGCACATCGCGTGACAAGTCCCAGCGGCCGCCGCCATCCTCGTCCGACGCGGCGATGAATTCGCCGTCGGCATCCCAGCTATCGGAGGCGGGCGCCCACATTGCCTGCGGTTCGGGGCGGATGAAGCGGAAGCGGCCATAGCGCTCGAGCTTGCGGCCATTGCCTGAGTCCACCAGCCCGTAATCGGCCCAGGGTTCGGCGACGAGCATAAGCAGCGTCACGCCTTCGCCTTTGCCCGATTGGCGACATACGCCGTGACCGCCGCAAACGTCGCTGGCAGCGTATCGTACCGCTCCTCGCGCTCGAACAGCGCGCCGACGCGCCCGGGGAGAGCGGGCCGCACGCCGGTCGCGCGTTCCACCGCATCGCTGAACTTCGCCGGATGCGCGGTCGCGAGCGTCACCACCGGCGCGTCTTCGATCCCCGCCCGGCGCGCCGCCGCAAGCCCGATTGCGGTGTGCGGATCGATCACATGGCCGGTCGCATCATGCGCCCAACGCATCGCCATCGCCATCTCGTCGGCATCGATTCGGTCGCTGTGGAACAACCCCGCTCCGGCGCGTTGGTCGGGGGTGAGGATCATCGCCTTGGTCGCTTCGAACGCCTGCATCTGCGCCGCCGTCGCCGCGCCGTCGCGCCCGCCGAGGTCGAACAGTAGTCGTTCGAAATTGCTCGATACCTGAATGTCCATCGATGGCGCGGCGGTCGGCGTCAGGCTGCCGACCGAATAATCGCCCGCCGACAGCGCGCGGTGGAGGATGTCGTTGACGTTGGTCGCAACGATCAGCTTGGCGACCGGCAGGCCCATCTTTGCGGCGACAAAGCCCGCAAACACATCACCGAAATTGCCGGTCGGCACCGAGAAAGCGACCGCGCGGTCGGGCGCGCCGAGCCGGACGGCGGCGTAGAAATAATAGACCACCTGCGCCATCAGCCGCGCCCAGTTGATCGAATTGACCGCACCGAGATTGAACGCCTGCGCGAAATCGGCGTCGTTGAACATCGCCTTCACCAGCGCCTGCGCATCGTCGAAGCTGCCTTCGATCGCGATATTGTGGACGTTGGGCGCGAGCACCGTCGTCATCTGGCGGCGCTGGACGTCGCTGACGCGCCCGAGCGGGTGGAGCATGAAAATGTCGATGCCCTCACGCCCTGCCAGCGCATCGATCGCCGCCGATCCGGTGTCGCCGCTGGTCGCGCCGATCACGGTCAGGTGGGTGTCGCTCCCCTTCAGGAAGCGCTCGAACATCAGCCCGAGCAGCTGGAGCGCGACGTCTTTGAACGCCAGCGTCGGGCCATGAAACAGCTCGAGCAGCCAATGCTGCGCGTCGAGCTGCACCAAGGGCGTGACGGCGGCATGCGCAAAGCGGCCATAAGCGGCGCGGCACAGATCGCGCAGCGCGGCCTCGTCGAGCACACCTGCGGTAAAGGGCGCCATCACCCGCACTGCCGTCTCGACATAATCGAGGCCCGCCAACGCGGCGATCTGATCGCGCGACAGCGTCGGCCAATGATCGGGGACGTAGAGCCCGCCGTCGCTCGCCAGCCCCGCCAGCGTCACGCCCTGAAAGTCGAGCGCGGGCGCGGTCCCACGCGTGCTGCGATACTGCATGGCGTCCGGCGTTACTGGGCCGGGGTGCGCGGGGCAAGCGCGCGCCGCCGCAGGGCAACCAGATAGATGATCACCGCGATCCCCGCGAAGATGAACCACTGCACCGCATAAGCGAGGTGGTTGTTGGGCACCGCCGACAGATCGGGACCCGCATTGGGCCGAAGTCCCGCCGGTGGCGTGTCGGCAATCAGCATCAGCGTCTTGGGGCCGCCGCCGCCGAGCATCGAGACGATCAGCGGATCGGCGTTGGGCGCGTGGCTGATAAAGCCGCTGACCTTGCCGCCTCTCCACGCCGGATTGCCATTGGGATCGCTGCCGATGCCCATCTGGACCTGAAACCCCGGCCCCTCGGCGCCGGTGCGGCACTGCGCGATCTTGCGCCAGCCACTGTCGCCCTTGGCGTCACGTCCCGATCGCGTCGTCCAGCCGGTGACGCTGAGGCAGAAAGCGCTCGCCTTGCGGAACAGCAGGTCGTCGCCAATCGGGATCGACGGGAAGGCAATCGGCGGGCGCGACTGATTCGCAGCAAGCGTCTTGAGCACCACCGCCTTTTCCTCGGCGCGCTGGAGCTGCCACACCCCAAGTGCGATCATCGCTGCGGCGGCCAGCGCGACGATGATCGTCGAGATGACGGGCAGGCGGATCATTGATCCTTGATCCGCCCCTCGGCGGCGGCATTGCGAAATTCGAGGCTGATCAACGCGCCCTTGGCGACGCGCAGCGATCCGACCACGGCGACCGCCGTCAGCGGTATCCACAAGATGATATGCACCCAGAAGGGCGGGCTGAAGCTCAGCTCAACCGTAATCGCCAGCGCGACGATCACCGCGCCGATGATCAAGGTCAGGAACGCTGCCGGACCGTCACCCACGTTGAAGCTCGACAGATCGAGCCCGCACACGCCGCAGCGATCGGCGAATTGCGTCCAACCCTTGAACAGCGTCTTGCTCCCGCAGCGGGGGCACAATCCCTTCAGCGCGACTTGAGTCGGAGTCGGCGCTTCGGGCGGGATCACCTCAACCGGCGTGAACGGGTGCGCCGGCGCCGCCCCAGACGTAGATCGAGACGAACAGGAACAGCCACACCACGTCGACGAAATGCCAGTACCAGGCCGCCGCTTCAAAGCCGAAATGCTGGCGCGGGGTGAAGTGGCCTGCGTAAACGCGCGCAAGACACACCGCGAGGAAGATCGTGCCGATCAGCACGTGGAAGCCGTGGAAGCCCGTCGCCATGAAGAACGACGCGCCATAGTTCAGCCCGGCAAAGTGGAACGGCGCTTCGGCATATTCGTAACCCTGAATCGTGCTGAAGATCGCGCCGAGGATGATCGTGACCCACAGACCCTTCTTCAGCCCGTCGCGGTCACCGTGCAGCAGCGCGTGGTGCGCCCAAGTGACCGTCGTGCCCGACAGCAGCAGGATGATCGTGTTGAGCAGCGGGAAGCCGAACGGGTTGATGACCTCAAGCCCCTTGGGCGGCCATTGGCCCGCGACATTGGCAACCGTCTCGGCAACGCGGCTCACCTGACCGCCGACGAACTCGACGGGGGCCGGGAACAGCGAGAAGTCGAAGAAGGCCCAGAACCAGCCGAGGAAGAACATGACTTCAGAGGCGATGAACAGAATCATGCCGTAACGCATGTGGAGCTGGACGACAGGGGTGTGGTCCCCGGCATGCGCTTCGCGAATCACGTCGCGCCACCACAGGAACATCGTCGCGAGCACGCCCGCCAGGCCGATATAGAAAACGATGCCGCTCGGATCGGCCTTGTGCATCCACATGATGCCGCCAGCGGCGAGCGCGAGTGCGGCCATCGACCCCATCAGCGGCCAGATGCTGGGGGGCAGGATGTGGTAATCGTGGTTCTTGGCACCGGCCATCGTCGTTTCCCGTTTAAGAAGTCGTTCGGACGCGCTTTAGCCCTTGGGCGCGGGCGAATCCACTGGGTAGAAGGTATAGCTGAGCGTGATCGTGTTGACGTCCTTCGCGTCGGGGTCCGCCGCGATTTTGGGGTCGACGAAGAAGATCACCGGCATCCGCACCGTCTCACCCGGCTTCAGCGTCTGCTGGTTGAAGCAGAAGCACTGGATCTTGGTGAAATAGAGCCCAGCCTGCGCGGGGGAGACATTGAACGTCGCGCTGCCGGTGATTTCATGGTCGGTATTATTGGTCGCGGTGAAGAACGCCATGCTGCGCGCGCCGATCTTGACCGTTTCCGAGCGTTGGACCGGCTCGAACGTCCATTTCAGCTTGGGATCGACATTGGTGTCGAAAGCGACGGTGACCTGTTGGTTGATCGCGCCCGGCGCCGCCAGCCCACGCTGCGTCGTGCCATTAAGCCCGGTCGCCTGACAGAACAGCCGGTAGAGCGGGACACTCGCATAGCCGAGCCCGGTCATGCAGCACACGCCGATGCCAGCGAGGATCGCGGTGCGCAGCTTGCGGGTCATGCGTGTCCCGCCTGAATCTTGGCGATGGTGATTGCAAAGAACAGCACGACGAGCCCGCCGAGAATGAGTGCCATCACCAGCGACCGTGACTTTTGCTTCGCGCGGATAGCCTTTTCCTCGTCGGGGGTCATGCGATCCACCGGTCGACGACGAGGGCGGCAAACATCGCCAGCACATAGCCGATCGAATAGACGAACAGCAAGCGTTCGGGCTTCATCTCGGGCGTCGTGGGGGCGGCAACCGCGACCACCCAGCCGGTCAGGGCGACGAACACGGCCGAGGCGATGGCGGCGACGATTCCGTAAAAGGCGCCCGCGAGCCCGAGCGGCCAAGGTGCGACCGCGATCACCGCCATCGCGACGGCATAGCCCAGCATCTGCCAGCGGGTGGAGCGCGCGCCAGCGACGACGGGCATCATCGGCACGCCGCCCTTGGCATAATCGTCGCGGATCAGCAGCGCGAGCGCCCAGCTGTGCGGCGGGGTCCAGAGGAAAATCAACGCGAACATCAGGATCGGGAGCAGCGACACGCTGCCGGTCGCGGCAACCCACCCGATCAGCGGCGGGAAGGCGCCGGCCGCACCGCCGATGACGATGTTCTGTGGCGTGTAGCGCTTCAGGCCCATCGTGTAGACGACGACATAGAACAGGATCGAGACGGCAAGCAGCGCGGCAGCAATAAGGTTCACGACCAGCCCCATCAGTAGCACGCTGAACACGCCAACGCCGACGCCGAACTGGAACGCGGTGTCGGGTTCGATCCGCCCGGCCGGAATCGGGCGCTTGGCGGTGCGCTTCATCAGCGCGTCGATATCGCCTTCATACCATTGGTTGAGCGTGCCTGCTGCCCCTGCCGCCAGCGCAATGCAGAGGATTGCGGTGAACGCGATCGGGAAGGGGAGCGCGACCGGCGCGACCAGCATGCCGCACAGACCGGTGAACACCACCGATCGCATCACGCGCGGTTTCGTCAGCGCGAAGAAATCGCGCCAGTCGGCGGTGATCGGGGGCGCAGTCAGCGTGGTCGTCGTCATGTCTTTTGTGTCCAAAGCCCTCTCCCGCATGCGGGAGAGGGTTGGTGGGGCAGCAAGCTGCCAAGTTGGCATTGCCTCTCCCGCAAGCGGGAGAGGGCCGCGATCAATGCCGCGTGTCGGCGTCGATCACTGGCAGCGTTTCGAACTGGTGGAACGGCGGCGGGCTCGACAGCGTCCATTCGAGCGTCGTCGCGCCGTCGCCCCACGGGCTGTTGCCGGCCTTCTTGCCCGCCATCAGCGACATGATGAGGTTGACAAAGAAGAAGACCATGCTGCCCGCCATGATCATATAGCCGATCGTCGCCCATTCATTATACTTGGCAAACGCTGGCGAATAATCCGGGATGCGGCGCGGCATTCCCTGCAGCCCGAGGAAGTGCATCGGGAAGAACAGCAGGTTCACGCCGACGAAGAAGGTCCAGAAATGGAGCTGGCCGAGCGCTTCGTTCATCATCCGGCCCGACATCTTCGGGAACCAGTAAGTGAAGCCCGCGAACAAGCTGAACACCGCGCCGAGCGACAGCACATAGTGGAAGTGCGCGACGACGTAATAAGTGTCCTGCATGTAATCGTCGATGCCGCCATTGGCGAGCACCACGCCGGTCACGCCGCCGACGGTGAACATGAAGATGAACCCGATCGCCCACAGCATCGGCGTCTTGAAGGTCAGCGAGCCGCCCCACATCGTCGCGATCCAGCTGAAGATCTTGATGCCGGTCGGCACCGCGATCACCATCGTCGCCGCCGTGAAGTACATCTTCACATTCACGCTGAGGCCGGTGGTGAACATGTGGTGCGCCCACACGATGAAGCCGACGACACCGATTGCGACCATCGCATAGGCCATGCCGAGATAGCCGAAAATCGGCTTCTTCGAGAAGGTCGAGATCACATGGCTGACGATGCCGAAGCCCGGCAGGATCATGATGTAGACTTCGGGGTGGCCGAAGAACCAGAACAGATGCTGGTAGAGCACCGGATCGCCGCCGCCCGCCTGATCGAAGAAGGTCGTGCCGAAGTTGCGATCGGTCAGCAGCATCGTGATCGCCGCCGCCAGCACCGGGAGCGAAAGCAGCAGCAGGAACGCGGTGACCAGCACCGACCACACGAACAGCGGCATCTTGTGCAGCGTCATGCCCGGCGCGCGCATGTTGAAAATGGTGGTGATGAAGTTGATCGCGCCGAGGATCGAGCTCGCGCCCGCCAAGTGGAGCGACAGGATCGCCATGTCGACGGCGGGTCCGGTCGAGCCATAGGTCGACAGCGGCGCATAGACCGTCCAGCCGGTGCCCGCACCGCCGAAGAAGGGCGACGCCAGCAGCAGCGTGAAGCTGGGGATCAGCAGCCAGAAGCTGATGTTGTTCATCCGCGGGAAGGCCATGTCGGGCGCGCCGATCATGATCGGCACGAACCAGTTGCCAAAGCCGCCGATCATCGCCGGCATGACCATGAAGAAAACCATGATCAGCCCGTGCGCGGTGATCAGCACGTTCCACAGATGGAGCGATTCATCGAGCGACACGCTATTGCCGCCCGCCAGCATTGCTGCCCAGGCCGGCAGATATTGCAGCCCTGGCTTCGCCAGTTCGGCGCGCATCATGCCCGAAATCGCGCCACCAATGATCCCCGCGACGATCGCGAAGATCAGATAGAGCGTGCCAATGTCCTTGTGGTTGGTCGACATGAACCAACGCGCGAAGAAACCGGGCTTGTGAT
>CAYUYZ010000033.1:0-41666 GCA_964449575.1 uncultured Stakelama sp.
CCAAGGTCGATCTGGGCAGCGATGTCGGCAACCCGATTGGCGAAGGACTGCCCGAACTCATCCTGTTGCCGCTTGCCGAGCACCCGGCGCTGGGGCCGGTGTGTGATCTGTTGCTTGCCGAGGGGTTTGGCGAAAACGACGGGCGCCAGGCCGCCATCGACTATCTGTTCGACTATCTTCTGATTCTGATCGTCCGACATGTCGTCGCAAGCGGGCTCGTCAGCGATGGCGTGCTGGGCGGCCTTGCCGACCCGCGGCTGGCCAAGGCGTTGACGGCGATGCACGACCAGCCCCGGCGGTCATGGACGCTCGATGATCTAGCCGAGGTGGCTGGCATGTCGCGCACACGCTTTGCCACGCATTTTCGCGCCTGCGTCGGGCGGACCCCGATCGACTATCTCACCCGCTGGCGAATGACGCTGGCGCGCGAACTTCTTGCCAAGGGTAAACCCGTCAAGATCGTGGCCGGTCGGGTCGGATATGAGAGTGCCGCCGCCTTTTCGCGGGTGTTCGCACGCGTCACGGGTGAGGCGCCGCGCCAAGTGAAGCCCATTTCGAACTTGCGCGATCAGCCCGGCGAGATCTGAGCGGTCGCCAGTGCGAGGTCGCTATAACCGCGGATCATGCGCCGCTAGGCCCGAAAATCATGGCGTGCCTCTCCGCTTGTGCGCATTATGACGGATCATGCGATGGCAGCCATATAAGGCTGTCACAGCGGATCATAACCTGCTGCGATACCAACAAACTTGGCCTGTTCCCTCGGCACCGACTCCATACGAACGGTCGATTGGGGCGTTGGCATCAAATGTCGGCCATAGCCAATATTGCGCAACATCGTTCGCTGAACAGCAGAATCGTGCGCGCGAGCCCTCTCACAAGCGGTTAATTACCCTGCATTCAAATCGGGCTTGGACGATCTGACTGCGCATCAACAAACTAGCCGGGGGAGGCCGCCATCAATACCGCTACCTCACTCCCGGTTGCTGGGCCTCGGATGACTGACGGCTGCTACACCGAAGTGGAAATCATTTCAGCCCTCGCGACGGCTGCCGTGGACGAGGGGTTGCGTCACCTGCCCTCCACACTCATCGCGGGGTACCCCATCCAGCCACACTCGATTGAGTCGGGCTGGAGCTTCCTTTTGTTTCGCGGTTCTGGCCAAACTGTGCAGCGATCGGAAGTGGGCGTCGACCGGCCGCCCCCCCCCGGTCGACGCCCCCATTTTTCCTTCCAGTTTGACCGTTCGCGCCACAGCGGACTGCCGCTGAAGCCCGCACTAGCCACTTTCACCCTGATCACGTCGGCTTTCGGGCCAGCGGGAAAACGCCCCCGGTTGAGCAACGCGAAAGGCATGATGTCCGGGGGCGGACGTTGCGCCATCCACAAACTAGGAGACACGATATGACGACTGAATCATCAAATCCGCTCCTCGATCCTGCGGCGGATCGTCGCGACTTTCTCCGCACTGCCGGTCTTGCTGCGGCTAGCGTCGGCGCACTCGCCCTCTTCGACACGCCCGCGATGGCTGCGTCGCGTCGCGCCGTGAAGGCGGGCGGCGATATGGAAATCCTGCAAGTTGCGCTCGCGCTCGAACATGAAGGTATTGCTGCCTATAAGATCGCTGGTGGAAGCGGTCTCCTCACGCCCGACGTGCTGAAGGTCGCTCTGGTTTTCCTCGGCCATCACAATGCGCACCGTGATTCGCTGGCAGGGCTCATCCAGAAGGCTGGCGGCAAGCCAGTCGAAACCCTGAGCGATGATGAATATACCAAGGCGCTCAATCTGGGTGCGCTCAAGTCACAACTGGACGTCTTGAACCTGGCTGCAGGTCTGGAAAAGGGCGCGGCAAGCGCTTATCTCGGCCAGTCGCTGGCGTTGAAGGATAAGACCTTGACCCGGCTGTTCATTCAGCTATCAACTGACGAGGCTATTCACTGGTCGCTGCTCAGCGTCACGGCCGGCAATGCTGTGCCATCCGCTGCCTATCTGATCAGCTAGGAGAACTGCTAATGTTCCGCCATTCGACGTCATGGAATGCCCATGCTTTGGCGGCGCTGATTCTTGTCGCCGCTGCTCCGGCAGCGGCGCAAGTCGCCGACGACGGCAAGGCGGCGTACCAATCCACATGCGGGGGCTGCCATTCTGTCGATGCCAATCGCATCGGGCCGCTGCATCGTGGTGTTGTTGGACGCAAACCGGGCGGGGTGCCGGGCTATGCCTATTCATCGGCACTCAAAAAGCTGACCGGGGTCTGGACGCCGGCACGTCTCGACCTGTGGCTGCAAAACCCAACAAAATTCGCGCCCGGTACGAAGATGTATCTTTCAGTTCCCGATGCCGGACAGCGGAAAAAGATCATTGCGTATCTTCAGTCGGTTTCAACATCTGTGCCAAAGCGTTGAGGCCGGGGTCACAATAGTTGTAAAAGAGGAAATCATGATGACGAAAACTGGCTTCACCGCTTTTTCTTTGGGATGTTCTCTGCTTGCTCTTACAGGCTGCAGCAAATCAGATGCAACAAAGGCTGAGCCGGTCGCTGTCGCTGCTGTGGCCAGCGCTGCCGTCGAACGATATATGCCCGAATACACTGCTGCGGGCGAACTTGTGTTGCCAAAGAATTTCGAACGGTGGGTTTATATGGGGTCGCCGTTGACACCGCATGGGTTGAACAATGGCAAGGCCAATTTCCCCGAATTCCACAACGTCTATATCCAGCCATGGGCCTATGACGAATACAAGAAGACTGGTGTCTTCCCGGAAGGGACGATCATGTTCAAGGAGCTTCAGTTGACCGTACAAGGGAAATATCCGGACGGTTCGCGCGACGAACCCTCGGGGCGCGGATATTTTCCCGGCAAGCTCAATGGCGCGGATGTTTCGGTCAAGGACAGCAAGCGTTATGCAGACACCAATAACTGGGGATACTATAACTTCAATCATGGTGAACCCAAGTTTCCGACTTCCAAACTGAGGCCGATCGGTGAGTGTGCGCAATGTCATATCGATGGAGCCAAGAAAGATATGGTCTGGACGCAATTCTATCCGCGTCTCGATTCATGATCGAACAATATTTACAGCGCTCTAGCTGGCGGCTTGCTGGGTCGGGCATGGCGCTTGGTTTACTTGTCAGCGCTTGCGCACCGGGGGCCCCCACGGTTGTTGTGGACTCCGGCGCCAGCGCCAAGGGCGACCTGCATGTGCCGGGCAAATATCGCGACAACTACCAGTATCTCGGCACTTGGGCGGTCGCTGCTGAGGCCGCCAAAGGATCGCAGCAGCTGCACATCGTCTATGCCTCACCCGGGGCGGTCGCGGCGCACCGGGCCACGGGTCGTTTTCCTGACGGCACGACTTTGGTAAAGGAGGTTTTCGAGGCCAGGACAGGGGCGATGACAACCGGCACGGTCAGCCGGGCCGATGCCCTGAAGGGCTGGTTCGTCATGGTCAAGGACAGCAAGAACAGCCATCCGGGCAATCCGCTGTGGGGCGACGGCTGGGGCTGGGCGTGGTTTGATGTCGGCAAGCCAACCGCGACGACATCGACCGACTACAAGACTGACTGTCTGACGTGCCATGTGCCGGCCAAGGCCACCGACTGGACCTATGTCGAAGGCTATCCGGTTCTGAAAAAATAAGGCGGAGCCGGTGGTCGGCTTTAGCCTGCCATCGGCTTTCCAACCGGCGCCAAGGCACAAGCAAAGCTATTGGAGACATTGGGTATGCGTTTCAATCTCGTCGTCGCAGCTTTGATGTTGATTGCCAGCGGTTTTGCCCATGCCGCGACAGTAGCGCCGCCGACGCCGGAATCGGCAAAAATTGTCGGCCACCTTTACATACAGTCCAACACCATCACCAACGAGATCGTGCATTTCGCGCGCCATGCCGACGGCACGCTGGCCGAGGTTGAGCGCGTTGCCACGGGCGGTGCCGGGTCGGGCGTGTTCAAGCCGGTCAGCGGGCAAGCCAGCGCACCCAATGCCTTCGAAGGGGCCGGCAGCGCCATCCTGGCCGCTGGCAACAGGCTGCTGTTTGCCACCAATGGCGGCGACAATACGGTATCGAGCTTTCGTGTTGCGGCCGGTGGTCGCCTTACGCTGCTCGATCGCCAGAGCACTGGCGAAGCGGTAACTGGCAAAAGCGGCACGGCCAAGTCGCTCGCCTATAGCCCGGCGAGCCATACGCTGTTCGTGCTCCATGCCTTTGGACCCAACCATATCCGCGCGTTTTCGGAAAAGGGCGGCAAGCTGGCGCTGCGCACCGCGCGCTACAGCGTCAACAACGCCACCAAGACCGACCGAATTCCGACCCAGTTGGTTCTGTCGCCCGATCAAAAGTTCCTGCTCGTCGATATCTTGTTTGATTTCCGTCCGGCGGCGAATGCCGATGGATCGGCAAAGCTGGTTGTTGCCAACGCGCCCGACAAGGACGGGCTGGTGGTCTTCCCGATCGACGCGCGCGGCGCCTTGCGTCAGCCGATCTTCAATGATGCGGGGGGAGCTGGCCCCTTCTTCATTGGCTTCGTGAATGGTCGACCGGACACGTTCATCAATGGCTATGCGGTATCCGACGGGATCGCGGTCAGCCATATCGACGCGAAGGGGCACGTTACCAGTGGCGCAGCGGTCCCGATGAACACCGCGGCTGGCAAACCCTCGGAGCTCTGCTGGCTGGCGATAACCGCCGACGGCAAGCGTGTTTATGCGACCAATTTCGGATATGGCAGCTTGACCAGCTTCGCGCTCGACGGCGAGACGCTGCGCATTCTCAAGGATCCCGCAAACGATCCGATCCCGGGCGATGGCACGTTCCGCGCGGTCAATGGCTTGGTCAGCAGCGGCCCAAGCGACAGCTGGTTGAGCCCCGACGACGCCGTTCTGTACCAGATATTTGGCAACGCCTCGACGCTGATTGGCTATCGCCTGGGCAAGGATGGCAGCTTGGCCGAAGTCTCGCGCCATCCGATTGCCTATAACAGCCCGCAGGGTTTGGCCGGCTTTTGATCGCCGCCCGATCGACAAAGGCGGAAGCTGCGGCGAGTGCAGAGAGGGGATGCCCTTGGTTACGAGGTCAGTCGGGTGGTCTGTTCGGCGCGATGGCAGGTTCTGCAATCATCAAATTCGTGCTATAAAAAGTCAAAATCGTCTCATCGGAGCTTTTGGCACGCGTCAGCAGACAGAATCGCCTTGCGACACTGGGGGTAATTTTTGGCAACAGAGTTCGGTCCAACCAGCACCCTGCCGGGGACAGAAGCCGGTCCGCTCAGCCCGGACCGGTTAGAGGCCATTTACGCGAAGCAAACCATAGCCAAGGGTCTCGGCACCTTGGGTGTGTCGGCGGCACTCTGGCAAACGGAAATCTTCGCGGGTTGCGATCAAGATATCCCCGCCTGCCCGCATACCCATGCGATTTCGACCTGCCTTCAGGGCGGGGGCGAGAGTAGTGTCTTCATCGAGGGTCGGCTTCGTTATCGTCGGCAGATCGTTCCCGGTAGTACGGGCATTCTTCGGGCGGGAGACACGGCACGTGCCGTCACCCACGCCGGCTGGGGTCACTGTCTGCATCTCTATCTGCCCGACAGTCTGTTGCAACAGAGCGCGGCCGATGACTTCGGGCAAAATGCGCAGGTCGAGCTGCTGCCAAGCGAGGTCCGACTCGATCCGGCCATCACCCAGTTGGGAAGGATTGCTGCGCAAGAAATTCGGATTCCGAGCGGGGGCAGCAGGATGATGCTGGACAGCGTTTCTTTGGCCCTGCTCGTCCGCGTGCTGCGGTCCTGGTCGAGCTTGTCTGCACCCACCGAACTGCATCGGTCAGGCCTTGCACCCTGGCAGCAAAAGCGCGCAATCGAGCAGCTTCAAAGTCGCTATCACGAGAATTTGTCGATCACCGATCTTGCAGCAGAAGCGCGACTGTCGCCCTTTCATTTCATCCGCAGTTTCAAACACTCCGTTGGCGTTCCGCCTCATCAATATCTGACGAGGATCAGGTTGGAGCGAGCCTGTGTACTGCTGAAAACCACCAATTTGGCCATCACGGATGTTGCCTTCGAAACAGGTTATCAGTCTCCAGCCCATTTTGCGCGGCTCTTCCGTCGACACTATGGGATGACGCCGACAGCCTATCGGCGCGAACGGAACTCGTGATGGGGCCGCGCAACGTGATCCCCATCCTTGGGCAAGCGACCTCCAGGGTGCGACAGGTATCGCCGCGCAAGAAGGCGGGTGAGGCGACGGCGGGTTTCCCCCCGCGCGGTTCCTGTTCGCGTTGGGCCACGAACACCGCCAGTGTGGTATGGGCCAAGCGAGAAGTGGGGTAGCTTGTGTCAACAATGTCTGATCCAACCGGCACCTTGCCCGGGGCAGAAACGGGTCCGCTCAACGCAGACCGGATAGAGCTGTCCTACAGCAAAACGCCCATAGCGAAGGGCTTTGGCTCATTGGGCATGTCGGCTGCACTTTGGCAGTCTGATGTTTTCGCGAATAGCGAAGCGTCACGCCCAGCCTGCCCGCACACGCATATGATTGAGACCTGCCTTTTCGGCGGGGGCGAGAGCAGCCTCTTTATCGATGGCCGCCAGCTCTTCCATAGCCGCATTGTTCCGGGCAGCACGGCCCTCGTGCGAGCGGGAGAAGCGCCGCGTTCCGTCACCTACTCTGCCTGTGGCAAGTGCATGCATCTCTATCTTCCCGACAAAATGTTGCAACAGCGCGCGACGGAGGAATTCGATTGCCCCAATCCGGTCGAATTGCAGCAGCGCGGTCTCCAGGACGATCCAATGATCGCTCAGATGGGGAGACTTGTTGCTCAAGAACTCGAGGCTCCGAGCGGCGGGAGTCGGATGATGTTGGACAGTGTTTCTCTAGCCCTGACCGTAAGAATGCTTCGTACATGGTCGAGTTTACCAGAACGCGCCGAGTTACACACCTCAGGTCTTGCGCGCTGGCAAGAAAAGCGCGCCATTGAACTGCTTCAAACTCGCTACGCGGAAAATCTGACCATTGCCGATCTTGCGGCGGTAGCGCGACTTTCGCCCTTTCATTTCATCCGCAGTTTCAAGCGTTCCGTTGGCATTCCGCCGCATCAATATCTGACGAACATAAGGATGGAACGCGCTCGTGTGCTGCTGAAAACGACCAATTTGACCATCACGGATGTTGCCTTCGAAACAGGTTACCAATCATCTGGCCATTTTGCCTCGATCTTCCGCCGACACTGCGGGATGACGCCGACAGCCTATCGACGCGAACGGAAAAGTTAATTGGAGTCGGCTCGCTGCGATGACACCTGCACATCATCGAGCGTTAGATCGACTAAGATCGCGTGTCGCGCAGGAGAGTTGAGCTTGAGCGATCGTTTGACTGTGGGGTGCGCCTGTGATTGGTACCATTCAGAGATAGAACCCGGCGCCTTCATGACGGTTGGTTGTGACCTGCTCCCCGGAATTCATGCCATTAGTAAGGTAGCTCGTCAGATGGATGAGCTGCTACCCGATCTTGGGCCACCCGGCTGGAGGTCACTCAGTTCCTGCCGACCGGGGCGGGCCATGTGCCGCTGAACGGCTCCACTGCTGGCGAGTTGCGCCTGGGCCGCTCCGTGGTCACCCAAGCCGGTGCCGGTTGCGCCGGTATTGGCCAGGTGGCACACCCATTGCCTTCACGAATGCGCTGGTGAAATGCGCCTGGTTGCCTAGGTTTTTGGTCCCGGCATTTGATGGTGCATTATCCATGCACGAATGGAAGGATGCACTATCGGACAGATTCTACACGGCAGGGCCAGCGCCATCATCAAACAACGAGAAAGGATCAAGCGACGGACAATCGAACATCGGCGCTTGCAACACCGCAAGATCGCCGCCTGACATCAAACCCAAGACGAGGTCAACCTCCGCTAATCTACGCCGCATATTGCGCCAAATGTTCTGACGACGTACAATAACCCTAATTGCGACATCACCGTATTTTTTACCATGATTTAGGACTGACCTGGGTTATGAGGCAAAGCGCCGGGCGGCGGGTTATGCGGCTTTGCTTGCACGGCAGTGGCAAAATCATAGTCCACGCCGCGAATTACGTCGGCAAAACCGTGATTGACATCGCGGTGATGGGCTTCGTCGTCGCGGATGACCAGCACAACCTCGCGCAGGGTCGCGCCCGACGGCATATTCCAATAAAGTCTGGCGACTTCGGGTGCCGCTACATTTGGCACGCGGCCTTCGTCAATTTCCTTGAGGTACAGTGTATAGCTGGTCACGGCTTCTTCTTCGAAATACCCTACCAACCGGTGGGCTGTTTTCGCGGAAATGAGATAAAGCGCGAAGAACCCAAGGTAGAAAAGCCATTGCACAAACAGCACGACGAGCCGTTCGAACGTTGATGGCTTGGCAATCGCAATGAACGTCATCAGGTGCATGCGTTCATTCTCTGCTTCGTCCATCAACGTTCGGATCCAGCCATGATCATCCTCCATCCGCCGCAGCGATTTAAGGTGAACCAAAGTCGCGCCAACCATGCCGGGAACAGCAGCGACCGTTTCAAGTACAATTGCCCGGTTACCATATCGCTTTGCAAAAAAGCTGTCGGCAAAGAACCGCAGGAATTTGGTAACTCCAAGTGCAAAGCGGTCACTTGCACCGCTGGGGTCGCGGTGCTTTGGGGTGTACGGTGCATCTGTTACGCCTTCTGCCAGCGCATCTTGTGCCGTGCTCGTCGGTTGAGCCACTGTCAGCTCTCCTAAAATTACGTTGCCATCGATTACATTACTTACATTTAATTACAGTGTAATTACCGCACAATTTAATAGGGTCAGGGCTCATTGATTGAGCCAGAAGATGACGGTTGCGGCGATACCGATGGCAGACATGGAAGCATGTGCGCATCGGTCATAGCGTGTATGAATATGCCGCCAGTCTTTGATTGTGGCAAACAGGTTCCTCGACGAAATGGCGCTTTTTGTGGACGGCTTTGTCATGGTGATATTGCACCTTGCGGTTGGATTTCGGCGGGATGAGGGGGGGGCACGTCAGCTCCGCCTTCTCAGGAGTTGGAGCCTCCGACAATTTCGGCGCGGTTCAGTGCGTCCAGAAACTGCTTCCGGTTCGTCCATCCGTCCCTTCGTTGGGTCGGACCCTCGTTCCAATTGGCGAACAGAAAGAAAGTCACGTCACAGCGAGGCTGGAGATCGCCGGCCGTTCAGCCGAGTTTCATTCCTGCCACGGCCGCGGCCTTGGTCACGAACTTCATCACCTGTTCGCCGCCACCTTCATAAAGATGCTGGCCCGCCGGGTCAGAGATTTCAGCGAAATGGGCGGCAACATTTTCGGGCGTGCAGTCGTCCGGCGCAAAGCAGACGCCTTCGGTTTCGTGGATGTAGGTCCGCGCAAAGCCGCCTGCCGTGGCGTCCAAAATGACGCGTGACGGGCCGTCCTCGCTGACGAGATAGAGCAGGCCGGGTGTCACGAGTTCAGGCTTCATCAGCGCGATGGCTGGCGGGGGCAGCAGCTCCTCGGTCATGCGTGTCGCGGCGCCAGGTGCCAGCGTGTTGATGCGGATATTGTTCTTGGCGCCTTCGATATGGAGGACGTTCATCAGGCCGATCACCGCCATCTTGGCCGCGCCATAGTTTGACTGGCCGAAATTGCCGTAAATGCCCGACGACGAGCTGGTCATGACGATGCGGCCATAATTGGCGGCTTTCATGTGCGGCCACACCGCCATGGTGCAGATCGTCGAGCCGGTGACATGGACGTGCATCACCGCGTTCCAGTCCTCTATCGTCATCTTGCCAAAGGCCCGGTCGCGCAGGATGCCGGCATTGTTGACCAGAATGTCGACCCGACCCCATTTGGCCATGGCTTTTTCAGCCATGTCGGCGACCTGTTCGGCATTGGCGACATTGGCACCGTGCGCCATCGCTTCGCCGCCGGCCGCGATGATCTCCGCGACCACGCGTTCCGCCGGTTCAGATGATCCGCCAGTGCCGTCCTGTGCGCCGCCGAAGTCGTTGACCACCACCTTGGCACCGCGCGCCGCCATTTGTAGGGCATGCTGCCGCCCCAAGCCGTTGCCCGCGCCGGTGATGATGGCCACGCGTTGATCGAAACGGATCGTCATGAATTCTCTCCTGCTGTCTGTTTTGGCGCGGTGCGTTGCACCGCGATCTCGCCTTTATCGGGGGTCAGGCGGCGTATTGCATCCCCAGCCATTCGGCGACGAGCGCGGGCTTGTCTTCGCCTTCAATCTCGATCGTCACGTCAAAGGTCGACACCCATTGGCCGGGCTTTTTCTCTTCCATCGACCGCAGGAAAAAGCGGCCGCGCAGCCGCGAGCCGGTCTTTACCGGCGCAATGAAGCGCACTTTGTCGAAGCCATAATTCAGGCCCATGGAGATGCCTTCCATCAGCACCTCGGCTGAGGTGCAGAAGCCGCCGATCAGCGACAGCGTTAGCAACCCATGCACGATGGTACCGCCAAATGGAGTGCGTTTCGCCAATTCGACATTGGTGTGGATTTCGACCGGATCGCGGGTCAGTGCCGCAAACTGGTTCACCATGTCCTGGGCGATGGTCAACCAGTCGGACACGCCGACTTCGGTGCCGATGATGGCCTTGATCGTTTCCCGATTATAGGTTGCCATGTTTCCCAAATCTCCCGCTTGATTTGTCACTGAACATATGTTCAGTGAAGTAGAGTGTCAATGTGATCGCACCCGTCCCGGCGGCTGACGATCACGGGGCCTCGGCTCGGGAGAGGAAGCGTGAATGAGCCTGATGCCAACGCCATTGCCGGAAACCCAGCCCTATTGGGACGCCGCTGCGCAGGGAAAGCTGGCGATCCAACGCTGCGGTGATTGCGCCAACTGCTATTTCCCGCCAGCGCCGGTCTGCCCGCATTGTACGTCGCGCAACGTCGTGTGGGAGGAGATGTCGGGCCGGGCGACGCTCTACAGCTACGTCATCACGACCAGTCCCTGGCCGCTCTGGGAGACGACAGGCCCAATGTCGGTAGCGACGATCGCGCTTGAGGAGGGGCCAAGGCTGTTGTCGACCGTCGTCGATTGTGAACAGTCCCCCACGACGCTCGTCATTGACATGCCGCTGACCGCGACATGGCGCAAATTCGGCGACGGGCCCAAGCTATTGTGCTTCCGCCCCGCCGGGGAGGCCGCGTGATGATCAAGCCCGGAAGCTTTGCGATCGTCGGTGCTGCTGAATCGACTGAGATCGGCACGGTGCCGCATCTGTCCTCCGTAGGGCTGGCAATCGACGGCGCGGTCAATACGCTCAACGATGCGGGGCTGAAGGCATCGGATATCGACGGGCTGACGGTTGGACATCTCCCCGTCGGCAATATCGCGCAGCAACTGGGCATATACCCCCGCTGGGTCGATGGCACCAGCATTGGCGGGTGCTCGTGGATCTACCATTTGCGCAGCGCCATTGCCGCGATCAACGCCGGTTACTGTTCGACCGTGCTGATCGTCTATGGCGAGTCGGGCCGCAGCCATGGACGGCGTCCCTGTGCCTATGATGTGGGTCAGCCCGGATCGATCGAGCAGCAGTTCGACATTGCCTATGCCGGTGCCAATCTGTCGGCGACATTGTTCGGGCAGCCGCTCGTCCGCTACATGGCGACGCACGGCCTGACCGAGGCGCAGATCGCTATGGTGGCGGTGGTGCAGCGCGAATGGGCGGCGCAAAACCCGCGCGCGAAATTGAAGACGCCAACGACAGTCGGAGAAGTGCTTGCCTCGCCGATGATCGCCTGGCCGATCCGCCGGGCGATGACTTGCTTGGTCTCCGATGCGGGCGGGGCGATGATCGTGACGTCGGCGGAGCGTGCGCGGGATTTTCCGACCAAGCCCGTCTATGTGCTGGGATCGGGATCGGCGATGGAAAATGGCGGGTGCAGCCCAGCGGGTACGCGAAACCCGATGGAGCCCGACATGATCCGCACCTCGAGCCGCGATGCCTTTGCGTCGGCGGGGGTGACGCACGACGATATCGATCATCTGATGATCTATGATGCCTTCGCCTTCAATCCGATCTTTGGCCTCGAAGGCCTTGGCTTCGTGCCCGTCGGCGAATCCGGCCGCTTCATCGAGGAGGGGCATACTAGGCCGGGTGGCAAGCTGCCGATGAACACCAATGGCGGCGGTCTCGCTTATGCTCATTCGGGCGCTTACGGGATGCTGTGCATGTTGGAGGCCGTGTGGCAGATGCGCGGGGAGGCGGCGGCGCAAGTGCCGGGGGCGAAGACGTCGCTGGTCCATGGCTGGGGCGGCTTCTGGTCGGCCTGCGCGACCGTCATCTTCTCGAACGAACGTCCATGAGCGCGGCCACGCCCGCGACGATCATGCTGGTGCATGGGGCTTGCCATGCCAGCTGGTGCTGGGACCGGGTCGTACCGCTGCTGCGGCAAGCGGGGCACCGCGTCGTCACGCCCGACCTGCCCGGACGGGGTGACCGGGGAAAGCCGGGTTGGCGCTGGACCCTGAAGGCCTATGCCGATGCTATCATCGACGATGCCAGGCAAACCGGCGGGCCGGTAATTGCGGTTGGCCACTCGATGGGCGGTCCCGTCATCTCGGCAGCAGCGGAGTCGGCACCTGACCTGTTCGACCGGCTAGTCTATGTGTCCGCCTTCCTGCCGATTGATGGCGACAGCCTGGCCTCGATTGCCGCGATGGACAAGGATTCGGACCTGCCCGGGGCCAGCAGCGTTGCCTGGCTCAAAGGCGTCGTGACCATCAATGCTGATCGCCTGAAGCCCGTTTATTATGGCGATTGCAGCGATGCCGATCTCGACTGGGTGCGGCCGCGATTGGTACCGGAATCGCTGCGGCCATCGATCACCAAGGTGCGGCTGGGCGACAATTTCCAGTCAGTGCCCCGATCCTACATCCGCTGTACCCAGGATCGCGGGCTGTCGATCCAGATGCAGGACCGCCTGATCGAACGCCAACCCTGCCAGCATGTCGCCACGCTCGAAGCGTCGCATTCGCCGTTTCTGTCGATGCCTGATCAGTTCGTGAAAGCGCTGCTGTCGGTGATCTGATCCGTTCAAATCCATTGGAGTCAATTATGAGCCAGATACGTCTTGCCCAGTTTGTCAGTCGCGCGGCGCGGATGTTTCCTGATCGGCAAGCGATCCGTTTCGAAGGCCGCGCGCAGACCTGGCGCGAGCTCAACACGGCGACGGAGGAATTGGCCGGCGGGTTTCGCCGCTTGGGCGTTGCGGCGGGGGACCGTGTCGCGATCCTGGCGCTCAACAGCGATCGCTATGTCGAATGCCTCTACGCCATCTGGCGATTATCGGCGGTTGCGGTGCCGCTCAACACGCGCTGGTCGAAAGACGAGATCGATTATGCGCTGAACGACAGCCAGCCCAGCGTGATCGTGGTTGATGACGTTTTCGGTGCGCTCATCGCCGACCTGAGTGCAGGGAACGATGACGTACCCGTCGTCCATATCGGAGACGGCGATCCGGCGCTGAGCGCGATCAGCTATAGAGCGCTGCGTAGAGATGTGGTGCCAGTATCGGCGCTTGGCGGCGGCGGTGACGACATGGCGGGCATCTTCTACACTGGCGGCACGACGGGGCACCCCAAGGGCGTGATGCTGTGCCACACCGGCCTGGTCTGCTCACTGCTCGCAGCGCAGCTTGGTGATGAAGAGCCGGCGGGCGACATCGCCATATTGTGCGTGCTGCCGATGTTCCATCTGGCGGGCGCGCAGCTTGCGGTGGCATCGGCGATTATCGGGCGGCAATTGATCATGCAGCCGACCTTCGATCCCGGCGCAATTATTGATTGCGTGGTTCAGGACCGGATCGACACGCTCAGTCTGGTGCCGGTCATGTGGGGGATGCTGATCGCGCACCCAAAGGCCGAGGGTGCCGACCTGTCGAGCCTCAGAAACGCGCTCTACGGCGCGTCGCCAATGCCCGAAGGCACGTTGCGCCGGCTCATCGCGCGGTTGCCGCAGGCGCGCTTCGCCCAGGGCTATGGCCAGACCGAAACCAGCGGTGTGTGCACCCTGCTCGGGCCCAATGACCATGACCCGGACGGACCTAATGCCGGTCGCCTGAAATCGGCCGGCCAGCCCACGCTGTTCGCCGAAATACGCATTGTTGGTGAAGACGGACAGGATCAGCCGTCGGGTACGGTCGGTGAAATCGCCATTCGCAGTTCGGGTAACATGATCGGCTATTGGAACCGGCCCAATGAAACCGCGGCGACGTTGAAGGACGGCTGGATCATGTCGGGCGATGCGGGCTTCCTGGACACCGACGGCTATCTGTTCATTGTCGATCGCACCAAGGACATGATCATCTCCGGTGGCGAGAATGTCTATTCAGCAGAAACCGAAAGTGCGCTCAGCCTGCATCCCGATGTGCTGGAATGCGCCGTGATCGGCATACCCGACGAAAAATGGGGCGAGCGCGTCCATGCCATCGTCCGGCCGAAACCCGGCGCGCAGGCGACAGCCGATGACCTGATCGCGCACTGCAAGGCCAAGATCGCCGGTTTCAAATGCCCGCAATCGGTTGAGTTTCGCGGAGCGCCGTTCCCGATTTCCGCCACCGGCAAGGTGCTGAAGCGCGATCTGCGGGCACCCTATTGGGCAGGCCATGGGCGCAATGTGAACTGAAGCCGTGGGTGCTGATCTCGGTTCAGCTAAAACAGCAAAGCAATGGTCATCATCCGACGCAAGGCCCCGCCATAGGGCAAGTCTTCGGTCATCCCATACCCGCCGTGTAACTGGATCGCCGCCTTTGCGACGGTCATCCCCATTTCGGCAATTGCACGGTGCGCGCGGTCGATCGCGGCAAGGTCGTCCGATCGGCGGGCAATGTCCGCAACAAGGGCAGCCGACTGGTCTGTCAGCGTCGCCATGTCCGCGAGCCGATGCTGAATGACCTGAAACGACCCGATCGCTTGCCCAAACTGTTTGCGCTCGGTCACATAGGTTGCGGTGCCAGCGAGGATCGCGCTCATCAAGCCGCTTGCTTCAGCCGCAAGGCAGAGGCGGGTCATCGCGACTGCGTGATCGAGCAGGTCGGCTGCGGCATCAGGGCCAGCCAGGAGCGCTCCCTCAGGCAAAACGACACCCGCCAGCGCGATGTCCGAGGCTGGTGAACCATCGCGCAGGCGGTAATGGCGACAGGCCACGCCCACCGTTGACGGATCGAGCAAGAACAGGCCCAGCCCAGCGCGTGGGTCGGCGCCGCGCTCTTCCACCCGAGCAAGAATCACGAGCCTTGACGCATCTTCTGCGCCCAGCACGAGAGTCTTTGCGCCATTTAACATCCAGCCCTTGGCAACCTCCGTCGCGGTCGTCGCGCAGTAGTAAAGATCGGTTCTGGCATGCGGCTCATGGAGGCCAACTGCAATTCGTTCGCGGCCTTCGATGATGCTTTGAACGATGTCTGCCTTGCCCGCCGTGGAACCCGCCGCGATCAGATCACCGCCCAGCACGGCCTGTAACAATATGCTGTCGGCACAATAGGCCTGGCCTTTGGCCGAAAACGCGATCGCCTGGTCGGTGCGATCGATGCTCCCGTCCACCCGCCATCCGCCGTCTGCCTCGGCAAATGGCAAAGCGAGCAGGCCTGACTCAGCGAGCGTGCGCACGAGGTGATCGGGTTCGCGGAAGAGCCGGGCGGCGGTCTCGTGGAGCAGCCGATGCTCGTCGGTCTGGGTGAGAAATTCAACCACGGACCGTCCTCGCGATTAGGGTACGCTGAACCTCGGAAGTTCCGCCATAAATGCTATGGGCGCGCGCAAAGAGAAAGTTGGCAGCAGCCTCTTCGCCTCCAAGCCCGTTGCTTGATACTGGCGTACCGGTCCCGTCGGGCATCGGCAGTGCCTCGGGACCCGCTATCCGGATTGCCAGTTCGGCAATATCCTGCGCCAGTTCCGAACCCAGCAGCTTCAGCGATCCTGGGCCACGGCCGGGGTGGCCCTCGGTACGTTCGAGCGCGGCCAGTCCGCTCAGCCGTCGTTCAAGCTCGACGAGGCGCATGGCAATGGCGGGTTCATTGATCGGCGGGGTCAAAAACCCGCCATCTGGTCCGGCCCAATGGCGAAGTTGGGCCAGTGCGACGCGGCTCGCGGCAACATTGGCGATGCTTTGCCGTTCATGCCCCAAAAGCTCCTTGGCAACTTGCCACCCTTCGCCCTCGGCCCCGATGCGATTGGCGACCGGCACCCGCACGCTGTCGAAAAAAACCTCATTCAGATGATGCAGGCCATCAATCGACCGGATCGGGCGAACGTCGATGCCCGGCGATTTCATGTCGATGAGGAGAAAACTGATACCGCTCTGCGGGCGGCCGCTGGCGTCGGTGCGAACCAGACAGAACATCCAATCTGCCCAATGCGCCTGGGTCGTCCACAATTTCTGTCCATCAACAACGTAATGATCGCCGTCGAGAGTCGCGCGCGTGCGCAGCGCAGCAAGATCGGACCCTGCACCCGGCTCCGAATATCCCTGGCACCAGAGGCGCTCGCCAGTGACGATCGGTGGCAAGTGGTCGCGGCGTTGCGCATCCGTGCCGCGTGCGATCAGAATCGGGCCGATCATGCTGGTGCCAAAGGCGCTCGTCAGCGGGGCGCCCGCGGCCGAGCATTCCTCAACGAAGATCGCTGATTGGGCCGCCGACCATCCCGTTCCGCCAAATTCGACGGGCCAGTTCGGCACGCTCCAACCTCGCTTCGCAAGCGCAGCCTGCCAGCCCCGCGCGCTGTCTTGCGTCATCATCTCCAGGCGATGAGCGACGAACCGCCGGGCGGACGGCAGTTCCTCGTCCAGAAAGGCGCGGACCTCCGCCCGAAATGCTTCGTCCGACCCGGTCATGCGCGTCACGCGACTTCGATCAGCCCCGCCGCACCCATGCCCGCGCCGACACACATGGTGACCACTGCATATTTCACGCCGCGCCTTTTGCCCTCGATCAGGACGTGGCCGACACCGCGTGCGCCGGTCATGCCATAAGGGTGGCCGATCGAGATTGCGCCGCCATTGACGTTGTAAATGGCGGGATCGATGCCGAGCTTATCGCGGCTGTACAGGCATTGGCTGGCAAAGGCTTCGTTCAACTCCCACAGGCCAATGTCGCTGACCTTCAAGCCGTGGCGTTCAAGCAGGCGGGGGACGGCGAAGATCGGGCCGATGCCCATTTCGTCGGGCTCGCAACCAGCAGCCGCAAAGCCCCGGAACCAGCCCATCGGTTCGATTCCGCGCTTGGCGGCGAGGTCGCCATCCATCAGAATCACCGTGCTGGAGCCGTCCGATTGCTGGCTGGCATTGCCGGCGGTGACATATTTGCCCTCGGTCATCGTCATGCCGTTCTTCAGCACCGGCTTCAGTCCGGCGAGCGATTCGAGCGTGGTTTCAGGGCGGTTGCATTCGTCGCGGTGGACCAACACCTCTGCTGTGCTGGTCTGGCCAGTTGCCTTATCGACCTTTTTCCAAATCGCCTTCAACGGCACGATTTCGTCGTCGAACTTGCCATTGGCCTGCGCGGTGGCGGTCCGCCGCTGGCTTTCCAGCGCATATTGATCCTGCGCCTCGCGGCTGACGCCGTAGCGCTCGGCGACGATCTCGGCGGTCTCGATCATGCTCATCCACAGTGCTGGATGGGCCGCATAGAGTCCGTTTTCGACGGCCCCGTGCATGTTCATGTGGCCCGACAACTGCACCATCGAGATCGACTCGACCCCGCCCGCTGCCATCACTGGCACGCCTTCGTCGCGGATGCGCGACGCCGCCATTGCGATCGACTGGAGCCCCGACGAGCAATAGCGGTTGATCACCACGCCGCTGGTGGTGACCGGGCAACCGGCTTTGATCGCGGCGTTGCGGGCGATGTTGAAGCCGGTCGCCCCCTCGGGCATGCCGCTGCCCAGAATGACATCCTCGACCTCGGCCGGATCAATCCCGGCGCGCTCGATCGCATGGCGCAGCGTGTGGCCGGCGAGAATGATGGGGTGGGTGTCGTTGAAGCTACCGCGCACCGATTTGGCCATCGCGGTACGGGCTGTCGAAATGATCGCAACGTCGGCCATGTTATCCCCTCCAGAAATTTTCGCTCGCGCTATACATTTGTTCAGCGTTGCGCAAGGCCGGTGTTAGTTGCTAGACAGGGATCATGGCACAGGAGAGCATCGCAAACGTCGTCGAATTGTCGAAAGGCAAAATACGCCTCATCAAGGTTGCCATGGCGCTGTTTGCGGAAAAAGGGTTCGACGGAGTCACCGTCCGGGACATTTCAACGGCGGCGGAAGTGTCGGTCGGCCTGATCAATCATCATTTCGGGTCCAAGGAGGGGCTGCGCGAGGCGGTCGACCGCTACTTTATCGCGCAATTCGAAGAAGTGCTGTTCGAACAGAATCTTTATGATGGCGTTGAAAAGCCAGCCGATCTTGACAGCGTGACCGACCGAACCGAGGCCTGGATCGCCCGCCATATCGATGATTGGGATTTGACCAAGGCCTATATGCGCCGCGCGCTTCTGGAAGGAAGCGACTGGGGTGCCGGGCTATTCGAGCGCTTTTATCAGGTCCAGCGCACGGCGATGGACCGGATGGATGCCGATGGCCTTATGCGCGCCGATGTGGACCGGCTGTGGCTGCCCCTATTGGTCGTTTATATGGAACTGGGCACCTTGCTGCTTGAACCCTTTGTCGAACGGGTACTGGGTAAGTCGGGCTTTGACCGCGCGCTGTGGCGCCGGCGGCATCGCGCTTATGCCGATCTGCTGTATCGTGGCGTGCGACCCGACCCAAAAAACTGAACACTTGCTCAGTAACCTCATGTTCGCCTATGCTTCACGCGAAGCGATGGGAGAGACACATGACGCGGATCGCCGAAATTGCGAGCGCGGGCAGGGCGCGATTTACGCGCCAGATGGCCTGTACCCGGATTCATGATCTGCTGGCGAGCCATGCCGCCGCCGTTGGAGCCGACGAGGCGGCGGTCGATGGCGAGGTCCGGCTTAGCTATGCGATGCTTGCGGAGCAGGTCGATGGCATTGCCAAGGCGCTGATCGCACAAGGCATCGCGCCGGGCGACCGCGTTGCGACGCTGGCGCCGTCTTCGCTCGACTTTTGGGTGACGATGCTTGCAGCGACGTCGATTGGTGCCGTGTGGATGGGGCTCAATCCGCGCTACCAGGGGCCGGAATATGCCTATCTTCTAGACGATGCGACGCCGAGGCTGGTGTTTGCGCGCGATCGTTATGACGAGCGCGACTATCTCGACGAATTGCAACAGCTCGGGCCCAACGTCGCGACCTACGTGGCGCTCGGTGCCACCTGCGGCCGAGCACTGGCCTTTGCCGATTTTCTCAAGGCTGGACTCGGCGTCAGCGATGCTGATCTTGCCGCGCGGCGGGCGGCGGTGGACCCGGAAGATATCGCGGTCATCGTCTATACATCGGGCACAACGGGCAAGCCCAAGGGCGCGATGTTGTCGCACCGCGCGGTGATGGCGGCGGCGCTGACTAATCTCAGCTGGATGCAGGACGGCCTGCAATCTACCCTCAACGTCGCCCCAACCAACCATGTCGGCGCGATCAACAATGTCTGCATGAGCGTGTTCGCTTATGGCGGGAAAATCGTCTTTCACCATCGTGTCGATCTGGAGGCCATCGCCGCGCTTACCGAGCGCGAGCAACTGACGTATCTGGTCGGCAGTCCGACCGCTTTTGCAATGTTCGCCGCGCTGCCGGGGCAGGGGTTGCAGCGGCTTGGGCATTACAAGCTGATCGTGTTCGGCGGTGGATCGACGGCGGAGCCCTTGTTGAAGCCGGTGGCCGACCTCGGCATTCCCATGTCGACTGTTTATGGTCAGACGGAAACCTGCGGGATTGTTACCGCATCGGACTTTGACGCGACGACGGCGGTTATGGCCGAGACGATCGGCAAGCCCTTGCCCTTTGCCGACCTGCGCATCGCCCGCGCCGATGGCAGCATTGCCGATATCGGCGAGAGCGGCGAAATCCAGATCAAGGGGCCCTATTGCATGACGGGCTATTTCAACCGGCCCGAGGCAACGGCAGAGGCCTTCACCGCCGATGGCTATCTGCGCACCGGCGACATCGGTGTCGAACGCGACGATGGCAATTTCAGCTTTGTCGGCCGGTTGAAGGAAATGTACAAATCGGGCGGCTACAACATCTACCCGGTTGAGATCGAACTGGCGCTTGGCGAGCATCCATCCGTGCATATGGCGGCGGTGCTCCCGGTGCCGCACGCGGTGTTCCAGGAAGTCGGCCACGCCTTTATCGCGACCAGCGACCCGGCACTGGACGAAGATGCGCTGAAGGAATTTCTCCGCCCGCGCCTGGCCAATTATAAACTGCCCAAGACATTCAGCTTCGCGGCCGAATTGCCGCTCTTGCCGAATTCGAAGGTCGACAAACAGGCGCTGAAAGCGCGCCTTGCGGAGCAAGTTGCAGCATGAGCATTGATCCCAATCCCGACGGCGATTTCCGCATCGTGCGCGACGGGGCGATCGCCACGATCACGCTCGATCGCCCCGCCAAGCGCAACGCGCTGACCCCGGCGTCGCTTCGGCAACTGGAGACAATGGCCGAAGGATTTCGCGACGAGCCTGACATCCGCGCGGTGATCATCCGTGCAACGGGTGATCACTTCAGCGTCGGTGCAGACTTGTCGTCGGTCGGCGGCACCCCCGAACCGACCGTGCAGCTCCGCCGTACCGCCGAGCAGGGCGCGCGGCTGATGCGGGCGATCCGGGAGATTCATCAGCCGACAATCTGTGTGGTGCAGGGCATCGCCACCGGGGCTGCCACCTGCATTGCCAGTGCGTGTGATTTCCGGATCGCGACCACCACCACGCGGATGGGCTATGGCGAGGTGAAGCTTGGCATCAACCTGATGTGGAACGCCCTCCCGCTCGCGGTCGAACTGGTCGGGCCGGCGCGCGCCAAAAGATTGGTGATGTCGGGTGACTTGATCGATGCCGAAACGCTTCACGGGTGGGGCTTTGTCGACGAGATCGTCGCGACAGATGCGCGTGACGCTGCGTCGCTGACGATGGCCCAAAAATATGCCGCGCTGCCGCCCATTGCGGTGCAGATGATCAAGCGCAGCGTCAACGCATTGTCGGGCGCGCTGAGCGCATCGATCATGCATGCCGACGCAGACCAATGGCTGCTTGGGACGCGAACCGACGATTTCGTCGAGGCGATCACTGCTTTTCAGGAGAAGCGGCCCGGCGATTTTTCAGGACGTTAGCATCGAACAATTGATCAGCTTAATCTTGCCAATCGCTGAACATATGTTTAGTACGAGTTTGCTCAGGCGCAGTCGCCTGAAAAGACCCCGCATCAAGGCGGGGCTGATGGCCGTTGGAGGGGATTATATGATCGGATCGAATGTTCGTCGCGTCGCGTTGCTCGGCGGGCTCAGTGCGATTGCGCTGCTGGCCGCCCCGGCGGCCGCGCAGAAAGCCACACCCGGCGCGGCACAGTCCGGGCGGGAGCAGGCCCCGGCGGCCAATGCCGCCGACCAGGAGGCCGACGTCGTAGTCACCGCACAGAAGCGCGAGCAGAATCTGTCCGATGTGCCCGCCGCAATCCAGGCGATCAGCGGCGATACGCTTGAACGGCGCGGCACAAAGGACCTGACTCAGCTGGTTGAATTCATTCCCGGTGCCTCGGTTGTGTCCAAAGCGGCTCCTGGCTTCGAAACGATCCAGATTCGCGGCATCAGCTCCGGCACGGTGGGCGATGCGACCGTCGGCTATTATATCGATGACGTCATTTTCAGCGTCCCAAACCTCCAGCTGGCACCGCCGTCGCGCCTGATCAATCTTGAGCGCACGGAAATTCTGCGCGGGCCGCAAGGAACGCTTTATGGCAATGGCGCGATGGGCGGGCTCATCCGGCTGGTGACCACCAAGCCCGACACCACCAAATTCACGGCAAAGGGCCAGGGCGAGGTATCTTTCACGGATGGCGGCGGCACCAATTATGCCGGCGACGCCGCGTTCAACGTGCCCTTGGCGACCGACAAGGCAGCGCTCGGTGTGTCGGGGGGCTATGAACGGCTGAGCGGCTTTGCCGATGGGGCAGCGGGCAATAATCTGAATGGCATCGAAAGCTGGAACATCCGCGGCAAGCTCTTCCTAAAGCCGGCCGACAATCTCGATGTTAACCTGTCGATCTGGCACATCAACAATCATCAGGATTACGGCAACAATCTGCTTTCGGTCGATCCGCCGCGCGTCCCCGATCCTTATGGCGTGACGCCGTTCGTCGACACGGTTGCGACCTTCTATTCCGGGTCGGCCACATGGGATCTTGGTCCGGTCGCGCTCGAGAGCGGCACCTCCTATATCGACCACAGGTTGCGGATCGACACGGTGGTGAATTCGGTTTTGCCGGTTGCGCCGGGCGTTGTCCTGCCGGTCGGCATCCGCAATGACAGCACCTTCGCCACGCGTTCGTTCAATCAGGAACTAAGGCTCGTTTCGAAAGGGGGCAGCCCGTTCAGCTGGATCATCGGTGGACTGTATACCAATGCGACGATCACCTCTGACATCGACGTCAATATTCGCGGGCTGGGGCCTGCCATTTCGTTCCTCGGTGTGGTTGGCGCACCCCTCAAAACCGAGAGCTTCGCGTTCTTCGGGGAAGCGTCTTACAGCCTGTTTGACGGCAAGCTGATCCCGCTGATCGGCTTGCGTTACTTCAACGACGTTCGCACCGCGTCCGGGCCGACGACCTTTGGAGGCGTGACCACGTTTGATCGCGGACGGGGCAATTTCGATGCACTCAGCCCGCGCTTCAACCTGACCTACAAACCGAGCGACGATGCCCTGATCTATATCAACGTCGCGCGCGGCTTCCGTTCTGGTACCATTCAGACGGGCGCTCAGGCGCAGCTGGGCCAGTTGAGCGGCGTTACCACTGGCGTCATCATCAATCCGGACAGCTTGTGGACCTATGAAATCGGCACCAAGCTGAAACTGCCCGCCGGCTTCTACTTCGACGGATCCTTCTATTACACCGACTGGACCAACATCCAGATTCCGTTCAACACGCCCTTCGGCCTCCCTTCGGTGGTCAATGGCGGTAACGCGCGGATCTATGGTGTTGACCTCGGGCTGAACTGGCGCACGCCGCTGCGTGGGCTGACCTTGCAGGGGGTCGTAAACTTCAACAGTTCGACTTTCCAGAACATCAATCCACAGCTGACGGCGGTGTCGCCGACAGCACGGAACGGTTCGCAGCTGCCCGGTGTGCCGAGAAACAATTTCTCGGTTGGCGCGACCTATTCGGGCAAGATTGCCCAAGATCTCAATTTCAATTTCTATGGTGCCTATTCCTTCCGCAATCGCCAGCAGGATCTGGCGAGCGGGCTGTTCGGCGGGCAGATCGAAAATCTCACGCTGCGTGCCGGACTGGAGACCAAGAGGCTACGATTTGACATTTTTGCCGACAATATCACCAACGAAAAGGGGCCAATCCTGTTCACGCCGACGGCGCAGCAGGCGGTGTATCCTCGCCGCATCGGCCTGTCGGTGACGATGAAATATTGAGGGTGATGCGGGGAGCATGACCGACCCGCAGCCTACGCCATCCAGCATCCTCGTCGAGGCCGAGGATTTCACCGATTATGGCGGCTGGGTGGTCGATTCGCAGTTCGAGCTGCAGATGGGGTCGCCCTATCTGCTGGCGCACGGGCTGGGTCGCCCCGTGGCCGACGCGACGACCAGCATCGTGGTGGCGCACGCCGGCGATTATGAAGTCTGGGTCCGCGCCAAGGACTGGGTGCCCGGACACCATCCGGGCCGGTTCACGCTGTCGATCGACGGCACCGCGCTGGCGACCGAATTCGGCGCCAATGACCGCGACTGGTCATGGCAATCGGCGGGCAAGGTCGCGTTGCCAAAGGGCACGGTAAGGCTGGCGCTGCACGACCTGACCGGCTTCGACGGGCGGTGCGACGCGATTTATTTCAGCGCTGACGGAATCGTGCCGCCCGAAGACGTCAGCGAGGCCAGCCGTGCATGGCGTCGGGCGCTCCGCGGGCTGCCTGATACACCGGTCGATGCCGGGCATTTCGACATCATCGTGGTTGGCGGGGGCATTTCCGGCTGTGCGGCGGCGTTGACGGCGGCGCGGCTCGGCCAGCGAGTCGCGCTGATTCACGACAGGCCGGTGCTCGGTGGCAATGCCAGCGTCGAAATCGGGCTGATGCCGCGCGGGACGCAAGGGGCGCTGCTCAAGGAGCTATCGGCACGCAATCCCGATGGCGATCTCGCCGCGCTCTCGCTGCTTGAGGCCGAGCCGACCGCGTCGGTCTTTCTGGAACAGCGCATCTTCAGCGCGATCACCGATGGCGACCGGATCGTTTCGGTCGATGCGGTGCACGCGCGCGGCGGGCTTGAGCGCCGCTTCACCAGCGCCATGTTCATCGACACCAGCGGCACCGCAATGCTCGGCGTGCTGGCGGGCGCGCAGACCATGTTCGGTCGCGAAGCGCGCGCCGATTATGACGAACCCTATGCGCCCGAGACCGCCGACGACATGCATCACGGCAACACGCTTTTCTTCCGTACGCGGATGGCCGATCGGCCGGTGCCCTTTCCCGACGTCCCCTGGGCCACCGAAGTGTCGAAAGACTATGCCAATCTCAGCGGCCAACTGGTTCGACCGGGATTGGAGAACGGCCCTGGCCCCGCCGCCGGCGACAACCCCAGCACGCCCGAATTCCGTTTCGGATCGAAGAACGACGTGTTTCCGGCGACGCATTTCTGGGAATATGGCCAGTGGCTCGACCCGTACACCTCGGGTGAATTGGTGCGCGATTACCTGATGCGCGCGCTTTACGGCACCTTCGCCAACGTCAAGCGCCTTGAGCCTGAGGCCTATGCCAATCTCGAATTCGAATGGATGGCCTATGTCGCCGCGCAGGGCGAGTTCCGCCGCTACCGGGGCGATCATGTCCTGACCGAAAACGACATTCGCGAGCACAGGCGCTTCGATGACGAGCTGATCGCCAATGACGGGTCGTTCTGCATCCACTGCGCATGGGAGCGCGGCGAGGGGAAGTACGACTTTCGCCTGAAGGACTGGATTTTCGACATGCGTGACAAGGAGATGTACGGCATCCCCTTTCGCTGTCTGTATTCCGCGAACATCGACAATTTGATGATGGCAGGCAAGCATATCAGCGTCACCCATGTCGCCGGATCGGCGACCAAGCTGATGGGCAATGGCGCGCAGCACGGCGTCGCGGTCGCGGCGGCGGCGGCGCTTTGCAACCGGCTGGGCGTCACGCCGCGCACGCTGCGCGAGCGACATTTCGACGAGCTCAAGGCGCTGGTCGAGCAATTGACCAATTGCGACCACGACATGACCCGCCATCCGCCAAAGCGACGGTTTGTGGCCGTTCCCGGGTAAGGACGCTCAGGGACGGCGCATCCAGCAGATCAGTTGGCTGTTGACTTGATCGGTCGCTTCGCGGTGCAGGAAGTGGCCAGCCCCGCTGATCCGCTCGACGCGCACGCTGCCGGGAAAGTCGGCGTCTCGCATGGATGTTTCGAACACATCGGCGGAAATACACCCGTCGTCCTCGCCGGTCAGGCCCAGCGTCGGCACCGCGAACGGCCCGGCCAGCAACGCCTGCGATGCTTTGCCCGCATCGCTCACGGCATCGAACGCCTGCCGATAATAGCTGAGCGCTGCCGTGGCGACGCCTGGTTGTTGGAACGCGCGCCGCATCGGGCCGATATCGCCGTCCGCGAAGGACCAGCCGGGCGACCATTTGCGCCACAGGTTTTCGAGATAGGCGCAATCATCGGCGACGATCATCGCATCTGCATCGGGTGCCATGAATTCCATGATATAGGCGGAACGCGCCTGCTGGGCCGGGTTCGTCAGATAAGTCTCGGCAAAGCGCGCCGGGTGCGGGACGGCAAGGACCGCCAGCGATGCGATCCGGTCGGGCGCGAGAGCCGCCGCGGCAAAGGCGATCGTCGCGCCCCAATCATGCCCGACGAGATGCGCAGTGGTTTCGCCCAGCGCGTCGATCCAGGCGATCACATCGGCGGCGAGCGCGGTCACGCGGTAGTCGCCATCATCGGGCTGCGACGACGGTTCATACCCGCGGAGCGACACTGCAACCGCACGAAAGCCGGCCTCGGCCAGTGCCGGCAGTTGGGCATTGAAGGTATCGCGCGTATCGGGGAATCCGTGGATCAGAATGACCAGCGGCCCGGTGCCCATCGCGGTCGCCGTAAAGCGCAACGGGCCATGGCTTAGCGTCAATGTTTCAGGCGTCATGCGACCGCCGGGCGCCGTGGGTCGATCAGGATCTTGGCGTGGCTTTCGGGATCTTCGAGCGCCACGAAAGCAGCGGCGACCTCGTCCAGGCTCACCTTGCCGGTTACCAAGGGCTGCCAGTTGAGCTTGCCCTCGGCGATCATCGTCAATGCCTCGCCAAATTCCTCCGGCGTGTAATAAACCACGAATTGCAGGCCGATTTCCTTGGCAATCGCCATCATCGGGCTGAAGGTCTCTTCACCCGGCGCGATGCCCGCCACGGTAATGTGCGCGCCCGGCGGGGCATCCTTGATCGTGCGGGCAAGCACGCCCTTTGCCCCCGTGCAGTCGAACACCGCGACGGGCTTGCCGGCGGCGACCTCTGCGACGGCCGCAAAGGCCGAACGCTCGCGCGGATCAAGCGCGAGCGAGGCACCCATCGCTGAGGCCAGTTCGCGCCGCTTGGGAGAGAAATCGCCGGCGATAATGGTAGAAACGCCGCGCGCCTTCAGCACGGCGGCAACCGCCAGGCCGATCGGCCCGCAGCCCATGATGATGGTGGCGTGGCTGTCGCCCGATACCGGCGATTTGGCGACGGCGTGGACCGCAATCGCCAGCGGTTCGACCAACGCTGCCGCCTCATCGGGCACGCTGTCGGGCACCTTCATCAGCAGTGCTTCCGAGGCGAGGAAATATTCGGCATAGGCCCCCCCGACGTCAAGGCTGGCACCGATCGATACGGGCGCGCCGTCGCGCAGCAGGAAGGGGACTGACACGACGCGGTCGCCGACGCTCAGCGTCTGCGCGGTGTCCGCACCAAAGCCGACGATCTCGCCGATGAATTCATGCCCCAGCACCAGCCCGCGCGACAAATCCTGTGGCGGTGCGCCCATTTCCTCGCCGATCTTGGCAATCTCAGCGCTGTGCTTGGCGAGGTGGAGATCGGAGCCGCAAATCCCGCAATAGCGCGTCTGGATCAACACATCGCCCGATCCCGGTTCAGGCATCGGCCGCTGCTCAACGGTCAGCGCGGCGTCGCGCAGCACAACCGCCCGCATCATGCGCCGACCACGATCAGCTTGCTGCGATCGAGCCCGAGCGCGTCGCAATAGCCGCAATAAATCTCTAGTGCCGCGCGCGCATCGACGATGGAAACGATGTTGCCGTCATCGTCCAGGTTGATGTTGGCACCATGGACCGCGAACCAGACGATGGTGTTGCCGTCCTGATCGGCGGGCGTGGTGAGTGTGTGGACTGACCCCGCAGGCTCGAACAGATAGGAACCCGGCGAGTTTACCTCCTCGGGGCTCTCGGCATAAAACCAGCGGCCCTGATGCGTGACGCCGTAGACCTGACCCGTGTGAAAATGCTTCACCACTTTATAGTTGGCGGGCAGGCGCGTGTTGCTGATCCAGATGCCCTGGTTCAGATCGACGTGCAGCAGCTGCAGCGCGCTGCCGTCGCCAGCCTCGGCCCAAGGCAGGTCGCTCGCACCAACGTGCAGCGTCTGCGTGTCGCTATGCGCGGGGACGATCGGGCGGGCGGCAACCTTGGCCGCGAATTCGGCCAAGGCGGTGGCGTGGGCCGGGGTCATGTCGGTCATTGGTCTCTCCGCTGGGGTCAGGCGAGGGCTGTGGCGAGGTCGGAATAGCGGCCCTGCGCAATCTGGAACGCGTCGGGCAGGTCGACTTTGCGCGGGTCGTACCAAGGCGAATAGGTCTTCGCCAAGCGCGGCAGGCCGCGCCGCCAGAAATGCGCATTGAACTTTTTGCGCGCGGCAACGACCTCTGGCTGCTGGAATCGCGCCATCGTCTCGGGGTCAGCATCCTTCATCGTTTTGGCCAGCCGCGTGCCCCATTTGATGAAATGCGATTGCGCCCACAGGCCGATACGCAGGCGGTACGGATAGCTGCCAACGACATGTTCATAGATATCGAACGCCACGGTGCGGTGCTCGATCTCCTCCATGATGTGCCATTTGGCGAGATCGGCGAGCGGGCTGTCGGTGCGGTCGAACAGGCCGGTTTCAAGCTGCGCGCGGGACAGCGCGCTGGTCATCGATTCAAACCCTTCGGCATAAGCAAGGTTGAATTTCAGCGGCTTGTCCTTGCTGAAACTCTTGAACTCAGCGTCGAGCTCCATCTCGATGGGCTTCAGCGCGGCAAAGCCGGGCACCAGGTCGCGGATCATGTCGTTGACGATCGCGTGCTGCTTGAAATGCTCGCCCTCCTGCGCGCAGAAGCGCTTCAGATCGTCTTTCAGCTGGGGTTCGCGGATATGCGGCAGTGCCTGGCGCATCGTCCGGATCAGATACGGCTCCAGATAGGGCAGCATCATCCAGGTGCCCAGGAAGGTGTAGGACGAGTCTGGATCGTCCTTGACGAACACACGTTCCATATCGGGCGTGAAGTCGAAATTCATCCGCCGGACAGTCATCTGCAGGGGGATTGGCTGTTCCATCACGCTATCTCTCTCATGGGACCGGCATTCCGGCTCCAGCAAACTTGTCACTAAACGTTTGTTCAGTTAATATCAACGATGATTCGTCGGTGGGCGATATCGCGCTCGTAAAACGTTCGGTGCGTCATGCCGTGTGGGGCCGGCAAATCCAACGCTGTCAGTTGATTGCAAAAACTCAAAATACAGTAATAAATGCCACGATAAATCGGGACGCCTAGGGTGATTGATCAGTAGCTTGTCTGGAGCTTTGCAAACTTTCATCGAAGATTGGTGGTTAGCGAATGACGCATTCCTGTTCATCGGCCAGCAAGTTCAACGCCGCAACCGGCGCGACCGCATTTGATCAGATATCCTGGTCGGCCCCGCCGATCAGCAAGCTGATCGCGGCCGGCAGCGATGGCGTGCAGGCGATCCGTCATTTGGGCAGCAACGTCGAAGGAACCCTGCAAACCCGCTCGCGAGGTAACCAGCGACCCGATTCCCTGATGCTGGCAAAGCGCAGTTGCGGCGTGTTCGAGGCACGCGTCGGCGGTTCATTCAAAGCGTCGAAATTGGCGCGCGATCTTTGCTGTTACCTTCCCCATGGCGCCGATGCGGATCTGGAATTCCCCTCGTTGTCCCAGGCGTTGGTTCTGCATTTTCCGGCGGGTTTCCTGGCTCGGCACATCGACCCGTCGCGCAGGCTAGGCCTCGACCCTTTGCTCGGATCGTACAGTCCATCGCTGGCGACGATCATGGGAATGATCGAGCGCGAGTTGGCCGCACCTAGTTTCGGACACGAACTTTTTCTGGATGGGCTTTACCGTTGCGTCGCCCCGATCCTGGCCAGGGCGTCGGAGCTGCCCCGGCGGCCAACGCCAGATCGCATGTACATAAGTCCGGCGAAGATTCGACGCGTGATTGACTATATCGAGGCGAATCTGGCGAACAAGATCACCATCCAGGATCTTGCAAATGTCGCCGGAATTTCGATGTTTCACTTCTCCAGGGTGTTCAAGAAAGCGGTCAATCAGACGCCGTACCAATATGTCAGGGCACGACGTCTGCTGCGTGCCTAGACGCTAATGGAAAGCGACCGGCACAGTCTGGCCGAGATTGGCCTGAGCTGTGGTTTCGCCAATCAGGCGCATTTCACCAGCGCCTTTGTGAAGGAAACCGGTATGCCGCCCGGGCGCTATCGCCGCGCTCTCGTGCTGGATGGTTAGGGTATCGGTGGTTTGCGGTCGCCGCCGCCCGCGCTGCCGGCCTGAGCCAACCGCCTTCGATTACGCGGATCAAAGCGCATGCTCGGCACCACCTCGCCCCGGACGAACTGCTCAAACTGAAAGCTTCGCGCGTTCTCCGCTGTAGCCGCGTTGGGCGAGCGCCCAAGCAACATTGCGACGTGCCCAAACCTGCTGCGGCTTGAGCGCGAGCTTGGCTCCGAGTACTCGGTCTTCGTTTAACGGACGAAGTTCATTGAACGCGGGATCTAGCGGAGATTGCCCCATTGTTCATCTCCAAAGAGTGAGCTGAACCGGGTTCGTGGACACAAAGATAAGGTGTTTTTGGAACCGGACGGTAAAGATGCAACGATGGAAGTTTAGCCGGGAGTTCAAGCTCGAGGCGGTGAAACTGGTATTGGAGCGGGGTGCTTTCTCAGCGCAGGCGGCGCGCGACGCGGGTGTGCACGCGAACGTGCTGCGCAAGTGGAGCAGCAAAGCGGAAGGTGATCCTGGATCGGCCTTTCCTGGCCACGGCAACCTGCGCCCAGAGCAGCTTGAGATTGAGCAGCTGCGCCGCGAGTTGCCCGGATGAAGGCGGAGCGCGACATCTTGAAAAAGGCAGCGATCTCCGTCTCTTGCGGATCGCGCTCCGCCTCCTCGTCGGCGCGGCGCCGCGCCTGGAGAATGCTCTTCGCCGTCCGCTGCAGCATCGAACGACTGATCGCGATATCGCCGCACACCGAGATGAGGCGGTCGAGCCGTCGGGCGCGCTCGGTCAGTGCGCCATCGCGGTCTGGTTCCTCGTCCTCGGCATCGTCTCGAACCAGTTGTTGATCGGCGCGCCGAGCTCTTCAAGGTCCTGTTCGCTGACGGTCTCGATCCGGATGGTTTCGACCGACCCATGCTCCTCCCGTCCTGATTTCGGATTGAGCCACACCGGGTAACCCAAATAATTGCGTACCCGCGTTCGATGATTGCTAACCCCGATCAGCTCCTGTTGCGCGTCCCGGTCCGCCTCCAATGCATTTTGAAGTGTGCCATGCGGCGCGAAATGGCTGGGGCTCGTGCCCAAACAGGCATCGCCGGGCGTCCACAGATGGGTCTTTTCGTCGTTGCGACCTGCATAGTCCGTCGAAATCGTCACAGTGACCTTTTGCGCCAAGTCGCAGTCATGTGGCTTTTGACCTGGCCGCACGCGCGGCCAGGTCTGAGGCGGCAAATAGGCGAGGCGCCCTGTCCGAGAACTGCTAGTCGATCGATCGCTTGAAGGTTTCCGGCAGCAGGATCAGCCCGATCACGAAGCACAGGCTGGCGACCACGATCGGATACCACAGGCCATAATAGATGTCCCCCGTGGCCGCGACCATCGCAAAGGCGACCGTGGGCAGGAAGCCGCCGAACCAGCCATTGCCGATATGATAGGGCAGCGACATCGACGTGTAGCGGATGTTGGTGGGGAATAATTCGACCAGCAGCGCGGCGATCGGCCCGTAAACCATCGTCACATAGATGACGAGGACGAACAGGATCGCGACGACAACGGGCTTGTTGATCGCGGCCGGATCGGCCTTGTCGGGATAACCGGCGGCGGCGAGCGCAGCCTTTGCCTCGGCCTGGAACGCCTTGATCGCGGCGGCGCGGGGTTCCTTGCCCATCGGCGCGGTGATCGGCGCGGCGATCACCTTGCCGCCGATGCTGATGCTTGCCTCGGCACCCGGCGTGGCGGTGTTGGTGTAGGAGACACCGGCCTTTGCGAGGAAGCTCTTGGCGATATCGCACGTCTTGGTGTCGAACTTGTTCGCGCCGATCGGATCGAACTGGACCGAACAGCCGGCATTGTCGGCACTGACGACGACGGGCGATGCGCGCACGGCCTGGTACAGCGCCGGGTTGGCGTTGCTCGACAAGGCATCGAACAGCGGAAAGTAAGTGAGCGCGGCCAGCAGGCACCCGGCAAGGATGATCGGCTTGCGGCCAATGCGATCCGACAGCCAGCCCCAGAATACGAAGGCAGGCGTTGCCAGCAACAGCGCGATGGCGATCAACACATTGGTGGTCGCGCCATCGACCTTCAGGATTTTCTCAAGGAAAAACAGCGCGTAGAATTGCCCGGTATACCAGACGACGGCCTGCCCCATCACGGCACCGAACAAGGCGATCAGGACGATTTTCAGGTTGCCCCAGCTGGCAAACGCCTCGGTCAGCGGCGCCTTTGATACCTTGCCCTCCAACTTCATCTTGGTGAAGGCTGGGCTCTCCTCAAGCTGCATGCGGATCCACAGCGAGACGCCGAGCAGGACCGCCGAAACCAGGAATGGCACGCGCCAGCCCCACTCCTTAAAGGCATCTTCGCCGACGGCGTAACGTACGCCGATGACGACGAGCAACGCGGCAAACAGCCCGAGCGTCGCGGTCGTCTGGATGAAGCTGGTGTAAAAGCCTCGCTTGTTGTCGGGCGCGTGCTCGGCGACATAGGTTGCCGCCCCGCCATATTCGCCGCCGAGCGCGAGGCCCTGCAACAGCCGCAACCCGACCAGCATCAGCGGCGCCGCCACGCCGATTGCGGCATAGCTGGGCAACAGGCCGACCAGAAACGTGCTCAGGCCCATAATGCCCATCGTGACGAGGAAGGTATTCTTGCGCCCGACCATGTCGCCGATGCGCCCGAACACCAGCGCGCCGAACGGTCGCACGGCAAAGCCCGCCGCGAACGCCGCCAGCGCAAAAATGAAGCCGGTCGTCTCGTTCACGCCTGAGAAAAACTGCGCGGTGATGATCGTCGCGAGCAGGCCGTAGAGATAGAAATCATACCATTCGAACACCGTGCCGAGCGACGATCCCAGGATCACCAGCTTTTCATTGGCCGTTGGCGCGTGATGTTTCGGCAAGCCCGAAAGATCGTCGGTTGCGATGTCCGGTATGATGCTCATGGCGCTCTCCCTTGTTTTGTCTCAGCTAAAATGAATATTTTGCGGCCAGTTCGAGCCGGTCGAGCGAACCGGTGTCGCCGCTCAGCACCTCGCGCACACCGTGGCGATACTCGACCCCGACGTCGAAGCCCTTGGCCAGTGTCCAGAACAGGTTGCCCGCACCGCTCCACGCCGTCCTATTGTTCAGCGGCGATATGGCGGCTGGATACCAGGCGGTCTGATAGCCGCCCATGAGCGTCGAGCGCAGCCGGTCGGTCCAGCCGAGCCGCACCGCCGCAAAACCTGCGAAATTGCCGACCCGTTCAAGCCGATCGCCGCGCGCGCCGCCGAACACCGCATCGGGCGCGAAACCGAGCCCCAGATAGCGGCCAATGCCATTGCCGTAGGTCGCCATGAAGCGCAGATCGTGGCGATTGCGCGGGCCGAAGCTGATCTTGCCAGCCGCACTCACGCCCCAGGCGAACACGGCGTCGCCGAACCCCGTCTGGTTGACGCGCAGTTCGCGCAGGACCACCGCAAGCGACAGATCGGCCTTGCCGGTCTTGCCGTTCAGCCGCGCGACCAGATCGGGAAAGCGATCATCGTCATTGTCGAGCAAGGTGGGCGCGGTGCGGTTGACCGTCTCGGTCTCGGGATTTTCGATCGCGAGTTGCAGGTTAAGCCCGTCGCGCAGCGGCACCGTCTGCCGCACGATCGCCTGACGGACAAACACGGTCCCCTCGATCGGCCCCACAAAATCGGTCGATTCGGGCAGCACGCCGACATTCTGGAAGGTCGACCATTCCTGCCCGGCCAGCGTGTTGCCATAGGTCAGGAACGCCCGGCGCAGCGTCGGCACAAACGCATTGGTGGCGCGCTGCGCGCCAGCCGGTGCCGTCGACAGCGCAAAATCGAATTCGATATGGCTTTTCAGCGACTGGCGGCCGACCGGCGTTTCGGTGTTGAGCACGAAGCGGGTCTGGCGCGCCTGCACCAGAAAATCCTGGCTCGCAAAGCCGCCGCCGACCGGGATTTGTTGCGGCAGGTAGAATTCCTTGCCCAGCCCGCCAACCGCAACTTCGCCGTCATTGTATCGCGTGGCGGCGGCGTTGATTCGAACATAGCCGCCGATCTTGAAGCGTGTACCGCCAAGGCTGAAGCCATCAGCAGGTTTGGCAGCTTCAAGCGCCGCCAGCCGCGCCTCGACCGCTGGCGGCACCCCGGAGGCGGCAGGGGCGGTTGGCGCGCTGGCGGCGGCTGGAGCGGTTGCCGTCCGGCGGGCGGCTTGAAGGTCAAGCCGCAGCGCCGCGATCGCCGCTTCGAGCTTTGCAAGGCGCGCTTCGAGTTCCGCTTCGCGGGGCGTGGCGGCTGGCGGTGCCGTCTGCGCCAGCGCGGGCGGCGCGGCAAGTGCTGTCCCCAGCGACAGCAGCAGCAGGAAATGGCGTGGCGTCATCGGCTCGATCGCTCTCCATTGATGCTCTCGCTGCTTGCCCGCTGTGGAGCGGGTCTTGGCGAAAGCGTGCCGCGATAGTCCGCCTTTGCCGGGCGCTCGGGTAGCGCGACCTTGGTCGTATACGGGGTACGACCATGGTCGGGGGTGGATCGTCCGCCAACCGCGTGCATGATCGGCGGTAAGAAAAAGACGCACGGCATCAACGGCATCAGGAGTGGAACGATGAGCGCGACGGTCTATCCGGTATCTGCTGACTGGGCAGCGCGCGCGCATATCGATGCGGCGGGCTATCAGGCGCATTATGCCGAAGCGCTTGCCGATCCCGACAGCTTCTGGCGGCGCGAGGCGCAGATCATCGACTGGATGACGCCCTTCACCCAGGTTGACGAAAGCAGTTTCGCCGAAGCCGATTTCGGCGTCCGCTGGTTCGGCGACGGCGCGCTCAACGTCGCTGCCAATTGCCTCGATCGCCATCTCGCAACCCGTGGCGACACGCCGGCCATTTTGTGGGAGGGCGATGATCCGGAAGACACCCGGACGATCAGTTACCGCGAATTGCACGCCGAAGTGTGCCGCTTTGCCAACGTGCTGAAGGCGCGGGGCGTCCAAAAGGGCAGCCGCGTCACGCTCTATATGCCGATGGTGCCCGAAAGCGCGATGGCGATGCTGGCCTGCGCCCGCATCGGCGCGATCCATTCGATCGTGTTCGGCGGCTTTTCGCCCGAAAGTCTCGCCGGGCGGATTCAGGATTGCGATTCGAGCGTCGTCATTACCTGTGACGAGGGGCTGCGCGGCGGCAAAGCGGTGCCGCTCAAGGCCAATGTCGATGCAGCGCTGACGCATTGCCCGTCGGTCACGTCGGTGATCGTCGTGCGCCGAACCGGCGGTCCGGTGGGCATGCAGGACGGGCGCGATCATTGGTATGAAGAGTTGCGCGAAAGTGTGTCGGGCGATTGCCCCGCCGAGCCGATGAGCGCCGAAGACCCGCTGTTCATCCTCTATACCAGCGGATCGACCGGCAAGCCCAAGGGTGTGCTCCACACCAGCGGCGGCTATCTGGTGTGGGCCGCGATGACGCACAAATATGTGTTCGACTATCGCCCCGGCGAGGTCTTCTGGTGCACCGCCGATGTCGGCTGGGTGACGGGGCACAGCTATGTCGTCTATGGCCCGCTCGCCAATGGCGCGACGACGCTGATGTTCGAAGGCGTGCCCAATTACCCCGATTTCAGCCGCTTCTGGCAGATCGTCGATCGCTGGCAGGTCAATACGCTCTACACCGCGCCGACGGCATTGCGCGCGTTGATGCGTGAGGGTGATGATTGGGTGAAGGCGTCGTCGCGCACCTCGCTTCGGCTGCTCGGCTCGGTGGGGGAACCGATCAATCCCGAAGCATGGGAATGGTATCACCGCGTCGTCGGCGATGGCCGTTGCCCGATCGTCGATACCTGGTGGCAGACCGAAACCGGCGGCGCGCTGATTACGCCCCTGCCCGGTGCCACGGCGCTCAAACCCGGCGCGGCGAGCCTGCCGTTCTTTGGAATCGAGCCGATCCTCGTCGATGCCGAGGGACAGGAACTGCGCGGCGCGACCGAAGGCAATCTGTGCCTCACGCGGTCATGGCCGGGGCAGATGCGCACCGTGTGGAACGATCACGAACGCTTCTTCCAGACCTATTTCACGACCTATCCCGGTCGGTACTTCACTGGCGATGGCTGCCGCCGCGACGAAGATGGGTATTTCTGGATCACCGGCCGCGTTGATGATGTCATCAATGTCTCGGGCCACCGCATGGGATCGGCGGAAATCGAAAGCGCGTTGGTCGCGCATCCGCTGGTCGCCGAAGCCGCCGTCGTCGGCGTGCCTCATGAAATCAAGGGCCAGGGCATTTATGCCTATGTCACGCTCAATGTCGGCGAGGCGGGTGGCGCCGCGCTCCAGCAGGAGCTGGTGAAGTGGGTCCGCAGCGAAATCGGGCCAATCGCCAGCCCTGATGTCATCCAGTTCGCGCCCGGCCTGCCCAAGACGCGCAGCGGCAAGATCATGCGGCGCATCCTGCGCAAGATTGCGGAGAACGAGCTGGGCAATCTGGGCGATATCTCGACACTGGCTGATCCGTCGGTCGTGGCGGCGCTTATCGACACGCGGCCCAGCGGGGCGTAACCACTCCGCCACAACACAGGAGAGGAGCCGACCATGCGCGGCAGCGTCGGGCAATGACGCAGATTCTGGTGGTCGACGATCACCCGATGTTCCGCGCGGCTATGGTCGTGGCGGCGCAGCGCGTGGCGCCCGGTGCAACGATTGCCGAGGCTGGCACGCTCGCCGCCGCAATTACTGCTGTCCATAGCGCCGAAGCGCCGTTCGATCTGGTGCTGCTCGATCTGCGCATGCCGGGCGCTGATGGCTATTCGGGCGTGGCTTTGCTCCATGCCGAACTGCCCATGGTGCCGATCCTGGTGGTATCGGCCGCCGATGCAGCCGTCGCGGCGGCGGCGTCGCAGCGCTTCGGCGCGGTGGGCTTTATCGGCAAGGATCAGGATCTTGACGCGATCGAAGCGGCGATCGGCGCGGCCCTAGCCGGCACACGGATCGCGATGCCCGTCGATGCCGCCACCGACGCCATGGCCGCCCACGTCGCCACACTCACCCCAACCCAGCTGCGCGTCCTGCTCGGCGTGCTGGCGGGGCGGCTGAACAAGCAGATCGCCTTCGATCTCGGCATCAGCGAAGCGACGGTCAAAGCACATATGACCGCGATCATGCGCAAGCTCGACGTGCAGAGCCGCACCCAGGCTGTGCTGGCGGCCCGCGCGCTGGGGCTGACGACCTGAACCGCTATTCGGCGGCCCCCCCTTCGCCCGACGCCAGCCAATCGGCCAGCGCGGCGGGGTCGACCGGCTTGGTGATCAGCGTGATCCCCAACCGCTCGCAACGCTCCGCGACGTCGGGGCTGCGATCAGCGGTCACGAGCGCGCAGCCAAGCCCCGCCCGCGCTGCCTGCAACCGGGCGATCAGCGTCAGCCCGTCCTCGTCGCTGCTCAAGTCGAGATCGACGATCGCGCGGTCAGCCTGCGCCGCCTGATCAAGCGCAGCGTCCGCCGTCGCCGCGACCAGCGCGTGACAGTCCCAGGTGGCGAGAAGTGCCGCCGATGCTTGGCGAATGGCGGGGTCATCATCGACGATCAGCACGGTCGTTCCCGCCAGCGGCGCCCGGTGCCTGACCGTCACGGCCAGCTTGGCGGGCGCGGGATCAGCGGCGACCGACGGCAGCACAATCGCAAAGCGGCTCCCCCGCCCGAGCGCTGACCACAGCTCGATCTCGCTCCCCAGCAGGGCGGCCGTCCGCCGCGCAATCGCCAGGCCAAGCCCGATGCCAGCCTCGCCGCCATTGCCCAGCCGCTCAAACTCGGTGAAAATTCGCTCCTGATCGGCCGTAGCAATGCCGGTGCCGCTATCGCAGACCTCGATCCGCAGCAGGCCCCCGCGCCGCCGCACGCCAACCACGATCCCGCCGCTGATAGTGTAGCGCACCGCGTTCGACAGGAAATTCTGCACCACCGATCGCAGCAGATTGCGATCGGTCTCCACCCAGCCATCGCCCGGGCCCAGCCGCAGCGTCAGCCGCTTTTCAGCTGCCAGCGGCGCGAAACTGTCGACCAGCTCGGCAAGCAATGCTCGCACCGCAAAGCGCGTCGGCTGCGGGCGAATGCCGCCGGCGTCGAGCTTCGAAATGTCGAGCAGCGCGCGGAGCAGCGCATCGGCGGCGGCGATCGATTGGTCGACATTGGCCAGCATCGGCTGCGCCTGCGGCGTCACTTCGCGGCGAAGCGCCGCGGCAAACAGCCGGGCGGCGTGCAGCGGCTGGAGCAGATCATGGCTGGCAGCGGCCAGGAAGCGAGTCTTTTCCTCGGTCGCGCGGCCAAGCGCGGCATTGGCGATCTGCAGTTCCTCGGTCCGTTCGGCGACGCGGATTTCGAGCTCGGCACGCGCGCGCTCAAGGCCCGCCCGCGCCTGCGCCTCCGCCGTGATGTCAGTGAAGCACATCACATAGCCGCCGCCGGTCATCGGCCCGCCCACCGTCTTGATCACGCGCCCATCGGGGCGGACGCGCTCAAAACTGTGTGGGCTGGCGCGGCGCATATGCCCAAGCCGTCGCGCGACGTGATCCTCGACCTCGCCCGGCCCGCATTCGCCGCGCAGCGCGTTGTAGCGGATGAGCTCGGCCACCGGCGCGCCGACCTTCACCAGCTCCGGCGGATAGCGGAATAGGTCGAGATAACGGCTGTTCCACGCGACCAGCCGCAGGTCGCGGTCAACCACCGACACGCCGGGATCGATATTCTCGAGCGTAGCCGCCAGCAGCCCCTTGGAGAATTGCAAGCTCTGCCCGCTCGCATCAAGCATGCGCGCCACGTCATCGACGCGCAACGCCGCGCCCGACAGCGCCGATGCCAACATCACCCGCGCCGACGGGGCACCGACGACGCCGGCGATCAGCCGCTCGATCGCCTGTGCCGTGCGCCGGTCGACCGGGCCGGTGCGGTCATGCCCTGCGCCGATCACCTCGTCGACGGCGCCCGCGCCGACAAAGCGCGTCGCCATGTCGGCCAGCGCGCCCAGCGTCACCACGCGCGCGGCGACTTCGCTGGCGAAGACATCCGACGGCACCGTGCGCAGCCGCCGCGCCGCAACCAGGCCGTAGGCGGCAAGATTACCTGCCAAACTGATGACGACGCCGGGCGACAGCCCCATGCTGTCCAACACGCCAATCGCGGGCAGCAGCAGCAGCACGACCCACAGCAGCAGTCCTGTCGCCAGCCCGGCCATCGCCGCGCGCTTGTCGCCCACCCGGTCGCGCAGCGCGAGCAGCAGCGCAGGTGCGAATTGTGCCATCGCCGCAAACGCCACTAGCCCGATATCGGCAAGCTGCGCGCCGCGCGGCACCGACAGCGCATAGCCGAGCGCCGCCCCCATCACTGCCATGATGACCAGGCGGCGCACGCCGAGCATCACGCGCCCGACATCGGTCCCAGTGGCAAGGCGCGGCAGCAGCAGCGGGCCGACCAGATCGTTCGACACCATCGTCGACAGCGCAATCGATTCGACCACGGCCATCCCGGTTGCCGCCGCAAAGCCGCCGAGGAAAACCAGCATCGCGAGACTGTTAACGCCCGCCGTCATCGGCAGATCGAGCACGAACAGATCGGGCGGATGGCCGGGGGGCAGCAGCGTCAGCCCCGCCAGGGTGATCGGCAATACCGCCAGCGTCGTGAGCGCGAGATAGCCGATGAACGGCCAGCGCGCCGCACGTGCATCGGCCGCGCCGTCCGCCTCGATCACGCCGATATAGAATTGGCGCGGGAGGCAGATGATCGCGACCATTGCGAGCAGCGTGATGACGACGAAGTCGCCGCCAATCTGGGCCGGATCAAACCGCGTCGCCATCCGCGCGATGCCCGCTGCCAGCACCGCAGGCGGCGCCGCCAGCAGTTGGATGATCGCAAACACCGCGACCGCCAGCAGCGCGAGGAACTTCACCAGCGATTCGATCGCGACAGCATAGAGCACGGGCTCGCTGCGTCCCGACACCGAATAGCGGCGCGTGCCGAACAGCATGGCAAAGACCGCCAGCACGAGCGCGGTAGCCGTCATCGGCCACAGCGCATCGCCGCCGGTGAGTACGACAAGGCTGGTGCCGACCGACCGCAACTGCAAGGCGAGATAGGGAATCGTCCCAACCAGCGCGAGCAGCGTGACGAGCGCGGCGACGCCCCGGCTCTTGCCGAAACGTCCACCGATGAAATCGGCAATCGACGTCGCCCCATCGCGCTCGACCGCCTGCACCAGCTGGATGATCAATTGTGGCGCGAAGAGCCACACCATGATCGGGCCAAGGGTGATCGGCAGGAAGCTCCAGCCATTGGTCGCCGCCGTGCCGACCGCACCGAAAAACGTCCATGAGGTGCAGTAAACGGCCAGCGCCAGCACGTAGGCGGGGCGTCGGAATCGCGGCCGGGCCGATTGGTCACGCCGCCGCTCGGCCCATCCGGCAAGGATGAACAGCCCGGTGACGTAGCCGAGGGCAAGTCCAAGAATGATGCCGACGTTCACGATCTGATCAGCGTGAGCCGGGGTTTATGAGACAGCGTTCGACGTTTCATCTGGCCATTGTCTCAGACAATTGGGACTGGACGCCATAGACAATTCGGATTGCGCCCGCGGGTGCGTAAGCGGGCCTTGCACCTTTACCCGATACACTGTTCGCGTCCCCTTGGGGGCAGAATAATCTTCCGGCGTCGATGTGTTTGACCCAGATCAAATGCATTTGATGGCGCGTCCCCCATCGCTGCTTCGATCGAATCGAAGGGTGATTAATGGCAGGGACGACCATCAGGGCCGGAAGCTGGATGCTGGGCGGCTTTGCCGCGCTTGGCGCGGCGATCGTCGCGGCCGACCGGGGATTTGCGGTGCACATGGTGATCTTCGCGATTGCCGCGCTGGTCACTGCCTTTGTGACGATGAAGGCGGTCGGGGACTCCGAGCCGCGCACGGTCGAGACCAGCCGATATTATGACGAGGTGATCCGCTGGGGCGTGATCGCGACCGCCTTCTGGGGCGTGGTCGGCTTTGCGGTCGGCGTATTCATTGCGCTCCAGCTCACCTTCCCACTGCTGAACTTCCCGACCGAATTCACCACTTTCGGGCGGCTGCGACCGCTCCACACCTCGGCGGTCATCTTCGCGTTCGGCGGCAATGCGCTGTTGTGCTCGAGCTTCTACATCGTCCAGCGCACCTGCCGCGCACGGCTGTTCATGCCCGGCCTCGCGCGGTTCGTCTTCTGGGGATACCAGCTGTTCATCGTGCTGGCCGCGACCGGCTACGTCATGGGCGTGACCGAGGGCCGCGAATATGCCGAGCCCGAATGGTATGTCGACATCTGGCTGACGATCGTCTGGGTCAGCTATCTGGTCGTATTTGCCGGCACGATCCTGAAGCGGTCGGAACCGCATATCTATGTCGCCAACTGGTTCTTCCTCGCGTTCATCATCACAATCGCGATGCTGCATCTGGTCAACAATCTGTCGATGCCGGTGTCGTTCCTGGGCTCCAAGTCCTATTCGGCCTTTGCGGGGGTGCAGGATGCGCTGACCCAGTGGTGGTACGGCCACAATGCGGTTGGCTTCTTCCTGACCGCCGGGTTCCTCGGCATGATGTATTATTTCGTGCCCAAGCAGGCCGAGCGGCCGATCTTCAGCTACCGGCTGTCGATCGTCCACTTCTGGTCGCTGATCTTCCTCTACATCTGGGCGGGGCCGCACCACCTGCACTACACCGCGCT
>CAYUYZ010000034.1:0-41412 GCA_964449575.1 uncultured Stakelama sp.
GTGTTCAGCTGGGCGCAGGCGCGGGTGATGCTGCCCGGCTGGTACGGCGTCGGCAGCGCGCTGCGCGATTTCGGCGATTCCGCTTTGCTCGCTGATATGGCGCAGAGTTGGCCGCTGTTCGCGGCGATGCTCGCCAATATGGAGCAAGTGATCGCCAAATCCGACATGGGCATCGCCGCGCGCTACGCCGCGCTTGTCGAGGATCGCACCGCCGCGGACACGCTATTCGGGCGCATCCGCGACGAATGGTGGGCGAGCCACGACGGCCTGCTCGCGGCCACCGGCCAAGCCCATTTGCTCGCCAACAACCCCGCGCTCGATGCGTCGATCCGATTGCGGCTGCCCTATATCGAGCCGCTCAATTTGCTCCAGATCGAATTGATCAAACGCCGCCGCGCGGGCGAGGACGATCCGCGCATCGGCGAAGGCATTTTGCTGTCGATCAACGCGATTGCGACGGCGCTGCGCAACAGCGGCTGATCGGTAGCAATTGGCCGTGATCGCGCCTACATTGGCGTGGCCGGGTGGTCTGTCCTGTGACGGGCGCGCGTCGGCAAGGGATGATCATACGGCATGGCGGTGGTGACCGAACAACGCGACCTTGATTCGAAGTTCCTGCTGCTGATCGACCAGAGCCCCATTGCGTCCGTGCTCAGCGATCCGCGCCAGCCCGACAATCCGATTATCGCCTGCAATCAGGCTTTCTGTGCGCTCACCGGCTATCCGGTCGAGGAAGTCGTCGGGCGCAATTGTCGGTTCCTGTCGGGGCCGGGCACCGAGCCGTGGCTGTCGGAACAAATTCGCGTCGGCGTGCGCGAGCATCGCCCGGTGCTGGTCGAGATTTTGAACTATAAGCGCGACGGCACGCCGTTCCGCAATGCCGTGCTGGTCGCACCCATCTATGACGAGCGCGACGAACTGCTCTATTTCCTTGGCTCGCAGGTCGAAATCGACGCCGATATGCCGATGCCGTCGAGCCAGCGGCGGCTGCGCGCGGCGGAACTCGTGAAAGCGCTGTCGCCGCGCCAGTGGCAAGTGCTGAAGCTCGCGGCGAGCGGCTTGCTCAACAAGCAGATCGCGGCCGAGCTCAACCTGTCAGAAAAGACGATCAAGATGCACCGCGCGATCCTGATGGACCGGCTCGGCACGCCAACCACCGCCGACATGATCCGAGTCGCCGTGGAGGCCGGGCTTTAGAACGACGCGGCGGGGCAGCAAGGCCTATTGACCGTATCGGCACCGGCTGGGCGACGCGCTAAAACGTTGCACGGACGTCGTGATGCGAACTTCCCGACGATGCGCGAAACCTGCCCAATCCCAGTCGCGCGTCGCTCGTCACGGCGTCCACCCTGCGCTGTATTGCTGACAAGACGCGCGTGGGCGTGGTAGCGCGGCCATGCTGCGTCGGGGGAAGCTGGTGGCCGGGAATAATCGTCATGCGCGCCGATCGGGCAAGGCCCGCGACCGCCGCGCGGCACCGCCGCCGCTGCGCGCAGGCGACCGAGCGCAGGCGCTGCTCGCCGCAGGTCGGTTGGGGGAGGCATTTGATGCCTTTTGCGCCGCCTCCGCCGCGACGCCGCCCGATCTGGCGGCGCGTGCTGCCTTTGGCGCTTTCCTGATCGCCAATGTGCCGGGGCGTCCGCATCCCGATATCGATGCGGTGTTCGCCGCCGCGCTCGATCAGGCGTGGTTGCGGCCCGACGCGCTGGCGCCTGCCGCGATCCGCTATTTGGAAAACGGAGCGGGCGCGCTGATCGGGGTCGAGCCTGATCTGGCGGCGCCCGGTATTCAGGCGCTGTTGGCGCATCCGGTGCTGCTCGCGCTGCTGTGCGCGACCCCGGCGGCGACACCCCGGCTGGAGATTTTCCTCGCGCGCGTGCGCTACGCCGCGCTGGTCGCGGGGGCTGGTGCGGTGCCGCTGCCATTCCTGATCGCGCTGGCCGAGCGCGCGGTTGCCTCGGGCTTTGCGCTGACCTTGCCCGCACGCGACGCAGCGCGGGTTGCAGCGGAGCCGGACAAGCTACGCGAGTTGCGCGAGCATGCGACGGTCGGTGATGTACCCTCAGTGGCGCTGCTCGGCTGCTATGAATCGCTGCAAGATTTGCCCGAAAACCTGTGGGCCGCACCGGCGCTCGGCCCCGTACTTGCCGCGCATGTTACTGCCCGCAAGCGCGCCACATCAATCGCCGCCAGCCTGACGCCGATCACGCCGATCGACGCGAGCAGCGCCCCGGTCGCCGCGCAATATGAAGCCGATCCCTATCCGATGTGGGTGCGCGAGCCCGTTGGCCAGCCGGTCGCGCTGCCGCCCGCCGTCGCGCGCCGCGCCGATCCCAAGCGCGTGCGGCGCGTGCTCGTCGCGGGCTGCGGCACCGGCCAGCACGCGCTGGTCGCCGCGGATCGCTGGCCGCGCGCGTCGCTGCTCGCGATCGATCTGTCACGCGCGAGCTTAGCGCATGCGATTGCCAAGACCGAAGCGCTCGGCACCAACCGCATCCGCTTTGCGCTCGGTGATCTGCTGGCGGTTGAGACACTGGGCGAACGCTTTGCCGTGATCGAGGCCGTCGGCGTGCTCCATCACCTCGACGATCCGACCGCAGGGCTGAAGGCATTGGGACAGGCACTCGCGCCGGGCGGGGTGATGCTGGTTGCGCTCTATTCGCGCCGCGCCCGCACGGGACTGGCAGCGGCGCGAGCGCTGGCGGACGGCGTGCCCGAGTCCCCGGCGGCGATCCGGGCGTGGCGCGCGCGCGCGCTCGACGATCTGGACGCGCCCGAAATCCTCCACTCGCCCGATTTCTACAGCATCGGCGGGTGTCGCGATCTGGTGTTCCACGTCCGCGAGGCCAGCTATGATCTGCCCGAGATCGGCGCGATGGTCGCAGCGGCTGGCCTGTCGGTGCTCGCGGTCGAGCCGCCGCCGCGCGCCGTCGCCGATCCCCCCGAGCCGACCGATCTGGTCGGCTGGGATGCGCGCGAGCAGGCCGAACCGATGCTGTTCGGCGGGATGTATCATGTCTGGCTTGCAGCCATTTAATGACGCGCTGCATCATCCGAAACGGCGCCGAAAGACGATCGAACGAACGAGTCGGTGCATTGACCTTGCCACCAAAATACGCGGATAAATAAAGCCATTAACCGCGCCCGCTGTCAGTGTCGGGCCGCGGCCCAGACTCGCCGGTGTTGGGGCGCTGCGTAAACATTGCGGGGAGACGATGGCGTGGCGACCGACCGGCTGATTAGCGACGACTATCCGATGCCGGCGATGCGCCGCCTGCGCGTCTATGCGTTCGATCCGCAGGCGTCGATCGAACTCGACAGCGCGGTCATCAACGATGCGGTCATCACGCTCCCTTGGGAAAACCGCTGGGAAGACCCGCTCGAAATCGGCCCGGTCAACGAATATCTCGAAGTCATTGATTATGATCCGGCCTGCGGCATTTTTTATGCTCCGGTCGATCTCAACCACCCGGTGCTGCTTGCGCAGGACGGGCTGCCGCCGTCAGAGGGGCGGCCGCAATTCCACCAGCAGATGGTGTTTGCGGTCGCGATGCGGACGATCCGCACCTTCGAACGCGCGCTTGGTCGCCCGGTGCTCTGGGCGGGGCATAATGTCGATGGCGCGCCCGACCGCAATTTCAGCAAGCGGCTGCGCATCTATCCGCACGCGCTGCGCGAGGCCAATGCCTATTACAGCCCCGACAAGCGCGCACTGCTGTTCGGCTATTTCAAAGCGCAGCGCCCCGAAGGCGCGATCGGCGCCGACGACGGCAATTGGGTCTTCACCTGCCTGTCGCAGGACATTGTCGCGCATGAAACGACGCATGCGATTCTGCACGGCGTCTATCGCCGGTCGATCGATGCGTCGAACGTCGATTCGCTCGCCTTTCATGAAGCGTTTGCCGACATCGTCGCGCTGCTCCAGCATTTTTCGATGACGGGTGTGGTCGAACATCAGATCACCCGCAGCCGTGGCTCGCTACGGATCGGCAATTTGCTGACCGGGCTTGCCGAGCAATATGGCCGCGCGACCGGGCGCAATGGCGCTTTGCGCTACGCCTTGGAAACGATCACGGCGGAGGGGCAGGAACAGGCCCCCGCCAAAATCGCGACGCTTGCCGACACGACCGAGCCGCATGCACGCGGCGGCATCTTGGTCGCGGCCGTGTTCGACTCGTTCGTCACCATTTATGAGCGCCGCACCGCCGATCTGTTCCGCATCGCGCGGGGCGAGCTGGCGGGTGGCGGGGTGCTGTCGCCCGATCTCGTCGCGCGGCTGGCGAACGAAGCCGCCAAGGCCGCCGATCATGTGCTGCGGATGTGCGTGCGCGCGCTCGATTATCTGCCGCCGATGGACACGCGCTTCGGCGAATATCTGCGCGCGATCATCACCGCCGATAATGATCTCGTCGCCGATGATCCGATGCGTTACCGCGTTGCCGTGGTCGAAGCGTTCAAGAAGCGCGGGATCACCGTGCCGGGCTGTATCTCGATGGCGCCCGACAGCCTGCTCTGGGAAGATCCCCAGCCGCACGATTGGCCGAGCGCGCCCGAATTGCTGACCGAATTGTTCAGCGATCTGCTCAGCACCTTGGTCATCGACGCCCAGTTCGGTGGCCGCGCGCGCGAGATCGACAAGCCCGGCGACCCCTATGTTCCCGAATCCCCCAATCGCCGCAATTTGCGCGAACTGACGATGCTGACCACGCAGTTCAACCAGGGCAAGATCCACGACTGGCTCAACACATCGTCGCCGCAGCGCGACAATCCGGCATGGGAAAAGCTGCTCGGGATCATGTTGCTGGCCAACCCCGCCGACAAGTCGATCCTGACCTGGGAAGCCGAGGATAAAGGGTTCGATCCCCGTCGGCACCTGTTGGGTGCGCCGCGCGTCGAAGTCCATTCGGCGCGCGTCGCGCGGCGATCGGGGCCTGACGGGCAGGAGCTCCAGCAGCTGATCGTCCAGCTGATGCAGAAACGGCGCGGCTATTTCGAGCAAAGCGATCAAGATCTCGCGATTGCCGGGGACAAGGCGGCGCTGGCTGATCGTTGGGATACGCCCGATTTCTGGTTCCGTGGCGGTGCGACGATCCAGATCGACCTGCGCGACGGGCGCTTGCGACGCATTATCCGCAAGCGCGTGACCAATAATGATCGCCTGGCCGAGGAGCGCGCCTTCCGCACCGGCGACAGCTTGGGGCTGGCGGTCAACGCCCCCGAAGGCCGCCACCGCGCCGAACCTTTTGCCTTTGTGCATCGGAGCCAGTCATGACCGATCCGACCAAGCCGAAGCGCCGCCGGACCAAGGCAGCCGCCGCCACATCCAAGGCCGCATCGGTCACCCCCGTCGCGCCGAAAGTCTTCGTCCGGCTCTATCGCGGCCTGTTGCCCGGGGCGACGTACAAGGGGCTGCTCGGCGACTGCTATCTGGTGCGGATCGTGGCCGGCGCCACCCAATCGACGATCCTGATCGATTGCGGCATGCTGCTCGGCAGCCCCGATGCAGAGGCACGGATGGCCGCCATCGCCGCTGACATTGTCAAGGAGACCGGCGGCACGCTCGATCTGCTTGTCGTCACGCATGAACATTGGGATCATATCTCGGGCTTTGATCAGGCGCGCGAGGTGTTTTTCGGCGATCCCGCCAATGGCGTGCCACCCAGGCTCAAGATCGCCAATCTCTGGATGGCGTGGACCGAAGACCCCGCCGACGCCGATGCCAATGCCTTGCGCGCCAAATTCGACAAGACCGGCACCGCGCTGGCCGCGCTCGCCATGCGGATGGGTGCCGACCGCGCGCGCGGCGCGCAATCGCCCTTTGCCGCCGCGCCCGAGGCCGCGATCGAGGGGCTTGAGAATTTCCTCGGGCCGCTCGAAATCGACCCGCATGGCGATCCGACCCAGCTTGGCGCCGCGGCGGCCAAGCGGCTGACGGGTCGCGCGATTTTCGACACGCTCAAACAGGTCGGCCACAAGGTTCAGTATCTCTCGCCGGGCACGGTGCTGCCGACGCCGACCGCGACGCCGCTGCGCGCCTATGTCTTTGGCCCGCCGCGCGACCCCAAAAGGCTGTTCAAGGACCTGCCGACCAAGGCCGAGACGGGCACGCTGTACATGGACACCAGCTCGTTCAACGCCCGGCTGCTGATGGATGTCGCGTCGGGCACCGACGAGTCGCTCGCCGACAATTCGCCCTTCTCGCGCCGCTACAATGCGATCACCGCCGATAGGGTCGAGCCGGCGCCCGATGCCGATGCGACCGCTCCGGAGGCCGCGCGCACGCTCGCGTGGCTCCGCCAGCGCTATTTCGACGCGCAGGCGCCGTGTCGCTTCGCCGACAATCCGCCCAAGGGGCATAAGTGTGCGAAGGATCTGGTCTGCGGTGCCGATCAGGCGAGCCGCCGCATCGACGGCGATTGGCTCGCCGCTGCCGGACCGCTCGCGCTCAAGCTCGACAGCGATACCAACAATACCAGCCTCGTGCTGGCGTTCGAATTGCCCGATGCGAGCGTGATGTTGTTCGCCGCCGATGCACAGGTGGGTAACTGGGAATCGTGGCACGACCAGAATTACACCGCCGATGGCAAGGCGGTGACCGCCGCCGAACTGCTCGGGCGCACGCGCTTCTACAAGGTCGGGCATCACGGCAGCCACAATGCAACGCTGACCGATCAGGGGCTTGAGCTGATGAAGCACGACGACTTGGTCGCGGCGATTTCGACCGATTTCGATCTGGGGACGAAGCAGGGCAGCAAGGGCTGGCAAATGCCCAATCCGCGCGTCAAAACGGCGCTGCTGACGCACACCAAGGGTCGGCTGATCCGCGGCGACCGCCGCCGCGCGACCGATGACGATGTGAAGAGCTTCCCGGTGGACCCTGATTTCGTCGCGCGGCTCGATGAGGCGAACGACCTGTACATCGAATATCGGGTGTTTGGCTGATGGCCGAGTTGCCCCCTCAGCTTCCGCCACCCCCGGCTGAGGGCTTGAGCGACATCGAACTCAAGCGTCAGCAACTTCTGCTCGACCGCACAAAATATGAGCTCGAAGCGCGCAAATTTGCTGTCCAGCAGCGCGATTTGCTCGCCCGTCTGCCGATCATCGTCACCGCGATTGCGGGCATCTCGGCGCTCGGATTTCAAGCAATCGGAACCTATAACGCTTCGATCGACCTGCGGTCGAAGCGCCTCGGCCAAGAAGTCGACTATGACCTGCGCACGCTCGACTTTTTCCTTAAGAACAAGACGGTCTTCGTGAATTGCGCGAGCGGCGTGACCGGCGATGGCGCGAACGCGATTGCCAGCGTCAAGGCGCTGATGAGCGAGCGCGGGCGCGGTGTGCTCGATGTCACGGTCGCCGGGGCAGTGGGTGATTGCGCCGCGCAGAGCAGCACGGCAGCGGCAGCGACGAGCCCTGCCGCTGCCGAAACCGCGCGCTACGCGTCGATTATCAAACAGGCGCCGCTGCTGGAAGCAAGCGCAACCGCGTCGGCCGACCAAAAGCAACTGCCCACGGTGTTTCTACACTATGCGCAGGATGCCGACCGCCAACGGGCCGTGCAGTTGCAGGCCGGACTGGGGGCGCTTGGCTATAAAACGCCCGGCGTCGAGCGGGTCTCGGTTGCGCCGCGTCAGTTCCAGATTCGCTATTACAAGAATGATCAGCGTTCGCAGGCCGAGGCGCTCGCCCGACAGGTCACTACGCAACTCGGCGGCGGTGTCGCGCCGGAGCTGCGCTCGCTTGAGCGGAGCTACCCCAAATTGCCGCCCAACATTATCGAAATCTGGTTTCCGGTCGGGGGCTGACAAGCCCCTGGCCGCGTGGCAGAGCCGCGCCCTTCGAAAGCGAAAGGGCAACGGCTTGGCCGACATTGTTCCCGACAGCGAATATCGTGGGCTGATCGCGCTGCTTCCGCGATCGGCGCGGCCGTTCGCGTCGCTCGCGCGGTTCGATCGGCCGATCGGCTGGTGGCTGTTGTTCTGGCCCGGGGCCTGGGGGGTGGCACTCGCAGGCGGGGCAGTTGCGCGCTGGGATTTGCTGCTGTGGCTGCTGCTCGGCGCGGTGGCGATGCGCGGCGCGGGCTGCGTCTATAACGACATCATCGACCGCGATCTTGATGCGCAGGTGGAACGCACGCGCAACCGCCCGCTCGCCTCGGGCGCGGTGTCGGTGAAGGCGGCATGGGTGTGGCTGGCGCTGCTGTGCCTGCTCGGGCTGCTCGTGTTGGTGCAGCTCACCCCCTATGCCGCCGTCGTCGCGCTGCTCAGCCTCGCCCCGGTGGCGGCCTATCCGTTCATGAAGCGGATCACCTGGTGGCCGCAGGCGTGGCTGGGGATCGTCTTTTCCTGGGCGGCGCTGGTCGGGTGGAGCGATGTGGTGGGCGCGCTGACCGGGCCGGGGGTGCTGCTCTATGCGGGGTCGATCGCCTGGGTGGTCGGCTATGACACCATCTATTCGCTACAGGACCGCGATGACGATGCGTTGATCGGCATTCGCTCGTCGGCGCGCGCGCTGGGGGCGCATGTGCGCGGTGGCGTCGCGGGTTTCTACGCGCTGGCACTGGCGCTCTGGGCAGCGGCGATCTGGCTGGTGCGGCCCGATCCGCTCGCGCTGGCGGCGCTGTTGCCGATTGCCCTGCACCTCGGCTGGCAGGTCGTGACGCTCAAGCCCGACGATGGCGGCAATGCGGTCGCGCGCTTCCGCGCCAATCGCGGCGCGGGGTTGCTGATGTTTCTCGCCTGCTTTGTCGTGGGCGCCGCCAGTCAATTTTGATTTGCCGGTTCAAATCATCGCCGATGCCGCCTAAGTCCAACCAATGATGACCATTGACCAAGCCCGCGACCGCGCCGCGCAGATCGTCGAGCGTGCACGCGGGGCAGGCGCCGACGCCGCCGACGCTGTTTTCTCCGCCGATGCCTCGACCGAAGTATCGGTGCGGCTCGGCAAGCTCGAAGATGTCGGCCGTTCCGAAAATGCCGAGCTTGGCCTGCGCGTGTTTGTCGGGCGCCGCAACGCGAGCGCTTCGACCTCAGACTTCAGCGACGCCGGGCTGACCGCCTTAGTCGAGCGCGCGGTCGCGATGGCGCGCGAGGCGCCCGAGGATGAATGGGCAGGCCTTGCCCCGGCTGACCGACTGCTGCGCGCGGCGCCGCCCGCGCTCGATCTCGACGATGGCGGCGAAGTGGCGCCCGAAGCCTTGAAGGCACGCGCGCTCGCAGCCGAAGATGCCGCGCGTGCGGTCGACGGCGTCACCAACAGCGAAGGCGGCAGCGCGAGCGCGGGGCGCGGCGTGGTGGCGCTCGCGACCAGCCACGGCTTCGTCGGCGGCTATGCGGTGTCGAGCCATGGCACCTCGGCCAGCGTGCTCGCGGGCAGCGGCGGCGGGATGGAGCGGGACTATGCCTATCACAGCGCGCGCCAGCTGAAGCATCTCGACGATCCCGCGAGCATCGGCGCCAAAGCGGGCGCGCGGGCGGTGGCGCGGCTCAATCCGGGCCGCGTCGAAAGCGGGCCGATGCCGGTGGTGTTCGATCCGCGCGTCGGCAATTCGCTGCTCGGCCATTTGCTCGGCGCAATTGCGGGCCAGTCGATCACGCGCAAGACGAGCTTCCTGCTCGACGCGCTCGGCACCGCGATTTTCAGCGCTGGCGTGACGATCGAGGATGATCCGCTGCGCCTCTATGGCCTGCGATCGCGCCCGTTCGATGGCGAAGGGCTGCCGGTGGCGCCGCGCACCTTGGTCGCGGACGGCGTGCTCCAGACCTGGCTGCTCGACAGCGCATCGGCGCGACAATTGGGGCTTGCGCCGACCGGCCACGCCGCGCGCGGTGGCGCGGGCGCGCCCGGCGTGTCGGCGACCAACCTCCACATGGCGCCCGGCACGATCAGCCGCGACGCGCTGCTCGCCGACATCAAGCGCGGCATCTATGTGACCGAACTGATCGGCATGGGCGTCAACGGCGTGACCGGCGATTATTCGCGCGGCGCCTCGGGCTTCATGATCGAGGATGGGGAAATCACCACGCCGGTCGCCGAATTCACGATCGCCGGCAATCTGATCGATATGTACAAGGCGCTGATGCCCGCGAATGATCTCGAGTTCCGCTATGCCATCAATGTGCCGACGCTGCGGGTCGAGGGGATGACGGTGGCCAGTGGCTGAGCTGATCGACGCCGTCGCCGCCATCGCCGCCGAGGCAGGCGCGCTCGCGCTGCGCCGCGCGGGCGAGGACTATCGCCGCTGGGAAAAACATGCCGGTGAGCCGGTGAGCGACGTCGACCTCGAAGTCGACGCGCTGCTGCGGACCCGGCTGAGCGCGCTGATCCCCGAAGCCGGCTGGCTGTCCGAGGAAACCGCCGACAATGCCGATCGGCTGAGCTGCCACCGGCTCTGGGTGGTCGACCCGATCGACGGCACGCGCGATTTCCTGCGCGGACGCAGCGGCTGGGCGGTCTCGGTCGCGCTGGTCGAGGCGGGGCAAGTCGTGCTCGGCGTGCTCGATGCGCCCGCGCGCGGCGAACATTGGCGCGCCGTTGCGGGCGGCGGCGCCACGCGCAACGGCGTGGCCGTCCGTTGCGGCGACCGGATAGTGCTGGCGGGCGCACGCGTGCCCTTCGACCAGCTCCCGCGCGAAGACATGGACCTGACGATCGTCCCCAAGCCCAATTCGATTGCGCTCCGCATCGCGATGGTCGCCGCCGATGAAGCCGATCTGGTCGCGACGTTGCGCTGGGGGCATGAATGGGACATCGCCGCCGCTGCGCTGATTGCCGTCGAAGCGGGCGCGACGGTGAGCGATGCGCTGGGCGGGGCGCTCAACTTCAACACGCCGAGCGCCGAGGCATTTGGCGTGCTCGTCAGCACCCCTGGTATCCATGCCGCGGCGATCGACCGGCTGGCCGGGCGGGCGAAAGCGCTGGTGGGACGCTAGCACCGCCTTGCCGCGCCCCAACCGCGCGCATATCTTGGCGCGACAGAGGTGCAACATGACCGAACCGACGATCAGCTGGAACGATATCCTCGAAGTGGGGCAGGGCGGCCCCGGCTGCGGCCAGCTCTTCATCGATGGCAAACAGCCCAAGGGCGCGTTCCGCTATCTACCGCCCGCGCTGTTCCACGACGGCAAGGTGTTCGCCTCGACCTTCGTCCCCGGCGGCTTCATCGTGTGCGAGATCGACCCGGTCACGCTCGTGCGCCGCGAAGTCACCGCGCGGCTGCCCTATGCCCGACTTGAGGCGATTGACGGCGACGAGATTGTCTATGTCGACCACTTCGGCGGCGACAGCATTTCGCGCATCGCCATCCACCGCCCGCAACCCTTTATCGCACGGCTGACGGGGGTGTTCGGCAAGCGCTGAGCGCGCCGGATGTGTCGTTGCCCTGCAACCCCCGTTCGTCCCGAGCGAAGTCGAGGGGCGGGCCGCATCGCCTGACGCCCGTGTCTCGACTTCGCTCGAAACGAACGGGTCGGAATAGGCGGATCGGCCGCTACCCCTCCGCCGCAATCCCCCGCAGCGCGCGTTCAAAGGCTTCGGGGGGCTGGCCGCCCATGATGACATAGCGGTCGTTGATCACGATCGCGGGCACCGCGTTGATCCCCTGCGCGTGCCAATGGCGCTCCTCGGCGCGCACTTCATCGGCAAAGCGGCCCGAGGCGAGCACCGCGCGCGCTTCGTCGGCGTCGAGCCCGACATCGGCGGCGGCGCGCACCAGCACCTCGGCATCCGACACATTGCCGCCCTCCGAGAAATAGACCGCGAACAGCCGGTTCTTGAGCGCCGCCTGCAACCCGAACGCCTGCGCCCAGTGCAGCAGCCGATGCGCATCGAAGGTGTTGTAGATGCGGCTCTCCGCCGTCCCGGTCATCGCAAAGCCCAGTTCGGCCGCACGCGCCTGAATCCCGGCGCGGTTCTTTGCCGATTGCTCGGGCGTCGCGCCGTACTTCTCGGCGACATGCTCGCCGATATTCTGTCCCTCGGGCGGCATTGTCGGGTTAAGTTCGAACGGGTGAAAGGTGATCGTCGGCGCGACCACGTCGGCTGCGGCATCAATCGCCTGCTCAAGCGCGCGCAGCCCGATGATGCACCACGGGCAGACCACGTCCGACACGAAGTCGATCTTCATTGCCGCAGCGGTCACGCCGGGCCGTCCTCACCGCGATACTTGATCTCCAGAAACCGCCCGCGCGTCGCAAGGCTGTCGAGGTCGCCCTGCGCCAGATCGGCGGTCATGTCGCCGATTTCCTGCTCGATCAGCCTGAGCCCATCGAGCAATTGCGCATCGGGCGTCTTGCCGTTGCGCGGCACATTCCGCAGCGGCTGCGGCACTTTCTTGTAATCATCGACGAATTCGGGGAGCTGCTCGCTCACCAGCTTGCGGATTTCCGCTGCCGCCGGCGCATCATCGGCCAGCCCCGCGAGCTGCGGTTTCAACGTGTCGAGCCGGATCGAAATCGCATCGAGCAGCGGCACGGCAGGCGCGGGCAGCGCGAGCCGTTGCGCATCGAGCCAGCGCCCGGTCTGCGCGGGCAGCGCGGTCAGCGGCGCGTTGCGGAGTTTTTCGGGCGACGGCGGCGGTCCGCTCGGCGCCATCGCCAGCATCAGCGTCACCAGGATCATCAGCGCCATCACCCCGACCGCGCCGAGCAGCCCGAGCGGCCCGACCACCAGCCCGAAGATGATCGCCGCCACTAGAATGGCGCCATCGGCGACAGCGATCCGCGTCAGCCGTCGCCCGACTTCATTGACCTTCGCTTGCCGTCGCACCGGATCATAGACGCCCGATGCGCGGTTGGACCGGCTCCGCGCGAGGACTTCGTTGGCGCGCTCGTGGATGTCGTCCGATCCGCTCATACCGCTTCCAGCTTGAAGACGTCGCCGCCGCCCTGCGCCGCACCCTCGGCGCGGGCGATATAGCCCTTCGATTTCTCGACTTCGTTCGACAGCGCGTTGACCGTGGTCTTCATGCTGTCGAGCGACTTGAGCTTGAAGCTGTCGATCGCGTCCATCGTGTCATAGATGTTCTGGAACGCGCGCTGGAGCGTCTCGAGCGGGATCGTCGAGGCCGCTGCCTGTTCGTGGATCGTCGCGGTCTGCGACTTGAGCAGCTGGCCGGTCGATTCGATGATGTTCGCGGTCGTGGTGTTGAGCGCAGTGATCTGTTCGAGCACCAATTTCTGGTTGGTCATCGCCTGCGCGACCGTCACCGCTGTGCGCAAGGCGGAAACAGTGGTGGTCGACGCGCGGTCCACGCCCTTCACCAACTCGACATTATTCTTCTTGACCAGATCGAGCGCGAGATAGCCCTGCACCGTCACGGCCATTTGCGTCAGCAGATCCTGCACGCGCTGGCGCACGTAGAAGAGCGCGCTCTCGCGGATCGCCTTGGCCTTGGCGGGATCGGTGTGGTCGAGCTCGTTTGCCTTGTCTTCCAGCTTGGCGTCCATCGTCTTGGCGAGCAAAATCATTTGCTCGAGCCGCCCCATCGACGTCCACAAATTGGCGCGTTCGGTGTCGATCGCGGCATTGTCCATCAGCAACTCGTCCTTGCCGCTGGCGAGCGACTTCAGGATCGACGAGATGTGGGTCTGCGACGATTTATAGCTGTCGAAATAATTGCGCATCGAATTGCCGAACGGGATGATCCCGAAGATCTTCTTGGGCGCCATCATCTTCTTGCCCGGATCGAGATCCTCGATCGTGCGGCGCAGCGAGGCGAGATCGGCGCCGACCCCCGATTCCTGGTCCATCGCGCGCACCGGGCGATCGAGGAAGCGGTTCGATTGCCCCGCTGCTTCGCGGATTTCGCGCTGCCCCATCGCGCTGATCGCATCGACGCGCTTGCCGAATTCGGGCGAGTTCACATCCTGCGCGACCAGATCGGCAATGAAGCTGTCGACGCGCTCGTCGAGCTTGGTGCGGGTGGCATCGTCGACCGGCACCAGCCCCGCGGCCTTTTCGGGCGCGACGACGGGCACAGGATCGGGCGGGGTGAGCTTCAGAGTCTCGGTCACGGTTTCGGTCGCGGTCGCCATGCATATCCTCCACACCAGCCCAGCGCTTTCAATGGCGCGGATGGCGGTTCGGTTCAAGTGTATCAGCTATGTAACACGCGTGGCGGGGGAGGCAAGGGTTTTCGCCGATTTGGAGACAGTGAACGGATTAGGCGTTGACAGTGCGCGGCGTGATGAAGGATTCAGTCTCTCCGAAGGCGCTTTTGGCTCATGGAAAGGAGTTGCGACAGTGCATAAGCAACTTGCTTCTAGGGGAACAAATTCGCCTTGGTATCAGGGCTGGGACCTTACCGAAAAGGAACGCGCGACGTTCCGCGCAACCACGATCGCCTCTCAACAAGCGAAGCGCCGCGCGGCGGCTGGCGAATGTAACGCGCCAAAGCATCCGGTCTATCGCCCTCGGCTTGATCCGCTTGATCTAATGCCACGCCTTGCGGGCAATGGCCTGACCGCATTGTCGCTCTTCAGCGGCGGCGGCGGGATGGATATCGGTTTTGATCGGGCCGGCTTCGATCATGTCGCCAGCTATGAAATCATGGAGGGCGCGGCGGCAGTGATCCGCGCGGCCCATCGCGATTGGTTGGTTTTTGGCGGTGAAAAAGGAGACGTGCGTCGCGTCGACTGGTCCAAGTATCACGGCAAAATCGACGTTCTGCATGGTGGACCACCCTGCCAGCCCTTCAGTAATGCAGGTCGGCAAAATGGCGCGGATGATGTACGGGACATGATACCGGAATTCGTGCGTTCCGTGAAGGACATCCAACCACGCGCCTTTGTTTGCGAGAACGTCATTGGTCTATCGACGAAGCGCTTTGAAGATTATGTACAATGCACAATTCTTGACCCGCTTAAAGGTCAATACTTAATTCGTCGATTCATTCTCAATGCTGCGGATTTTGGCGTTCCACAGACCCGTAAGCGGGTTTTCTTTGTCGGGTTTGCCGACGAGGCCGACGCCGCGCGCTTCGAGGTGCCGACTGCAACGTATCGGCATGATCGATCCGACGCGTTTGCACACAATTTTCCCTCAACGATGGGTGTACGCCAAGCGCTTGGTCTGCCGACCATCGGCTTTGATGCGCTTTCGCCGACACTGCGCAGCGGTCTCACTGGGCCGCGCCACACGACAAGCGTGCTGAGTTCGGTATCTGCGCTAAAGCAGTGGAATAAGCTAGGCGTCTGGCCAAATGGCGTTGCAGCCGATCGCATGGCCGCGAGCGCCTATGTCGCAAAGAACGGTGCCTTTCGCTTGTCTCTGCCAGATTGCCTAGTGCTCCAGGGTTTCCCGGGTGATTGGCCCGTCCAGCCGCCGGTATATTTCGCGCTAGGGCTCATCGGTAACTCGGTTGCACCGCCGATGGCGTATAATTTAGCGACCGCGATCTCTAAGGCTTTGCGTCCCGCCACGACCTGACGAGTGCGCGCAGTTCTGCCGCATGATTGCCCATGATTTTGGGCCATGTTTCGAGGTATTTCGCCGGGATGTGGGGATTATTGAGCGTCGAGCCACGCTCGATCACATAACGTGCGCGATCCTTGAAAATGTCGAGCATCCGCGCCGGGCTGTACCCATCTGGCATGTCCTGTGCCGTTTCATATTCGGCCGCTGACATCTGGTTCTTGTGAATTTTGCGCGCGTCGGCCTTTGTGTAGATCGCTTTCTGCCCGATAATTTCAAACATGGTCTCGAGCGTAATATGCGCAGGCACATGCTTTGCCATTTCGAAGTCGGCCTTGATGTAATTCCACTTCTCGGTGACCCAAGGCTCCATTGCATCTGGTGAGCCGTAACGACAATAAAGGAGCTTGTTGCCTTCGAAAAAGGCCATGATCCAGTGCTTGCCCCGCCATTTGGCGATATGTGCGGGGCCGAGATCCCTAACCGTGCTGATGCCACCCTTGCTTGTTGTCGCCGATTTCAGCTCAAATTCGTAATCAATACTGTCGAGTGTCAAGACCGCATCGGTGCCGTGTCGTACTCGATCGGGCATTTGGCCGAGATTGAACAAGTCAATAAGCCTGTTCTCTCTGGCATCGTCCTGCGCAATTCCCGCTACCACACATCGCTCCCGCTGAACCGGAACTTTGATTGCCGAACGCCATGCCGTTGGCAATAGGTGCGTTGTTTGAAGGTCTTGATTACGACCTGAGACTGCAAGTTTTTGCGTAGGGTGGACGAAAATTATCGACCGGCAATATCCAACTCACGGCAACGCGAAATCTCATTTAAGTTGTAATGTAGGAAAAATCCTGCGATACCCAAGTCGCTCTTTGACAACCAAATCGTCCTGTCGATTAACGGCCCAGCCCCCTCACACCCCCCTGGGATGGTCGTGACTTTTGACACCTTCCGCGCCCTCCCGCGCCAGCCGCGTCGCCACCCACGCCGACAGCATCAGCTGCATCTGGTGGTAAAGCAGCAGCGGCAGGATCGCTGCGCCTGCCATCGCGGGCGGGAACAGGATGCGGGCCATCGGCGCGCCGGTGGCGAGGCTCTTGTGACTACTCGCAAACAGCAAGGTCGCGCGGTCGGCGGGTTTGAGGCCGAGCGCGGCGCCGAGGCCCCAGGCGACGGCGAACGCGCCGAGCAGCACCGCCGCCATCACGCCTGCGAGCTCGACCAGGGTCACCGCGCTGATCCGGGCCCACAGCCCCTCGGTCGCCGCCTGCGCGAAGGCGACATAGACCGCGAGGACGATCGTCAGCTTGTCCATCATTCCCGCGGCCTTCGCGTGCCGCTCCACCGTCGGCAGCACGCGGGCGCGCAGCAACTGCCCGAGCGCAAACGGTACCAGCAGCAGCAGCGCGACCTTGCCCACCGCCTCCAGCGACACCCCGCCCATCGCCCCGCCGACGAGCAGCGCAAACAGCAAAGGGGTCAGCACCACGCCGAGCAGGTTCGACGCCGCCGACGCGATCACCGACGCGGCGACATTGCCGCGCGCGATCGAGCTATAGGCGATCGACGATTGCACCGTCGTCGGCAGCACGCCGAGGAAGACGAGGCCGAGCAATATCTCGGGCGCGAGCTGCCCGCTCAGCGCCGCGCGCGCAGTCAGCATCGCCAGCGGGAACAGCGCAAAGCTGAAGCCCAGGATCGCGAGCTGCAACCGCCAGTGCTTGGCCCCCGCCGCCACAGCCTGCGGGCTCAGCCGCGCGCCGTGCAGGAAGAACAGCGCAAAGCTCGCCGCGTTCGACGCCCAGCCGATCGCCGCCAGCAGCCCGCCGGTCGCGGGCAGCAACGTCGCCACGACCAACGTCGCGACCAGGATCATGATGAAGCGATCGGGCAGGAAGCGGCGCAAAAGGTCCATAAGCCGCCCGCGCCTACGCGCTTTTGCCGCCCGCCGCCAACCTTGGGCAAGCGACCTGCCCGTTTTGGGGCGCAACTGCCTGCTGCTTCAACAAATCTTTACCTCGATCGGCGATGGCGGCGCTTATTTGCGAAGCGGGGCGCGGGCATGAAAGGCATTATTTTCAATCTGCTGGAAGAACAGGTGGTCGGCCAATTCGGCGACGGCACCTGGGACGATCTGCTCGACGATGCCGAACTCGACGGCGCCTATACCTCGCTCGGCAGCTATGACGACCGCGAGATCATGGCGCTGGTGGGCGCGGCGGCGGCCAAGCTCGACAAATCGCCCGCCGAAATCCTGCGCTGGTTCGGCAAATCGGCGATCCCCGCGCTGGCTTTGCGCTTCCCCGCTTTTTTCGAAGCGCCGAGCAATGCGCGCAATTTCCTGCTCAGCGTCAACACGATCATCCACCCCGAAGTGCGCAAGCTCTATTCGGGCGCGGGCTGCCCGCATTTCCGCTTTCAGCACGCCAGCGATGACGAGCTGGTGATCGGCTATTCCTCGCCGCGCAAGCTGTGTGCGCTGGCCGAAGGGTTCATCGAAGGGACGGCTGCGCATTACGGCGAGCACGTCACGGTCGCGCACCGTGACTGCATGCACGACGGCGCGCCCGCTTGCCAGCTCGCGGTCCAATGGGTGTCCTGAAGCCCGAAGACTTTACCGGAGCGGCCGATCTCGCGCGCACCCTTGAGCGCGTCGAGCGTCGGCTGGCGCGCGAGCGTGCGGCCCGGGCCGAGGCCGAAGCCATCGCCGAAACTGGCCTGCGCGCGCTCTATTTGTCGCAGCAACGGATCGAGCTGCTCCAGCGGATCGCGGCCAAGGCCAATGAAGCCGCCGACACCCGCGACGCGCTGATCTATGCGATTACCGAGATTTGCGCGACCAATGGCTGGGCGTTCGGCAATGTCTATCTGATCGATCCGGGCGATGCCGATAATCTGGTGCCGTCGGACATCTGGTACGCCGCCGACCCCGCCGGGCTGATGCCGTTCATCGACGATTCGCTCGCGCGCCAGTTCCGCCGCGGCGAAGGGCTGCCGGGGCGCGTGCTCGACAATTTCGCGCCGCTGTGGCTGAGCGATATCACCCAGGCCGCCAATTTCCCCCGCCGCGACGTCGCGCGCCAATGCGGGCTCAATTCGGCCTTCGCCTTTCCGGTGCTGGTGCAAAATGACGTGGCGGCGGTGATGGAGTTTTTCGCGCGCGACAACCCGGCCGAAGACGAAAGCTTCCTCGCGCTGATGGGCCAGATCGGCACCCAATTGGGCCGCGTGATCGAGCGAGAGCGCTTTGCCGCCAAGCTGTTTTACGACGCGCTGCACGATCCGCTGACCAACCTGCCCAATCGCGCGCTGTTCCACGACCGGGTGACGCGCGCGCTGGAGCGGCGGGCGCGCCAGCCCGATTACCGCGTGGCGGTGCTGTTCCTCGATCTCGACGCGTTCAAGTTCATCAACGACAGCCTCGGGCATCAGGCGGGGGATACCGTGCTGATCGGCACCGCCGCGCGCCTGCGCACCGCGCTGGAGCGCGGCGCCGCTGACGCTGCCGACCCCTGGCCCGAATGGACGCTGGCGCGGCTGGGCGGCGACGAGTTCACCGTGCTGCTCGAAGGTTTCGTCGACGAATGGCTGCCCAAGCGCGTGGCGATGCGGCTGCTCGACTCGTTGAGCGAGGCGCATATTATCGCGGAATCGGAAATTCACAGCGGTGGCAGCATTGGCCTGGCGCATGCGGTGTCCGAATGCGTCACCGCGCTCGATCTGCTGCGCAAGGCCGATACCGCCATGTATGAGGCCAAGGCACGCGGGCGCGGCCAGGTCGCGGTGTTCGATTCGGTGCTGCGCCAGCGCGCGACGTCGCGGCTCAACACCGAAAATGCGCTACGCGGGGCGCTGCGGCGCGGCGAGTTCCAGCTCTATTACCAGCCGATCGTCGATCTCTGCACCGATCGCTTGTCGGGCTTCGAAGCCTTGCTGCGGTGGGAACGCCGCCCCGGCGAGCTGATCGCGCCGGGGCAGTTCATTGATGTCGCCGAGGAAACCGGTCTGATCGTGATGATCGGTAATTGGGTGCTGCGCGAGGCGTGTCAGGCAACCGTCGGCTGGCACCACCGCTTTCCCGATCGCGTGCCCGTTACGATCAGCATCAACGTGTCGCCACGCCAATTCCTGCAACCCGGCTTTGCCGATATCGTCCGCGACACGATTACCGAAACCGGCGTCGCGCCCGCCACCGTATCTCTAGAAATCACCGAAAGCATCGCGATCAGCAACCCCGACCGGGCGGTGCGGATCATGCGCCAGTTGCGCGCGCTCGGCGTGCGGATCAGCCTTGATGATTTCGGCACCGGCTATTCGTCGCTCGGGCACTTGCATCGCTATCCGTTCGACACATTGAAGCTCGACCGCAGCTTCGTCGCCGAAATGGGGCCCGAGCGCGGCAAGGTCGGTCGCGGCATCGTGCGCGCCGTGCTTGATCTGGCGTCGACGATGGATTTGTCGGTGATTGCCGAGGGCCTCGAAACCCCGCGCCAGTGCCAGGACTTGCGCGCGATGGGCTGCACTTATGGCCAGGGCTATTTCTACTCGCGCCCGGTCGACATTACCGCCGCCGGGCTGCTGATCGCGCGCGACGGTTGAGTCCGCACCGCGCGGCCCTTCCCGCGCCGCAACATTTACGCTATGCGCGCGGCCAGCCTTTATCCCTTAGACATATCAGGACACCTTATGAGCCTCCGCAACGTGGCCATCATCGCGCACGTCGATCACGGCAAGACCACGCTCGTTGACCAGCTTTTCCGCCAATCGGGCACCTTCCGCGACAACCAGCGCGTCGAAGAGCGCGCGATGGATTCGAACGATCTCGAAAAGGAGCGCGGGATCACGATTCTGGCGAAGTGCACCTCGATCGAATGGGATGATCACCACGGGCACAAGACCCGCATCAACATCGTCGACACCCCCGGCCACGCCGATTTCGGCGGTGAGGTAGAACGAATCCTGTCGATGGTAGACGGCGTGATCCTGCTCGTCGACGCCGCCGAAGGTGCGATGCCGCAGACCAAGTTTGTGACCGGCAAAGCACTCGCACTGGGTCTCCGCCCGATCGTCGTGGTCAACAAGATCGACCGCAGCGATGCGCGCGCGCAGGAAGTGCTCGACGAAGTGTTTGACCTGTTCGTGAGCCTCGAAGCCAATGACGATCAGCTTGATTTCCCTGTGCTTTTCGCCTCGGGCCGCAACGGTTACGCGGGCGACAATCCTGACGTGCGCGAAGGCACGCTCGATCCGCTGTTCAACAAGATTGTCGAGCATGTGCCGCCGCCCTCGGCCGATCCCGATGGTCCCTTCAAGTTCCTCGTTACCTTGCTCGACCGCGACAATTTCCTCGGCCGCATCCTGACCGGCCTCGTCTTCTCGGGCTCGGTCAAGACCAACATGCCGATCCACGCGCTCGATCCCGAGGGCAAGATCGTCGAAACGGGCCGCGCGTCAAAGATCATGGCGTTTCGCGGTCTTGAACGGCTGCCGGTCGACGAAGCCAATGCAGGCGACATCATCAGCCTCGCCGGCCTGACGATTGCGACCGTCGCCAACACCATCGCCGACCCGAGCGTCACCGAGCCGCTGCACGCGCAGGCGATCGATCCGCCGACGCTGTCGATGCGCTTTGCGGTGAACGACAGCCCGATGGCGGGCCGCGAAGGCAGCAAGGTGACGAGCCGCATGATCCGCGACCGCCTCTTCCGTGAAGCCGAATCGAATGTCGCGATCAAGGTCACCGAAAGCGACGACCGCGACTCCTACGAAGTTGCTGGTCGCGGCGAACTCCAGCTCGGCGTGCTCATCGAGACGATGCGCCGCGAGGGCTTCGAACTCGGCATCAGCCGCCCGCGCGTGCTGTTCAAGGAAGACGAAAACGGCGGCAAGACCGAGCCTTACGAAACCGTCATCATCGACGTCGACGAGGAATATTCCGGCACGGTTGTCGAGAAGATGAACATCCGCAAGGCCGAGATGACCGACATGCGCCCCTCGGGCGGTGGCAAGACGCGCATCACCTTCAGCGCGCCCAGCCGCGGGATGATCGGCTATCACGGCGAATTCCTGTCGGACACGCGCGGCACCGGCATCATGAACCGGCTGTTCGAGAAATACGGGCCGCACAAGGGCAAGATCGAAGGCCGCAAGAACGGCGTGCTGATTTCGAACGGCGCGGGCGAAGCCAATGCCTATGCACTCGGCCCGCTCGAGGAACGCGGCATCATGATGGTCGCGCCGGGCGAAGCGCTCTACGAAGGCATGATCATCGGTGAAAATGCCAAGACCGACGATCTCGAAGTCAATCCGATGAAGGCCAAGCAGCTCACCAACTTCCGTGCGAGCGGCGGCAAGGACGACGCGATCCGGTTGACGCCGCCTTGGCGGCTGACGCTCGAGCAGGCGATTGCGTACATCGACGACGATGAGCTGGTCGAAGTGACGCCCAAGTCGATCCGGCTGCGCAAGCGGTATCTGGACCCGAACGAGCGCAAGCGCGCGAGCCGGGCGAAAGCGGCTTGAGAACTTTACAAGCCGGTGAGTCTTGACCTATCGCCCTCCCGTTTTTGGGGGGGCGAGATGGAACTACTGTGGCGGCCTTGGAAAATGTACGGTGACTCCACCGGTCGGGCGCGGCGCTCCGAGTTTTGGTTATTCTACGGCGTAAAATATGCCTTTTTCGTACTCGTTCTTGGCCTGTACGCGATGATCGCGACGCCGGACCGGCCCGGCGGTACGGCCAATATCGTGCTGGGACTCGTCCTTCTTGTCTGGCTGATCGCGACGTTTGTCCCATCGATTACGCTTATGGCGCGACGGCTCCATGATTTCGACGTTAGCGGCAAATGGTGCCTGACATCTTTCATTCCCTATGTCGGTATTCTGGCGGTGATTGTCATTGGTCTCATCCCCGGCACCAAGGGTGAAAACGACAAGGGGTATGATCCCCGCGACACGAATTTCGACGATGTTGCCTCGGTGTTTCAGTAAGACAAGACTGGCAGCGAGGTTCGTTACTTGGATCGGTCGCTGCGTCGGATGCCGGTGAAGTGTCTGCTGGCACGCAGGCGGCTACAATCCATCTGTCTCGGCAAAATTAGATACGATCCGGACGATGTTGGGCTCGGTTATCGCGCCCTGCTGACCATTGCTGCGAAATCTTCCTCCCGCGCCGTATAGGCCGACCGCCCCACCGGCGCGTCGTCGGCCACCGCCGTGGTGTAGAAGGCGATCCCCCGGCCGGTCGCCGGATCGACCCATAGCCCTGACCGGAGGCCATAGGCTTCGCCCGCATGGCCGATCCGCGTCTTGCCGTCGCGGATCAGCGCGTCGCGGCATCCGGCTTGGGCATTGCCCGAGGTCAGGAACATCACACCCAGCCCGAAGGCGCAGTAGAAGCCGCCCTCGATATCGCCATTGTGGCCGTCGTAGCGCCACTGCGGCTGCGTCATCGTGTCGAGGCTGGCGCGCGAGAGGAAACCGGGGCGGGCCAGCGCGGCGCCGATCCGGGCGAGGCCGGTGGGCGCGATCCGCATCCCGCCTTGCGGCGAGTAGAAGCCGCTGCTGTGGCTGAGGCGGTAGCGGGTCAGGTCGCAGCTGCCGCCTTGCGCGGGCGTGCCGGGGCAGGCGGGCGGGCGGCCGTGCAGGTCGTCATACGCCACTTCGCCCGAGGCGCGGTAGAGCACGACCGCGTGGCGCGCGGCGTCGGGGGCGCAGGTCGACCAGTTGAAGCAGCCCGCGATCTTGAGCGGCGCAAAGACTTGTTCGGCCATGATCCGGTCGAAGCGCGTGGCCGTAGCGCCTTCCATCACGGCGGCGATCAGCGGGTAGTTGAGATTGGCATAGGCGAAATAGCCCGCGCCATGGCCTGCGTCCCACGCGCCGGGCTCGGCCATGCGCGCGGTCAGGTCGCCGTCGAGCGCGATGCCATAGCCCGCCGCGTCGCGCACGCCGCTGGTGTGCGACAACAGCCGCCGCAGCGTGACGGGCGCGTCGGGGAATGCCGGATTGCGCAGGGTCCAGCCGAGATAGGTCGACACGTCACGGTCGAGATCGAGCGTGCCGCGCTCGACCAGCCGCATCACCGCGAGCGCGACCGCGAGTTTCGAGATTGACGCGACCCGCACCGGATCATCGGCGGTGACCGCGCGGTGGGTGGCGCGGTCGGCCTCGCCCTCGGCAATGCGGGCGACGATGCGCGGGCCGTCGAAGCGCACGCCGGCGCTGGCGGGGAGCGGGGTGGCGGCGGCGAGGAGGAAGGGGAGCATGGCGTGTGATGCTGGCGGCGGGCGGCGCGAAGATCAAGCGGCTTGAGCCGGGCCGCACCGCGCCCTAAACCCGCGTCTATGGCGGGGTATCAACTGCGCGACCGGGTGGACCTGCCCGAAACGACGCTGGATCGCGCGGGGCTCGCGCTCGGCGCGGGCGGGCTGTTGGGCGGCGCGGTGTGGCTGGTGCTGGCGTGGGGCAGCGGCACGGCAAGCGCGCTGGCGGTGGCGACCGCCTTCATTCTGGGAACGGTCTTCACCACGCTGGGCATTGCGGCGGTCGGCGTGCCGGTGTGGCTGGTGCTGCACCTGAGCGGGCGGCGGCGGTTGCGGCAGGCAGCGCTGGCGGGGGCCGCGATCGGCTTTGGCCTGTTCCTGTTCGCGCAAACCTATGGCTTCGGCCTGTTCGAGGCGCCGCCGAGCGACGGCAGCACGTTGCTCTATCGCTGGGCGAGTGCGGTCGCGACGAGCTTGCTGCTGGCGGGCGTGGCGGCGGCGATTGCGACGGTGATGTGGGTGATCGCGTACCGCCCGCGCGGGTGAGGGGTCAGGCGGGGCCGACCCGGTACGCGCACAGCTTGTTGCCTTCAGGATCGCGGAAATAGGCGCCGTAAAAGGCTTGCGGCCCTTCTTCGCCGCGCAGTCCAGGCGGGCCATCGCAACTGCCGCCGAGTTCGATCGCCTTGGCGTGCAGCGCGTCGACCTTGGCACGGCTATCGAGCGGGATCGCCAGCATGTTGCCGTTGCCTGCGACCGCAGGCTCACCGTTGAAGGGCCGCGTCAACGCCACACCGGGCTTGTCCCAAGCCGTTCCCCAAAGGGTGAAGCCCCCTGTGTCCTCGCCAAATTCCATAATGCGCTTGGCGCCGATTGATTCAAGCAGTGAGTCGTAGAAGGCGCGCGCCTGAACAATGTTGTTGGTGCCAAGGGTCGCATAGCCGATCATCGCAGTCCCTTCCCATATGCTGTCAGTTCATTTCTACCACGGCCAGCGACGCGACGCACCAGCAACTAACACCCGCCCAGCCGCCGCCCGGTGGTGCGCGACTTCATCGTCATCGACATCCGCCCCGACATCACGCCCGTCCCCGAAACCGAATAGCTGGTGGGCGTATAGGTCCCTTGCGACACCACGCGCATCGTGCCGTTCGGGCGGTTGCAGAGCAGCTCGGTCGCGATCCGCCCGCCAGCCGCCGAATAGCGGACGAAGCGGCATGCCTTGTCGGCATTCATCGCGGCTTGCGGCCCGGCTTCGGCTTGCTTCGGAGTGATGCAGCTGGTGACGACGATCGGCCGCCCCTTCATCGCGGCGGCAACTCCCGGCGGCGCGCCTTTCAGTTGCAGGTCGATAATCTCGACGCGGTTTTCCCATTTGCCGGGCTGGATGATGGGTCCCGGCGGTGCCGCCGCCACCCCCAGCAGGGCGATTGAAACGACGATCCTATAGCGTGCCATCGATCGATTTCCCCCTGCCGCGCGCGACTCCATGCGCGCGTTGCTTATGGCGCGATAATCCCCATATGTTCTGCTTATGGCAATCCAGATTCGCACCAGCCTCGACGAGCCCGAAACGGGGCAGGCCTTTGTCCCGCACCGGCCCGAACGGCCGCCCAAGGCCGAGGGCGGCAAGGCGTTCCGGATCGTGTCGGACTATACCGCCGCGGGCGATCAGCCGGTTGCGATTGCCGAGCTAGTCGAGCAAGTGCAGGCGGGCGAGCGCGACCAGGTGCTGCTCGGCGTCACCGGATCAGGCAAGACCTTCACCATGGCCAAAGTGATCGAGGCGGTGCAACGCCCTGCGCTCGTGCTCGCGCCCAACAAGATCCTCGCCGCGCAGCTCTACGGCGAGTTCAAGTCGTTCTTCCCCGACAATGCGGTCGAATATTTCGTCAGCTATTACGACTATTACCAGCCCGAAGCCTATGTCGCGCGCTCGGACACCTATATCGAGAAGGAATCGTCGGTAAACGAAGCGATCGACCGGATGCGGCATTCGGCGACGCGCGCGTTGCTCGAACGCGATGACGTGATCATCGTGGCGTCGGTGAGCTGCCTTTACGGTATCGGCTCGGTCGAAACCTATTCGGCGATGATCTTTGACTTGAAGAAGGGGCAGAGCGTCGATCAGCGCGAGATTGTGCGGAAACTCGTCGCGCTCCAGTATAAGCGCAACGACGCTGCGTTCGCGCGCGGCAATTTTCGCGTGCGCGGCGACAATCTCGAGATTTTTCCGTCGCACTATGAGGACACCGCCTGGCGCGTGTCGTTCTTCGGCGACGACATCGAGGATATCGTCGAATTCGATCCGCTGACCGGGAAGAAGGTGGCGAGCCTCAACTATGTCCGCGTCTATGCGAACAGCCATTACGTCACGCCGGGGCCGACGCTCAAGCAGGCGATGCAAGCGATCAAGTTCGAGCTGACCGAGCGGCTGAAGGAGCTGGCGATCGAAGGCAAATTGCTCGAGGCGCAAAGGCTCGAACAGCGCACCAATTTCGATTTGGAGATGATCGCCGCGACCGGGAGCTGCGCGGGTATCGAGAATTACAGCCGCTTCCTCACTGGCCGCATGCCGGGCGAGCCGCCGCCGACCTTGTTCGAATATCTCCCCGACAATGCCCTGCTGTTCGTCGACGAAAGCCATGTCACGATCGGCCAGATCAACGGCATGTCGCGCGGCGACCACCGGCGCAAGCTGACGCTCGCCGAATATGGCTTCCGCTTGCCGAGCGCGATCGACAACCGCCCGCTGCGCTTCAACGAATGGGAAGCGATGCGCCCGCAGACGACGTACGTCTCGGCGACGCCAGGCAGCTGGGAAATGGAGCAGACCGGCGGCGTGTTCGTCGAACAGGTGATCCGCCCGACGGGCCTCATCGATCCGCCGATCGAGATCAAGCCGGTCGAAGAGCAAGTGCAGGACCTGATCGTCGAGGCGCGCAAGACGGCCGAAGCGGGCTATCGCACCTTGGTAACGACGCTCACCAAGCGGATGGCCGAGGACCTGACCGAATTCATGCACGAAGCGGGCATGCGCGTACGCTACATGCACAGCGACGTCGAGACGCTGGAGCGGATCGAGCTGATCCGCGATTTGCGGCTGGGCGTGTATGACGTGCTGATCGGTATCAACCTGCTGCGCGAGGGGCTCGACATCCCCGAATGCGGGCTGGTTGCGATTCTCGATGCCGACAAGGAAGGGTTTCTGCGCAGCGAAACGTCGCTGATCCAGACGATCGGGCGCGCGGCGCGCAACGTCGACGGCCGCGTGATCCTCTATGCCGATCGCATCACCGGCTCGATGGAGCGTGCGATGAACGAAACCGGGCGGCGGCGCGAGAAGCAGCTCGCATACAACGAAGCGCACGGGATTACGCCGACGACGATTAGGCGGAACATCGGCGACATCATCAAGGACGTTGCGAGCCGCGATCAGGTGACGGTCGAGATCGATGAGGACCGCCCGCACATGGTCGGCCACAATCTGCGCGCGTACATCGAGGAGCTTGAGAAGCGCATGCGCAAGGCGGCAGGCGATCTGGAGTTCGAGGAAGCCGGGCGGCTGCGGGACGAAATCCGTTCGCTGGAGGCGGAGGAGCTTGGGCTGCCGGTTGATCAGCAGCGCGCGCCGGTGATGGGGCGGAGCAACGAGGGGAAACCGGGGACGCGCAAGACGCGCTACGGCAAGAGCCAGAAGATGCGCGCCGGCATGGCCGGGAGTTCGCGGCGGGGGCGTTGAAATTTGGGATTGTTTGGATTATATCTATTAGTCGATCCCTTGGGGATTGTCGCGTATTCGGCTCGCGACGTGGCAATAGTCAGATGCCGTCCAACACTTGCCCTGTTCTTGCTTAAGGAGAGGGAGACTTGGAGCAATCTGATGACCGACGATCTTGCCAATCACCCATTCGTCCTGTATAACGGACAGGTCAACGAAATTCGGCAGACGGTCGAATTTCATGACTGGCTCGCGTCGCTGCACGACCTGAAAGGGCGCGCCCGAATTTTCGACCGGCTGCTGCGTGTGGCCGATGGGAATTTTGGAGATACCAAACCGGTAGGCGACGGCGTTGGCGAGCTGAGAATGCCTTTCGGCCCGGGCTACCGGGTTTATTTCAAGCGCGTCGGGCAGGCGGTAATTTTACTGCTGGCAGGTGGCGACAAGAGCAGCCAGCGACGCGACATTGCCAAGGCGATCGATCTGGCGAGGCGAGAAGAAAATGACGCTGAAAACGACGATCTTTGATCCGGCAGAGTATCTCGACACTGAGGAGGAAATCATTGCCTTTCTTGATGCGTCGATGGACGGCGGCGATGCGCAGCACATTGCGCGCGCGCTTGGTATCGTCGCCCGCTCGAAAGGCATGACCGAGATCGCGCGCAAGACCGGGGTTGGGCGGCAGGCACTTTACGCGGCGCTTTCCGAAAACGGGAACCCGACGCTCGCAACGTTGACTGCCGTCCTGTCAGCGATGGGCCTGCGGCTCAGTGTCGCGCGCGACGCCGCCTAACCCAGCGTCAAATCCTCGCGGCCCACGCCGTAATATTGCGCCACCCGGTCGGCATAGGCTTGGTCGAAGGCCGACGCGTTGTTGGCCCAGCTTGGGCCTCCCTCCAGCACGCGGCGGTCGATCGTCACGACATAGCGGTCCTCAACCGGATTATAGCCCAGCAGCTCGAACGGCAGCGGGTAAAAGGCCTTGCCGATCCCCATAAAGCCCCCGAACGCCAGAATGACATAGAGCGCCTGGCCGGTGCGCTTCTGGATCATATAGGCATGGACGTGGCCGATCCGGTCGCCGTCTCGGCTGTCGACTTGCATCGTGTCCGCGCGGTTCGACTGGATCAGTAACTGCGTGGCTTGGTCGGTGTCGGCCATGATTGTCTCCTGCTGGCGGATCAACCGGTGACGAAACAATCGGTTCCGGACGCGGCGGCGCGCGTGCTCAGGCTTGCCCGAAACAGCAATGCGTGTATTATGTGACACATACACTAGCATGAGGTTCAGCCCCGATGAAGCGTCTGTTGCTGCTTGCCCCCCTCTTGATCGTCGCGGCGCCCCTCCCCGCCTTGGCCAAGGAAGCGCCCCGGCCCGACATCGCCGCCGCCGTGGCCGCACCCGGGCGTGCGGCGTCCGACGTCAAGCTCGACGAGAGCCGCAAGCCTGCCGAAGTACTTGCCTTCGCGGGCCTGAGGCCGGGCATGAGCGCTGCTGATGTGATGGCAGGCGCGGGCTATTGGACCGAGATCATGGCGCGCGTGGTCGGCGCCAAGGGCAAGGTCGTCGCTTATGAGCCGAGCCAGTTCCTGCCGACCGACGACAGGGGCAAGGCGGTCTGGTCCAGCCTGATCGCGCGCAATCCCAACGTCACCCAGGTGGCCTATCCGTTCGATGCCTTCGCCGCACCGGCGGGCAGCCTCGATCTGGTGATGATGAACCTCGTCTATCATGATCTTTATTGGGAAAGCGCGCAGTTCAAAGTGCCGCGCACCGATCCGGCGGCGTTTCTGCGCGTGCTGTATCAGGCCGTGAAACCCGGCGGGACAGTGGTGGTGATCGATCACGTTGCGGGCGCGGGCGATACGCGCGCGACCGTGGAGAAGACGCACCGCATCGACCCGGCGGTGGTGAAAGCGGATTTCAAAGCAGCGGGCTTCGTCCTCGACGGCGAGAGCGATCTGCTGCGCAATGCGAGCGACGATCACAGCAAGCTGGTGTTCGACCCCAGCGTGCGCGGCAAGACTGATCGGTTCGTGTTCCGGTTCCGCAAGCCGAAAGCGCGTCGCGGCTGATTTCAGGCGGCGCGTTTGGGGCCGGCAATATTGGCGATAAAGGCGCCTGCAACCGCTTCCATATTGGCGAGCCTGCCATCAACGGTCGACACGCGAACCTGCAGGCCGTCAAGCTCCTGCACGACGGTTTCAGTGTCGGCGCGAATGGCGGTGATGGTGTTGGACATGGTATCGGCCGCCAGCGCCGTTTCATCGACCGCCGCCGTGATCGCGGCGACCGTGTGGGCGTGCGCGCTCATCGCGTCGCGGATGTGGGCTGCCCGATCGGCAACGGCGGTGATGGTCGATTTGACCGAGGCATTGGTATCGACCGTCGATTGCGTCGCGACCTGAATTGCGGCGATCTTGGCGGCGATATCGTCGGTCGCGCGGGCGGTCTGGTTGGCGAGGCTCTTTACTTCCTGTGCGACGACGGCAAACCCGCGCCCGGCATCGCCTGCCCGCGCGGCTTCGATCGTCGCATTGAGCGCGAGCAAATTGGTCTGCCCGGCAATGTCGCGGATCAGGCCGAGGATCGATTCGATCGACTTGGCATGGGCCGATAGCGCCTGCGACATGCCAACGGCGGTTTCGGCCTGGTTGCTGGCGTCTAGCGCAATCTCGGCGGCGGTATCGACTTCGTGGCGGGCTTGGTCGATCGCGCGGATCAGATCAGCCGCGCTCTGGGCGGCTTCGCGCATCGCGAGTGCCGACTCGTCGGCCGCAATCGCGACATCCGACGCCTTGTCCAGCGTGCTGCGGGCAGCATTCGCGGTTTCCTGCGTATGCGTGCGCAGCGCCGCCGTATGCGTCACCGAATCGTGCAGCAGTGCGCCAATGTCGTTCAGATAGGCATTGCCGCTTTCCGCAAGCTCGGTGGCAGTCCGCGCGTTGTGCAATATGCCGATCTGGGTCTTGGTGATCTCGACGTCGATGCAATGCAGCCGATTGATGGTATCAAGCGCGAGGGTGACAAACTCCATGTCGTCGGCAAAATGCTCGCTGATCGCGGCATTGAGCACCGTGCCCGAATCCATCAGCCCGCGCACCGCCATGGGCTGCGAGATATTCATGCCGACCTGCTCCCGCCCGCGTCGGGCGCAAAGGTCAATCCACTTTGCATCGATCGGCCAGGTGTAACGCTGCTCGGTCGACTCCAGCACGACGGCAACAAACTTGTCGACATCATGCGGCGCGACCCGGCTGAGCGGGTTGCTGAAGACCTTATGCCAATGCTGTTTGAGGATCGGCGCCATGATGTGCCAGGCGCGCGCCCAGACGGTGCGCAAGGCAGCCTCGAAGTGGCCGCCTTCATTATACAGGCGGATGCGCAGCGCGACTTCTTCGTCGCTCAGCCTTTTGCTGATCGTTCGGTCGATCATTGCTCCCTGGCCCCTCCCGCGCATACCCTATTGGGACGCCAGCGCACGGATATCGCGGCACGGGTTAAAGATCGCTTAACCAAGTTTGGCCGGCGTTAATCCTCCGCGATCAAACTCGTCCGCTTGGTATCCGGCAGCAACACGAAACCCAGCGTCGCCAGCGCGATGATCGCGGTGACGTACCAGTAGAATACCGATTCCAGATGCGCGTCCTTCAGCCACAGCGCGACATATTCCGCGGTGCCGCCGAACACCGTGTTGCCGATCGCATAGGGCAGCGCGACGCCCAAAGTGCGGATCGCGGGCGGGAACAACTCGGCTTTGATGAGGCCCGAAATCGACGTGTAGGCGCTCAGCAGCAGCAGCGGGATCAGCACCACGCCAAAGGCGGCGAGGGGTGCGGTCGCCACCGCGAGTGCGCTGAACACCGGCACCGAGACGATCATCCCGCCCACCCCGAACAGCAGCAGCATCGGCTTGCGCCCCACTCGGTCGGAGAGTGCGCCGCACAGCGGCTGGCTGAGCATGAACACCACCAGCGCCGCGGTCATGATCTCGGTCGCGGTCTGGCGGCCAAAGCCGCTGGTGTTGACCAGGAATTTCTGCATGTAGGTGGTGTAGGCATAGAAGGCGCACGACCCGCCGCCGCTGATGGCCGCGACGATCAGGAACTCGCGCGGGTGCGCGCGCCACAGCGCCAGCGCGGTCGATTTGGCGCGGTCCTTGTCGAGTTTGCCAAAGGCTTCGGTCTCGGCGAGGTTGCGACGCAGCAGATAGACCAGCAGCGCGAGCGCCGCGCCGATCGCAAAGGCAATCCGCCAGCCCCAGCTCTCCAGCGCCGCCTCGGGCAGCGATGCTTGCAACACCAACGTGACGCCAAGCGCGAGCAATTGCCCGCCGATGAGAGTGACATATTGAAAGCTCGCCCAGAACCCCCGGTTCTTGCGCGTCGCCATTTCCGACAGATAAGTGGCGCTCGCGCCATATTCGCCCCCGACCGACAGGCCTTGCAGCATCCGCGCGATGATCAGCAGCGCGGGTGCGCCAATGCCGATGCTGGCATAGGGTGGCGCGACCGCGATCAGCAGCGACCCGCCGCACATCAGCGCCACCGACAGCGCCAAGCCAGCTTTGCGGCCATGCGCGTCGGCATAGCTGCCCATCAGCCAGGCGCCGATCGGCCGCATCAGGAATCCGACCGCAAAAACGGCGGCGGTGTTGAGCAATTGCGCGGTGCGATCGCCGCTCGGGAAGAAGGCTGGCGCGAAATAGATCGTCAGCGCCGAATAAGCGTACCAGTCGTACCATTCGACCAGATTGCCGGCCGATCCGCCGATGATTGCGGTCAGCCGCTTGCGGTCCATGCCCCCTGCCATAAGGCCTTCGTTGCCGAAGTGCGCGGCGAAGGGAAGCGCTTTGTCGGATCGGCGCGTGTCGAAGTGGTTGAGCCTGCGCGGTGCTTCGCCCATAGCTATGCCATGCGCATCGTTTCTCCGCTGCTTGTCGCCACGCTCCTGGTCAGCGCGTGCGTCGCCGCGCCGCCGCCACCACCGGCGGTCGCCGCTGCGCCGGTGCCAGCGCCCGCCGCGCCGCCTGCGCCCGCGCCGACACCGCCGCCTGCCACGCCGCGTGGCGACTGGCGCGATTGGCCGCTGACGCCGGGCGATTGGGTGTATCGGCAGGATGCGCGCGGATCGATCGCGCTGTTCGGGCGACCCGGCAGCGATGCCGAGGTGACATTGCGCTGCGACCGCGCGGCGGGGGTGATCTATCTGTCGCGGCGTGGTCCGGCCTCGAGCAATCCGGCGATGACGGTGCGCACAACGAGCACAGCGCGCACGCTCGCGATGCGACCGACCGGCGGCAGCCCGTCCTATCTCGCGGTGACGCTGGCGGTGCGCGATCCGCTGCTCGACGCCATGGGCTTTAGCCGGGGCCGTTTCGTGATCGAGCAAGCCGGATTGCCGGTGCTGGTGGTGCCCGCCTGGGCCGAAATCCTGCGCGTGGCCGAGGATTGCCGCGGCTGAAAATCGCGTTGCGACCCGGCGCCAGCGGAGCCGTGATTCTTGGCCCAAAAAGATTTTTATTACAAGGCTTGCATGTGCGAATCACATGATTCAAACAGGAGTCGCGCTCAGGCAGGGCGTATAGTTTCAACTGGCGAAAGGAGGTGATCCGATGTCTCATGGTTCAGCAATGGGGTCGGTTCAGTTCGTTCGGGGGACGCGCCGCTGATCCGCCGGGCCTGACGGGGGGTATCCTCCCCCAGTCAACGTACAGGCCCACAGGATTGGCGGTCCGCATGGTCTCCCGGGCTGGAGCATCCGGCCGCTGACCATGTTAGGAGGTTGCCGGGGCGGTGCGAGGCACCCCCCGGCAGCCTCTTTTCATTTGTGGCGAAGGTCGGTCGCGGGGGCGCCACCGATACCGCCCATCGGGTACTTGCCAGCGACTGCCCCCGCGCTAGGCTCACGCCAAACCAAAAAGGGGATTTCCATGCGTCCGATGATCGCTTTTGCGCTGCTTGCCGCCGTTGCCGCACCTGCCGCCGCGCAAACCCTGCCCAAGGTTGAGGAAGCGTCGGTTGACCAGCTTCGCGCGATGATGGCCAAGGGCACGTCCTCCGAAGCGATCACCCGCGCTTATCTCGCCCGCATTGCCGCGATGGACCGCAAGGGGCCGACGCTGCGCTCGGTGATCGCGCTCAACCCCGATGCGATCGCGCAGGCGCAGGCGGCCGACGCGCGGCGCAAGGCGGGCAAGCCGCTCGGTCCGCTCGATGGCGTGCCGGTGCTGATCAAGGACAATATCGAAACCAAGGATCCGATCGCGACCACGGCGGGCAGCCTCGCGCTCAAGGACAATGTCACCGGCCGCGATGCGCCGGTGGTGGCCGAGCTCCGCAAGGGCGGCGCGGTGATCCTCGGCAAGACCAACCTGTCCGAATGGGCGAATATCCGCTCGAACAATTCGATCAGCGGGTGGAGCGCGGTCGGCGGGCAGGTCCGCAACCCCTATGCGCTCGATCGCACGCCGTGCGGATCGTCGAGCGGCACCGGATCGTCGATCGCGGCGAGCTTTGCGGCGGTCGGCATCGGGACGGAGACTGACGGGTCGGTGGTGTGTCCGTCGTCGATCAACGGCCTTGCGGGCCTCAAGCCCACGCTTGGTCTGGTCAGCCGCACGCATGTCGTGCCGATCAGCCACAGCCAGGACACGCCGGGGCCGATGGCGCGCAGCGTGCGTGACGTCGCGACGCTCTTCTCGGCAATGATCGGCACTGACTCCGCCGACCCGGCGACCGCCAAGGCCGACCAATATCGCAAGGATTATACCGCGAGCCTGAGCGCCGCGTCGCTGAAGGGCGTCCGGATCGCGGTGCGGCGCCCACAGATGGGCCCCGATCTCGCCGCGCGTTTCGACGCGGCACTTGCCGTGCTCAAGGCGCAGGGCGCGGTGCTGGTCGATGTCGAGCAGCCCAAGCTCGACGGGCTGGGCGAGGCCGAGTTCCAGGTGCTGCTTTATGAGCTGAAGGGCGATCTCAACGCCTATCTCGCGACCACGCCAGCGGCGGTGAAGACGCGCACGCTCGCCGATGTCATTGCCTTTAACGAAGCGAACAAGGCGGCCGAAATGCCGTTTTTCGGGCAGGAGACCTTCATCGCCGCGGAGAAGACGCGCGGGCTCGCCGATCCCGAATATCTCGGCGCGCGTGCGAAATCGCTGCGGCTGGCGGGCAAGGAGGGCATCGACGCGATGCTCGCCAAGGCGAATGCGACGATCCTCGTCGAGCCGAGCTATGGCCCCGGCTGGCTGATCGAGCCGATTTATGGCGACCAATATCAGGGCCCGTCGTCGAGCGAACTGCCCGCCGTGTCGGGCTATCCCAATCTGACGGTGCCGATGGGGCTGGCCAAGGGGATGCCGGTCGGGCTGTCGTTCATTGGTGCGGCGTATAGCGACCAGAAATTGCTTGAGGCAGGCTATGTCTATGAACAGGCATCGCGCGCGCGGATGGCGCCGCGCTATCTGCCCAGCGCCGATGTCGGACCGGGGATGGACGGCAGCAAATAGCCGGTCAGGCGCGCTCGCGTTCGAGCAGTTCGACGCGCACTTGCGTGGCGTTGAGCGATAGTCGGACCTCGATCATGAACATGACGAGGCCGACGATCAGCAGCAGCATCGCGATGATGAACATGACCGCGAGCACGCTCCCGATGTGCAGGTTGATCAGCTCGGCCACAAACAGCAGCGCGACCACGCAGCAGATCAGGATTGCGCTGGCGACGCACAGGAAGAGCGCGGCATTGATCACCGCCATCCGTCGGTCGAGCAGCCGCAATTCCCACACATGGCGGTCATGCTCGGGTCCCGTTGAGCGCGGGTGGAGCGCTTCGAGCGCGCGGGCGCGATCGACCACGCGCCCCAGCCGCCCGGCGATCACGTTGAGCATCGCCCCCAGCCCCGCGAGCAGAAACACAGGGCTGACCGATAGCTGAATCGTCTGGGCGATGGTGGTGACGGCGGGGGACAGGCTCATGCTCCCTTGGTCGCGGTGCGAGGCGGTCGCGTCAAGCGCCAACCCAATGGTAACCTGGTCGCGCTATGGCTGCGCCGATGACCAAGCCGATGCTGCTCGCCGATTTCGCGCGCTTGCCGCCAGCCTATCGCGCGCGCCGCGTCGATGGGCTGGCGAGCGCGATCGATCAGGTCGCCGAGCGCGCGCGGCCATCGCACCGTTTCCTACGCTACCAATGGTTTGCCGCGGCGCTGTCGGCCTACGGTGGCGCGGCGCAGACGCTGCTGGTGGAGGATGAGCGCGGGCCGGTGGCGGCGCTGCCGCTGATGCGGGTCGGTCCGCGCGCGCTGGGCGCGGCGACCGTGCCGGGGTGTTACTGGCCGTTCCGCAGCTTTCCCAAGGCCGCCGGGCTCGACGATGGCGGCTTCGACGCGCTGGTCGATGTGCTGGGGCAGACCGTCACCATGCTGCGCCTTGGCCCGGTGTATGACGATGACCCGGCGACCGGCGGACTGATCGCGGCGGCGCGGCGGCGCGGCTGGGCAGTGATCGACCGCTTCATCGCCGACAGCTATCTGCTCGACATGGCTGAAGCGGCACAAGATGGCTGGCCGCGCAACTCGACGCTGCGCAAGAACCGCTTCCACGAAAAGCATCTCGCTGAGCATGGGGCGCTCGATTGGCGCTTCCTCGACGGCGCCGCGCTGGCGGGTGGCGGGTTCGATCAGCTCGCCTCGGTCGAGGAGAAAAGCTGGATCGCCGCGCGCACCGATGGCCGCGACGCAAAGTTCACACAGACCGGGCACGGCGCCTTCTGGCGCGCCGCCGCCGCCGATCCGGTGCTCGCGGCGATGCTGCACGCCGCGCTCCTCACGATCGACGGCGTGCCGGCCGCTTTCTCGTTCGACATCGATACCGGCGCGACCAAATATGCGATCGCCAACAGCTATGACCCCGCCTTTGCCAAGCATTCGCCGGGCAAATTGCTGTACTACCGCAATCTGGTCGCGGCGATGGGCCAGGGCATCACCAAGGTCGATTGGGGCGCGGGCGACAGCGGGTACAAGCAAGTGATCGGCGCGACGCGCGGCCCCGCGATCCGCGACTGGCTGATCGTGCGCCCCGGCGCGAGCGCACTCGCGGCGCGCGCGCTGGCGGGCGTGTGGCGGCGCAGCGGGCAGGGCTAGCCGGGCAGCAGCCTGACGAACACGATCTTGTCCTCGCCGGCCTGATAGAAATCGCGAATACAGGCCTCCTGCCGATAGCCGCGCTGACGGTAGAAGGCGCGCGTGGCCTCGAATTCGGCCAGCCCCGAGGTTTCGACCAGCAGCAAGCGCCCGCCACGCGCGCCAAGCTGCTGTTCGATCGCATTGACCAACGCTGTGCCGATGCCCTTGCGCTGGCGAAGCGGATCGGCGGCGATCAGAAGCAGATTCCACGTGCCATCGGTCATGCGCTCGGGCGCGGCATAGGCCAGCCCGGCGACGGCGCCGTCGTCGAACACGCACCAGAGTTCGTCGGCGGCGGGCGTGGCGAGATAGGGCGCCGCCATATTGGTGAGCATCGCACCGGGGAACAGCTCGGTTGCGTCGATCAGCTGCATCAGCGCAGGCAAGTCGGCGCGGGTCATTGGGCGAGTATAGGTCGTCATCGTCCTTCCTTTCAGCTTCGGTTGTCGGATTGCGCGCGCACCGATCGTCGCCCGATCAGGCTGATGCGGTACGGCGCGCCGCCGCGTGATTCGATCAGGCGGCGGCGGCGCAGACGCTGGAACAGCGCCAGCGTGCAGTCGGTGAGGATATGGCCTTCGTGGGTGAAGCAGAGCGCTTCGACGATCTGGCCAGCGTCGTCGCGGCGATGACGGATCACCCCGCCACGCGCGAGTTCGTGGAGCACGCGTTGCTCCATCTTCGAAATATTCATGGGATTGCTCAGCAGCTTGCGACCATGGGGCATCGATCGCCGCGAGGGCGTTCGATACGGCACGGACCTGACACGCTTACGCGATCAGGTCAGGCGAGGGTCGCAAGCTCTTGCAAAAACGCTCCGTCGGGCTGTGGATCGCCCATCGTATTGGTAACCGGCGCGGCACGGCGCCGCAAGCGTCAGACGCGCCGGTAGCGGAAGTACCACACTTCATGTCCCTGCCGCCGCGCCTTGGCTTCGTAGCGCGTTTGCGGCCAGTCGGCGGGGCGGGTGAGGAAATCGGCCGCCGATTGCGCCTGCCAGATGAAATCGCTCCGCGTGCGCATCACCATCATCGCCCAGCGGCAATAAGTGGGATCGTCGGTGCCGAGCCGGAATTCGCCGCCGGGTTTCAGCTTGGCCGCGATCAGATCGAGCGGGCCGGGGTTGACCATGCGCCGCTTGGCGTGGCGCGCCTTGGGCCAGGGATCGGGGTGAAGCAGATAGACGCGCTCAAGGCTGGCATCGGGCAGGCGTTCGATCACGCTCAGCGCATCGCCCATATGCAGCCGGACATTGGCCAGCGCGCCGTCGCGGATGTGGTTGAGTGCTCCGACGACGCCGTTGAGAAAGGGCTCGCAGCCGATAAAGCCGTGGTCGGGATGCGCGGCGGCTTGGCCCGCCAAATGCTCGCCCGCGCCGAAACCGATTTCGAGCTGCATCGGGCGCGCGTCGCCGAACAGCCGCTCGGCGGTCAGCGCGCCATCTTCGGGCACCGCGACTTGCGGGAGGAGCGCCTCGATCAGCGCGGCCTGCCCCTGCCGCAGCTTGTGCCCGGCACGGCGGCCATAGAGGCGGCGGATCGTGGTGGGATCATTCATGGCGCTGGCCGGTAGCGGAGCGGGCGCGAAAGTCCAGCCGGGGCGGGTGCGGGAGGCGGTGGCGGCGCGCGAAAGGTGTCAAAGGTTATGACCATCGCAGGGGGGGTGGGCAGCCTTCGCGTGGGTGCGCGGCGCGTTTCAGGGCGCGTGGACCGATCCCGCTGCCTTAGCTGATTCGATTGTCAAAGAGCCGTTGCCGTCACCGTCGCACCGGTTTTCCGACATTAACAGGGGGGAATGTTGGACCGCGAACGCGCCTTCGCCGCCCCGCTGCGCGGTGGTGACGCGATGGCCCTCAGGCGCGCGGCGGCGCGACGATCTCGCAGGTGGTGGGGCTCGCGCCGGCGCGGAGGCGATATTGCGATCCGGCGGGGACATGGACCTGCACGCGCGACCGATCGGCGAGGACGTAGCGGATGACGAAGTCATTGGGGCGGCGGCACGCGCGCGGCAACGGGCCGCTCGCGCAGTGCACCACGCCGGGGCCGATGACGATCGACGATGTGCCATCGGCGCTGATCGTCGCTTCGCCCTGCGTCGCGCCCGCGGCGACGAGTTCAGCAAAGCGCGTGGGGCTGATTTCGGGGCAAGCGGCGCCCGGCGCGCGCGGCCCGACAAAGCCGTCGCACCCGGCCAGCATGATCAGTCCCGCCACGATCCCTCTGCGCATTGCGTCGGCCTCCCCGGGGGAGAGGTTATGGCGAAGGGCGGGACGGGGCAAGCGGGGGGTGGGGGGGGAATGCAGCCGGGATATGGTTCTGCCAAATGCGCCCATCGCCGCCTATTTCAGCGCGCCTTCCCCAATCGTGACGTTGCGCTTCTTGCCCCAGGTCGTTGCCTTGGACGTGAATTGCTCCTTGTTCGAAATGGCGAGCGCCTGTGTCGGCGCGGGCAGCCGATCGCGATTCGCGTAGTTCGTTGTGTCGGCGATGCCCACCACCGCGATGCTCCACGATGGCGAGGCATCTTTGTCGATGAGCGCCGCCAATTCGTCCGGTCCGACCCATAGTCCGCGCCCAGCGTCTTGAAATGCGATCAAGTAGCGATCGCTGGTCCCGACCGGACGATAGACGCCATGCGCCTCAAGTCCCGCATAGGTGCCGGTATCGCGACACCAGACAACGGGCGGGTCGATCGCGTTCATCTTCTTTTTGTCGTCGCGCGCGGCACTCGCCATCAGCCCGCCGAATAGTGCGGACGCGCCCAGTTTGTCGCCGGTCGCCATCTTGGCCTCACCGCTTGTGACGAGCGGCTGGGCGCAGTCGACAACAGGTGCCGCATCGGGTTGCGGCTCGATCTTGCGCGGCCACTCAATCGCCGCGATGACGCCGCGCAAACGGGTGTCGAGCGCTTCGGGTGCGAGCGACGCCGACGAATAGCGAACCGACACATACCATTCGGGGCCAATCGGAACATAGGCTGCGCCGGTCGACTTGAACGGCTCCTTTCCGGGGCGGTAGCTGCCGATCAGCGCGCTGGCATTGCGCTGTTGCGGCGGGACGAACGCGGCGGGAGGCACGACCGCTGTCGCGCCGCCATAGAGGTCGCGGTGTCCGATTACCCATGCTGTCCGGTCATACCAAACCGGAATGGCGCCGGTGACGTTGCGGAAGATGTAGATGCTGATCGCTTCGCGACCATCTGCGGACTGGAAATTGACAGCTTCGTCGATGTCGGCTTCCCAAGCCACGACGCGGGTGCGCGGTAATCCGTCGATCGAGACGGGGATCACCAGACCGGTGGGCTTGTGGCGATAGGGTTTGTTGGCCGCAAGCCGCACCTCCCCGGGCGCTTGCGCCGGGGCGAGCGTTGACGTGAGGGTGAGCGCAAGGAACAAGGCGAGCAGTCGCATGGCGCATATCTCCGAAACCAGAGGGGCGTTCGTCGTCAGTTCTTGTCGTCGAGCTTACCGGTCGCGACAATCTCGGCACCGCTGACACCCCACAATAGCTGGTTTTGTGTGGTGCCGACGAACAGCGGCAGCCGTGCTGACAGCGACGTGAAGACATGAATTTCGGTCGGCACCGGCGTCAGCAGATGGGTGATCAAAAGCGCGGCGGCATTCGGTTGCTTGGCTGGCAGGGCGATGCAGCTTTTCGCGAACGGTGCTGGTGTGCCTGCTGTTCCGTCGGCGGCGACTTCGATCAGGTAATGGCCACCGAAGGGCAGCGTATCATTGGTGGTTTGCGGCGTCAGGAAATATACGAGCGTTGGCCCGTTTGGCGTCTCGGGCGGCAAAACGACCGTGTTGAAGGGCTTGTCGCTGCAATTGCCGATGCGCGCGGCGCGGGCCGCATCGCGCGCGGCGTTGAGCGCGGCAATGAGTTTCAGCCGTGACGGGCTGATGCGGCGATCCTCGGCATCGGTCAGCAAGTGCCCCTCGACCAGCTTGTTGTCGCGGAAGCGTGCGACGTAAAGCGCATGCGGCTTCGTGCTATCCTTATCGAAGAACAGGAATTCGGTGGCTTCGGGCGGGCCGTCGACGACCCAGCCGCCGATCTTGGGGCCGAGGTCCGGTGCCTTGGCGAGTGCATCGTCGGTGCCGTGCCACGCCGCCTGATCATAGGCGTAGATCAGCTTGCCGCGCCGCACCGCGCGGTCGACGAGCGCCTGATCCTGCGCGCTGATCGCGACCGGCGGCGTGCTCTGCTGCGAGCGGGCTGGCGTACCAGCGATCAGCAAGGCGAGGACCAGCAGCAACCGCATAGAAAACTCCCCGGGAGTCGGTGGACGCCCGGGGAGCCTATCGTTTCAATTATTTAGCGCAAGCGCGGTTTACGCCACCGCCGCCTTTAGCTGATCCACGAGATCGGTCGCTTCCCAGGTGAAGGCATTGCCCTCTGCCTTGCGGCCGAAATGGCCGTATGCCGCCGTCTGCTGATAGATCGGCGCGTTGAGCTTCAGATGCTCGCGGATGCCGCGCGGGGTGAGGCGGACGAGCTGGGGGAGGACTTCCTCAAGCTTCGCCTCGGCCACCGTGCCGGTGCCGTGGGTGTCGACATAGACGCTCAGCGGCTCGGCAATGCCGATCGCGTACGATAGCTGGATCGTGCAGCGGCGCGCGAGGCCGGCGGCGACGACATTCTTCGCCAGGTAACGCGCGACATAAGCGGCCGAGCGGTCGACCTTGGTCGGGTCCTTGCCGCTGAACGCGCCGCCGCCGTGCGGGGCGGCACCGCCGTAGGTGTCGACGATGATCTTGCGCCCGGTCACGCCTGCGTCGCCGTCCGGCCCGCCGATTTCGAAGCGGCCGGTCGGGTTGACGTAGATTTTGG
>CAYUYZ010000035.1:0-40962 GCA_964449575.1 uncultured Stakelama sp.
GCGTTCCGGGTCGCGCGCGTGCTGTCGGCGGAGCGCCATCCGCAGGCCGACAAGCTGCAGGTGCTGCAAGTGGATGCAGGCGATGGCGCGCTTCAGGTCGTATGCGGCGCGCCCAATGCGCGCGCCGGGATGATCGGCGTGTTCGGCCCGGCGGGTGCTGTGGTGCCGGGGAGCGGCTTCGAGCTGAAAGTCGCCTCGATCCGCGGCGTCGAATCGAATGGCATGATGTGTTCGGCGAAAGAGCTTGAGCTCGGCGACGATCATGACGGCATCATCGAGCTGGCCGACGATGCGCAGGTCGGCACTGCCTATCCCGATTATGCTGGCCTCACCGATCCGGTGATCGACGTGTCGGTGACGCCCAACAAGCAGGATTGCATGGGCGTGCGCGGCATCGCGCGCGACCTGGCGGCAGGCGGCATGGGCCATTTGCGCCCGCTGAAGCCCGTCTCGTTGTCCGTATCCGGCGCCGGGCCTGTGGTAGCCACCGAAGATCCGGACAGCGCCCCGGCCTTCTACGGGCAATTGGTGCGGGGCGTGACCAATGGCCCCTCCCCCGACTGGATGCAGCGGCGTCTGAAAGCGATCGGACAAAAGCCGATTTCGACACTGGTCGACATCACAAACTATGTGATGTTCGATCTGGGTCGTCCCTTGCACGTCTATGACGTGGCGAAGCTCGAAGGCGGGCTGGTGGCGCGCAAGGCCCGCGCGGGCGAAAGCGTGCTCGCGCTCAACGGCAAGACCTATGCGCTCGACGAGGGCATGACGGTGATCGCCGATGCCGTGAAGGTCCACGACATCGGCGGCATCATGGGCGGCGAGGAAACCGGCGTGTCGGCGACGACCACCGAGGTGCTGATCGAATGCGCCTATTTCGATCCCGAGAGTATCGCGCGGACCGGCCAAAAGCTGCTCCTCACCAGCGACGCGCGCACCCGGTTCGAACGCGGCGTCGACCCCGCCTTCCTCGACGAGGGGCTGGCGATTGCCGCCGCGCTGGTGGTCGAGCTGTGCGGCGGGACGCCGAGCGAAGTGACGCGCGCCGGATCGCCCCCGATCGCGAGCAAGACTATCGCTTATGATCCCGACCGCGCCGAAACGCTCGGCGGCCTCGCGATTGCGCCCGATCGCCAGCGCGCGATTCTTGAGTCGCTCGGCTTCACCGTATCCGACGACTGGCACGTCGGCGTGCCGAGCTGGCGCCGCGATGTCGATGGCCCCGCCGACATCGTCGAGGAAGTGATTCGCATCGAAGGCATCGACAAGGTGCCGCCGGTGCCGCTGCCCCGCACCCCCGGCGTCGCGCGCCCGACCGCAACGCCCGAACAGAAGCTCGAACGCCGCGTGCGCCGTGCTGCGGCTGCGCGCGGACTCAACGAAGCGGTGACGTGGAGCTTCCTGCCCGAAGCGCAGGCCGCCGTGTTTGCCGGCGCGAGCAACTTCGCCTGGACGCTCGCCAACCCGATCAGCGAAGACCTGAAAGTGATGCGGCCGTCGCTGCTGGCGGGTTTGCTCGCCGCGACCGCGCGCAACCTGAAGCGCGGCGTGCCGAGCGTGCGGCTGTTCGAACTCGGCCGCCGTTACCTGAGCGATGGCGAGCGGATGACCTTGGGCGTCGTGCTCGCGGGCAACAAGGCACCGCGCAACTGGCAGAGCGGCAAGGCGCAGGGTTTCGACGCGTTCGATGCCAAGGCCGAAGCGCTCGCGCTGCTGGCCGAAGCGGGCGTGCCCGTCGAGAATCTGCAAGTGTTCGGGGAAGCAGGCGAAGCGTGGCATCCCGGCCAGTCGGGCACGCTGCGGCTCGGGCCGAAGACGGTGCTCGCCGCGTTCGGCATGCTGCATCCGCTGACGCTGAAAGCCTTCGATCTCGACGGCGCGGTGGCGGCGGTCGAGCTGTATCTCGATGCGATCCCGGCCAAGCGCGGCGGGAGCGGCTTCATGCGCCCGGCCTATGCGCCGCCGCCCTTGCAAGCCGTGAGCCGCGACTTCGCGTTCCTCGTCCCCGCCGATCTTCCAGCAGACTCGCTGGTGCGCGCGGTGCGTGGCGTCGACAAGAAGGCGATTACGGCTGCGCGGCTGTTCGACCGGTTCGAGCGCGACGGGCAAAAGTCCTTCGCGATCGAAGTGACGCTGCAACCCGTCGACAAGAGCTTCACCGACGAAGAGCTGAAGGCCATCGCCGACAAGGTCGTGGCGGCGGCAGCGAAACTGGGGGCGACTCTGCGCGGCTGATCGGCTATTGTTGCGTCCATGAACGACGCCACGTCAGCGCTGGGATCGGGGACGCCCGACGACCCTTGGCAGCTCAAGACGCCGCCGCTGACGAGCGACTTCACGATGCACCGCGCCGAGCGCGACGGCCTCGCGATCCTTGTCTGCACCGTCGGCAAGACAGTACTGCATTATGACGCGCGCTGTCTGGACGATTTGCACGCGATGCTCATCGCCCATGGCGACTGGATCGAGCTCGGGTCGGCCGACGAGCAGAAGGAGGCCAAGGCCGGCACGGTTGAAGCTTGGGGCCGTTCGCCCGACAATCCGATCGGTGGCTGGTATGGCCTGAAGAAGGGCTTTCGGGGGCGCTTCGGCATGTATGTGCCGCCGCTGATGGAACGGCTGGGGCTGGCCGAGGTTGAGCACAACGCGCGCGGCAATCGCATGCGCGCGATCCCGGCCTGATATCGGTCGACAAGGGCAAGCATGACCGAGTTTATCACGATCAGATCGGAGGCATTGCGCGCCGCGATCAACCCGCTTGGCGCCGAGCTTTCGTCGCTCAAGGACGCCGACGGACGTGAACTGATGACCGATGCCGATCCGGCATTCTGGCGCGGACGGGCGCCGATCCTGTTCCCGATCGTGGGGCGGCTGAACGACGACCTGCTCTGGATCGACGGCGAGTCCTACCGGATGGAGAAGCACGGATTCGCGCGGCGATCGACCTTCGACCTTGCCGAATCGTCGCCCGCGCACGCGCTGTTCCGCATGACCGATTCAGCGGCAACGCGGGAGATGTATCCCTTCGCGTTCCTGCTCGAGATCGGCTTTGCGATCGACGGTGCAACGCTTACGATGACGGCGAAGATCGGCAATTCGGGCCATGCGCCGCTGCCTGCCAGTTTCGGCTGGCACCCCGCCTTTGCCTGGCCGCTGCCGTACGGCGCCGCGCGGGAGGATCACCGGATCGTCTTCGAGGCGCCCGAGCCGGGGATGCTCAGGGGCCTCGCGCCCGACGGCCTGATCGCCGAGGACCGTCCGACGCCGGTCGAAGGTGACACCCTCGCGCTCGCGGACGCATTGTTCGAACGCGACGCGCTGATCTGGAACCCCGTCACCTCACGCGCTTTGCGCTATGGCGCGAGCACCGGGCCGCAGCTCGACATCGCCTTTCCCGACACGCCCCGGCTCGGCATCTGGACCAAGCCTGGCGCGCGCTACGTCTGCATCGAGCCGTGGCACGGCATTGCCGACAGTATCGGCTTTCAGGGCGAGTTTCGCGACAAGCCTGGGGTGTTCGAAATTGCGCCGGGGGCGATCTGGTCGTGCGAAATGCGAGCGACGCTCACGCCTTGATCCCCCCGTTCGTCCCGAGCGCAGTCGAGGGACGGGCCAAAAGCGACTCGCCTGACGCCCGTGTCTCGACTTCGCTCGACACGAACGGGTAGGGGGTGGGGATGACCATTTCCCCCCGCCGCACTTTCGCGATCATTTCCCACCCTGACGCCGGCAAGACCACGCTGACCGAGAAATTGCTCTATTTCGGCGGCGCGATCCATCTCGCGGGCGAAGTGAAGGCGCGCGGGCAGAATCGGCGCGCACGATCGGACTGGATGAAGATCGAGCAGCAGCGCGGCATCTCGGTCACGTCATCGGTGATGACGTTCGAGAAGGATGGCATCACCTTCAACCTGCTCGACACGCCGGGGCACGAGGATTTTTCCGAAGACACCTATCGCACGCTGACCGCCGTCGATTCGGCGGTAATGGTGATTGATGCCGCGCGCGGGATCGAGGCGCAGACGCGCAAATTGTTCGAAGTCTGCCGGTTGCGGTCGGTGCCGATCATCACTTTCGTCAACAAGGTCGACCGTGAGGGGCGCGACGCGTTCGCGTTGCTCGACGAGATTGCCGACATCCTCCAGCTTGACGTGACCCCGATGAGCTGGCCGGTCGGGATGGGTGGCGAGTTTGAGGGGATTTACGACCTCCAAGCCAACACGCTGATGCAGCCCGAAGGCGGCAGCCGCGAATATCTGGGCAAGGCGGCGAAGTTCACCGGCGTCGATGATCCGGCGCTGGCGGGGCCGCTGTCCGATGTCGGCGTGGCGCGGCTGCGCGACGAGGCGGAGCTGGCGCTCGGCGGTTACGGCGCGTTCGATGCCGAAGCTTACCGCGCGGGCGACCAGACGCCGGTGTATTTCGGTTCGGCGCTCAAGGATTTCGGCGTCGGCGAGCTGATCGACGCGCTTGCCCGCCACGCCCCCGGCCCGCGCCCGCAGCCCGCCGAGCCCGCGCCAGTGAGCCCTGACGGCACCGAAGTCACTGGCTTCGTGTTCAAGGTGCAGGCCAATATGGACCCCAACCACCGCGACCGCATTGCCTTCATGCGACTGTGTTCAGGCATTTTCAAACGCGGGATGAAGCTGACGCCCACGGGCCATGGCAAGCCGATCGCGATCCATTCGCCGATCCTGTTCTTTGCGCAGAACCGCGAACTCGCCGACGAGGCGTTCCCCGGTGACATCATCGGCATTCCCAATCACGGCACCTTGCGCGTGGGCGATACGCTGAGCGAGCGCGCCGATGTGCGCTTCACCGGCCTCCCCAATTTCGCGCCCGAAATCCTGCGCCGCGTGGCGCTCAAGGACCCGACCAAAACCAAGCAACTGCGAAAAGCGCTCGACGACATGGCCGAGGAAGGGGTGACGCAGGTCTTCTATCCCGAAATCGGCTCGAACTGGATCATCGGCGTGGTCGGCCAGCTGCAACTCGAAGTGCTGCTGTCGCGGCTCGATGCCGAGTATAAGGTCGACGCCGGGCTCGAAATGGCGCCATTCGAAACCGCGCGCTGGGTGTCGGCAAGCGACCCGGCCGAGCTCAAAAGCTTCATGGACCTGAACCGCGGCGCAATGGCCAAGGACAGCGATGGCAATCCGGTGTTCCTGGCGAAATCGGCGTGGGAAGTGAACTACATCGCCGAACGCTACAACAAGGTGACGTTCAGCGCGACGCGGGAGCGGTAGCGCCAAGCCCGCCTTCCCCGCTCATCGTCACCCCGGCCTTGTGCCGGGGCCCACAGGGCGGCGGGCGGGCCGGGTCGTGGTTGGCCTGAATCGCGCGGCCAGCGGGCGATGAGATTGGGTCAAGCATAGCCCTTCCCGTTCGTGTCGAGCGAAGTCGAGACACCTTGTGCGTCGCTCGCGGCCCGTTTCTCGACTTCGCTCGAAACAAACGGGTCGAGGTGGATCACGCTGGCTGCTGAGTCACCGCCGCCCGCACCCACGCCAGATACTCCGCCGACCCGCCGACGATCGGCACCGCGATCATCTCGGGCACTGCATAGCTATGCCGCGCCTTGATCAGCGCCTCCGCCTCGGCCAGCCGCGCCTGAGTGGTCTTGGCGTGCAGCATCACTTCGGCAGCCCGCTCGACCTCACCCTCCCAGCGATAGACGCTGTCGACCGGCATCAGCTGGACGCACGCGGCGAGCCGGGCCTCGACGAGGGCCGTGGCAATCGCCTCGGCCTCGTCGCGCCCGCCCACCGCGCACATCAGCACCACGCAATCGTTCAGAATTTGAACCCCGCCGTGATCGACCATGTCCGCGGGTCGCCATAATAGACCGTCTGGATGTTGGCGACGCTCGAAAACTCCTGCCCGTCGGTGCGGTAGCGCGTGTCGGAGAAATTCTTCACCGCCGCGCGCAGGTAGAAATAACGCTCCAAGTCGAGCTGCGCATAAGCATTGCCGAGCGCATAGCCCGGCTCGGTCAGCCCCGCGCGATTGTCGACCGACAGGAACTGCTTGTCGATGAAGCGGCCTTCGAGCCCGAGCGTCAGCTTGCTCGACCCGATCGGCACGACATAATCGCCTGCGAGGCGCGCCGAGATCGGCGGCGCGAAGGCCGGACGGCAGGTGATCGCAGCGCCGGTCGGGTTGCACGAGAAGGTGCCCGGCGGCACGCGGCGACCATCATCGAAGCGCAGATATTTGGCATCGAGATAGCCGAACGACCCCGTCAGCGTGAAGTTGCGCGTCGGCTTGGCGATCGCTTCGAGTTCGATCCCCCAGATGCGCAGCTTGCCGGCGTTGATCACCGGGAACACGCCGGTGTTGGCCGCCCCCACCACGCCGCCGCCGACGCGCGCCTGAAAATCGCTGTAATCCGAATAAAATGCCGCCGCCGAAAGCTTGACCCGGCCATCGGCAAAGCTTCCCTTGGCGCCGACTTCATAGGTCCACACGGTTTCGGGGCGGAAGCGATTGACGATCGTCGGGGCGCCGTTGACGACCAACGTCAGATCATTGACGCTGTTCGCACGGCCATTGAACCCGCCCGATTTGAAGCCGCGATTGGCGCTGGCGTAGATCAGGCTGTCGCGGTTGGGCTTGAAGCTCAGCGTAAAGCTCGGCGTCCAGGCATCGAAGCTCGCGACGTTGTCGGTATTGAGCGGTGCCGGCAGATTGTCGGGGAAGCGGAATTGCAGATTGTTCAGCCCTGCGAGCGACGAAATCGTCGTCGTGAAGCGGTTATAGCGCCGGTCTTCCTTGGTGTAGCGAAGCCCGCCGGTAAAGGCCAAGCGATCGGTGAAGTCGTACGTGAACTGGCCGAAGGCAGCATAGCTCTTGGTGTTCTGCACATCGTCGATCAGCCGGGTGAACGTCACCGGTGCGGCCAGGAAGGTGAAGATGTCATTGCCGAATGCGGTCTGGTTCGAGCGGACATCTTCGTTGAGGTAATAAAGCCCGAACACGCCCTTCAGCTTGGCGCCGTTGTACTTAAGCTGGAGTTCCTGACTGAACTGCTTCTGGTTCACGCCGACGAACACGTCGCCAAGCAGGAACTGGCTGGCATCGATGTCGATGAAGAAGCTGGGGTCGAGCTTGCGATAGCCGGTGATCGACACGAATTGCAGCGTATCGGTGATGTCGATGTTGGCGGTAAAGCCAATGCCCCAATGATCGAGCCGCTGGCCCTGGGTCGGTGTCAGGCTGGTCGAGGCGCGGAAATTATACGGGCCATAGGGCTCGGCGGGCACCAGCACGGTCGCGCCGGCCGGGAACAGGCTGGTGCGCAGCAGCGGCGCGGTCGGATAACCCAAGGTCGCGGCGTTGCGCTGCTTGGTGTAATCGCCCGACAGCGTGAACTCGAAGCCATCAGCGGGCTTGAAGCGCAAAATGCCGCGCCCGGCCCACAAATTGCGATCGTTGAACCGGCGCCCGGTCAGTGGATCGGTGACCAGCCCGTCGCGCGTGTCATACGTCCCCGCCAGCGACAGCGCGAGCTTGTCCTCGATCAGCGGCGCGGTGACATAGCCGTTGAGCAGCACCTGATTGTACGCGCCATAGGTGACGTCGGCGCTGGCGTGGAAGCCGGTCAGATCGGGCTTGCGCGTGACGATGTTGACCGCACCGCCGATCGTGTTCTTGCCATAGAGCGTGCCCTGCGGCCCGCGCAGGACTTCGACGCGCTGGACGTCGAACAGGTTGAGAAGCGCGCCCTGGATGCGGCTGAGATACACGCCGTCGACATAGACGCCGACCGCCGGATCAAAGGTCTGGAGCGCATCGGGCTGGCCGATGCCGCGAATGAAGAAGTTCGCGCTGGTCGAAGAGCCGCGTCCCTGCACCAGATTGACGTTCGGGATGGCGCCCTGGATGCCCGACAGGTCGATCGCCTGCAGCTTGGCGAGATCGGTCTGCGACAGCGCCGATACCGCAATCGGCACGTCGAGCAGCCGTTCCTCGCGGCGGCGGGCAATCACGACAACATCGTCGGTATCGGCGGCGGCGGGAGCAGCCTGCGGCTCGGGCGCGGGCGCCGTCTGAGCGGCGGCAGGCAAGGCGATCAGCGTGGCGCCTGCGAAAAGCGCGGCACGAAGGCTGGCAGTGCGGTTTGTCATCGGAAATCCCTCCTATGGCCGGCGCGGACTTCTGCGGGTTGCGCTCGGGTTCAGGCTATCTATACTGAAAGTTGAACCATGTTTCAACTTCGGAGATAAAACAAAGCGCGATGCCGGTGACGACAGCCTCACCCGACGCCAAACAGCCGCGCACCGATCGCGGTCGCAAGACGCGGCGCGCCATCCTTGATGCCGCCCGCAGCGAATTCGGCGAGCGCGGTTTTCATGATGCGTCGATCAGCGGCATCACCCGCCGCGCGGGCGTCGCGCTGGGGAGCTTTTACACTTATTTCGACAGCAAGGACGCGCTGTTCCGCGCGCTGGTGCGCGACATGTCGGATCAGGTCCGCGATCATGTCGCCCCGGTGCTACAGTCGGCGCCCGACCAGGTTGCCGCCGAGCAGGCGGGGCTGAAAGCGTTCATCGACTTTGTGCGCGGCCACAAGGAAATCTACCGCATCATCGACGAGGCTGAATTCGTCGATCCCGAGAGCTTTCGCGCGCATTATTCGACGACGGCGGAGCGCATTGCCCAACGTCTGGAAGCGGCAGCGGCGCGCGGCGAAGTGCGCGGCGATCACAGCGAAGTCCATGCCTGGGCGATCATGGGCATGAATGTGTTCCTCGGGCTGCGTTATGGCGTGTGGGGCGAGGAATTGAGCGCCGACACCGTGGCGCGCGCGGTCGCCCGACTGTTGCGCAGCGGCTTGGTCCCGGAGCAAGATACCCAATCCGGGTAATTGGGCAGCGATTCGAACGCTATCAGACGATTTTGGCGCGTGATCGGACCAAAAATACTGCCGCGACTCGCGGCGGCGATCGTCAATCGCGGTCAGCGGCGAGCGCGGCAACAAGCGCGCTGCGCACGGCTTCAACCCCATCAGCGTCGCAGGTCGCCACACGTTTGGCTTCGCTGGCGAGCAGCGTCTGCACGCCCCGAATGGTATAGCCCTCGCTGCCCAACAGTGCGTTGATGCGGCGCACCAGCGCCACATCATCGGGTCGGTAGTAACGTCGGCGGCCCGCCCGAGTCAGCGGCCTGAGCTGGGGGAAACGCGTTTCCCAATAGCGCAGGATATGCCGCGCGACGCCCGTTTCTTCCGACAGTTCGCCAATCGTCCGATAGGCGCCCGGCGCCTTTTCCGACATGATAGGAATGACTTACCCCGCCTTGACGATGCGCTCACGCATCATCTGGCTCGCGCGGAAAGTCATCACCTTGCGCGGCGCGATCGGTACTTCAACGCCGGTCTTTGGATTGCGACCGATGCGCTCGCCCTTTTCGCGCAGCACGAACGTGCCGAAGCCCGAGATCTTCACATTCTCGCCCTCGGCCAGTGCGTTGCACATATGACCCAGGATTTGTTCGACCATCCGCGCCGAATCGGTCCGCGACAGACCGACCTGACGATGAAGCGCTTCGGCCAGATCGGCCCGTGTTAACGTCCCCGCTGCAACCATGCGGCATTCCTCCCCTTGACAGGAAATCAGCCTAACACAGCCGTAAAGCTTAGCAAATTACCTGATGCGCCGCCGTGGCGATCAAAACCGGACGAGCGCCGCGCCCCAGGTGAAGCCACCGCCCATCGCTTCGAGCACCAGCAGATCGCCGCGCTTGATGCGACCGTCGCGCACCGCCGTGTCGAGCGCGAGCGGCACCGAGGCTGCCGAGGTGTTCGCGTGGATATCGACCGTGACGATCACTTGGGCCGGATCGAGCCCGAGCTTCTTCGCGGTTGCATCCAAAATGCGGACATTGGCCTGATGCGGCACCACCCAGTCGACATCGGCAGCGGTCAGTCCCGCGGTTGCCAGCACTTCTTCCATCACGGCAGCGAGCTTCGACACCGCATGGCGGAAAACCTCGCGCCCCTTCATGCGGACCTTGCCGACGGTGCCGGTGGTCGACGGGCCGCCATCGACGAACAGCAGATCATTGAACGCGCCATCGGCGTGGAGTTTACTCGCGAGCACGCCGCGCGTGCCATCGCCCTCTTCAGCCTCGAGCACGATCGCGCCTGCGCCGTCGCCGAACAACACGCAGGTCGCGCGGTCTTCCCAGTCGAGGATGCGACTGAACGTCTCGGCGCCGATCACCAGCGCGCAGCGTGCGGTCCCGGCGCGGATCATATTCTCCGCCACTTGCAGCGCGTAGAGGAAGCCTGAGCAGACTGCGGCGACATCAAACGCCACGCAATCGCCCGCACCGAGCGCATGCTGGACCTTGGTTGCTGACGACGGAAAAGTCTGGTCAGGCGTCGCGGTTGCCAGCACGATCAGATCGACATCGCTCGCCACCCGACCCGCCGCGGCCAGCGCGGCACGCGCGGCATCGGTGGCGAGGCTCGCGGTGGTCTCACCCTCGCCGGCGATATAGCGCATGCGGATGCCGGTGCGTTCGACGATCCACTCGTCGGAGGTATCGACCATTTCCGCCAGCTCGGCATTGAGCACGCAGCGCTTGGGCAGCGCCGAGCCCGTGCCGCTGATGACCGCGCGAATCACGCTGCTTTCGCCTCGAAATTGCCGAGGTCGTCGCTGATCCGCCGGGTCAGATCGTCGCGCACCAGCTTGGCCGCCAGCGCAATCGCATGCGCCACGCCATTTTCATTGGCGCTGCCGTGGCTTTTGACGACAATGCCGTTCAGCCCCAAAAACACCGCGCCATTATGATTATTGGGGTCGAGGTGATCGCGCAGCAGCTTCGTCGCCGGGCGCGAGATCAGGAACCCGACTTTCGAGCGGAACGAGCTGGCGAAAGCGCGCTTGAGCAGGTCGGCCACGAACCTTGCAGTCCCCTCGGCAGTCTTGAGCGCGATATTGCCCGAAAAGCCGTCGCAAACGATGACGTCGAGGTCGCCGCGCGACAGGCGGTTGCCCTCAACGAATCCGGCAAAGGTCATCGGCAAATGCGACGCGGCGCGCAGTTGCGCGGCGGCATCGCGAATATTGTCGGTGCCCTTCAGATCCTCGGTACCGATATTGAGCAGCGCGACGCGCGGCGAGGCGAGGTCGAAAGTCGTGCGGGCATAAGCCGCGCCCATCACCGCGAACTGCACCAGATTGGCCGCATCGCATTCGGTATTGGCGCCCAGATCGAGCATCACCACGTCATTTTCGCCGAGGCTCGGCATGGTCGCGGCCAGTGCCGGACGATCAATGCCGGGGAGCGTGCGCAGCGCGAGCTTGGCCATCGCCATCAGCGCGCCGGTATTGCCCGACGATACAGCGGCGGCGGCCTGGCCTTGCTTGACGAGATCAATCGCTATGCCGATTGAGGTGGTCTTGGCGCGGCGGAGCGCGGTGCTCGGCTTTTCGCTGGCGCTGACGACATCGGGCGCGTGGACGATTTCCGCGCGGGCGGCGAGTTCAGGATAGCGCGACAGTCCGGCGCGAATCGCGGCTTCATCACCCACCAGCAGGAAGCTCGAGTCGGGATAGCGCGAACAAGCTTGCGCCGTGCCGGCCAGCATTACCGCCAGGCCGTCATCACCGCCCATCGCGTCGATCGCGATCCGGGAGTTCATGCCACGTCAGTCCCCCCGGTCGGCTGATCTCAGCCTTCGACCGAGACGATCTCGCGGCCGTTATAATGGCCGCAGGCACCACATAGCACGTGCGGGCGCTTCAGCTCGCCACAATTCGGGCATTCCTGGAACGAGGCGACACTCAGCGAATCGTGGCTGCGACGCATGCCGCGCTTGGAGGGCGAGGTCTTTCTTTTTGGGACGGCCATGGCGGCACCTTAGCTTTCGACAAAATGGCAAACGAACGGCGAACGCCAAGCTGCCGATGGATACCGCAGCCGCCCGGCCGCAGATAGCCACCAGCGGCCAGACTCTTCGCGAAGGGCGCTGCCTATACCGATTTCACGCGCAGTTGCAAGCGGTGCCGATGGGTGGCACCACGCGCGCACCTTCACCCGCTGCGAGATTGCCCGATGGCCGTTGCCCTGTTGCCGATCACCGTGAGCGCGGCTGGTATCGCCGGACTGATCAATGTCTGGCTCGCTTTTCGCAGCGGTCGGACGCGGGGGGCGGCGGGCGGTGGGCTTGGCCATCTCGACAATGATCTGCTGCTCGCGCGCAGCCGCTCGCACACCAATTTCGCCGAATACACGCCCGTCGTGCTCGTCCTGATCGGGGTGATCGAGCTGGCCGAAGGATCAAGCCTGTGGCTGTGGATCGTCGCCGGGCTGTTCCTGTTCGGGCGAATCGCGCATCCGCTGGGGATGGAGAATCGTTTCCCGCAAGGGCGGTTCATCGGCACCATCCTTGCGCTGCTGGTGACGCTGGGCCTTGGCCTTTACGCGCTGTCGCTACCACTCCGCGCCGCGCCCGCGCCGGTCGCCGTCGAGGCACCACCGGCGCGCGGCTGACCCTCAGGCCGCGAGCGCGCGGTCGCTGACGAACATATTGTGGCGGCGTTCGGTGCCAAAATCACTCGGCTGGCCATGGCCGGGGATGAACACCGTGTCGTCGCCGAGCGGCCAGAGCTTGGTGACGATCGAGTCGAGCAAGTCCTGGTGATTGCCGAGCGGAAAATCGGTGCGCCCAATGGAGCCCTGAAACAACACATCGCCGACGAGCGCGAGCTTGGCGCCCGCGTGGTGGAAAATGACATGGCCCGGCGTGTGGCCGGGGCAGTGGCGCACGGCGAGGGTGAGATCGCCGACGGTGACCGTGTCACCTTCATCGAGCCAGCGGTTCGGTTCGAACGGCACGCCGCGAATGCCATAGTTGCGGCCATCTTCATCGAGCCGCGCGATCCAGAAGCGATCGGCTTCATGCGGCCCCTCGATCGGCACACCCAGCTCCTCCGCCAGCACACCTGCCTCGCCGCAATGATCGATATGGCCGTGGGTGATCAGAATTTTCTCGATCGTCACCCCGGTTTTGGCAATCGCCGCGTGCAGCTTGGGCAGATCGCCGCCGGGATCGACAAAGGCCCCGCGCATCGTCTTCGTGCACCACAGCAGGGTGCAATTTTGCTGGAGCGGCGTGACCGGGATGATCGCGGCCTGGATCGGTGAAGTTGTCATGCCCCCGGGGATAGCCCCCGCAACAGAGCGCCGCAAGCAACGGGGGTTGCCGAGCAGGCGCGCCACGGTGCATTTGTCGGCAGCCCATGCCCTTGCCTCCCTTCATCCTGCTTGACGATGCCCGGCCGGGCGGCGCGGTCGCGCGCCTCTATCGCGATCCGGTCGACGTTATCGAGGCGCGCGAGATTGCTGCGGTGGCACCAGCGCTTGATGTGGTGCGGGCGGGCGTCGCGCGCGGGCTGCATGCGGCGGGTTATCTCGCCTATGAGGCTGCCGCCGCCTTCGAGCCCGGGCTGGCACCGCCCGCCGACATCGCCGGGCCACTGCTGTGGTTCGGCCTGTTCGACGGTTTTGAAACCATCGCCGATGTCGCGGGATGGCTGCCCGATCCGGCGGGAGCGTGGAACGCGGCGCCCGAACCGCAGATTGATCGCACCACCTATGACGCCCGACTGGCGCAAGTGATTGCGCTCGTCAACGCGGGCGATCTCTACCAGGCCAATCTGACCTTTCCCGCGCAGGTCAGGGTCGAGGGCGATCCGCTCGCGCTCTATGCGCGGCTGCGCGCGGCATCGGCGGCGGGCTATGGCGCGGTGGTCGCGACCGGTGGCGAAACATTGCTGTCGCTATCGCCCGAGCTGTTCTTCGCGCTGGAAGGCGGGCAGCTGACGGCGCGCCCGATGAAGGGCACCGCGCGACGCGATGCCGACCCGGCGCTCGACCGCGCGGCAGCCGAATCGCTCGCGACCGATCCGAAGCAGCGTGCCGAGAATCTCATGATCGTCGACTTGATGCGCAACGACCTGTCGCGCGTGGCCGTCGCCGGATCGGTCGCCGTGCCCGAGCTGTTCGCGGTCGAGCATTATCCGACGGTGCATCAGATGGTGTCGACCGTGACGGCCGATCTCGCGCCGGCCAGGGATGCGATCGATGTGCTGGGCGCGCTCTTCCCCTGCGGATCGATCACCGGCGCGCCGAAGATCCGCGCGATCGAAGCGCTGGCCGCGATCGAAGGCCAGCCGCGCGGCGTCTATACCGGCGCGATCGGGCGGATCGATCCGGGCGGTAACGCGATGTTCAACGTGGCGATCAGGACGCTGCGTCTGACTGAAGGCGCCAGCGAAGCGACGATTGGTCTCGGCGGCGGGATCGTTGCCGATTCGACCAGTTTTGCCGAATGGGACGAAGCGCAGGCGAAGGGTGCGTTTCTGACGACGGGGCTGCGCGGTTTCGACCTGATCGAAACAATGGCCTTCGATCCGGTCGCGGGCATCCCCATGCTCGAACACCATCTCGCCCGGATGAAAGCCAGCGCGACGACATTCGGTTTCGCTTTCGACCGCCACGCCGCGCGCAACGAGCTCCAGGCAGCGACATTTCGCTTGGCCAATCCCAGCCGGGTGCGCCTGTTGCTGGGCAAGAGCGGCGCCTTTGCGATTGAAACCGCCGCCGCCCCGATGCGGCCCGAAGCACCCGTGGCTGTGGCCGTCGTCTCCCTGCCCGTGCCCCCGACCGACTTCCGACTGCGGTACAAGACGAGTGACCGGGCCTTTTACGATGATGCGCGGAGCGCGGCGGGCACATTCGAAGTCGCCTTCACCGACGCCGAGGGTTTCCTGACCGAAGGTAGCTTCAGTTCGCTGTTCGTCGAACGCGACGGCCTGCTGCTGACACCGCCGCTGGCGCGCGGCCTCCTCCCCGGCGTCCTCCGCGCGAGCCTGATCGATAGCGGTCGCGCGGTCGAAGCTGATCTGACGCCCGCTGATCTGGCCAAAGGCTTTTTCATCGGCAATGCCTTGCGCGGCCTGATCCCGGCGGTGGTTGCACCGCCGCAACGGGCGCGTCTATAGCCCAGCGACCCTCCCGCATAAGGCCCCGCAGCATGCAGCCCTCCGCCGCGCTCAACCGCATCAGCCCCTCGCCCACGCTCGCCATCACCGCGAAAGTCGGCGCCCTGAAGCGCGCTGGCGTCGACGTGATCGGCCTGAGCGCAGGCGAACCCGATTTCGACACGCCCGATTTCGTGAAAGAAGCGGCGATCGAGGCAATCCGCTCGGGCCAAACCAAATATACCGACGTCGACGGCACGCCCGCGCTCAAAGCCGCGATCGTCGCCAAGTTCAAGCGCGACAACGGGCTTGATTATGGCATCAGCCAGGTCACCGCCAATGTCGGCGGCAAGCACACGCTGTTCAACGCGATGGTCGCGACGATCGACGCGGGCGACGAAGTCATCATCCCCGCGCCCTATTGGGTGAGCTACCCCGATGTCGTGCAATTCGCCAACGGCACCCCCGTGTTCGTGCCCGCCGGTCCCAACCAGAATTACAAGCTGACCCCCGAACAGCTCGACGCCGCGATCACGCCGCGCACCAAATGGGTCATCCTCAATTCGCCGTCGAACCCGACCGGGGCCGCCTATTCAATCGCCGAGTTGCGTGCGCTGGGCGAGGTGTTGCTGCGCCACCCGCAGGTTTGGGTGCTTGCCGACGATATGTACGAGCACATCCTGTACGACGGCTTTGAATTCGCGACGATCGCGCAAGTGGTGCCCGAGCTTTACGAGCGCACACTGACGGTGAATGGCTGTTCGAAAGCCTATGCGATGACCGGCTGGCGGATCGGCTATGCTGGTGGCCCCGAATGGCTGATCAAGGCGATGGGCAAGCTCCAGTCGCAATCGACGTCGAACCCCTGTTCGATCGCGCAGGCCGCCGCCGTTGCCGCGCTCAACGGCGACCAAGGCTTTCTGAAAACCCGCGCGGCGGCATTCCAGGCGCGGCGCGACCTTGTCGTCGGTATGCTCAACAACACACGCGGCATGCGCTGCCCCAAGCCCGAAGGCGCCTTTTACGTCTACCCGGATTGCTCGGGGCTAATCGGCCGGCGCACGCCCAAGGGCGCGGTGATCGAGGACGATAGCGCGCTCGTCACCTATCTGCTCGACGAAGCGCGGGTCGCGGCAGTCCCCGGCGTCGCCTTTGGCCTCTCGCCTGCGATGCGGATCAGCTACGCGACGTCGGAAACGATCCTTCGCGAGGCGTGCACGCGCATCCAGGAAGCCTGCGCCGCCGTAGCTTGAACGTCGATCGACCGTAACGATCGTTGCGCGTTGCGAAACGCAGCGTTGACGATTGTGAAGGCTTGTTTCGTCACCGCTCGTAACGATTTGGGCGCTACTGCGAATGCACCAGCGTCGGGTCGCCGATGTGATCGCGCTGCGCCTTAGGGAAGAATGTCATGTTGAAGTTTTTCAAATCGTCACTGTTGTGGCAGATCACCAGCGGGTTCGTGCTCGGCACGATCGGCATGATGGCACTGTCGCCCGCCACCGCGTCGCCGCTGCTCGCGCTCGTCCCAGCGGCCGTGTCGGGCGCGCACTGATTTGTTTTGTAACCGTCAGCGAGCGCCGACCGAATAGCCGCTTGGGTCAACCAAGAGGATTTGTATGACGCGCAGTTTGATAGCTTTTGTCGGCTTTGCCGGACTTTCCATCGCCGCCCTGAGTGCCGGTTCGGCCAGCGCCGAACGTGCGGTGGTTATTCCCGCCGCCAAGATCGATGCTCCCCGCACCGGCACACTCCAGACCGCGATCTTCGCGGGCGGCTGTTTCTGGGGCATGGAAGCCGTTTTCGAACATGTGAAGGGCGTGAAGTCAGTGACGTCGGGCTATGCCGGTGGCACCGCAGCCACTGCGACCTATGATCAGGTCAGCACCGAAGCCACCGGCCATGCCGAAGCCGTGAAGATTGTCTATGATCCGTCGGTGGTGAGCTATGCCACGCTGTTGCGCGTCTATTTCTCGGTCGCGCATGACCCGACGCAGCTCAACCGTCAGGGCCCAGACAGCGGCCCGAGCTATCGTTCGGCGATTTTCCCGCAAAATGCCCAGCAGCGCGCGGTCGCTGCGGCCTACATCGCCCAGCTCGACAAGGCGCATGTTTATCCGTCGAAGATCGTGACGCGGATCGAGCAGGGCCAGTTTTTCGCGGCTGAAGACTATCATCAGAATTTCTTCGACCGGAATCCCTACCACCCCTACATCGTCCATTGGGACAAGCCCAAGGTCGCCGCGTTCAAGGCTGCCTTCGCGCCCATCGCGCGCTGATCAACGCCTCAGGCCGCGAGGGCGAAGCGCAACAGCCGGTTTTCCACCGGCACCAGCGCTTCGGCTTCGCGGCCGACCGCGCGCACAATTTCGGGGTGCGCGGCATCGAGTCCGCCCGTCATCGATCCGAACGCAGGCAGCACCAGCTTGGTCGCGCTGGCAACAAAGCACCGCCGCGACACCGACCGGCCGCGCAGCCGCACGCGTAGCTTGGGATGAAAATGCCCCGAGAGTTCGGGACGAGTCTCAGCGGGATCGGCCTCGTGCCGCAGCAGCAACTCATCGACCAGCGCTTCGTCGACCACGGCGCCGCCACAACGATCGACCAGGCCAGCGCGCGCGCGAAAGTCGTGATTACCGGTGATCCAGGTCCAGCGCGTCGCGGCGGTCAGCGCGCGGAGCCGGGTTTGTGCTTCGTCGCCCAGCCGGTCGCAGCCTGCGCTATCGTGAAAACTATCCCCGAGGCACCAGATTTCAGCCGGATCGAGTGCCTTCACAATCGCCGTCAGATCGCTGAGCGTCGCCATGCTGTCATAGGGCGGCAGCATCTGGCCACCGCGGGCAAACCAGCTCGCCTTTTCGAAATGGAGGTCGGCAACCAGCAACGCCCGCCGCGCAGGCCAATAAAGCGCGCCCTGCGGCAGCGCGTCGAAATCATGTCCAGCGAACGAAAGGCGAACCATGGCTTGCTATGCCGCGTGCGTCGCGCCGCTTCAAGCGCCGAAATCTGTTGCACGGCCCCACGACAGGCGTAAAGGCGCGCGGGTCCCATGAGCATCACCTTGTCGACCCCGCACGCGCCGCCCGGCGCCAATAAGCTGAGCCTGGCAACGCTGCCGCTGACGCTCGGTGCGATCGGTGTTGTGTTTGGCGATATCGGGACAAGCCCGCTCTACGCCTTTCGCGAAGCGCTGAAGCAATCAGGCAGCGTCAATCTGGGTGCGGCCGAAATCATGGGCGTGCTCAGCCTGGCGCTGTGGGCGATGATACTCGTCGTCACGTTCAAATATGTCCTGTTCCTGACGCGCGCCGACAATCAGGGGGAAGGCGGCGTGCTGGCGCTGACGGCGTTGGCGCGGCGCTCGCTGCGCGAGGCAAAGGGGGCAGGCTACCGGGCGACAGGCGTGCTGATCCTGGGCGCGACCGGCGCCTCGCTTTTCTATGGCGACGCGATCATTACCCCCGCCTTGTCGGTCCTGTCGGCGATTGAGGGCATGCGCACGATCCCCGGCGCCGAGGCTATCTTCACTGAAGATCGTATCGTTGCGCTGACGATCGCCATTCTGGTCGGCCTTTTCGCGATCCAGTCGCGCGGCACGGCGAATGTGTCGAAGCTGTTCGGGCCGATCTGCGCGCTCTGGTTCGTCTCGCTCGGCGCACTCGGCATCTATCACATTCTCGATGCACCAGCGATCCTGCAGGTGTTGATCCCGAGCTACGGCATCAACTTCCTGCTATCGCACGGTGTTGTCGGGCTTTTCGTCCTGGGTGCCGTCTTTCTCACTGTGTCGGGCGCCGAGGCACTGACGGCAGATATGGGGCATTTCGGTCGGGTGCCAATTCAGCTCGGCTGGATCGGCCTCGCCTTGCCGGCCTTGTCGCTCAACTATCTCGGGCAGGGAGCCTTCGCGCTGAGCGTACTCGAAAGGGCCACCGCCGCCGGGCAACCCTTTGTCAACCAGGACTGGTTTTTCCTGATGGCGCCGGAGCCGGTTCGCATTCCGTTGATCATCCTCGCGACGATGGCGACCATCATTGCCAGCCAGGCCGTGATTACCGGCGCCTATTCGCTCACGCAGCAGGCAATCCAGCTGGGTCTGTTGCCGAGACTGCGGATTCGCCAGACATCGGCGGCGCATCTCGGGCAAATCTATCTGCCGGCGATCAACTGGTTGCTGCTGACCGGCATTGTCATTCTGGTCGTGCAGTTTCGCAACTCTTCGGCACTCGCGGCTGCCTACGGGATCGCTGTTACCGGCACGATGATGGTAACCAGTTGCATCGCCTATTTCGTGGTGCGCTATCACTGGCACTGGCGTCGCTCGACAGCGATCCTGCTCATCACCCCCTTTCTGGCGATCGATTCGATCTTTTTCGGCGCCAACATCCTGCGCGTGATCGAAGGCGGATGGGTGCCATTGGCGGTTGCCTGCGTCATCGGCCTTCTGATCGTCACGTGGATGCGAGGGCGCAAGATTGTCGGCGCGTTTGAGGGGCGCCAGGCGATTCCGCTCGCCGATCTCGCCGCCGCGCTTGCCAAACGCCCGCCCGAGCGCGTCGAGGGGACCGCCGTGTTCCTCACCGCCAATCCGGCAAACACGCCGGGCGCGCTGCTCCATAACCTGAAGCACAACAAAGTGCTGCATGCCCGCAATCTGATTGTGAGCGTGCGGACGGCAGACCGCCCGATGGTGCTGCCCGAAGAGCGCCTGCATGTGCAGGCGGTCGACGACAATTTCACCGCCGTCATCCTGAAATATGGCTTCATGGAAACACCCGACGTTCCCGCTGATCTGGCGCGCGGCGGCGACGACGCGATGGCGCCGATCGATCCAATGAAGACCAGCTATTTCATTGGCCGCAACACGCTGAAGGCATCCGCCGACGAAGGCATGCCGCTGTGGCAAGACCGCATCTTCATGTTCCTGCAACGCAATGCGAGCGACCCGACCGACTTCCTGCGCATCCCACCGGGCAAGGTGCTCGAATTGGGCGAGCAGGTCACCGTTTAGGCCGAAGCCGCCTGCCAAGCGGTAAATACCGCCAATTGCGCCGCGAACGCGCGCTGATACGCAGGCCGCCCCTCGCCCCGCGCGATATAGGCCGTCAGCGTCGGATAGTCCTCAAGCAGACCTGAGCGCCGTAACCGCTGCAGTACATTGACCATCAACAGGTCGCCCGCGCTGAAATCGCCGTCGAGCCAGTCGGCGCCGCCGAGCCGGTCGGACAATGCGCCCAGCCGTTTGCGAACATTGGCATCGAGCATCGCCAGGCGCTCCTGATACCAGCTCTTGTTGCGCTCCAGCATCGACGCCATCGACCGTTCGACAATGGGCGGCTCGACGGTGTTGAGCGCGGCAAACATCCACGCGATCGCGCGCGCGCGGGGCTCGCGGTCGTGGGGGAGCAGCCCCGGTTGGCGCTCGGCGATATGGAGGACGATCGCGCCGGATTCGAACAACGCCAGACCGTCTTCTTCATAGGTCGGAATCTGCCCGAACGGATGCAGCGCGAGGTGCGCAGGCGCCTTCATCGCTTCGAACGAAATCAGCCGCACGTCATAGGGCTGGCCGACTTCCTCAAGCGCCCAGCGCACGCGCATGTCGCGCGCCAGCCCCTGACCGCGATCAGGCGAACTTTCGAAAGCTGTGATCGTCGGGATCATTGCCTAGCCGGCATAGGCCTTCACCAGATCGAACAAATAGTCGCGGCTCGCATAGAGCGACTCGACTCGAATGCGCTCGTTCAATCCATGCGTCCCGTTGCCGTCGGGATCGACGAAAGTCCCCGGCACGCCGTAAACCGGAATCCCGAGCGCTTCGAAGAAGATGCCGTCGGTCGCGCCAGTCGACATGATCGGCACCAGCGGCACACCGGGGAAATGCTTGGCCGCGAGTGCCTTGACGGGCCCCACAATCTTGGGGTCGAGCGTCGGCGGAATCGCCAGCGGACGGATCGGCTGGTTGGCGGAAACCTTGACCTTCGGCCCTGCCAGTTCGCTGAGCTTGGCGAGCGTGCCTTCGACCGTTTCGCCGGGGAAGATTCGACAATTGACCGTCGCCTGCGCGCGCTGCGGCAGCGCGTTGCCGGCATGGCCCGCGCTCGCCATCGTTGCGACGCAGGTGGTGCGCAGCGTCGAATGCAGCGTCTTGTCCTGGCTGACGATCGCATCGGCCGCCTTGTCGGTCGGATCGGCGAGCAATTTCGTGATCGCTGATCCGAGCGCGCCGCCCTTGGCGAACGCCATCGCGCCGAAGAACTGCCGCGTCGTTTCGGTGAACTTGATCGGGAATTCATAGCCCTGGACGGCCTTGAGTGCGTCGGCGAGCTGGTAGATCGCATTGTCGGGCACCGGCTGCGAGCTGTGCCCGCCGGGATTGGTGACCGTGAAAGTGAAATTCTGCGAGGCTTTCTCGCCGACTTGAAGCGCGAGCACTTCACGCTTGCCGTCGGGGGTGTAGCGCCCGCCACCACCTTCGTTGAGGACGAATTCGGCGTCGACGAGCGCGCGGCGTTCGCGCGTCAAATAGTCGGCGCCATTCGTCGCTTCGTTGGTTTCTTCGCCGCAGGTAAGCGCGAGCTTGATCGTGCGCTTGGGCTTATAGCCTTCCTGCTTGAAGCGGATCATGGAGTCGGTCCAGATCGCGGCCTGCGCTTTGTCGTCGACGGTCCCGCGCGCGTAATAATAGCCGTTTTCTTCGACGAGCTTGAACGGATCGCGCGCCCAATCCTCGCGCTTGGCCTCGACCACATCGAGATGCGCCAGCAGCAGCATCGGCTTCAGGCTCGCATCGCTGCCGGGCAGGATCGCGACAAGGCCACCTTCCTTGGGATGGCCCGGCGGCGCGAACATCGTCACATCCTTCGCCGCATAGCCCGCCGCCTTCATCCGCGTCGCAATCTGCTCGGCGGCCTTGGTGCAATCGCCGACCGACAAGGTCGTGTTGGTTTCGACCAGTTCCTTGTAAAGGCCGAAGAACGCCTTTTGGTCAGGGCGGTCCTGCGCATTGGCCGCCGCCGGAATCAACGCGGCTGCCGCCGTCATCATCAGCCCGAAAAACCGCATCGCCCCGACTCCCTTGTTCGCTTTGCGACCGATTAGACTCGGTCGCGCGGCGCTTGGCAAGCGCGTCAGCGGGGGGTGCGGGGCAGCGCGAGGCGAACCTGACGATTGGCGAAATCAATGTCGACGCGGCGGAACTGCTTGAGCGCATCCATACCCAGCAGAATCGCCGGTTTGTCGTGCAGCCCCAATTGCCGAAAGGGTGCGGCATCAGCGAAGGCAACCGGCAGGTTTTGGAAGATCACCGCGCCCATGCTGACTTCACCGATCTGCGTGTAATCGGCGGTCATTGTGTCGCCGGTCACGCTCGACAGGGTGATCTGCTGAAACGCCGATTGGCGCCGCGCCACTTTCGCGCGCAGTGCCAGATTGCCCATGCTCACTACCGATCCGGTATCGAGCACCACCCGCACGCGAACACCGCGATAAAAGGCATCAGTGACGACCAACTGGCCGTGCAAGCTCTTGGCCTGAACGACAATATCAGCCGGATCGCTGCCGAACAGCCCGCCGCGCCGCGACTTGGTAACGGCCATGCGCTGCTGGTCGAAGTCGATCGACACCGCATGCCCCTGTAGCGAATCGAGCCCGAGCAGGCCGGGCGCGCCCAGATCGACCCCCGCCAACAGCGGCGCCTCAATCCGTGCCTTGCCGGCCGTCGACACAGACAGGGCGGGAACAACAACCGTGCCAACGGTGCTGGTCCCCGTCATTGCCGTCATCCGAACGCCGCGCCCGGCCATCAGGTTCAGCCGCGCCGCCAGCTCGCGCGAAATCACCGTGCGTTCGGCGCCGGTGTCGATCGTGAAGGGATAAGGGCCATTGCCCTCGATCGTCACCGGTACCGTCATGCGACCAGGAATATCGGTGCCGATCCCCAGAATTTGCGCATCGGTCGGCGGTTCGGGATCCTGCCCAGCCAGCGGGGCGGCAGAAGCGAGCAACAACGGCAACAGGGCGATAAAGCCACGCATGTTCACAGGATACGCCCGCCTGATCATTTCGCCAAGGCCTCAGTCGAGCCGCATCGCCTCGATGGCCAGCGCTTCGGCTTCGATCAGGATGGCATCATCGGCGAGTCCATGCGGCACACTTTCGCGCCCGATCATTACGAGCACCGGCACGGCCAGCGGCGAAACCCGGTCCAGCGTGACATGCAGCATCGTGCCCGCCGCCCGGTCGAGCAGATCGGCGAGGCGCCCGACGTCGGTCATTTTCGCGCGGGCATCGGCCCAGGCGGCCTTCAGCAGCAAATGATCGGGCTCATAGCGGCGCAGTACGTCGTAGATCAGGTCGGTCGAGAAGGTCACTTGCCTGCCGGTCTTGCGCTTGCCCGGATGCTGGCGTTCAACCAGCCCGCCGATCACCGCGACTTCGCGAAACGCGCGCTTGAGCAGATGCGATCCCTGCACCCAGTCGACAAACTCATCCTCCAAAATGTCCGCCGAAAACAGCGCGGCCGGATCGGTGACGGGATCGAGCGAATAGCAAGCGAGCGCATAGTCGTTCGCCACAAAGCCGAGTGGCTTCAGCCCCAGCGTCTCCATCCGCCGGGTCAGCAGCATGCCGAGCGACTGGTGCGCGTTCCACCCTTCGAAACAATAAGCGACCATATAGTGCCGCCCTTCATGCGGGAAGGTTTCGACCAGCAATTGCCCCGGCTGCGGCATGATCGAGCGTTTCGACTGGATGTCGAGCCATTCGCGCACATCGGGCGGAAACCGATCCCAGCCGCTCGCATCCGCCAGGAACCCGCGCACCCGATTCGCCAAATTGGTGGTGAGCGGCATGCGCGCGCCGCCATAGCTTGGGATGCGCGCGGGCCGGGCGGTCGCGCGCACGACCAGATCCTCGGTATCGATCTTCTCGACCTCGAGGCTCATGCCCGAAAAGAAGAAGGTATCGCCGACCGACAGCGTCGCGGCGAACCCCTCTTCGACGCGGCCCAATTGCCGCCCGTTGCGAAACCGCACCTTGAGCATCGTCGCTTCGACGATGATCCCGGCGTTCAACCGGTGCTGCGCCACAAATTTCGGGTGACTGACGCGCCACATCCCGTCGGGGTCGCGCACCAGCCGCTTGAATTTGTCATACGCCTTCAGCGCATAGCCCCCGTCGCTGATGAACCCCAGCACATGCGTAAACTGCTCCGCCGTCAGCGCGGAATAGGGCAGCGCCGACTGTACCTCCGCCAGCAGCGCATCCTCGGCGAACGGTGCTGCACAGGCGCAGGCCATGATGTGCTGCGCCAGCACATCGAGGCCACCGGCGCGAAAATCATCGGCATCGAGCTCGCGGTCGGCCACCGCATCGAGCGCGGCGCGCGCCTCCAGATATTCGAAGCGATTGCCCGGCACCACGATCGCCTCGCTGGGCTCGTCGAGCCGGTGGTTGGCGCGCCCAATACGTTGCAACAGCCGCGACGCGCCCTTGGGCGCGCCCATCTGGATCACGCAATCGACATCGCCCCAGTCGATGCCCATGTCGAGGCTGGCGGTGCAGACAAGGCCGCGCAGCTTGCCATCGGTCATTGCGCCTTCGACCTTGCGCCGCGCCTCGAGCGCGAGCGAACCGTGGTGGATGCCGATCGGCAGTTGCAGGTCATTTGCCTTCCACAAATCCTGAAAAATCAGCTCGGCGAGCGCGCGCGTGTTGCAAAAGACGAGCGTCGTCTTGTGGGTTTCGATCTCGGCGATCACCTGTTCAGCGGCATAGCGCCCCGAATGTCCCGACCAGGGTACGCGCCCTTGGGGGAGCAGGATCGATATGTCGGGGTCTGCCCCCGCCTCGCCCTGCACCGCCGTCACCGCGCCAATGTCACCGTCGGGCGCGAGCCACGCGCAATAGCCGTCAGGGTCAGCGACGGTCGCCGACAACGCCACCCGGCGCATGTGGGGCGCAATAGCCTGCAACCGCGCCATGCACAGGCTCAGCAAATCACCGCGCTTTTGCGTCGCAAAGGCATGGACTTCGTCGATCACGATCGTTTTCAGCCCGGCGAACATCAGGAATGAGTCGGGATAGCTGAGCAGCAGCGACAGCGATTCGGGTGTCGTCAGCAATATCTGCGGCGGCCTGATCCGCTGCCGCACTTTGCGGTCAGACGGCGTATCCCCGGTTCGCGTCTCGACCCGGATATCGAGGCGCATTTCCTCAATCGGCGTGATCAGATTGCGCTGCACATCGACTGCCAGCGCCTTGAGCGGCGAAACGTAAAGCGTGTGCAGTCCTTCCGCCGGGTTCTCGATCAAGTCGGTCAGCGTCGGCAGAAATCCCGCGAGCGTCTTCCCCGCCCCGGTCGGCGCGACCAGCAGCGCGTGGCGACCGGCGCGGGCAGCGGCGAGCATGTCGAGCTGGTGCCGTCGCGGCGCCCACCCCTTGGCGGCGAACCAGTCGTTCAGCACCGGGGGTAACGCTTGTGCCAAGTCGGGCTGGGAACCGTCGGTCATCGACTGCATATAGGATGCATGACCAAGCTCGGCGACTGGATCGAACCGCACCCGCACGGCATCTACGTTCCCGCCGCCGATGCGTGGATCGACCCGTCAACGCCGCAGCCCCGCGCGCTTGTGACCCACGGCCACGCCGATCATGCGCGCGGCGGGCATGGCGAAGTGTGGGCCACGGCGGAAACACTCGCCATCATGGACGTGCGCTATGGACCGCAGGCGGGCACTGCCGTCGCCTATGCCGAGCGGCTGGCCATGGGCGATGTGTCGGTGCGCTTCGTGCCGGCGGGTCATGTACTGGGTTCGGCGCAGATCGTGCTCGAGCATCGCGGCGAGACAATCGTGGTCTCGGGCGACTATAAGCGCCGCGCCGACCCGACCTGCGCGCCGTTCGAACCGGTCGCGTGCGATGTCTTCATTACGGAGGCCACATTCGGCCTCCCGGTCTTTCGCCATCCCGATACGGCGCAAGAAATCGACAAGCTGCTGGCGGCCCTGCACGCCAACCCGGACCGTTGCGTGCTGGTCGGTGCCTATGCACTCGGCAAGGCGCAGCGGGTCATCCGCGAACTGCGCAACCGGGTTCACGCGGCGCCGATCTACATCCACGGCGCGATGCAGCGGCTGTGCGACCTTTATGTCGCCCACGGCGTCGACCTTGGCGAATTACGCCCCGCGACCGAGGCCGCGAAAGCAGCGATGGCCGGGCATATCGTCGTCGCGCCGCCCTCGGCGCTACAGGATCGCTGGTCGCGCCGCCTGCCCGACCCGATCACGGCGATGGCGAGCGGCTGGATGCGCGTGCGCCAGCGCGCGGTGCAACGCGGCGTCGAACTGCCGCTGATCCTGTCCGATCATGCCGATTGGGACGAGCTGACCGACACGCTCACCGAAATTGCGCCCAAGGAAGTCTGGGTGACGCACGGCCGCGAAGAAGCGCTGGTGCACTGGTGCATGACGCGCCAGATCAAAGCGCGTGCGCTCGCGCTAAGCGGCTATGAGGACGAGGACGACTGAGCGGTGACCGGTGGCGAGTTCAGGAGCGCGCTCGCCGAAGTTGGGCGAACCGACTAGCCGAACGCCCGGTTCGGGTACGATACCGCCTGCTCATCCTCGAACAACCAGGCTTCGGCGTCGGCGATTGCGGTGAAGTAGCGCACGTCGCGCATGGCCGCCGCACGCTGCAACTGCATCCGGGCGAGCGACGATGCCTGGACGAACGCCAGCTTGCGCGAGCGATAGGCGGCGCCGGACAGCACATCGCCCCAGGCGGTCACGATATCCTGCGCCTGAATCTGCATCGCGCGCACATCGGCGAGCGTTACATGCTGGTTGGGACCACAGCGTAGTCGCGCATGCGCGGCCACACGGGCGGCAAGAAAAGCGTCAACATCGGCGCGCGAGAAGAAGCCACCCAAGGTGATGATCACCAGATCGCGGGCCGGGTCGACATCGAAGGAGAAGTTTGCGTTCATCCGAATTGATTATCCGGCTTAAGGTTAAAAAAGCGCAAAACTGGGATTTGAGCGCACCAAGCGCGGCACGATGTGCGACTAGCCGCCGCCGAGCGCCTTGGCCCGCCGCCGTTGCACGCTGCTGCCGATTCCCAGCGCCTCGCGGTATTTGGCGACTGTCCGCCGCGCGATGTCGAAGCCTTTGGTTTTCAACAGATCGACCAATGTGTCGTCCGACAGGATTGCATTGCCCTCGCCCGCGATCAGCGTCTTGATCGCTGCCTTTACCGCCTCGGCCGACACTGCATCGCCGCCATCGGCCGACTGGATGGCCGAGGTGAAAAAATATTTGAGCTCGTACAGCCCGCGCTCGCAGCTGAGATATTTATTGCTCGTTACCCGGCTGACGGTCGATTCGTGCATTTCGATCGCGTCGGCTACCTGGCGCAATGTCAGCGGGCGCAGATGCGCGACGCCGTTCAGGAAAAAGGCTTCCTGCTGCTTGACGATTTCAGTGGCGACCTTGACGATCGTGCGCTGGCGCTGGTCGAGCGCTTTCACCAGCCAATTGGCGCTTGCGAGCATTTCGCCGAGCCACGCCTTCGATGTCTTGTCCTGCGGGCCGGTGCTAAGCTCGGCATAATAGCTGCGGTTGACCAGCAGCCGCGGCAAAGTCGCGGCGTTCATTTCGATCGCCCAGCCACCCTTGCGGCGCGCGATGAAAATGTCCGGAATCACCGGTTGCGATGGCTCGCCGCCATAGCGGCACCCCGGCTTGGGATCATAGTTGCGCAGCTCGCGGACCATATCCGCCATGTCCTCGTCATCGACACCGCACAGCCGCTTGAGCCGCGCAAGCTCGCCCCGCGCGAGCAGATCGAGATTGTCGATCAACCGCGCCATCGCCGGATCGTAGCGATCGGCTTCCTTCGCCTGGAGCGCGAGGCATTCCGCAAGGTTGCGCGCGCCGACGCCGGTCGGATCGAACGTCTGGATCAACGCCAGCACCGCTTCGACGCGCGCGAGCGGGACGCCGAGCCGGTTGGCGATATCGAGCAGCGGTACGGCCAGATAGCCGCACTCATCGATCTGATCGATCAGATGCGCGGCGATAAAGGCATCGGCGCCGCTCACCACCGGCCCCGCCTGCGCGAGCAGATGATCGGCAAGGCTGATGCCCGTATCGGCGACTGAGTCGAAATCGGGCGCGTCGAGGCTTGCCGCGCCGCTCGCACCGTTCAGGCCGAGCGCGCCGTCCATGCCTGCGCCGTCAGCGGCACTATCGTGATGGAAGGTTTCGGCGGCGAAATCGACGTCGAGTGCAGCCTCGCCGGTATCGCCAACGCCCGACAGTAGCTCGTCGGCACTCGCGGGCTCGCTGCGTTCGGCGGGCGGCGCGGGAAGTTCGGGGGTGCCGTCGTCCTCGGGCGCTGAATCGAGCAGCGGGTTGCGCTCAATCTCCTCGGCGATGAACGTCTCGATCTCGAGATTCGACAGCGCGAGCAGGCGAATGGCCTGCTGCAGCTGGGGCGTCATCACCAGCGATTGCGATTGACGCAGGTCCAGCCGGGGGGCGAGGCTCATGGCACTAAAGCGAAAAGCCCTCGCCCAGATACAGGCGGCGGACATTGGCATCGGCGACGAGTTCGTCGGGCGACCCGGCGAACAGCACGCGACCGTCATAGATGATATAGGCGCGATCGACGATTTCGAGCGTCTCGCGGACATTGTGATCCGTGATCAGCACGCCGATGCCGCGATTCTTGAGCGCAATCACCAGATCGCGGATATCCGCGATCGAAATCGGGTCGATGCCCGCGAACGGTTCATCGAGCAGCATGATCGAGGGATCGGCGGCCAGCGCGCGCGCGATCTCGGCGCGGCGCCGCTCGCCCCCCGACAGCGCCATCGCGGGCGCATCACGCAGCCGGGTGAGGCCGAAATCATCGAGCAGCTCGTCGAGCCGCGTCGATCGCGCTGCCGGGTCAGGTTCGACCAGTTCGAGCACGCTCAGGATGTTTTTCTCCACCGACAGGCCGCGAAAGATCGACGTTTCCTGCGGCAGATAGCCCAGCCCCAGGATCGCACGGCGATACATCGGCAAGCCAGTGATATCGACGCCGTCGAGCATGATCCGGCCCGAATCGGGCTTCACCAGCCCCATCACCGAATAAAAGCACGTCGTCTTGCCCGCGCCATTGGGGCCGAGCAGCCCGACGACTTCGCCGTGGCCGACCGACACCGACACATCGGTCAGCACCGGGCGCTTGTCATAAGCCTTGGCGATCGAGACCACTGCAAGCCCGGACGATGCGGCCTGCGCTTCAGCGATTGGGGCGGCAAGGCTGGTCACATCGTCCATTATCGGTCCATCTGTGGCGTTAAATGGTTAATCGATTCCGACCTGCGCGGCGGCTGGCAAGATTCCTGCATGGCTCTATTGCCCGAACAATCGGATGCTGGGAAGCGTCGGTCGACTCGATTGCCCGCGCCGACGCTACTTGTCGTCGCGCTTGGGGACCGAGAACCGCCCGGTCACGCGGCCGCCGGGCGCCGTTTCGGTCGTGCCGGGCGCACCGCCCCCCACCGACGAGCCGTCGATCGTTGCCCGGTTGGTATCGAGATTAAAGGTCAGCCGGCCGCCATTGATGACATTGCCGTTGCTTTGCCGCAGCGAAACATTGCCGATCATCGTCACCACCCGGCGATTGAGATCATAAATCGCATATTGGCTGCGCGCAGTCTGTTCGGGGCGGGTGAGGGTGACGCCGCCCGAGGCATCGACGCGCGACGCCTGCGGCGACCCGCCGCCGAAAATATCACCGCTATAGGCAATCGACATGCGCGCGGCGGACAAGGTCATCTCGCTTTGGCGGACGACGACATCGCCCGACAACACCACCCGCTTGGCGCGGTCATCAAATTCCTGATGCGCTGCCGAAAAATCGATCGGGGCCGACGAATCATGGCGCGATTGCGCGCTGCCAACGCTGGCGAGGCCGACGAAGATCAGGAGCGGAAGAGTCGGCCACAAGCGCATGGCAGCTATCTCGTTCTTCGCGGCGTGATGCGCAAGTGCGTGTTGCCATCAAGCCGCACGACGCGGGCGTCGAGATCGGCGGTCATACGGTCGGCGCTGAACGCCCCTTGCGGCAGCGTGCCTTTCACCGGCGAATCGCTCCGCAATTCGCGCGACTTCAGATCGATCACCGCGCTGCTGGCGGTCAGCTTATAACCGTCGGCGGCCTTGAACTGCACATTGCTGTCGATCTCGACCTGCTCGCGCCGCAGGTCATAGCGACCCTGATCGGCTGAGAGCGTCGCCGGCCCTTCCGCCATGCCGATTTGCGCGGCCAGGCCGCTCAATTGAACGATCGGTTCGTCCGAGCTCTTCTGCACCGCCGAATCGGCACTGATCGAAAAGGGGCGCCCGCGCTGATCGGACCCGCGGTACATCGCCGATTGGATGCGCAGCCGCTCGGTCGCGACTTCGACTTTCTTCTTGTCGAGCAGAAAACTCACATCGCCGCCGCCTTGCAGCGGCATGAACACCATGAACGCGCCCAGCACGCCGATCAGCACCGGCAGCGAGAAGCGCGACACCGCGACGACGCGGTCATGGCTGCTGCCCGGCGCTGCCCAGCGCCGCCGTTCCGAGCGGACGCGGACAGCGACGTCAGACATGGGCGAAGATATCGACCTCGGGCCAGCCCGCCAGATCGAGCTCGGCGCGCGCCGGCAGGAAATCGAAACATGCCTGCGCGAGCGCCATCCGCCCTTCGCGGATCAGCCGCCGGTCGAGTTCCGCCTTCAGCGCATGCAGATAGCGCACGTCCGACGCCGCATAATCCTTCTGCGCATCGGACAGATCGGGGCCGCCCCAGTCCGACGATTGCTGAACCTTCGACAATTCCTGGCCGAGCAATTCGCGCACCAGTTCCTTCAACCCGTGGCGATCAGTGTAGGTGCGGATCAGCCTGGAGGCGATCTTGGTGCAATAAACCGGGGCTGCGGTAACGTGGAGATAATGGCTGATCGCCGCCAGATCAAAGCGCGCGAAGTGATAGAGCTTCAACCGCGTGCGATCACCGAGCACCGCGCGCAGGTGCGGCGCGGCATAATCGCTGCCGGGCCCGAAGCGGACGAGATGTTCGTCGCCGCTGCCGTCCGATAGCTGCACTACGCACAACCGGTCGCGCGGCGTGATCAGCCCCATTGTCTCGGTGTCGACGGCAATCGCGGCACCCGGTGCAAAAACGTCGCCGGGCAGATCTTCTTCGTGGAAATAAACGGTCATGTGCGGCGCGTAGCGGCTTGCGGCTTCGGGCTCAATGGCTCGTGCGGCTTTTCCTCCGAGTCGCGGCATCTTGCCGTCGTCGGTCAGGAGGGGCGATCGGCACCGGGAGGCGCTTGCGCCAAGCGCGGCGTGCCACGTCGCTGAACGAAGTGCGAAAAACCTCAAAACACGGTGATTCAGCCCTCGCGCAGGCCGCGCATGATCCGCTAAGGTCAAGGCGACGAATTTATTCGCAGCAACGGCGCTTTTGCGATATGAAGTGTCGTGGCGCAAAGCGAAAGAGCGTCCGAAGACCTGCGTTTGTCGTCCGAAGCCAGGGTTCTTGCATGTGTTACGGGCGGACCGGGAAGACGAACAGGGCATGAGTTTCGATAAAGGGCGCCGCGGTGATCGCGGCGGGCGCGGTAGGGATAAACGCGACGGTTTTGGCGATGGCGGCTTCGACAGCGGCTTCGGTGGCGGCGATCGTTTTGGCGGTGGTGACCGCTTTGGCGGCGGTGGCGACCGATTCGGCGGCGGCGGTGATCGCTTCGGTGGCGGTGGTGACCGATTCGGCGGCGGCGGCGGCGGTGGCGGTGGCTTCCGCGGCGGCGGTGGTGGTGGCGGCGCAGGCCGTGGCATGCCGCCCCAGGTTGTCGGCGAAGGCACGGGCATCGTCAAATTCTTCAACGCGCAAAAGGGTTTCGGCTTCGTCGTTCGCGATGACGGCGGCGAGGATGTCTTCGTGCACATTAGCGCGGTTGAGCAGGCCGGCCTGACCAGTCTCGCCGAAGGCCAGCCTTTGGGCTTCACGCTGGTTGATCGCGGCGGCCGGATTTCGGCGACCGACCTCAAGATCGACGGCGAACCGATCGCGGTGCAGGAACGCGCGCCGCGCGACGCAGCCCCGTCGGGTGGCGCCGGACCACAGCGTCAGCTGACCGGCGAAAAGGCGACGGGCACGGTCAAGTTCTTCAACGCGATGAAGGGCTTTGGCTTTATCCAGCGCGACGACGGCCAGCCCGATGCGTTTGTGCACATCAGCGCGGTCGAACGCGCCGGCATGCCGACGCTCAACGAAGGCGACCGGCTCGAGTTCGAACTCGAAGTCGATCGCCGTGGCAAATATGCCGCCGTGAACCTTTCGGGCATTCAATAACCAAACGCCTGCTCGGGTGGTTGGGACGATTACCGGTCCGGTCAGCTTGCTGGCCGGGCCGTTGTCGTTGGTGGCACGCCCAGGACCGTGATTTGAGCTGATGACCTTGCCGATCGACTTTTCCGTGGCGACTCCCAAGGACGTCCCGGCGCTGCATGCGCTGGTCGAATCGGCCTATCGTGGCGATTCGGCGCGCGGGGGCTGGACGCACGAAGCCGATCTGCTCGATGGCCAGCGCACCGACCAGGATGCCCTCGCGCAGGCGATTGCCGACCCCGACCACATCATTCTGTTGGCACGCAGCGGCGATACGCTGGTCGGCTGCGTCGAGATCGCGCGCGCGGCGGCGGGTCGCGCCTATCTCGGCATGTTGTCGGTCGCCCCCGACTGGCAGGGCCGCGCGCTTGGCAAGGCGCTGATCGACGCGGCTGAGGAAGAAGCACGCGCGCGCTTTGGCGCAACCCACATTGAAATGACGGTGATCCGGCAGCGCACCGAGCTGATCGCTTATTACCAGCGGCGCGGCTATGCGCTGACCGGCGAGACGCGCCCTTTCCCCTATGGCGATGAGCGCTTCGGCCAACCACGTGTCGCCGACCTGATCTTCGTCGTGCTCGAAAAGCCGCTCACGTTACCAGCCGCTTGAGCGCGTCGATCGTGTCCGCCTCAGCAGCGGGCTTGTCGGTGCGGATGCGCGCGATGCGGGGGAAGCGCATTGCCACGCCCGATTTGTGGCGTTTCGACAAATGGATCGAATCGAACGCGATTTCGAGCACGAGCGATTTTTCAACCTCGCGCACCGGGCCGAAGCGCGCGCTGGTGTGGTCGCGCACGAACTTGTCGAGGAATTTGAGCTCCTCATCGGTGATCCCCGAATAGGCCTTGCCGACCGGCAGCAGCTCGCCGCTCGCCGTCCAGCAGCCGAAAGTATAGTCGGAGTAGAAGGACGAGCGCCGCCCGCTGCCACGCTGGGCGTACATCATCACGCAATCGGCGGTGAAGGGATCGCGCTTCCATTTATACCATAGCCCGGCACGCCGCCCGGTGACGTAAAGCGAATCGCGCCGCTTGAGCATCACGCCTTCAATGGCGGCATCGCGCGCGCCCGCGCGCATGGCCTCAAGCGCGGTGAAATCGAGCGCGTCGATCAGCGCGCTCACATCGAAATGCGAGGGCGGCAAGCGCGCGGCGAAGGCTTCGAGCCGCAGACGCCGCGCTGTCCACGGCTGGCCGCGCAGATCCTCAGCCCCGTCGAACAATATGTCGTATAGCCGCACGAACGCTGGGGCTTCGGCGAGCATTTTCGCCGACACGATCTTGCGCCCGAGCCGTTGCTGGAGCGCGTTGAAGCTGGCTGCGCCCTCATGCCCCAGGTCGATGCCCTGCGCCTCACCGCGAACCATCAACTCGCCGTCGAGCACGCCGTCCTCGACGAACGCGCCCGCGACTTCAGGAAAGCTGGCGGTAATGTCATCACCCGCGCGCGAATAGAGCCGTGTCTCACCACCCGCGCGCACCAACTGGACGCGGATACCGTCCCATTTCCACTCGGCGGCATAGTCGCCGAGTCCGACCCGCAAATCCTCGAGCGGCTGGGCAAGCATGAACGCGCGGAACAGCGGCAGGTTGGCGGTATCGGGTGCCTCGGCCCGCCCTTCGGCCCAGGCGTACAGCGCGGTGTAGGGCGGGGTTAGGCCGTGCCAAAGCTCCTCAACTGCCTCGACATCGACGCCGAACGCTTGCGCAAAGCCGGTTTTCGCGAGCCGCGCCGACACGCCGATGCGCAAGGCGCCGGTCGCCATTTTGAGCAGCGCGAACCGCTCCTCCGCCGTCAGCCGGTCGAGCATGGCCGCGAGCGCCGCCGGCGCGTCCGACCGTGACAGGCCAAGCAACCGCGTCACTACCTGATCGAGCGACAGCGGCGCCGGATCGTCGGGTAGCGCTGATGCGGGCCAGAGCAGGGCAACCGTCTCGGCCGTGTCGCCGACATAGTCACGACTCATCCGGAACAGCACCGGATCGACTCGCGATTCGATCAGCGCGCGGATGACGCCGGGCTTCACCGCCGGAATATCGAGCGTGCCGGTCAGCGCGGCGATCGCCCAGCCGCGATCGGGATCGGGCGTCGCCGTCAGATAATCGGCGATCAGCTTGAGCTTCGCATTGCGCGAGCGCGTGAAAATGAGCGCATCGAGCAGGTTGGAAAAAGCACGCATCAGTCGCTCAACGCCCGCCCCGCCAATTCAGCGTCGCGCGAAAAACAGCAGCATCACCAGCCGCCCATCGTCGCCCGACTTGCCAAAGCCCGGCGCCGAATTGTGGAACAGCCAGGGGCTGAACAAGATCAGCCGGTTGAAGCGCATCGGCACCGTCATCACCTTTTCCCAGCGCGCGGGCTTGAGCGTATCGGCGTTGACCACGCGCTCGACCAGATCATTGACATCGGCAAAGCCGCTGCGCGCCAGCGCCAGATCGTCGGCCGGAACGCGCTCGAGCCCGGTCGGCTTGTGGCGAAAGAAGTCGGTGCCGCCACGCGCGTGTTCGGGCAGGCTTAGGTAGAGGATGCCCGAATAGAAACACGGATCGATGTGCACCCCGCTCGCGCCCCTGTCGCCAGCGAGCGTCAGGCGGCAATGGCCGTGACTGGTCCCTGCCATCGGCGCGACCGGCACCCCGATCCGCGCCGACACCGCTTCATCGAATCCCTTGATCGCGAGTGGCCGGTCCGACAGCAGCCCGGGATAATTGCCCGCCTTGGTCGCCGGATCATAGCCAAGGCCGAGCGCGGCGCGGCGCACAGCATGCGGGTCCGACAGAAAATCGTCGATGATCATGAGCGAGGGCAGCACCCACCCCTGCTGCCAGTTTTGGCGCGCCAGCGAAAGCCCAGCGCGACCAAGCCCCGCCCGCTAGGGCGTATCGACAGGCGGCGGCGCGCACGGCCGTGCCGGGGTGCGCAAGCTCGGGTGCAAGATGCCCGCATCGCACAGCATGCGGTAGAAACTCGGGTCGCGGACATATTCGAGGAACGTGTGTTCGGCACGCGGCGGATCGGTGAAATAGGCCGTCATCGGATAACCGCCTTCCTGCGCGAGTGCGCGGCCGACTTCGGGTTCTACCCCCAATGTTGTCGGATTGAACCGATATTGGAACCCCACGCCCTTGCGTAGCGCCGGGTCGCTGATGTTGATCGTGTAGCGGATATCCTTGAGGTGAGCGCCAAAGGATCGCAGCGCGACACACCCCGCCCAGGCCCGCGCCGCATCATCGACGCCGCCGGTCTTTGCGCGGGCACGCTTGAGTTCGGGTGTGTCTTCCACACGATCATTCAGGCGCGGCTGTTCACTTGTGTCGCAAAAATCGATCCGGCCGACCGCTGGCGCCAAAAACATCAGATGGTAGCGGCTCTTCGTCGCCGACAGCGGGGCTGGATTGAGCAAATCATCGACCGGCGGTTTCCAACCCCCCGCGACCAACTTGGTTTTGTCCCAAAACTGGCGGGCATAAACCGGATTGCCCAGTGCCGACAGGATCACCGACGCGCCGCGACTGTGCGAGATCAGATAGACCTCTTTGTCATCAAGCTGTTCGAGAACTTTGCGCAAGCCGCGCGACCCGGCGAGCTGACTATAGCCCGCGGCCGGAAACCAGATTTTCAGCGCGCCGAGACCCTTGGCGGTGAGCCCGTCCCAGTAGAATCGAATGACGGTGTCTTCTGGTTGGAGATCGAGCCGATCCTCGATCGCGCGGAACGGCGGCGTGATCGTATCAACGTGGTTGTTAAAGCCATGGACCAGAATGAAGACCCGGTGCTTCCCGCGGACGAATTCGGCAAGCGCCGCAAGCTGTCGGGACTGGTCGGCGTCGATGAGCGCGCGGAAGGTCGCGCCGTCGCGGGCCCAGCGCGCATCGGCATTGTTGTACAGACTGTCCCCTGCGAGCCGCTTCGGGGGCTTGATCGGGATGGCTGCGCAGACTTTCGGTTTGGCGAGATAGCTGCACCAGCCGCTGGGATAAAAGCTGCCATTGGCATCCACGAAGAACTCGACCCGCTGCGCAATCGCGCGGTCGGGTATATTGCTATCCCGAGGCGGCGGCGGGACAATGAAACGGTCGGTGGCGGGCAGCATATGGCCAGTACAGCCCGCAAGCAGCGCGCAAAGCAGCAGTGTCGCGACACTATGGGATAGGCGCACCGATATTCCCCTCGAAACCTATACCGCGTCGACCATCAGACGCGCTGGACAGGCAAGCGTCAAGCCGCGCACATCGGGTGGCACGAGCATGTGCGCACAAAAAGGGCGGACCAAATGGGTGACGAAGTGATTGTTAAGCTCGATCCGAGCTGGCGTACCCCGCTCGGCAGCGAATTCGCCAGCCCGTACATGGCGGCACTGCGCGCGTTTCTTGTCGCCGAGCGCGACGCGGGCAAGGCGATCTTCCCGGCGGCGCGCAACTGGTTCCGCGCGCTTGACCTGACGCCGCTCGATGCGGTGCGCGTCGTTATTCTCGGGCAGGACCCTTATCATGGGCCGGGGCAAGCGCACGGGCTTTGCTTTTCGGTGCCGCCGGGGGTGCGTCCGCCGCCGAGCCTGGGCAATATCTACAAAGAACTGAAGGCTGACCTCGGCATCGACCCGCCGCGCCACGGTTTCCTCGAAAGCTGGGCGCGGCAGGGCGTATTGCTGCTCAACAGCGTGCTGACGGTCGAAAGCGGGCGCGCCGCATCGCACAAGGACAAGGGGTGGGAGCGTTTCACCGACGCCGTCATCGCGCTGGTCGCGGCGAAACAGGCGCCAGTCGTGTTCCTGCTGTGGGGCAGCTATGCGCAGAAAAAGGCCGCGTTCGTACGCGATGTCGCGGCGGGGGGGCATCATCTGGTGCTGAAGGCAGCGCACCCCAGCCCGTTGTCGGCGCATAACGGCTTCCTCGGTTGTCGGCATTTTTCACAGGCCAATGCCTTCCTCAAAGCGCGCGGGATGGCGCCGATCGACTGGGCGCTGCCGCCCGTCGTTTAGTCGGGAGGAGGCTTTTCCATCCCCAAACTCGCTTTGAGCGCTTCATAATTCTGCTCGGCTTCGTCGCTCTTGGTCAGCATTTCGAAGCCCATCATCACGATCTTCGACAGCCCGGCAAGCCACCCCAGCACCAGCGCAAGCCCGGCCAGCACATGCCCCAGTATTTTTGTCAGCGCGAGCAACGCCCAGAGCATCACCCAGAATAGTCCGCCGGCAAGCAGCGGCCCCAGCGCGAGCACGACGAGCGTTGCCGGGAAGGCTGCGCAGCCGATGTCCTTTGTTTTCCACATCGAAATGATCAGCGCCGCCATCCCGGCAAGCGTCAGCCCGAGCAGGATCGTCGCCGACCAGCCGCCTTCCTTCCACACGACCCAGATGATTTCAGGCGTCGTGCGCAGGTTGAGCGCGGCGGCATCGATCGTTCCAAGCCAGCCGCGCTCGCAGTTCCAGTCGGGCGCCGCCCGCTTTGGCGGGGGTGCGATATCGGCCTGCCGCGCGCCCAGCCCCTCACGCTCGGTCAGCGGGTCGGGGGTGAGGCGCGGGCGCGGCAACCCGACCTGGCGTTCGAGCGGCGCCATCACATTGCCGATCGGATCGTCAAGGCCGCCCGCGGCTGGTGCTGGCTGGCGCCGCGCGGCCTCTGCCAGCACCGTGGCGAGATCGACCGGCGGCGCGTTGGGGTTGCGCGTGAGATGCGGTCCGGGGCGCAGCGACAGCGGCTCGCGCGCTTCGGTCGGCCCGCACCAGCCGATGCCGTGGCGATCACGCCCGGCGCGGCGATAGAGCTCGGCGATGGCCTGCGGTTGCAGCGTCGCAAGGCGGTTGTGAATCCGCGCCGTCAAGGCGACGCCGCCCTTTGCAGCGGTGCTTGCCTCAATATTCTGTGCATCCAGAATTTGGCCGATCCCCACCAGCGCGACGCCAACGGCGATCCAGCGCCAGCGCCGCTTGCGGAACAGGAACGCCTTGAGCCGTTCGACGAGCGTCATGTGCGGAGCCCCCCGGAGGATGCACTATGCTATCGGCGGACCGTCCGACCGACAAGCGCCGCGCGCGGATCGAAAAGTCCCAAAAGTCACGCCCTGCGCGCACGCGCGCGGGCGCGCGAGCCTGCGCTTGCGAGTGATAATGCCCGCCTTGTCAGGCTGTTGGAAAGTGTTTTGTCGCCGCTGACGCCGGGTGTCGGAAATTATAGTATTTGCCTGTGGCGCGGCGGCCACGCCTCACTGCCGCTCGATCAAGTCCCAGCGGTTGCCATAAAGATCCTCGAACACCGCGACAATGCCATAGGGCTCGTGACGCGGCGGTTCGAGGAAGCGTACCCCGGCGGCCGTGAACGCGGCATGATCGCGCGCGAAATCATCGGTCGCGAGAAACAGGAACACGCGCCCGCCCGCCTGGTTACCGATCGCGGCGACCTGTTCGGGTGAGCCGGCGCGCGCGAGGAGGATTGAGGTCGCACCCGCCTCCGCACCGGGCGGGCGCACGACGACCCAGCGCTTGCCCTGTTCGGGAACGGCGCTGTCCTCGACCAGCGTGAAGCCGAGCTGGCCGACATAGAAGGCCAGCGCTTCGTCATAGTCGCGAACGATCAGGGCAATATGGGCGAGGTGCGGCATGGCGCCGTTCTACGCCAGGGCAACGCTATTTGGCGATTACCCATTGTCCGCCCCGGAAGCGATAGATGTTGGGCGACACGCAGCGCTGCTGCGCCCGGCAATCTTCAGCCACGGTTTTGCGGAAATCGCTGAGCTTCGGACCATCGGGCATCGTGCCGACGAACACAAATTGATCCGACACCGCCGTCACGAACAAGTCGGGGCCAACCTTGGCCGCAATCGCTTCCCACGCCGGCAGATCGACCAACAGGCTGGCGAGATATTCCTGGTCCTGATACGCGGTCGCAGCCTTGGCCAGTTGCTTTGCGTCGGGCAGCGGCGGCAGTATGGCGCGGGTTTGCGTCTGTGCCAGCGCCCAGGCCTGATCGGCAGTGAGGCCCAGCTCCTTCAGCGTCGTGTCGCCCACCAGCGCGATCGCCTCTTTCGAATCGGCGGCGAGAAAGACGAACAGATCCTCGCCGATCTGTCGGTATGTCGCGAAATCGCCCTTCTCCGGGTTCTTTTTGCTGACGTCGTCGACATAGTCCTTATAGTCGCGGTCGCGCACGATCAGGCGCAGGCTCGCGGGGGTTGCCTTGGCCGGTTTGTGGCTGACGTTGGCAACAAATTCGGCCTTGGTCGTCTCGCAATCGCGCGCGCTCGCCTGGCGGCAATAGCCTTCGATCCGGTGGAGGTTGATGGCCCCTTCGTCCCAATCCCCGCCCTTGATCAGGATGACGAGCGGATCGTCGGGATCGGCCGATAGCGTCGCGCCCGGCATCAGCTTGGCCAGCCGGGCGATCATCTCGGCCCGGAAATCCTTGGGCGGCGCGGCGCAGACGGCAATCGGCATCACGATCAATGCCAGCACGAACAGGACAAGGCGCATCGGAGACCCCCGGTTTATCGGGCAAAGCCTAGAGAATCGCCCGAACCGCGCAAGCCAATCGCGTCGAAATGGTGCTTTCTCCAAGGGTCGCGCGGCGCGGCTGTGCTGGCGTCAGGGGGCGGGCGGGCGCGCTGCCCCGAACATCTCGGTCGTGTCCATCCGCACGCCACGGATCGCTTCGGTCGCACGGTGCTGGGGGTAGAGCGCGGCGGCGTCGTAGGAAAGCAGCAGCGCGCGCCGCCGCGCGCCGCCGACATTGCTGGTCGCGCCGTGGAGGAGGTCAGGGTCGAAGATCAGGATATCGCCCGCGTCACCGCTAAGGATTTGCGGCAAAGCGGTGGGCTCGGCGATACGGTGCGAGCCCGGCACCACCTGCGTCGCGCCATTGGCTGGCCCATAGTCGTCGAGCCAGACCATCGCCGCCATCAACTGCCCCGAACAACCGGCGGAATCGCGGTGGAGCGGCTGCGGCGCATTGCCCTGAAGCGGCTCGCGCCCTTCGACCTGCGACAGGAAGAAGGGCGTGCGCAGGACGTGGTGCACCGCGGCGAGCAGCGCGGGCAAGCGGCAGACGCGTTGGACATGCGGATCGAGATCGACCTGCGCGTGCCGCCATTCCGACTGGCGCGGGACGGGCCATTGGTCGAAGGGGAGGACGCCGGTGTCGAACGCGGCGCGCAACGGGGCCAGCCAGTCGGCGGGGATGGCATTCGGCAGGACGAGGTAGCCGTGGGTGTCGAGGTGGTGGCGGGCTTGAGCGCCGAGGGAGTCAGCGGGAGCGGGCGCGGCAGGCATGCCGCGAGGGTAGCGAGGCAATTTGGGCGGGGCAATCGAACAGGCGCGCGCCGCGATCGAACGACGCTTTGCGGTTATCACGGCCACGCGATATCACCGCGCGATGCGTAGCTCGACTTACCGCACGCGCCTGCGCGCGTTTCAGGCCATGCGCGGCGATAATCCGCCGCCGGGCTTCATCGCCGATCTGGAGTTTCTGGAGAATCGCGATCTCGACCTGTCGGTGCGGATCGGCGGGATGCTGGCGTTCAACGCGCTGATGGTGA
>CAYUYZ010000036.1:0-38871 GCA_964449575.1 uncultured Stakelama sp.
TTAACCGCGCGAAGGTGGCGCGGCGGATCGTGAGCGCGGTGGAGCATGATGCGGTTTTTCGGGCGGCGCCGGGGGCGGAAGTAGTGCCGGTCAAAGAGGGACTGGTCGACGGTCATGCGCTGGCGCAGATGCTGAAGCGTGGCGGCCGCGCAATTGTCGCCGTCCAGCAGGTCAATTCCGAAACAGGTACTATTCAGTCCATCAATCAATTTGCCTCTCAGGTGCGCGAGGAAGGCGGCTTGTTGCTAAGCGATTGCGCCCAGTCGGCGGGCAAGTTCACGTTGCCCGATGCCGACCTGGTCGTCGTATCCGCGCACAAGCTGGGCGGTCCGCCGGGAGTCGGGGCGCTGCTGGTCCGCGACCTTTCGACAGTGGAACCCACTGGCGGACACGAATTCGGCTATCGTCAGGGAACTGAGAATTTACCGGGCGCGCTCGGCTTTGCGGCGGCTGTCGAAGCGATCGACCAGAGCGGCCCATATGGTTTCGACGATGCGACAAGCGACGCAATTTACACCCTACCCGACGCGGTGCTGGATAGTGGTGGCGCGCTGATCAACGGCGGCGCGAATACAAGTGTGTTCATCGCTGCGTACGCGATGCCGCATCTTTCCGCCGCCGCGCAGTTGATCCGGTTCGATGCAATGGGCTTTGCCGTATCGGCGGGCAGTGCCTGCTCCTCGGGCACGCTCAAGCGCAGCCGCGCGCTTGAAGCATTCGGGGTGGACGAAGACACCGCCTCGCGCACGATCCGCGTCAGCTTCGGCTGGAACACCACGCCCGCCGAGATCGACGCCTTCCGTGAAGCCTGGCTCGAAGTCGCGCAAGACGCGGCGCGGCGGGCGGCATGATCTATCTCGATTATCAGGCGACGACGCCGCTCGCGCCCGAAGCGCTCGACGCCAAGCTGCCGTGGCTGCGTGACAGCCACGCCAATCCACATTCGTCGCATGCGTCGGGCAGAGCGGCCAAGGCAGCGGTCGAAGTCGCGCGTGATCAAGTCGCCGCGCTGTTACCGCCCAGCGGGCGCGTGGTATTCACCTCCGGTGCGACTGAGGCGCTCAACTGGGCAATCAAGGGCACTGCGGGTGAAGTCGTCACGGTCGCGACGGAACATGCTGCTGTGCTCGATACCGTCGAGGCGATAGCGCGGACGGGGCGAGGCGGCACCTTGCTGTCAGTAGACGCCAGCGGGGTGGTCGACTTGACCGCCGCCGATGCCGTGATCCGGCCGGGTGTCGGGCTCGTCGCCGCCATGCTCGTTAACAACGAAATCGGGGTCATTCAGCCCGTTGCGGATGTCGCCAGGCGTGCGCACAAAGCAGGCGCGCTGTTCCTGTGCGACGCCGTACAAGGCTTTGGCCGTGTCCCCATCCCCGAACAATGCGATCTGATCGCGATTTCGGCGCACAAGATTCATGGGCCGAAGGGCATCGGCGCGCTTTGGATTAGGAACGGCGTCGAACTCGTCCCGCTGCTGCATGGCGGCAATCAGGAGGGCGGACGATCGGGGACGCTGTCGCCCGCGCTCTGCGCCGGTTTTGGCCGTGCGGCCGCCCTGATGGCGGAACGACAAGCGGTCGACGCGGCGCATGTGGAGCAGCTCTGGGCCGTTGCCGTGGAACGCTTGGGGGCCGGCTGGACGATCAACGGCTCAACCACCCACCGCTACCACGGCAATCTCAACATCCGCCGCGAGGGGCTCGACGTCGCGCGCCTGATGTCCGATCTGCGCGATATCGCCTTTTCTGCGGGCTCCGCCTGTGCCAGCGGCTCGGGGCGATCAAGCCATGTTCTGCGTGCCTTGGGCTTGACCGACGCGCAGGCGCGGTCGAGCATCCGCATCGGCTTTGGCCGCTATACCACCGAGGAGGAATTGTTGAGCGCGATCGACCGGATCAAGGCTGCGGCCGAAGCGCAAAGGGCATTCGCATGATCTGTGTGCGCTTCATCGGCACCGACGGAACGGTGCGCGAGGTCGCCGCGCAACCCGGCGACCGGTTGCTGGACGTGGCGCAGGCCGATGGCCAGCCACTTGAAGGCACGTGCGAGGGGCAGATGGCGTGCTCGACCTGCCATGTCATCGTCGAAGCGAATGACTTCGCTCGCCTCAAGCCCGCGCGCGACGAAGAAGAGGATATGCTCGACCTCGCGGTCGGCGCGACGCGCAACAGCCGGCTCGCGTGCCAGATCTGGCTCGACGAAACGCTCGACGGACTGACAGTGCGCATCCCGGCCGAGACGCGAAATATGCAGGGCCGATAACAGCCCGCTGCTAAGCAACGGCTACCGCACGCACGTAACTTGATCGTAACGTCCAACTCCCCCATATGGCACGCGGGAGTCGGGCGGACGTAGCCGTCGCCAACCTGGTCAGGTCCGGAAGGAAGCAGCCACAACGATTTTAGCCGCGGGTCGTCCCGGCTCCCACCGCGCAGCGCGCGAGACGCGGCGCATCGCCGCGCACCCGCGCCAGCGCGGCCGGCGGGGCGAAGCCCCGTCCGACGACGCGGCTTGGCCGCGGCGCCCTTCCACTGCCCACCAACACCCCCTTCGACATCCGCCGCATCCGTGCCTAGATAGGCGGCAATGTCCGACTCCTTCGATCTCCCCTCCTTCGATCTCGGCGCGCCGCCGCAACCCGCCAAGCCGGAGGCGTACCGCGTCCTCGCGCGCAAATACCGCCCGCAGAATTTCGCGCAGCTGATCGGGCAGGACGCGATGGTCACGACGCTGGGCAATGCCATCAAGCGCGGGCGGCTCGCGCATGCGTTCCTGCTGACCGGCGTGCGCGGCGTCGGCAAGACATCGACCGCGCGCCTAATCGCCAAGGCGCTCAACTGCGTGGGACCAGACGGGCAGGGTGGCCCGACGATCGATCCGTGCGGGGTGTGCGAGCCTTGCCGCGCCATCGCCGAAGGGCGCCACATCGATGTGATCGAGATCGACGCAGCATCGAACAATGGCGTCGACAATGTCCGTGAAATGACCGAGGCGGTGCGCTATGCGGCGGTGTCGGCGCGGTACAAAATGTACATCATCGACGAAGTCCATATGATGTCGAAGCCCGCGTTCAACGCGCTGCTCAAGACGCTCGAAGAGCCGCCGGCGCACGTCAAATTCCTGCTCGCAACCACCGAAGTCGACAAAGTGCCGGTCACGGTGCTGTCGCGCTGCCAGCGTTTCGACCTGCGGCGGATCGGCGCAGACAAGCTCGCGGCGCATTTCACTGAAGTATGTCGGCTCGAGGGTGTCGAGGCCGAGCCAGAAGCGCTGGCGTTGATCGCCCGCGCCGCCGAGGGGAGTGCGCGCGACGGCTTGTCGATCCTCGACCAAGCGATCGCGCATGCCGGGATCGAAGGTGGCGGCGTGCGCGCGGACACCGTGCGCGATATGCTCGGCCTGTCCGATCGTGGCGCGACGCGGGCGTTGTTCGCACTGTTGCTGGCGGGCGACGGAAGGGCGGCCCTCGCGGCACTCCGGCGGCAATATGATCTGGGCGTCGATCCGCTCGCGGTGCTGCGCGCGCTGCTTGAGGCGACGCACGGTGTGACGCTCGCCAAGCTCGGCACCCCCGCCGACGCCGCGCAATCGGCCGAGGAGCGTGCAGCCATCGCCGATTGGGCAGCGACGCTGTCGTTTGCGGCGCTCCACCGGCTGTGGCAACTGCTGCTGAAGGGGCATGACGAAGTCGCGCGCGCGGCGCTGCCGATCGAGGCGACCGAGATGGCGCTGCTGCGGGTGATCTATGCCGCGCGCCTTCCCGACCCGGGCCAGCTGGTTCGGCAGCTTTCTAGCGGCGACCACACCGCGAATGCTGCGCCACCCGCGCCCACACCAGCATCGGCCGCGCCCGCCGCGACGCAAGCTGCTCCAGCAACACTCGACAGCTTTGATGCGGTGCTCGCGCTGATCGACCGCGCGCAACGCGTTGGGCTGGCCGAAAAGCTGCGCTTCACGGCGCGGCTCGTGCGCTTCGAACCGGGCAACATTGTGCTGAGCTCAGCCAAGCCCGTGCCTTCCGAACTCGTCCGCGATCTGGGCGATGCCCTGCGTGAACTGACCGGCACGGTGTGGCGGGTTGCGCTGGAAGACGTGCCGGGTGCGCCGACGGTGCGCGAAGCCGAAGCGGCTGCGCGCGCAGCCGAGCTCGACGGGGTCAAGCGCGCGCCTGTCGTCGCGGCGGCGCTCCAGGCATTCCCCGACGCGGAAATCACCGGGTGGGACCTCAACAAACGGAGTGAAGCATGAAGGGCATCGAAGATATGCTGGCAATGGCGCAAAACGTCCAGGCCGAGCTGGCCAAGGCGCAAGCCAATCTCGATACGATCGAAGTCGAGGGCGTAGCCGGTGGCGGGCTGGTCAAGGTCCGCGCCTCCGCCAAGGGGCGGATCATCGCGGTCGACATCGATCCCTCGCTGCTCGCGCCCGACGAAAAGCAGATTGTCGAGGATCTGATTGCGGCGGCCATCAACGACGCGCGCGCGAAAGCCGATGCGGCATCGAGTGCCGAAATGTCAAAGATGACCAGCGGCCTGCCGCTGCCTCCGGGCTTCAAGCTGCCGTTCTGAGCGCGGCGCGGCGGCCGACCACGCTCGGCTGACTCGCGCAAGCACGGCCGGCGGGCATCGCCTGACCGACGCCGTGGCTTTGCCACGGCAGGTTTCCTAGCGCAGGCAGGCGTCGAGGCCGTCGTTGCGCACGACACTTGCGCGGCGTGTGATCGCGTTGCCGTGGCGCCGCGTGAACCCGCGCGGCGCGACAGCCGCGCGCTTTTTGGGCAGCGGGAGCACAGCGGCTATACGACCCGCTTCGGCAGGACTCAGATGCGACGCATCATGGCCGAAATAGCGCTCAGCGGCCGCATCGACGCCATAGGTGCCGATGCCCGTTTCGGCGATGTTGAGATAGACTTCCATGATCCGGCGCTTGCCCCACAAAGTCTCGATCAGGAAGGTGAACCAGGCTTCGAAGCCCTTGCGCACAAAGCCGCCGCCCTGGAACAGAAAGGCGTTTTTCGCAGTCTGCTGGCTGATCGTCGATCCACCGCGCACCCGCCCATCGCGCTGCGTGCGGGCATAGGCCTTGACGATCGCTTCATAGTCGAAACCGCTATGCTGGCAAAAGCGGGCATCCTCGCCCGCAATCACCGCGCGCGCCATATTGGGGTCGATCTGCGACAAAGGCCGCCAGCGCTTGTCGATGCTGTGCCCGCCAAGCGCATCACCAATCATCGTGAAGGTGATCGGCGGGGCGACAAAGCGGTAGAGCCCGACCCAGAGGACCGAAATCACCACAAAGCCGAGGAACAAGCGAAGGCTCCAGCGAAGGATGCGACCGATCATGAGGGATCGGCTCGCACAAAGCGGGGGCGACTTGCAAGCCCCCGCTGGTTCAGCCTGCTCAACCAGGCGGTGCAGACGGCGCGATACCGATGCGAACGGACCGGCCACCAAATGCCAAGCCGGCCCCCACGGCCGCAGCAACCAGCGCGCCGATCGCCACCCAATAGCCCATTTGCCATTCAACGTGAATGAGCGCGGCCGCATAGGCGTCAGGATTGCCGTTTGCGCGCTGGGCTGCCTCGCGAGCGACTTCGGCGTCATTGATCTTGCGCGTACCGAACCAAATCAGACCGAGCGCCACCAGTGAGGTCGCCAGGGCTCCACCCATTGCGGCGCGTCCACCGCGCAGACAGAGTATAAGCCCGACAACAATAATGACCATCGCCAGCCCAAGGGCGCCATTGGCATCGCCCGCCTGCTCAATAACCGCGCCGTTGAACGGATTGGTGACCGTCGCCTTGCCGATCGCCAGTTGCCAGCCAGTCACCTCGACCATTTTGCGCGACGAACAGGAGACCGTCACCCAAGGCAGGAAAAAGGCAATCAGCGCGATGCCCTTTGGCAAAGCCACCCACCGGCCCATCGCGGTTCGCTCAGGCCGCCAACAACCGGCCGTCGCCGGCCAGTCGCATCATTGCCTTTTGCAGCTTTTCGAACGCCCGCACTTCGATCTGGCGCACGCGTTCGCGGCTGACGCCGTACACCTGGCTCAGCTCTTCGAGCGTCTTCGGGTCGTCGGTCAGGCGGCGCTCGGTCAGGATGTGCTTCTCGCGCTCGTTGAGGCTTTCCATCGCCGACACGAGCATCGTGTGACGGACATCGGCTTCCTGCGCTTCTGCTACAACCGCGTCCTGCAGCGGTGAGTCGTCTGCGAGCCAATCCTGCCACTGGCCCTCGCCATCCTCGCGCATCGGCACGTTGAGGCTGGTGTCGCCACCGAGCGCCATGCGCCGGTTCATGCTGGTAACTTCGGCCTCGGTGACGCCCAAATCCTTGGCGATCTTCGCGAGATCCTCGGGCCGCAGATCGCCATCCTCGAACGCGTCGAGCTTGGCCTTCATCCGGCGCAGGTTGAAAAACAGCTTCTTCTGCGCCGCCGTCGTGCCCATTTTGACGAGCGACCAGCTGCGCAGGATGAATTCCTGGATCGACGCGCGAATCCACCACATCGCATAGGTGGCGAGGCGGAAGCCGCGGTCGGCCTCGAACTTCTTCACGCCCTGCATCAGGCCGATATTGCCTTCCGAAATCAGCTCGCTGACCGGCAGGCCATAGCCGCGATAGCCCATCGCGATCTTTGCAACCAAGCGCAGGTGCGAGGTGACGAGCTGGGCTGCGGCCTCAGTATCGCCATGCTCCTCGAAGCGCTTGGCCAGCATATATTCCTGCTCGGCCGACAGGATCGGGAATTTCTTGATCTCCGACAGATAGCGGTTGAGGCTTGCCTCTCCGCCAAGTGCCGGAATCGTTGCCGGGACGTTGCTGCCGCCTGCCATGATCAGAATCCCTTTCGTCTCGGACGAGGCTGTGGGCACGACAGATGGCCGTGCTGGATACTCGTCGGCTTAGTCACTGAGTGTACCTAAAAGTTCCTGCATATCCGCAGGCATTTCGCTTTCGAACGACAAAGCGATACTTGTTACCGGATGAATGAACCCCAAACGGGCAGCGTGCAAGGCTTGCCGCCGGAAATTGAGCGTTTCCAGTCGCGCACGATGCGCGCGTATCGGCTTCGAATAAACCCCGTCGCCAAGCAGCGCATGGCCGATTGACGCCATATGGAGGCGCACCTGATGCGTGCGGCCGGTTTCGAGTCGACACTCGACCAGTGCGGCCTCGCGGAGCGGCCGGATGAGCTGGTAATGGGTAACCGCGCGCTTGCCGCCCGGGACGATCGCCATCTTCTTGCGATTGGCGGGGGAGCGACCAATCGGTGCGTCGACCTTGCCCTCGGGCGGATTGGGACGGCCAACGACGATCGCCTTGTAGCGCCGGTCGATGCTGTGCGCGGCGAACTGGCGCGCGAGGCCTTCGTGCGCGACATCGGATTTCGCCGCGACGAGCAGCCCCGACGTATCCTTGTCGATGCGGTGGACAATGCCCGGCCGGGCAACACCGCCGATCCCTGAGAGCTGTCCCGCGCAGTGGTGGAGCAGCGCGTTCACCAGCGTGCCGTCGAAATGCCCGGCGGCAGGATGCACGACGAGCCCGGCGGGCTTGTCGATGACGATCAAATGCGCGTCTTCATAGGCGACGCTGAGCTCGATCGCTTGTGCTTCATTGCCGAGCGGGGTGGGTGCGGGCAGCGCCACGCTGAATGCCTGACCGTCGAGCGCCTTGCGCGCGGGGTCTATCGACGGCTTGCCCTGCGCATCGGCGACCTGGCCGCTGGCGATGAGCGCCTTGACGCGTTCGCGTGAGAGCTGCGGTACCATCTCCGCCAGTGCACGATCGAGCCGCAGGCCTGCTGCACCGCCGCCGATCTGCACTTGAATGATTTCGCCCCCACGGTCCATTGTGTCACCGATATGGAAACGGTTCCCAAGATATCAAGCGCACTGGTCGCTTACCTGATGCGCTTGGTCACCGTCGGTACGGACGAGCAATGCGGCCTGTTACGCGGGCGCGGGCACAGGGTGCTGCGCGCCGACTCCGCCGCCAATATCGCTGCCGCGCCCGCCACGACGTTCGAGATCGACCCTGCCGCACTAATCGCTGCGCACCGCGCCGCGCGCAGGCGAGGGGGGCTCGAGTTGCTCGGCTATTATCACACCCACCCGAGCGGTGACGCCATGCCGTCAGAAACCGACGCCGCCTGCGCCGCGCCAGACGGCAAATTATGGCTGATCGCGGCGCAGCGCGAAGCTTTGCTGTTTCGGGCGGTGCGCTCAGGGGCGATCCACGGGCGGTTCGATCGGCTGGAGTTTGACTTGGTGGTTGGCAAGCAGGCACCCGAACGGGTAGGCGGCGTCAGACGTCGGTAAAGACATGACGATGGAGATGATGATTGACGATTAGTCCGGTCGATTTTGCCAGCCTGTTGTGCTCGCGCCTCTGCCACGATTTGCTGAGCCCGGTGGGCGCGCTCAACAACGGGCTCGAGCTGCTCGCCGATGAGACCGACCCTGAGATGCGCGCGCGGTGCCTCGAATTGTTGAGCGAAAGCGCGAAGGCGTCGGCCAACAAGCTGAAATTCTTCCGGCTCGCGTTCGGCGCGGCGGGTGGCTTTGGCGAGACGGTCGACTCGCGTGAGGCGCGGGCGGCGATCGAGGGGCTGTTCGGCGACAACCACCGCGTCAAGCTCGGCTGGCTGGTCGAAGACGCGGTGCTCCCCAAGCCCGCGATCAAGGTGCTGCTCAATCTATCGCTGATCGCGGGCGACGCGCTCGTGCGCGGCGGGCAGCTCGATATCGGCGCTGAGACGCGCGGCGATACGGTTGAGATTGTGGTGCGCGGCGACGGCCCGCGCATCGTGCTCGACTCCGAGCTGCGCCAGGCGCTCGAAGGCAAAAGCGCCGATGCAGTGATCACACCGCGCGCAGCCGCCGCCTATCTGGTGCACGCGTTGGTTGGCGAAAACGGCGGCACGCTGCAGGTCTCACCACCCGATGCCGAAGTGCTGCTGTTCGGGGTCGCTTTCCGGCTCCGGTAAACTCCTAATTAACCGCTGATCGTCATTAGTGGACCCGCCGCATTGTTGGCCGGGGGCCCATGGACGATTTGCTTCAGGAATTCATCGCCGAAACCCGCGAGACGCTCGAAGCGCTCTCGGGCGAGATTGTGATGTGGGAAGCCGATCCTTCGGATCGCCAGCGGCTCGACGCGATCTTTCGTTTCGTCCACACGGTGAAGGGCAGCTGCGGCTTCCTCGATCTGCCGCGCCTCAGCCGGTTGAGCCATGCCGCCGAAGACGTGCTTGCCGCTGTGCGTAGCGGCGACCGGACGCCCGATACTGCGCTGGTGAATGCCGTGCTGGCGGTGGTCGACCGTATCGGCGAGATTATCGAAGCTATCGATGTCGGCACCGCGCTCGACGATACGGGGGAGGACCTGCTGATCGCCGCGCTGGCCGAGGGGGCCGAGCGCTCAGCGGTTGCGGTGGTAGAAGGATCGACGACGCCCGCCAATCAGGCGTCGCGCGGGACGACTCGATCGGTCCGGCTCAACGTCGATCTGCTCGACCGAATGATGAGCGGCATGTCCGACATGGTGCTCGCCCGCAACGAGCTGGCACGGCGACTGCGCGACGAAGCGATTGATCCCTCGATCGAATCGGCGCTCGAACGGCTGTCGCTCACCGTGGCCGAGATGCGCGACACGGTCACCCGGACCCGCATGCAGAAGATCGACGCGCTGTTTTCCGCGCTACCACGCATGGTCCGCGATACCGCCGCCGAGCTGGGCAAGACCGTGTCGCTGACGATCGAAGGCGCCGATGTCGAGCTTGATCGCGAGATGATCGAGATGATGCGCGACCCGCTCGTCCATATCATCCGCAACGCCGTCGATCACGGCATTGAATCCGCCGCCGAGCGCGTTGCTGCTGGCAAGCGTGAAGCCGGACGGCTGCTGGTGTCGGCCCGCCAATCGGGCAACCAGATCATCATCGAGATCGCCGACGACGGCCGGGGCATTGACGTCGAGCGGCTGATCCGCAAGCTCGCGTCGAGCGGCGACCGCAGCGAGGCGCAGCTGCGCGCGCTTTCCGATTGCGCCAAGCTCGACCTGATCTTCGAACCTGGCGTCACGACCAAGAACGAAGTCACCGCGATTTCCGGGCGCGGCGTCGGCATGGATGTGGTCCGCGCGAACATCGAACAGATCGGCGGCCGAATCGACCTGAGCAATAGCCCCGGCAAGGGACTGGTGATCGCGATTCATGTGCCGCTAACGCTGTCGATCATATCGACGATCGTGGTCGGCGCGCATGGCCAACGCTTTGCCATCTCGCGTCAGTCGATCGAGGAAATCGTGACAGTGCGCGGCGATGCGGTGCGCGTTGACATGCTCGGTGACACGCCGATTGCCAACGTCCGCGATCGACGTCTGCCGTTGGTGTATTTGTGCGCCACGCTGGGCATGGCCGAAGTGGCACCGGAGCCGCGACTGCTGGCGATCGTCAGCGTCGCCGGCGGCAGTTATGCGCTGGCGGTTGAGGAAGTGCTCGACACCGAAGAATTGGTCATCAAGCCTGCACCGCCGGCGGTGATGTCAACCGGGCTCTATGCCGGTCAGACGCTTCCCGACAGCGGTCGTCCGATGCTGCTCCTCGATTGCGCGGGCATCGCCACAGCGGCCGGCCTAAGGTTCGGGCGTGCGGCGGTGGTCGATGATACGATCGAGGACGCGGCACTCGCGCCACCCGCCGATACCGCGTTGCTGTTCATCGATCTTGATGGCGTGCGCCGCGTGGCGCGGCTGGCGGTGATCGACCGCGTCGAACCAGCGCGCACGACTGACATACGCTTCTCGGCAGGCAAGTTGCGGCTGTCGGTCGGTGATGCGATCGTACCGCTGGCAACCTCGCTCGCGCCCGATGCGATAAAATCGATCTTCGACCACGAGGAAGTCAGCATCCTCCGTATGGCCGATGGGCGCAGCGAAATCGGCTATGTGATCGCCGAGGCGCTCGACATCGTAACGCTCGATCACGGCATTTTGGCCGCCCGCGCGCCGGGACTTATCGCCGGAGTGACGTCGATCGACGGCGAGCAGGTCGAGGTGCTCGACATCCACTGGCTGTTCGGTGCCTGTGGTGATGCCGCGACTTCGACCGCCGAACCGCCGCTGTGCCTGCTCGCGGGGGCAGAGCTTGGTTGGATGAATATCTTCCTGCGCCCGGTCCTCGAAGCCTCGGGCTATCGCGTCGTCACGGCACTGGCGAAGGATGAACGGCCCGCCGTGGTCCTGGCCATGGCCGATGAAGCGCCGACGCAGCTCCCACAGGCACCGCTCCTCAAGTTGCGGCGTGATGTCGCGGGCGGGAACGACAGCATTTATCGCTACGATCGGGCTGCCGTGCTCGAAGCGCTCGACGCGCGTTGCACGAAAAGGGTGGGGTGATGGCCGATCTGTTCCTCATCGCCCGGATTGCCGGACGCACCGTCGCAATTGATTCGAACCAGGTCGATTCGGTGGTCGACATCGGCGAGATCATTCCTGTGCCGCGGGCCGGACAGGAAGTGCGCGGCCTCGCCGCGTTGCGGAGCCGCGTGGTTACGGTGATCGACACCTGCGCCGCACTCGGCTTGCCGCCATCGGGTCAGCCCACCGCGCGCGCGGTGATCACGCTGGTCGATGGGCATCATTACGCCGTTCTGGTCGACTCGCTGGAGGATGTCGCACCTTTCGCGACCTTGCCATTCGCAGCCGGCATGGCACTCGACGGCGGCTGGGCACGAGTCGCCTGCGGGGTGGTCGAGCGTGATGGCGATGCAGTGCTGGCAATTGACTTGCGCCTGCTCATTCCGGGCACTGTCCTCCCGGAGTAATTGGCAAGATTAACGCAATACTCATGCTTTTACGGCACGGTTGCCTTGGATTTCAACGGGGTCAAATTTCATGAAAACCTGCCTTGTGGTCGACGATTCGAAGGTTATCCGCAAGGTTGCGCGGCATATCCTGGAGACGCTCGATTTTCGCGTGACTGAGGCTGGCGATGGCCAGGAAGCGCTCGACTCCTGCCTTGCGTCGGCACCCGACGTCATCCTGCTCGACTGGAACATGCCGGTGATGAGCGGGATGGATTTCCTGCGCGCGCTGCGGGACAGCAAGGTGAGCCAGCGCCCCAAGGTTGTGTTCTGCACCACCGAAAACGGCATGGCCTATATCCGCGCAGCGATCGAAGCTGGCGCGGACGAATATGTCATGAAGCCGTTCGACCGCGAGACTCTTGCGAGCAAACTCCAAATCGTCGGCATGGCCTGATCGCGCGCAGCAGGAGCCGCATCATGGCCCCCAAGCCCCAACCCCATAGCGTCGCCCAGCTGCCGCGTCCGCCGGCGCGCATCCTGATTGTCGATGATTCGGTGGTCGCGCGCGCCGTGATCGGCAAGATGATCGAGGCCAATCGCGCCTTTGCCGTCGCAGGTGCCGTATCCGATGCGCAGGCCGCGCTGGCTTTTTTGCATGCCAATCGCGTCGACATCATATTGCTCGATATCGAAATGCCAGGCATCGACGGGCTGACCGCGCTGCCTGATCTGCTGCTGGCGGGGCAGGGCGCCCGCGTCATCATCGTTTCCTCATCCTGTGCCGAGGGAGCGGCCGCCACAATCCAGGCACTGACGCTCGGTGCTGCCGACACTTTGGTAAAACCGAGCATCGGCAATCTGGTGGGCAAGTTCGGCGATCTGCTCGAAGAAAAGCTCATCCGGCTGATCGATGGCGACGATCGCTTCGGCGCTCCCGCTGCCAAGCCGGTCGCCCCGCCCGGCGTCGCCAATGATTTCGACGTGGTGGCAATTGGTGCGTCGACCGGCGGAATCCACGCGCTCAGCCAGCTGCTGCGCGCCATTCCGGCGAGCTTCCAACTACCGATCCTGATCACCCAGCATCTGCCGCCGACATTCATGCCCTATTTTGCTGCCCAGATCGCGGTGCTCGCGGGGCGGCCGTGCGACGTTGCGGTCGAGCATATGAAGGTGCAGCCGGGGCGGATCATCGTCGCGCCGGGAGAAGCGCATCTCTGCTGCGCGCGGGTCGCCGATCAGGTGACGATCCGCTTGTCGACGGCAAAGGTCGCCACGGGGTGTATGCCCTCGGTCGATCCGATGTTCGAAAGCGTCGCGACGACCTATGGCGCGCGCGCGCTTGGGGTGATTTTGAGCGGCATGGGCCGCGATGGCGCGGTCGGTGCCCACCGGCTGGCGCTATGCGGGGCGGCACTCGTCGCGCAGGACAAGGCAAGCTCGGTCGTGTGGGGCATGCCCGGCGCGGTGATCAGCGCCGGCGTGGTCGATGCGGTGCTGCCACCCTATGAGATCGGGCGGATGATCGCGCTTCAGCGGCGGCCTTCATGATCGGCGCCGATCGCCTGCAACCTAAACAGACCGCCGCGATGGCGGTGCTCGCCGGACTGCTCGAAGCGCGTACCGGCCAGCGCATTGCCGCCAACCGGACCTGGCGGATCGAAACCGCGCTCAAGCCAGTGCTGCGCGCGCGGGGTCTGGAAACACTTGATGATTTGGTGGCGGATTTGCTGAAGGACCAAACCGGATCGATCAGCGATGCCGTGATTGATGCGTTGCTCAATCAGGAAACGTCCTTCTTCCGCGATGCCGGTGTGCTCGAAGCGGTCGCCGCCGCGGTCGATGCGATTGGCGCTGCGGCTCCCGGACGCCGTCCGCGCATTTGGTCGGCAGCGTGCTCGGTGGGGCAGGAGCCCCTGTCGCTGGCGATGCTTTTCGCCGAGCGCACGCTGAATCACGGGGGCCTTGAGCCCGAAATTCTCGCAACCGATGTTTCCGAGGCCGCAATTCTGCGCGCGCGCGCGGGGCGTTATTCGCAATTCGAAATCCAGCGCGGCCTGCCCGTGCGCCGGATGATCACCTGGTTCGATGCGGTGGGTGCCGAATGGGTCGCCAAGCCCGACCTCGTGCGGCGCGTCACCTATCGGCGGCACAATCTGGTCGGTGAATCGCCGCCGCCTGGCCCGTTCGATCTGATCCTGTGCCGCAACATTCTGCTCTATCTGTCGCCAACGGTGCGCCAGCAGGTGTTCGAGCAGCTCGTGCGTGCGATCCGGCCGGACGGGCTGCTGGTGCTTGGCGCGGGCGAGACCGTCATCGGCCAGAGCGACCTCTTCGTTCCATCGATGCGCGCCAAGGGGTTTTACGAACCTGCCCCGACCGCTTCAAAGCGCGTCCGCGCAGCCGGCTAACGCCATCCCGCGCACCGAGTGAAATATTTCGGTCTTTACCCGCGTCTTTAATTTGGGCACCTCAGCATCGGCACTATTGCCCGTCGGGGAAACGATGGCGATGCACGCGGGGGCAATCGAAACAATCTGGGCGGCAAAGGCCGACGCGGTGGCATGACCATCCTTATCCCCGGGCTCGACATTATCGCGGCACCATCGCCCAATTTCGACGACCGTCTCCAACCGATATCGATGATCGTGCTGCATTATACCGGGATGCAGGACGCTCCCTCCGCCATCGCGCGGCTGCGCGACCCCGAGGCCAAAGTGTCGGCGCATTATGTCGTTGCCGAGGACGGTGTGACGCTGCGGCTGGTCGATGAGCACAAGCGCGCGTGGCACGCGGGCAAATCGCACTGGCGCGGCTGGGACCTGGTCAACGACGTCTCGATCGGCATCGAGATCGTCAATCCGGGCCATGAATTCGGCTATCGTCCCTTTCCCGACGAACAGATTGCGTCAGTGATCGCGCTGGTGGCGTCGATCAAGGAGCGTTACGCGATCACCCGCGGCAATATCGTCGGCCATTCGGATGTCGCCCCGGCGCGCAAGCGTGATCCAGGCGAGTTGTTCCCGTGGCATTCGCTCGCCCGGCTGCGGCTCGCGCTGCCGCGCCCGACCAGGAATTTGATGGACCCGATGTGGAGCGAAGGCGGCTTTCTGCTTGCGCTCGAACGCTTCGGTTACGATGTCACTGAGCCGATGGCCGCGATCATGGCGTTTCAGCGGCGCTTCCGCCCGGAACTGATCGACGGCGAGATCGACGCCGAATGCCGGATGATCCTGCTCGCGCTGCTGTTGCCAAAGCCGCAAGGGGACGACTAAGGCAGGCGGGCCAGAGGATCGGGCGGCCGCGGGTGCTTTTGCACGCGAGGAAAGTCCGGGCTCCACGAGACAACGGTGCCGGATAATGCCCGGCGGGGGTGACCCCAGGGAAAGTGCCACAGAGAGCAGACCGCCCCGGCGCAAGCCGCGGGTAAGGGTGAAAGGGTGCGGTAAGAGCGCACCGCGCGGCTGGTAACAGGCGCGGCATGGCAAACCCCACCGGGAGCAAGACCGAATAGGGGTGGCGCGAGCGCTTCGGCGCTCAGGGCGCGTTTCGGCCCGTCGCCCGGGTTGGTTGCTTGAGCCGTTCCGCAAGGATCGGCCTAGAGGAATGGTCGCCTATCCCCGCAAGGGGTGGACAGAACCCGGCTTACAGATCCTCTGGCATTTCCTGTGCCGGCTCGGTCCGCATCAATACGCGGTCGGGCTGGGGCACGTCATCGAGCGGGGTATCATGCTCGACCTCCATCAGCGGCTTGATATGGCCGTCGCGAATATCATAGACCCAGCCGTGCAAGAACAGCTCTTGCCCCGACGCCCAGGCCGCCTGGACCGTGTCGGTGCGCGCGAGCCGGACCAGCTGATCGCGGACATTCACTTCCACCAGACGATTGACTCGCTCCTCTGGTGAGCTCTGTCGCAGCACTTCGTCGCTGTGCGCAGCCAGCACGCCCCGCGCATTGTCCAGCCAGCGGTCAACAGGCCCGGTGGTTCCGCCGTCGAGTGCTGCGGTGATGCCGCCGCAACCATAGTGGCCGCAAACGATGACGTGGCGCACGTGCAGCACCGCCACGGCATATTGCAGCACCGACATCAGGTTGAGATCGTCGTCATTGACCAGATTGGCAACATTGCGGTGAATGAACATGCCGCCGGGCGGCGTCATCGTCATTTGTTCAGGCGACACGCGGCTGTCCGAACAACCGATCCACAGGAAATCGGGGCGCTGACCAGCGATTTGACGCTCGAAGAACTTCGGGTTCTCGTCGGTCAGTTCGTTGGCCCATGCCTTGTTGGCGAGCAAGAGCTGCTTGTACTTCTTCATACGAAACGCACCTCATAGGCGGGGGCCTTGATCAGCGGCGCGGTTCGATCGGCAATGTCGCCCCGCACCACGACGTTGATGTTTCGAAAAACAGCGCCCTTGATGAAGGCATTGATGATGTCGACGTTGTCGAGGTCGACATAATTGGTCGACGACAAATCGATCAGCAGATCAGCATTGTCCGGCACGCGCTCCAGCGCTTGTTGCAGCTCATATTTGTGCATGAAGTAGAGGTTGCGCCGGGCCCGCACGAGACAGTCGTTACCCTCGCACGCAAAGGTGATTGCTGTGCGAAAATTGCGCGCGATCACGAACGCAAACCCCACCGCGAGGCCGATGACGATGCCTTCGAGCAGATCGGTGAACAGGATCGCGACCACGGTGACGACGAAGGGCACGAACTGGCTCCAACCCTGTTTCCAGCGCTCGATGAACAGCTTTGGTTTGGTCAGCTTGTACCCGGTCGCGATCAGCACCGCAGCAAGCGCGGACAGCGGAATGAGGTTGAGCACGGCCGGGATCAGCGCCACCGATAGGAGCAGCCAGAAGCCATGCAGGATCGTCGACAGCTTGCTTTCCGCGCCCGAATCGACGTTCGCAGAAGATCGTACGATCACCGAAGTGACAGGCAGGCCGCCCAGCAACCCAGACACGATGTTGCCCGTACCTTGGGCAAGCAGCTCGCGATTTTTGTCGGTGGTGCGGCGCTGCGGATCGAGTTCGTCGACGGCTTTCACACTCAGCATCGATTCGAGGCTCGCGACGATCGCCAGCGTCACTGCCGTGGTCCAGAGCGCGGCATTGCCGACGGCGCTGAAATCCGGGAAGGTCAACAGACCGCCAAATTCAGCGAGACTCTTGGCGACGGGGACTTGCACCAGATGTTTGGCGCCGAGCTGCCATTCGGGCCGCAACACCCCCAACAACATGTTACCGACAACACCGATGACCACGACAATGAGTGGCCCTGGCACGAACCGCAGCGGGCCGTCCTTAGGTTTTGCCTTGTCCCACCAAAACAGGAAAACGAGGCTCACCAGCCCGATGATGAGCGCGCCGGGGGTGATGATTTCAGTCACGCTGCGCCAAAAGACCGACAAGGTATTGCTGCCGTCTGCGGCGAAGAATTCGAAGCTGCCTTCATAGTCGGCATCATAGCCAACGGCGTGCGGCACCTGCTTCAGGATCAGGATCAAACCGATCGCCGCCAGCATGCCCGTGATCACCGATGACGGGACGAATTCGGACAGGATGCCCGCGCGGGTGATTGAAAAAACCGCCTGAAATATGCCCGCGATCACCACTGCCGCCAGGAACACTTGATAGCTTGGCAGCGATTCGATTGCCTCGAACACGATCACCGTCAGGCCGGCAGCAGGTCCGCTCACCGACAGCGGCGAGCGCGAGATGATGCCAACAACGACCCCCCCGACGATGCCGGCGATCAGCCCGGAAAACAGTGGCGCGCCAGAGGCAAGCGCAACGCCCAAGCATAGCGGCAGCGCGACGAGGGCCACGACGATCGATGCTGGCAGATCGCTACGCCAGCTCGTTCGAAAATCGGTTGAATGCTGCACGCCGTTCCTCTGCAAATATGATGAGCGCACATAGGTGCGGATTGACGCGGTGCATTGCAATAGCACAACGTTGGTGAATGTCGCCCCAATGCGCCGCAATCATTTCAGTTCCGTTGCGGCGCGCAAAACGTCCGCGCGGCCTGAGCGGGCAAATCGAACGGTTGCGCCGTGCGCGCACATCCCTATGTCGTCGGGAATGGCACGCAATGGACGATCTGTTGACTGGGGGTTTCCCCGCTGGCGCGGCTATGGGTCGTCGCGCGAGGCTGTGGAGGTGCGTCTGTGCGACCGACATGGTTGCAAGGAGCCCGGTCGCTGTCCGGCGCCCAAATCGCCCAACAGCCCCGAACGCTGGTATTTTTGCGAGCCGCACGCGGCCGAATATAATTCGGGCTGGAATTATTTCGAAGGGTTGAGCGCCGAGGAAGCCGCCGCGCGCGAGGCCGAAGAGACGCGCGCTGCCGATGGTTTCGCCGAGGCCAAACATTATGGCTGGGCAGGCCCCGGCGACGGGAGCCGGTCGCGCGACGAGATGCGCGCGCTCGATGTGCTCGAACTCGCGCCCGACAGCGATTTCGAGGCTGTGCGCGCGGCGTGGCGGCGGCTGGCCAAGGCCAATCACCCCGATGTGCGCCCCGGCGATGCCGACGCCGCGACGCGTTTTCAGGCGATCCAGGCCGCCTATGATGTGCTGCGCGTGGCCGAAGAAAACCGGCAGTGGAAGCCCGATTGACCAAGCTTGTTAAAGCCGACTGGGAAACCGCGATCCTGGTTTGCGCGAAATGTTCGAAGCGGCTTGAAGGCGGCTTTGGCAAAAAGGGTAAGCAGCGGCTCGCCAAGGCACTCAAGGTTTATCTTGGGATCAAACGGTTTCGCAAAGCGCGGGTCGGTGTCGTCGAAGTCAAATGTCTGGGCGTGTGCCCGCGGGGCGCCGTCACGGTGGTGAATGCTGCCGATCCGTCGCGCTGGCGACTTGTGGCGAGGGACGCCGACCTTGCAGCCGTTGCGGCCGACCTCGGGATTGCGCCTCAGGCGGCGTAACGTGCGGCGGTTTCGCGGATCAGCGCGATCATGTTCGGAATGCCCTGAGTGCGGTTCGAGCTGAGCTGCGCTTTCAGGTCGAACGGCGCCAGCGCTCCCTCAATATCGGTTGCCATGATCGCTTCGGCTGACTGGTCCTGTACCGTCTGGAGGACCAGCGCAATGATGCCCTTGGTGATCGCGGCATTGCTGTCGGCGAGGAAATGCAGCGTCCCGTCGTCACGCCGCATCGGATAGACCCACACCGATGCCGAGCAACCTCGCACCAGCGTAACATCGGTCTTGAGCGGGTCGGGCATTTCCTCGAGCCCGCGACCGAGATCGATCAGCAACCGATAACGGTCGTCGGGGTCGAGGAAGGAGTATTCGTCAAACAGATCGTCAAGCTTGGGCATGGTTGGCCCGCTAGCGGGATGGCCCTCAAAGGTCCACCCCGGCGGCGATTGCTTCGAGCTTGCGGATGCGTTCCTTCAGGTCCGCGATCTCGATCCGGGCGCTGGCATTGGGCAGGGCAGGAGCGCGGTCCACATCGCCGATCTGCGCCAGCTCCTGCTGCTTGAGCGCCAGCCAGCCGCGCCAGCCGGCGAGTCCAGCGAAAGTCACCATGCCGAGCCCAGAGAGCGCGGCGGCGGAAAGCGTTACGTACATCGTTGGATCGGTCATGGCGATCAACTCCGGTCGCGCAGCCGCTCGATCTCTTTGTCGAGACGGACACTGCTGCTGTTGTCGTCGGTGGCGAGGCGTTCGAGGACGGCGATACGTTCTTTCAGCGCGCGGACTTCTTCACGCTGCCTTGCGGTTTCGGCGGTTTCGACTGGCGCGGCCTGGTCCGGCGTTTGCCGGTAGCGGGCGCGCAGCACTTTCCCGATGGTGACGATCAAAACGATCGCCACGACCATTTCTGCCCATTGCATGTCACAGGCTCCTTGAGAGCGGGCACGCGCCCGCAGGGTTTAGTTGAGAGGCTTGTCGCGCAGCCGTTCGATTTCTTCGGCGACGCCCATCCCGCGATCGGTGATGATCCGTTCGAGCACCGCAACACGCTGTTCGAGCCGTTCATGCCGGGCCGAGTCGATCGCTGCGCGGCTGCGCATCAGATCGGCGTCGAGCTCCATCTTGCGTTCCTGGAAGCGGATCCAGGGACGCACCACGACACCGCCGAAAATCGCAAGCAGACCGCAGCAAATGCCGAGGATCGGAATGAGAATGGGGCTGATCATCGCAATATTCCTATCCTGGTTCTGGTCAGCGCAGGGCTTCGATTTCGCGGGCGGTCCGCTCGGCCGGATCGGTGGCGATCCGTTCGAGCACCGCGATCCGCTCTTCCAGCCGGCTGATCCGACCGATCAGCGTCTCGTTTTCGGTGGTCAGCAGCTCAAGCTTGCGCACGGCGTTGGGATAATCCTCGTCGAGGCCATCATAGCCTTTGGCGACGGTGCCGCCCCATTCATTCTCGATCGGGTAGCCGTGCTTGGCACGCACCCAGCTTGTGAACATCCACCCCAGCGTCGATATACCGATGATCGCCAGGACGAAGAATTGTCCGTTGCTCATATTACCCTCCCTCTCGGCTGCGCCTTAGCGCAGCCGGTCGATTTCGTCGGCCAGGCGCTGGTTGCGGCTGGTGTAGACCATTTCGATGTCGGCGAGGCGACGATCGATATCGCGGAACTTCGAGCGCACTTCGGCAGTCGAGCGCTTCGGATTGGTGCGCACGCCCTGCCAGAATTTGGCGTCGGCGGCGTCCTCGTACAGGCCGTAGGGTTTGTTATTGGCAGCCCAGGCGATGACGAGATAGACAAGCAGCGCCCATCCGGTGGCGAAGGTCAGGATGACGGTGCCGATCCGGACCAGCAGCACATCGATGCCGGTATAGTCGGCAACCCCGGCGCAGACGCCGAAAATCTTGCCATTCTGCTTGTCGAGATAGAATTTGGTGCGGCTGGCACTCATGGCTCAGTTCCTCCGTGTCACGTCATAGGCCGGCGTATCCGCAAGCGGTGTGCTCGGGCGCCAGTCGGGGTGGTCGGCAGCGACGATCCGTTCGATCGTACCCAGCCGGTCGTCGAGACGCCGGGCGAGCAGATAGAGTTCGTCGAGCAGCTTTTCGTCTTCGTCGGTGATCTTGGGCGCCTGCCGCCATTTGGTGACATAGTGCAGGACGATCCACGGCAGCCCGATGAAGAGCATGCCCATGACGAGGATCGGCACAAGAATTTCTTCGCCGTGCATCTTAGCTGTCCTTGCCAATGCGGGCCTTCAGCGCGGCGAGATCGGCGTCGACCTTCTCGCTCGCCTTAAGCTCGGCGATTTCCTCCTCAAGCGTCTTGGGCACGCCGCCCAAGCCCATTGCATCGGCGCGGCCCTCGGCCAGGTCAGCCCGGCGCTCCATCACGTCGAAGCGCGAAAAGGCATCCTGCATCTTCGAACCCGCATAGACTTCGCGCATCTTGACGCGATTGTTCGCGGTTTCGAGCCGGGTGAAGATCGAGTTCTGCCGCGTGCGCGCTTCGCGCAGCTTGTTCTGCAGCTTGGTGATGTCTTCTTCCGAAGCGCGCAGTGCATCGTCGAGCACCGAAATCTCTGCCTTGAGCTGCTCGGACATGTCCGACGCCTTCTGGCGTTCGACCAGTGCCGCCTTGGCAAGGTCTTCGCGGTCCTTCGACAGCGCCAGCTCGGCCTTTTCGGTCCAGCTTTCCTGGAGCGAGTCGAGCTTGGTGATATGACGGCGCATTTCCTTCTGGTCGGCAATCGTGCGCGCGGCAGAGGCGCGGACTTCGACCAAAGTTTCCTCCATTTCGAGGATGATCATGCGGATCATCTTCGCCGGGTCTTCGGCCTTGTCGAGCAGATCGGTAACATTGGCGGCGATGATGTCGCGGGTTCGTGAGAAGATGCCCATCTCAATACTCCTGGTTAAACTGAACAAAGGGGGCCGGGGCAGCTAGGGGCGGGCTGCCCCGGCAATCTGTCGCCCTGGGGGTCAGGCGACGGAAACGGTGGCGGTGGTTTGCGCTGCCTGCACATGCGCGGGGCTGAGCGCCCCGAACATCAGGACCGAACCGGCGATCAGCGTGAAAGCGAGGGCGGTCAGCGTGCGGGCTGGGCTGGCGTTCTGGTAGGTGGTCATTGTTGGTCTCCTTGAGATTGGTCGATCTGCCGTTGGGCAGTTGTCCCAAGCTTTGCAGCTACCGTGCCAGTTTCGAAAATGGCTGATTTCCAGCCCTCCCGGCGTGCGAGCGGTTGGTCGAACGAGATTGCCCTTGCCAACACTTGGCATTTTGCACCAATCAGTCGGCATGGAACGCCAGACTCAAGTCATCGGTCAATCGAGCGTGTTTCTCGACGCGCTCGAACGTGCGAGCCGGGCCGCTGCACTCGACCGTCCGGTGCTGGTGATCGGCGAGCGCGGGACGGGCAAGGAGCTGGTCGCCGAGCGCCTCCACCGCCTGTCGCCGCGCTGGGACCAGCCGCTGATCATCATGAACTGCGCGGCGCTCCCTGAAACGCTGATCGAAGCCGAGCTGTTCGGGCATGAAGCGGGCGCCTTCACCGGCGCCACCAAGGCGCGGCAAGGGCGGTTCGAGGAAGCGCATCAAGGCACGTTGTTCCTCGACGAACTCGGGACGCTGTCGATGGCGGCGCAGGAACGACTGCTGCGCGCGGTCGAATATGGCGAAGTCACCCGGATCGGCGCGTCGCGGCCGGTGCGGGTCAATGTGCGCATCGTCGCGGCCACCAACGAGCATCTGCCCGCCAAGGTCGAGCGCCACGAATTTCGCGCCGATCTGCTCGACCGGCTGTCGTTCGAAGTGGTCACGCTGCCGCCACTGCGCGCGCGGACGGCCGACATCATGGTGCTCGCCGAGCATTTTGGGCGGCGGATGGCTTCGGAAATGGGGTGGGAGGACTGGCCGGGGTTCACGCCCGCCGCGGTCGACACGCTGATCGACTATCGCTGGCCCGGCAACGTCCGCGAATTGCGCAACGTCGTCGAACGCGCGGTGTATCGCTGGGAACAAGTTGGCCCGATCGACGCGATCCAGTTCGATCCGTTCGATTCGCCCTATCGCCCGCAAGCCTCGGAGATCGCTGCCCCTGCCTCTCAAGACGCGGCGCCATCGTCCCCGGCTTTGCCGGGCGAGGAAGGCCCAGCCGACTTTAAGACGTCAGTTGCCCGTTACGAGCGACGGCTGCTAGCCAGCGCGCTCACCGAGCATCGCTTCAACCAGCGCTCGACCGCCGAGGCGCTCGGCCTGTCCTATGATCAGCTTCGGCATGCACTGCGCCGCCACGATCTTCTGCCCGGCGGCAGTTGACGGCTTGCGCAAGACGCGCGGCGGGACCAATTGGGGCGCGTCATTCGTTCAGCCATTTCACCCGCATCCACCACAGGAGAAACCGCATGGCCTTTGAACTGCCCCCGCTACCCTATGCCAAGGACGCGCTTGCGCCGACGATGTCGGCAGAGACCTTCGATTTCCACCACGGCAAGCATCACAAGGCCTATGTCGACAAGACCAACGGCATGCTCGCCACGCATGGGCTTGACGGCGCCAAGCTGACCGACGTGATCAAGCACGCCAAGGCAAAGGGCGAGAAGGGTCTGTTCAACAATTCGGCGCAGATCTGGAACCACACCTTCTTCTGGCATTCGCTGACGCCGAACTATGCAGCGCCGAGCGGCAAGCTCGCCGACATGATTACCGACGAATTCGGCTCGACCGAGGAATTGGTGAAGGCGCTTGTTGCCGAGTCCACCAACCATTTCGCCAGCGGCTGGGGCTGGCTGGTGCTCGACGGCGGCAAGCTGAAGGTCACTTCGCTCCACGACGCCGACACGCCGGTGGTCTATGACGGGTTCAAGCCGCTGCTGACGATCGATGTGTGGGAGCACGCCTATTACATCGATTACCGCAATGCGCGTCCCGGCTATCTCGAAGCGGTGACTGGCAAGATCCTGAACTGGGATTTTGCTGCGCAGAACCTCGACGGCGAAGGCATCGCGCGCGCCGACCAGGGTTGAATTTGGGGGGCCTCGTCGGACTGGCGGGGCCCCTTACCCTTCGGGCGGGACCGGTGCCGGGTCGTCGCCGAGACCGTGCTTCATCAGCATCGGCACATTGGCCGCGCCGAACACCAAGGTCGCAATCGTCACGCCCCAGACTTTGGCGGTCAGCCAGGCATCGAAGCTGAGCGTCGCGCGCAGCGCTTCATTGGCGATCGCCATCGCTGCGAACCAGAAGGCCCAGTTGCGGCTCAGCAGCATCCAGCCGCGTTCGCTCAGGCCCTCATAGGCCGCTTCGAGCAGATATTTGAGCAGCGGCCGACCGGTCAGCACGCCGGCGAACAGAAGCGCCGAGAGCAGGCCATAAATCACCGTCGGCTTGATCTGGATGAAGCGTTCGTCGTGCAGGTAAAGCGTCAGCCCGCCAAAGCCGACGACGAGGATCGCCGATAGCCACAACATCGGCGACACCCGGCCGAGCAGCAGCTTCGAGATGATCACGGCGGCGGTCACCGCAGCCATGAAGATCAGCGTGCCCACAAAAACATCGGCAAACTTGTAGGCGAGAAAGAACACGACCAGCGGTCCGTAATCGAGCGCCATGGTGAGACCGGGCTGGGGGCGGGGCTTGGTGTCGGTCATTTGCTGGGCCTGTCGATGCCGGCGATGATCCGCGCGACTTCACGCGCGTCGAACGGGCGCAGGTCGCCGACCGCCTCCCCAATGCCGATCGCGTGGATCGGCAGCCCGAATTTCTCCGCCGCCGCGACCAGCACCCCGCCGCGCGCGGTGCCGTCGAGCTTGGTCATGACGAGGCCGGTGACGCCCGCGACTTCCTTGAAGACCTCGATCTGGGTAAGGGCGTTTTGCCCCGTGGTCGCATCGAGCACGAGAATGACGTCATGGGGAGACGCAGGGTCGATCTTACCAAGCATGCGCTTGATCTTCGCCAGCTCGTCCATCAGCTCGCGCTTGTTCTGGAGGCGCCCGGCGGTATCGACGATCAGCGCGTCGATGCCTTGCGCCGTCGCCTGCTTGACCGCATCGAACACGATTCCCGCCGCGTCACCACCTTCGGGGCCGCGCACGATCGGCACGCCGACGCGCTCGGCCCAGGTCGCGAGCTGGCCGATCGCGGCAGCGCGGAAGGTATCGCCTGCCGCGAGCATCACGCCATAATCCTGCTCGGTGAACAGATGCGCGAGCTTGGCAATCGTCGTCGTCTTGCCCGAGCCATTGACGCCGATAACAAGGATGACGTGGGGGCGCGGGAACGCACTGATTTCGATCGGCCGCGCGACGAGTTCGATGACTTTTTCGATTTCCTCGGCGACGATCAGGCGAATGCCGAGTTCTTCGAGATTGCGCTCAAAGGTACCGGTCGCGAGCCGGTTGCGGATACGCGCGGCCGTCCCGGGCCCGAGGTCCGAGGCGATCAGCGCTTCCTCGATATCGTCGAGCGTCGCGGTGTCGAGCGGGCCGGTGCCGAGCCCGGTAAGGCTGCCGATCAACCGGTCCGACGTGCGTTTGAACCCGCCGAGGAGCTTTTCGTGCCAGGTGGTCATGCGGCTGCCTGCAGCGCTGGAGCAGCGAGGAGACGGCCATCGGCCCAACCCGCAATCATGACCGAGACAATTTCCCCTGTCGTGGCGCCAGCAAGCGTCACTTCGGCAAAGTTTCCGGCATGGCCACGCGTGCCGGGGCGCTCGACGAGCACTTGCTGCGTTGTGCCGACGAGGGAGGTGAGCCAGCGCGCGCGACGATCGGCGGCGGCGCTTCGCAACGCCGCTGCCCGTGCCTTGCGGACCTCAGCCGCCACCTGCGGCATCCGGGCAGCAGGCGTTCCCGCGCGCGGCGAATAGGGGAAGATGTGCGCATGGACGATATCGCAATCGTCGATCAGCGCGTGGGTGTTGGCGAACATCGCTTCGGTCTCGGTCGGGAAGCCTGCAATCAGGTCTGCGCCGATGGCGATCTCGGGGCGCCGGGCCTTCAATCGTTCGACGATCCGAACGGCATCGGTGCGCGCGTGGCGGCGCTTCATGCGCTTCAGGATCATGTCGTCGCCCGCCTGGAGCGAGAGATGCAGATGCGGCATGATCCGCGCCTCGCCAGTAACCAGGTCGAACAGCCGATCATCGATCTCGATCGAATCGAGCGACGATAGCCTTAGTCTTTCGAGCTTGGGGACATGCCGCAGGATGCGTTCGATCAGCTTGGCGAGGGTGGGCGCCCCCGGCAGGTCGGGGCCGTAGCTTGTGAGGTCAACGCCGGTCAGCACGACTTCGCGGTGCCCGGCATCGACCAGCGCGGCGATCCGGTCGATCACGGCGCCCGCCGGGACCGACCGGCTGTTGCCGCGCCCGAAGGGAATCGCGCAGAAGGTACAGCGGTGGTCGCAGCCATTCTGCACCTCGACGAAGGCGCGGACGTGATCGGCGAAGCTCGCAGCCAGATGCGGCGCCGTGGCGCGCACCGCCATGATGTCCTGCACCTGCACCGGCTCGTTCGATTGCCAAACCGAAGGCAGCAGCTTTTCGGCATTGCCGATCACACGGTCGACTTCGGGCATTGCGGCAAAGCCGGTCGGATCGATCTGTGCGGCGCAACCGGTGACGGCAATCTCCGCACCCGGATGCGCCCGCCGCGCCTTGCGGATCGCCGCGCGCGTTTCGGCAACGGCGGTGTTGGTGACGGCACAGCTGTTGACCACGACAAGCGCGCGCCCGGCGTTAATCGCCCGGATCGTTTCGCTTTCGGCGAGATTAAGGCGGCAGCCGAGACTGATGACGATCGGCTCGGGGGCAAGTGTCTCAGACAGCATTGGCGACGATCTAGGCTCGGGTGGCGCCCAAGTCCACCTCAGCCCGCGCGGCGGACGGTTTCTCCCGGCACGGGCACTGTGCTTTGCGCCGCCGGACGCAGTAGGCGCCGCTCGGCGAGCAGCGAGCGCGTCTTGGCGGCGGTCATCGGCCGACCGTACAGATACCCCTGACCCCGTGCGCAGCCGAGCGCCCGTACGCGCGCCTCGGTTGCGGAGTCTTCAATCCCTTCAGCCGTGATCGCGAGGCTCAGACTATCGCCGAGCCGCGTGATGGCGGTGACAATCGCGGCGCTTTCGGCATTGTCGTTGATCGAGGCAATGAAGCTGCGGTCGATCTTGAGCTGGTCGAACGGCAGCGCGCGCAGATGCGCAAGCGACGAATAGCCCGTCCCGAAATCGTCGAGCGAGACGCGAATGCCCTGATTCTTGAGGCTGGCGACGATCGACTGGGCGAGGGGCAGGTCATCGAACATCGCGGCTTCGGTAATCTCGATCTCGAGCCGCGCGGCCGGAAATCCCGTTTCCGCCAGCAGCTTGATAAGTTTTTGCGCGAGCCAGGCATCCTTCATTTGCGCGGGCGCGAGATTGACCGACAGCGACAGCGACGGATCCCAGTCGAGCGCTTGCGCAAAAGCCTGACGCATCACCGAAAAGGACAGCTCGTTGACCAGCCCGGCCTCGGTCGCGATGGCCAGAAACGCGTCGGGCATCAGCAGGCCGCGCGTCGGATGGTCCCAACGCGCGAGCACTTCGAACCCAACGAGCTTGCCGGTCGCGAGTTCGACCTGCTGATCGAAATAGGGAATGATCTGGTGCTGCGGGATTGCGGTCCGCAGCCCGACTTCGACCTGGTTGCGGTCGCGCAGCTCGCGTTCCATCGAAGCGTCGAACCAGACATATTGGCGCCGTCCGCCCTGCTTGGCGGCGTGCATCGCAATATCGGCGCTGCGCATCAGCGCATCGATGCTCGGGCTGTCGACATCGGTGCGCGCGATGCCGATCGAGGCGGTGACATGGAGCTCGAGCCCATCGACGATGAAGGGCCGCGCCATGCGCGACATCAGGCTTTCGGCAACACGGTCGACGGTCTGCGGCACCGAGGGATCGAACAGGAAGGCACAACCGAACTCGTCACCGTCGAGCCTTGCGGCGAGCGCGACCGAAGGCATTGCTGCCGCAAGCTCGTCGGCAATATGCCGCAGCAGCCCGTCGCCGATGCCGTGGCCGTACATATCATTGACGCGCTTAAAATGGTCGAGGTCGAGCAGCATCAGCGCCACGACCTTGTGCCGCCGATTGGCCTGCGCGATCATCGCGCCGCCTTCCTCGATCAGCGCCCGGCGATTGAGGAAACCGGTCAGCGGGTCGGTGGAAGCGAGTTGGGCCGCGCGCATATTGGCATTGGCCTGGCGCATCGCGGCGTCGCGCATCTCGGCATGGCGGCGCCAGCCGAACAGGATCAGCGCGACATTGAGCAACAGCGCGATCAACAGCACGCGGTCGATCGGTGAACCGCCGCCAGCCAACCGCCCAAGGCTGGTCGACAGCACGGCGCTGCCGGTCGCCACGAAGATCACGATCGCCGCCACGGTGATGGCACTACCCAGCCGATCGCGTGGCTGCGCTGGGGCCGGGGTCGCCTGAAGTCTTGGATCCGCCATCGCTCGCCCACGCTGTCTGATTGTCATGGGACCATCATGCCCCAAGGCGCCTCAAGACGATGTTAAGCCGCATGGTTGCGAAAGAGTGGCGATTGGGTTAGAGGCGCCCCAGATCGTTCCTTGCCGGAACGCGCGATGAGCATGCCCACGGGCAAAGCTGGCCGACGAGGTTTCGTCCGCCAGCTGTTTTTGCGTTTAGCGGCTTGGCGACGATCGACGAGGAGTTTTTGATGTTCGACAGTCTCAGCGAACGCCTTGGTGGCGTGTTCGATCGGCTCCGAGGGCGCGGTGCGCTGACCGAGGCCGACGTGCGCGCGGCAATGCGCGAAGTGCGTGTGGCGCTGCTTGAGGCTGACGTCGCGCTGCCGGTCGCACGCGATTTCGTCGACAAGGTGACCGAGCAGGCGGTCGGCCAGAGCGTGCTACGCTCGGTCACGCCGGGGCAGCAGGTCGTCAAGATTGTCAACGACGCGCTGACCGAAATGCTCGGCGGCGGTGAGGCGACGCTCGAACTCGGCGTGACGCCGCCCGCCGTCATCATGATGGTCGGGCTCCAAGGCTCGGGCAAGACCACGACGACGGCCAAGCTCGCCAAGCGGCTGACCAAGCGCGATGGCAAGAAGGTGCTGATGGCGTCGCTCGACGTCAACCGCCCCGCCGCGCAGGAGCAGTTGGCTACGCTCGGCAAGCAGACCGAGGTTGCGACGCTCCCGATTGTCGCGGGGCAACGCCCGGTCGAGATCGCCAAGCGCGCGATGCAGGCGGCGAAGCTTCAGGGCTATGACGTGCTGATGCTCGACACGGCGGGTCGGCTGCACGTCGATCAGGCGCTGATGGATGAAATGCAGGCGATTGCTGACATTTCGCGCCCCCACGAAATCCTGTTGGTGGTCGACTCGCTCACCGGCCAAGACGCGGTCAACGTCGCGCAGAATTTCAGCGAGCAAGTGCCGCTGACCGGTGTGGTTTTGACCCGCATGGACGGCGATGCGCGCGGCGGTGCCGCACTGTCGATGCGCGCCGTCACCGGCAAACCGATCAAGTTCGCGGGCACCGGCGAAAAGATGGACGCGATCGAGGCGTTTCATCCGGGTCGTGTCGCCGGGCGCATCCTCGGCATGGGCGACGTCGTCAGCCTCGTCGAGAAAGCCGCCGAGGCGATCCAGGTCGAAGACGCCGAGCGGATGGCGAAGCGGCTGGAAAAAGGCCAGTTCGATATGAACGACCTGCGCAGCCAGCTTGCGCAGATGCAGCGGATGGGCGGACTCGGTGCGCTCGCGGGCATGATGCCGGGGATGAAGAAGGCGCAAGCGGCGATGGCCGGCGGCGGCCATGACAAGACGCTCGTCCATATGGACGCCGTGATCGGATCGATGACGCCCAAGGAACGCGCCAAGCCAGAGCTGCTCAACGCCAAGCGCAAGATCCGCATTGCCAAGGGTAGCGGGACCACCGTGCAGGAGGTCAACAAGCTGCTCAAGATGCATCAGGAAATGGCGACTGCCATGAAGAAGTTCAAGAAAATGGGCGGCATGAAGGGCATGATGTCGATGTTCGGTAAGGGCGGCATTGGCGGCATCGGCAACGCGCTCGGCGGCCCAGATCTCGGCGAGATGATGGGCAAAGCAGGCAGCGGCCTGCCGGGCCTCGGCGGCCCGAAGATGCCGCCGGGTTTTGAGAATTTCATCAAGAAGAAGAAGTAACGGCTTCGGCCACCAATCACGTGATCAGGAAGAAGGAAGTTTAATGTCACTCAGCATTCGTTTGTCGCGCGGCGGCTCCAAGAAGCGTCCCTATTACCGGGTCGTCGTCGCCGATGCCCGCAGCCCCCGCGATGGCCGCTTCATCGAGAAGATCGGCACCTATAATCCGCTGCTGGCGAAGGATTCGCCCGAGCGGATCAAGCTCGACACCGAGCGCGCCGCACATTGGCTCAAGATGGGCGCGCAGCCGACCGATCGCGTCGCGCGCTTCCTCGACGCGACGGGCGTCAAGGAGCGTCCCGCCCGCAACAACCCGAACAAGGGCAAGCCCGGTGAAAAGGCGACCGAGCGCGCGGAAGAGCGCGCCGAGAAGCTGAAGGCCGCTGAGGACGCTGCCGCCGAAGCTGCTGCCGCTGCGGCTGCCGCCCCTGAGCCGGAGCCAGAAGTTGTGGCCGAAGAGCCTGCCGCCGAGGAAGTCGCTGAAGCCCCGGCTGAAGAAGTCGCTGCCGCGGAAGTGGTCGCTCCCGAAGCCGAAGCTGCGGTCGAAGAGACGCCTGCGGCCGACGCGTAAATGCGTGGCCAAACCCCCGTTACGCTCGCCGTCGTCGTCGGCGCGCATGGCGTGACGGGGGAAGTCCGCCTGAAGGTCTTCACCGACGATCTGAAGCGCTACAAGCGTTTCAATGGCGGGGCACTGACGCTCAAATCGCTGCGTGACGGCAATAATGGCGCCATTGCGCGCTTTGCCGAAGTGGCCGATCGCAACGCTGCCGAGGCGATGCGCGGTACCGAAATCACGGTGCCCCGCGCCGACTTGCCCCCGCTCGGCGAAGGCGAATACTACCACGCCGATCTGCTTGGGTTGCCGGTCGTTTCAACCGACGGCGCCGAGATCGGGCGCGTCGTCGCGATCGACAACTTCGGCGCGGGCGACGTGATCGAGATCGAACGCCCTTCCGACAATGGAAAGCCTGGCGCGCGCTTCATGGTGCCGATGCGTGCCGACGCGGTTCCCGACTGGAACGAAACGCAGTTGGTGGTCACTGCCGCCTTTGCCGAGGGCTGATCAAGGGCCTTGCAACTCATACCCTAGTATGTTACTAGGGATTTAGATGAGCCGCGACACTGCTTCGCCCTCGACCCCTGACCACCCGGTGTGGCAGCGCCTTTCCTGTTACCAAGTTGGACCTGACGACGCGGCGCTGAGTTTCGCCGCGCGGCTTGGGCGCGAGAATGGCTGGAGCGCCGATCACGCGGCGCGGGTCATCGACGAATATCGGAAATTCGCTTTTCTCGCCGTCACCGGCGACGGTGAGGTGACACCGTCCGACGCAGTCGATCAGGCGTGGCACCTGCACCTGACCTACACGCGCGATTATTGGGAGCGCTTCTGCCCCGAGGTGCTCGGCAAGGCGCTGCATCATGGCCCGACTGCTGGCGGCGACGCCGAGCGTGGCCGCTTCTTTCGTCAATATGCCGATACACTCAAGCGCTATGAGGCCGTGTTCGGCCCGGCGCCGAGCGATATCTGGCCGAGCGCGCACCAGCGGCTGCTCGAGGATCCGCGCGCGCGCCGGGTGCACCCGCGCGACGGGATCGTGATTTCCAGGAAGGCCATGCGGCGGGCGATGGTCGCCTTGTTGATGGTTGCCGCGATTGCTCTCCTGCTGTGGTGGAGGACGTAATGGGACTGGGTATTTTCGACCTGACCGGCGGCCCGTTTCTGACGCTGTACGGCGTGTTGCTGGTAACGGCGATCGTCGCGGGGTTTGCGATCCCGCGCTGGCTGCGCCCCGACGGGCGCAGCGCGCGGCTGACCGATCCCGACCAGATCGCCTATCTCGCGGGCGGGCCGCTTCGTTATGTGGATACGGTGGTTACCCGAATGCTGACGGGCGGCAAGATCGCCGTCGAGGGCACCAGCAATGTCCGCATCGTTGCGCCGCCCGTGCTGGCTGCCGGGCCTGAGCGATCGGTGCTCGCGCTGCCAACGCCCTCGCCCTGGCCGCGGGTGATGAAGGCGGTGTCGGGGCATGCCGCGACGGTTCACGACAAGCTGGTGGACGCTGGCCTGTTGTTCGATCGCGGCACCGCGCTCCAACTCCGCTTCTGGCAGACAGCGCCCTATCTGATGCTGATCGCCTTCGGTGCGATCAAATGGGACATCGGCACCGAACGCGGGCGGCCCGTCGGGTTCCTTTCGGCGCTGCTGGTCATCACGGCGGTCTTCGCGTTGATCCGCTTCATCACGATCGACCGACGGACGCGGGGCGGCATCGACACGCTGACGGCGGCACGTGATGGCGCTGATCGCTTGCGGCGCGCGCCAACTGACGATGAAATCCCCATGGCAGTGGCGCTGTTCGGCACGACCGTGCTCGCGGGATCGGCGTGGAATGACTATCACGCGATGCGCGCGGCAGGCGGCAGCGATAGCGGCAGCAGCGGCAGCTCCGACGGTGGCGGCAGCGGATGCGGCGGTGGGGGATGCGGTGGTTGCGGGAGTTGACGAGGGCGCGCTGATTGTATATACAGATGGTATATCCGGAGAACGGCAATGAGCGACGAATATCAGGGCAAGACGTTCAAGTCAGGCAATTCGGTCGCGCTGCGCCTGCCCAAGGGCATGGGCATTCCCGAAGGAACCGAAGTCCGCATGGTCAAGGAAGCGGCGATGTCGTTCAGGATTGAACCGGTCGACGCGCCAAAGCGCAAGATCGACATCAGCGGCTTCTGGGGCAAGGCCCCTTGGCTTGAGGTGCCGCCGCGCGAGGATTTCGACGATCGGCCCAGCACGATTGCGAAGCGCGCGGCCGCTGAAAAGCTGGGCCGGTCGCCTGAGTGATTCGATTTCTGATCGATACGGACTGCGCCATCTATGCCATGACGGCGCGGTTTCCTGCGCTCGGCGACCGGCTGTCGGCATGTGATCCGGGCGAGGTCGCGATTTCGGCGATCAGTTTCGCCGAAATCGCCCTTGGCTCGGAGCTTGGGAAGCCGCCGCCGAGCGAGGTCCTTGAAGCGTTTGTGGCAGCGATCCCGCTCATTGCGTTCGACGAAGATGCTGCGCGCGTCTATGCCCGCCTACCATTCAAGCGAGCCCGCTTCGATCGGTTGCTGGCAGCGCATGCGCTGAGCCTCGGCGCCACGATCGTAACCAACAATGAAGCCGATTTCGCCGATGTACCCGGGCTAACGGTAGAGAATTGGACGCGATGACCGTTCAAGCCACCTTCGCTGCCACGATCCTCACCCTCTATCCCGACATGTTCCCCGGCCCGCTGGGCCAGTCGATCGCAGGACGGGCGCTCGGCGAGGGGAAGTGGTCGCTCGACGCGGTCAACATCCGCGACTTCGCGACCGACAAGCACCGGACTGTCGACGATACCCCGGCGGGGGGCGGGGCAGGGATGGTGCTGCGGGCTGACGTGGTCGCTGCCGCGCTCGACGGTGTCGCGGATGATCGCCCGATCCTTGCCATGACACCGCGTGGAAGCCCGCTCACCCAGGCGCGCATCCGCACTATCGCCGCAGGCCCCGGCGCGGTCATCCTGTGCGGCCGGTTCGAGGGCTTCGACGAGCGCTTGTTCGAGGCGCGCGCGATTGAGCAAGTCTCGATCGGCGACTATGTCCTTTCCGGCGGCGAAATGGGTGCGCTGGTACTGCTCGACGCTTGCATTCGGCTGCTTCCCGGCGTAATGGGCGCGCCTTCCAGCGGGGACGAGGAGAGCTTCGAAAGCGGCCTTCTCGAATATCCGCACTATACCCGACCTTATGAATGGGAAGGGCGCACGATCCCCGAAGTGCTGCGATCGGGGGATCATGCGAGGATCGCGGCGTGGCGTAAAGCTCAGGCCGAGACCGATACACGGCTACGGAGGCCCGACCTTTGGGAGCGTCATGAGGGCGCTCGGGTCAGCTCTCCCTCTGGCGCGCGGCGACAGACGAAGGACGACTGAGATGAATATCATCCAGCAGATTGAAGCCGAGAATATCGCCAAGTTCCTCGAGGCGAAGAAGATCCCCGAATTCCGCCCCGGCGACACGCTGAAGGTCGGCGTGAAGGTCGTCGAAGGCGAGCGCACCCGCGTCCAGAATTACGAAGGCGTGTGCATCGCGCGTTCGAACAAGGGCATGGGCAGCAACTTCACCGTGCGGAAAATCAGCTTCGGCGAAGGCGTCGAGCGCGTTTTCCCGCTCTATTCGCCCAACATCGATTCGATCGAAGTGGTCCGCAAGGGCATCGTGCGCCGCGCGAAGCTCTATTATCTGCGCGGCCGCCGCGGCAAGTCGGCGCGTATCGCCGAACGTCGCGATACCAAGGGCGAATAAGCTCTTCATCAAGATTGCCGAACGGCCGTCCCGCACATCGGGGCGGCCGTTTTCGTTTGCGGCGCGGAGTGGCTTGGCTAGACAGCGCAGCATTCCCGCAACGGACGTGCTCCCGATGAACGAACTCGACCTGATCGCCGATGCCGATGCCCGCGCCCATGCCTATCTGGCGGGCGTGGCGACTCAGCGGGTCTATCCCGATGCCGAGGCGCTGGCGGCGCTCGGACGGTTCGACGAAGCGCTCCCCGAGCTTGGGCAAGACGCCGACGCGACGCTGGCGCTGCTCGACGATATCGGCTCGCCCGCGACAGCGGTGTCGAACGGGCCGCGCTATTTCGGCTTCGTGATCGGTGCAGCGCTCCCCCCCGCCGCCGCTGCCGAGCGGCTGATGCTGGCGTGGGATCAATGCGCGTCGTCGTTCGTCAATTCGCCGGTTGCAGCGACCGTCGAAACAGTGGCGGCGCGCTGGGTGCTCGACATTCTCGATTTGCCACTTGGCAGCGCCGTTGGCTTCGGTACGAGCGCCACGGCCTGTACGATCGCCACGCTATCTGCGGCGCGGCAGAAACTGCTTGCGCGGGCAGGGTGGGACTTTGCACAAGACGGGCTGATTGGCGCGCCCGAAATCAAGGTGATCGTGTCGGCGAGCGTCCACATTACCGTACGCAAGGCGCTGCGCGTGCTCGGTTTCGGCATGGCACGACTGATCGTCGCGCCGGTGGATGGGCAGGGGCGGATTGACCCGGCGCAGCTCCCCGCGCTGGATGATCGCACGATCCTCTGCTTGCAAGCGGGCGATGTGAATACTGGCGCGTTCGACGATTTCGCAGCGATCATCCCGATGGCGAAGGCGGCGGGGGCCTGGGTGCACGTCGACGGCGCCTTCGGGCTATGGGCGCGCGCTTCGTCACGCCGCGCGCTGACCGAGGGCGTCGAGCGCGCCGACAGCTGGACGACCGATGGGCATAAATGGCTCAACACCCCTTATGACGGGGCGATGGCGATTTGCGCCGATGCCGATGCGCTCGCCGTCGCGATGAACAGCGACGCGGCTTATGCGACCGCATCGAAGGATGCGCAGAAGAACCTGACGATGGAATTTTCGCGCCGCGCGCGCGGGGTGCCGATCTGGGCGGCGTTGCGCTCGCTGGGGCGCGAGGGGGTGGCGGCGATGATCGACCGCCACTGCGACCAAGCCGCGCGGCTCGGGGAGCGGCTGCGCGCGGGCGGGTTCGAGGTGCTCAACGACCTCGCGATCAACCAAGTGCTGGTGCGCGCCGGATCGGATGCTGCGACTGATGCGATCCGCGAGCATGTAACCGCCAGCGGCTCGTTCTGGTTTGGCCCCACGGTGTGGCAAGGACGCCCGGCGTTCCGCCTCAGCGTATCGTCTTGGCGCACAGACGGTGCCGACATCGAGGCGCTGGCCGACGCGCTGATCGCGGCGCGGGAGGCGGTCGAGGGGTAGGCTCTCATCCGAATTCATTCTCACCCACCGTTCGTGTCGAGCGAAGTCGAGACACAGGCGCCGGGCGAGACGATCCGTGTCTCGACTTCGCTCGACACTAAGGGTTCTAAGGAGTCAGACTTTGGGATAGCCCAAGCCCCTTTACGCCAGCGCTTCCCCCCGCAATAACGCGCCAACCGCCGCCATTCGTGCGCGCGAAAAATCGGGACTGGAGATGGCGTGTGATCAAGGCTTTGGGCGTGGCGGCGATCGCCGCAAGCATGCTGGTGGCATCGGGAGCGCCCGCCATGGCCGCTGACACGCCACCGAAGCTGACGCTCGAGCGCCTGTTCGCGAGCCCCGATCTGTCGGGATCGCAGCCGCGCGGGTTGAAGCTCTCGCCCGACGGCAGCCTGCTCACGTCGCTGCGCCCGCGCGCCGACGAGAAGGAGCGGTTCGATCTCTGGGCGCTCGACACCAAGACCGGTCGCGAATGGATGCTCGTTGACTCCAAGGCCATCGGCTCGGGCGCCGAACTTTCCGAAGCCGAAAAAATGCAGCGCGAACGTGCGCGGATCGGCGGGTCGCGGGGCATCGTTGCCTATGACTGGACGCCCGATGGCAAGGCGATCCTCGTGCCGCTCGATGGCGACCTGTTCCTCGCGCACCTCGACGGCAAGGTCGGCCGGCTGACCAATAGCCCTGAGGGCGAGCTCAATCCGGTCGTCAGCCCGAGGGGCGGCTATGTCAGCTTCGTGCGCGACCAGAATCTGTTCGTCCAGCCGATTGGCGGTGCGGCGCCGTGGATGGCGACCCAGAGCGGCAAGGGCACCGTCCATTGGGGCGAGGCTGAATTCGTCGCGCAAGAGGAAATCGACCGCCGCACCGGCTATTGGTGGTCGCCCGACGAAAAGCTGATCGCGGTCGAGAAGTTCGACGAAGCCACTGTCGGCATCGTCACGCGCGCCGCGATTGGCGCGGATGGCACCAAAGTGGTCGATCAACGTTATCCCGCCGCGGGCACACCCAATGCGTTGGTCGAGCTTTACGTGATGAAGCCCGATGGCAGCGCCTCGGTAAAGGTTGATCTCGGCACCAATCCCGATATCTACCTCGCCCGCGTCGACTGGACGCCCGACGGCAAAACCCTGCTCGTCCAGCGCCAGAGCCGCGACCAGAAGACGCTCGACATGCTGAGTGTCGATCCCGCCACGGGCAAGACCAGCGTGCTGTTTACCGAGAAATCGGGCGATCGGAGCTGGCTCAACCTGGCCGATGCTTATCAGCCGCTGAACGACGGGTCGCTGATCTGGCGCTCGGAGCGGACGGGCTTTGGCCATCTCTATCATTTCAAGGGCGGCCAATGGACCGCGCTGACGAGCGGCAACTGGATTGTCCAGGACATCGCCGGGATTGACGAAGCCAAGGGCCGGATCTTCTTTACCGGCAACAAGGACGGCTTCCTCGAAAAGCACCTCTACGCCGTCGATATTGCCAAGCCCGGCGTGATCACGCGGCTGACCGAGGCGGGTTGGTGGAACGGCGCGACGATGGATGGCGCGGCGAGCCGGATCATCGTCGCGCGGTCGAACCCGACCCAGCCGACCCAGCTTTATCTCGCCGACGCGACCGGCAAGCGGCTGCGCTGGATCAACGAGAATGCGCTGAAGGAAGGGCATCCCTATTTCCCGTTCCTCGCGCAGCATCAGGAGCGCAAGTTCGGCACGATCAAGGCTGATGATGGCACCGAACTCTACTGGGAAATGATCACGCCGAAGCTGGAGCCGGGCAAGACCTATCCCGTTTTCTTCCAGCATTATGGTGGCCCCGGCGCGCAGCAGGTGACGCACGCCTGGAACGGCGCGTTGCCGCAATATCTGGTGAGCCGCGGCTATATCTATTTCCAGATCGATAATCGTGGCTCGATCAATCGCGGCAAGGTGTTTGAGGATCATATCTATCACGCCATGGGCAGCGTCGAAGTCGCCGATCAGCTTGCGGGTGCCGCGTATCTGAAAACGCTGCCGTTCGTCGACGCCAAGCGGATCGCGATCAATGGCTGGTCCTATGGCGGCTATATGACGATCAAGATGCTCGAAGCCGCGCCGGGCGTGTTTGCGGCCGGGATTTCGGGCGCGCCGGTGACCAAGTGGGAACTCTATGACACCCATTACACCGAGCGCTACCTCGGCGACCCGCGCACCGATCCAAACAGCTATGCAACGTCGAATGCGCTCGCCGATACCGCGAAGATCGCCGACCCGCTGTTGCTGATCCACGGCATGTCGGACGACAATGTCGTCTTCACCAACGCAACCGCTTTCGCGGCAAAGATGCAGCGCGAGGCGCGGCCGTTTGAAATGATGCTCTACCCCGGCCAGACCCACCGCGTCGGCGGTCCCGGCATCAGCGCGCATCTGTGGACGACGATGCTTGATTTCCTCGATCGGCGGATGCCGGCGAAGAAATAGCGCCTGATACTGGACAAAGCGGGCAGGGGGCCTAAGTCAGCGCCAACACAGCATCGGCAAGGGTAAAGAGATGAGCGGGTATCGGGTCGTGGTCGCAGGCGCGACGGGCAATGTCGGGCGCGAGATGCTCAACATCCTCGCCGAACGCGAATTTCCGATCAGCGAGTTGGCGGTGGTCGCCTCATCGCGCAGCCAGGGCGATGAGATCGAATTCGGCGACACGGGCAAGATGCTCAAGGTGCAGAATATCGAGCATTTCGACCCCGCCGGCTGGGACATGGCGCTGTTCGCGATCGGCAGCGAGGGGTCGAAGCTCCACGCGCCGCGCTTTGCGGCGGCGGGCTGCACCGTGATCGACAATGCCTCGCTCTACCGGATGGACCCCGATGTCCCGCTGATCGTGCCCGAGGTCAATCCGCAGGCGATCGATGGCTATCAGCGCCGCAACATCATCGCCAATCCCAATTGCTCGACCGCGCAGATGGTCGTCGCGCTCAAGCCGCTGCACGATTACGCGACGATCAAGCGCGTGGTCGTCTCGACCTATCAATCGGTGTCGGGCGCCGGCAAGATGGGGATGGACGAGCTGTTCGAGCAGAGCCGCAACATCTTTGTCGGCGACAGTGCCGAGGCGCACAAGTTCACCAAGCAGATCGCCTTCAACGTGATCCC
>CAYUYZ010000037.1:0-37610 GCA_964449575.1 uncultured Stakelama sp.
CGAGTTCGAGCACGACGTCCGAATACATCTGGATGAAGCGGCGATAGCTGTCCCAGGCGAAACGCTCGTCACCGCTGGTCGCGGCGAGGCCGACGACAGTTTCGTCGTTGAGGCCGAGATTGAGCACGGTGTCCATCATCCCAGGCATCGACACGCGCGCGCCTGAGCGCACCGACACCAGCAGCGGATCGGCGGCATCGCCGAAGCGTTTGCCGGTGATCCCCTCAATATGCGCGAGGCCCTCAGCGACTTCGGCCTTCAGGCTGTCAGGGAAGAGCTGGCCGTCGTTCAGATAGCGCGTGCACATTTCGGTGCTGATCGTGAAGCCGGGGGGCACCGGCAGGCCGATCGAGGCCATGCCGTCGAGATTGGCGCCCTTGCCGCCGAGCAGTTCCTTGCCGAGCGTCTTGCCATCGGCGCCGCGCCCGTCCGAAACCCCGCCGCCGAAGCGGTAGACATATCTGCTCATCGATCGTTCCCGTCAGCCGCCGCGCAGGCGGAAATTGGTTGAAAGGTTACAAAGGTTATGACCATCGCAAGGGGGGGTATCACCCTTCGATCTTCGAGAAATCGGCGACTCGCCGCACCGCATCGCGCACTTTTTCCAACAATGAAAGCCGCGCCGCGCGCTTGGCGGGATCGGGATCGTTGACCGTGACGCTTTCGAAAAACGCATCGATTGGCGCGCGGAGTTGAGCGAGCGCGCCCATCGCGGCTTCGAAGTCTTCAGCGGAGACGGCGGCAGCGGCGGCGGGGGCGGCGATGTCGAGCGCGGCGATCAGCGCGGCTTCGGCGGGTTCGGGGGTGTAGGGGAGCGAGGTGGTGCTTGCGCGTTCCTCCGCCCCATCGTCACCCCGGACTTGTTCCGGGGCCCACTCCGCCGCCTCGGAAGCCGTCGCGGGTGGCGCGGTGGGCCCCGGCACGGCGGCCGGGGTGACGGCGGGGGTGGAGGCACCCCCCTCCTTCTTCAAAATATTCGCCGCGCGCTTATACCCCGCGAGCAAGTTCGCCCCATCCTCGGTGCCGATAAACGCCTGCAACGCCCGGACGCGGGCGAGCAGGCGGACGAGATCATCCTCTCTCCCGAGCGCGAACACCGCGTCGATCAGGTCGTGGCGGACCCCGGCTTCGCGTTGCTGGACTTTGAGGCGGTCGGCGAAGAAGTCGAGAAATGCTTTCTCGTGGCCTTCAATCCGATCGCAGACGCTTTCCGACAACGAAATTCGGTCTACGAAAGTTTCGAAGTCGGAAGACGTGATGATCGCATCTCGAAGGAAGTTGTCTCTCTCATCGTGAAAGAGGCGTGCAAACGCCCCAAACTGCATGAAGCCCATTAGACCGGGCTTTGCACAAAGCTGGTTGAAGAAGAACCGGTAGATTAGCCCCTTCAAGGGTAACCGGATTTCGTTTTGCTGGAGAAGACCTGCGACGGCCAGCGCAGCTCTTCGGAGGGCGAACGGGTCTTTCGATCCCGTCGGCCCTTCGCCCATGCCAAAAAATCCGGAAAGAGTATCCAGCTTATCCGCCAGCGACACCGCCACCGTCACCGGATCGGTCGGCACGTCGTCGCCCTGCCCCACCGGCTTGTAGTGATCGCGGATCGCGGCGGCGACGCGGGGGTCTTCGCCTTGGCGCTCGGCGTAGTATCCGCCCATCAGGCCCTGCAACTCGGGGAATTCGCCGACCATGCCGGTGACGAGATCGGCCTTGCACAGGCGGGCGGCGCGTTCGGCTAAGTCCGCAAGACCAACCCCTGAACCGTTAGTGTCGAGCGAAGGCTCTGTCGAGCGAAGTCGAGACATCGAGACACGGGTGGCGTCGCTTGGCGCCTGTTTCTCGACTTCGCTCGAAACGAACGGGGGGTTGGTGGTGGAGTGGCTGACATCGCCGACAATCCCCTCCTCGCACAGCCACCGCGCGAGTTTCGCCACGCGATCAACCTTGTCCGCCACCGTGCCCAATTTCTCATGGAACACGATCCGGTCGAGCTTCTGCGCCTGCTCCTTGAGCGGCACTTTCAGATCAGTGTCGTAGAAGAACCGCGCATCGCTCAGCCTTGCCGCGAGTACCTTGCGGTTGCCCTCGACAATGCGCGCGCCGCCGTCCTCGGCGTCGATGTTGGCGGTGCAGATGAAGGCGTTGGCTAATTTGCCCTCGGCATCGGTGCACACGAAATATTTCTGGTTCACCCGCGCGGTGAGCTGGATCACTTCGGGCGGCACGCTGAGGAAAGCCTCGTCAAAGCGGCCGAGCAGCGGCACCGGCCATTCGGTGAGCCCGGCATTCTCCGCGAGCAGCCCGGCGTCCTCGATCAGCGTAAGGCCAGCTTTCCGCGCGGCCAGCTTGGCGCCGAGCGCGATGATGTTTGCGCGCTCGTCCTGATCGACGATGACATGCGCATCGCGGAGTTGCGCGACATAGCTCGCGGCGCTGTCGATGCTGATCGCCCCGCTCGACATGAAGCGGTGGCCGACGGTTTCGCGCCCGCTGGCGATTCCGGCGACCTCGCAGGGCACCGGGAGGCCGTCCAGCAGCGCGATGATGCCTTGCAGCGGCCGCACCCAGCGCAAGCTCTCGGTGGACAGCGAGGCGGCGCCCCAGCGCATCGATTTGGGCCATGGGAACGCGCGGATGATCGCGGGGATCGCCTCGGCGAGCACATCGGCAGTCGCGCGGCCGGGCTTTTCGATCACGGCGAAAAACACCCCGTCGCGCTCGACGAGCTGGTCCTGCGTGAGGCCAGTCTTGCGGAGGAAGCCTTCGAGCGCTTGCGGCGGCGCGCTGACCTTTGGCCCCTTGGTTTCTTCCGACACTGCGGCGGTTTGCATCGGCAAGCCCCGCGCGATCAGCGCGAGGCGGCGGGGGGTGGCGTAGGTGGTGATGTCGCTCGCGGTGATCCCGGCCTTGGCGAGTTCGGCGACGAACAGCTTGGCGAGGTCCTCCCGCGCGCGTCCCTGCATCCGCGCAGGGATCTCTTCCGAGCGAAGCTCCAAAAGAAAATCGCTCATGCGATCACACTCGATATCGGCTGTATCGCCACCTCCGCGAGCTCCGCGCCTCCGCGTGAACCAGTTTTTTCACGCGGAGGCGCGGAGACGCGGAGAAGAAAGGGAGATTTGCCTGCGGCGCCGGGGAGCTTCACGACCATCCGTGCTTCTCCATCCACGCCGCGCACGCGCCCTTCGCCAGATCGCGGACCTGGCCCATGTAGCTCGCGCGTTCCTGCACCGAGATGACGCCGCGCGCCTGGAGCAGGTTGAAGACATGGCTGGCCTTGATCGCCTGTTCGTAAGCGGGGATCGGCAGCCCCGCTGCGAGCGAATTTTCGCATTCGGCGGTGTGCTTGCGGAACTGGTCGAACAGCGAGTCGGTATTCGCCACTTCGAAATTCCACGCGCTCATCTCGCGTTCGTTTTCGAGGAAGACGTCGCCGTAGCTCACGCCCGCATCATTGAACGCCAGATCGTAGATGCTGTCCTTGTTCTGGATATACATCGCGAGCCGTTCGAGGCCGTAGGTCAGCTCGCCCGCGACCGGCTTGCAATCGAAGCCGCCCATTTGCTGGAAATAGGTGAACTGGGTCACTTCCATCCCGTCGCACCACACTTCCCAGCCGAGCCCCCACGCGCCGAGCGTCGGGCTTTCCCAGTCATCCTCGACGAAGCGGATGTCGTGGCAGCCGAAATCGATGCCGATCGCCGCCAGTGAGCCGAGATAGAGTGCCTGCAAATCGGGCGGGCTCGGCTTCAGGATCACCTGATATTGGTAATAATGCTGGAGCCGATTCGGGTTTTCGCCATAGCGGCCGTCCGTCGGGCGGCGGCACGGCTGGACGAAGGCCGCGTTCCACGGATCGGGGCCGAGCGCGCGGAGCGTCGTCGCGGTATGGAACGTCCCCGCGCCCATTTCCATGTCATAGGGTTGCAGGATCACGCAGCCCTGTTCGCTCCAATAATCATGGAGTTTCAGGATCATACGTTGGAAACTGAGTGGCTGGGCGGCCAAGGCTGAAGGTCTTTCGCAGATGCGGTAAAATCTGCCTTCCTTTGGCGCGCGCGCCGGGGCGGGTCAATGGCTGTTGCGGGGTCAAAGTCAGGCGAGAGTGACCATAAGTCAGGTCCTCTTGACAAAGTCGCGACTCGCTGTCATTTAGTCATGCGTGCCTTACATTTGGTGAGGCAGACATGACGGAGAAGGGCATGTGTTCCCGTTCGACAGACGCAAGACGCGACGATTGGATCGCGCTATTCGGGGCGCTGGTGGCCGTGGCGATTTCGCTCGCGTCGATTCTGGCGCATTGATTGGACCTGTGAAGAACCGACTGAAAGTGCTGCGCGCCGAACGCGACTGGAGCCAGGCCGAGCTGGGCGGGCGCCTGGGCGTCTCGCGCCAGGCGGTCAACGCGATCGAAACCGGCAAGCACGATCCGTCGCTGCCGCTCGCCTTCAAGATCGGGCGGTTGTTCGATATGCAGATCGAGGAGATTTTCGATGATGGCGACAGCCATGACTGAGCGTAACGCTGACCGCGAACTTGGCCCCGGCGAGCGCGCAACGCTCGCGCGCCAACGGTATCAGCGCAATTTCCTGATCGGCTGCATGTTGTTCGGCGGCGTGATCGGCGGCGCGATCGCGGTCGGCAGCGACTATAGCGGTGGCCTTTTCGAAGGGCTGTCGCGCGGCGCGATCGTGCTGCACCCCGTGGTGGCGATCATCCTCGCGATCGGCATGGTCATCGGGCTGGTCGTTGTGCCCGCATATTCGTTCCGCACGATCGACGAAGTGAAGATCAAGCGGAACCATTGGTCGATGACGGCCGGCTGGTTCACCGTGATCGGCGGCTATCCCGCGTGGGCGATGCTTGCCGCCGGCGGTCTTGCGCCGCAGCCGAGCGCGCTGATCCTGTTTGCCGCCATCTATGTCGTCACCATGATCGCCTATGCGATCCAGTGGCTGCGCGGCTGAATTTCCTGTTCCACCCCTCACCCATAACTGCTGAAAGGACGATATGATGATGAAGCACCTGCTCGGCGCGACCACCGCGCTTGCCCTGCTGCTCGCTGGCCCCGCCAGTGCGCAAACGGCCCCGGCGGCAACCGCCGCCACCACCGCAACCGTCGACGCCGACCCCGCGCTGTGGGTGATCAAGAAGGGCGATGCGACGGTCTATCTGTTCGGCACCGTCCATGTGCTGAAGCCTGGCCTGAGCTGGTTCGACGAGGAAGTGAAGGCGGCGTTCGACCGCAGCGACCGGCTGATCCTCGAACTACCTGATGTCGACGAAGCCGCCAGCCAGCCGCTGGTGCTGAAGCTTGCGACTGACACCAGCGGCGTGCCGCTGACGCAAAAGCTGCCCGCTGCCGACCGCGCCGCCTATGAAAAGGCGCTGACCGGGCTCGGCATTCCGACCGCCGCGTTCGACAAGTTCGAGCCTTGGTTCGCCGCGATCAACCTGGGCCTGATCCCGCTGCTAAAGCTGGGCTATGATCCGAACAGCGGCGCCGAAAAGACGCTGCTTGCCGCCGCCAAAAAGGTGAAGAAGCCCGTCGCCGGCTTCGAATCGCTCGAACAGCAGCTCGGCTATTTCGACACGATGCCCGAGAAGTTGCAGATCAAATATCTCGGCGAAACCGTGAAGAACCTGCCCAAGGCCGGCGCGACGATCGACACGATGGTCGCCGAATGGGCCAAGGGTGACCCCGACGCGCTCGCCAAGACATTGAACGAAGGGCTCGACGCGCAGCCCGAGCTCGGCAAGCTGCTGCTGGCGGATCGCAACAAGCGCTGGGCGGTGGTGATCAACGATCTGCTCAGCCGTCCGGGCACGACCTTCATTGCGGTGGGCGCCGGGCATCTCGCGGGCAACGCCAGCGTGCAGCACCAGCTCAAGCGCTATGGCATCACGCCAACCCGCGTGAAGTACTGACGATGACGGGGTGGCGGTGGGTCTTGATCGGGCTCGCCGCCCTCCTGCCAAGTTGCGATCGGCCGCGCTCGGTTGAGGCGCGGCCGGCGCTGTATCGGCTGCAGGACGCCGACACGGTGATCTGGCTGCTGGGCACGGTGCACGTCCTGCCCGAGCGGGTGCAGTGGGAAACCCCGGCGATTGTCGAGGCCGAACGCAGTGCCGACACGCTGGTGACCGAATTGCCCGCGCTCCCGCCCGGTGCCGCCGCGCAGCGTTTTGCCCAAATGGGAAAGGCGACGGGCCTGCCGCCAATCCTTGATCGCTTGCCCCCGGAACAGCGCGACAGGCTGACCAAGCGCGCTGCGGTGCTGGGTATCCCGCTTGAACAACTCGATGCGATGAAAAGCTGGGCGGCGGCGCTCACCTTGTCGTCGGCGGCCGCCGATGCCGACAGCGATGCGCGCGCCGACTTTGGGGTAGAAGCGGTGGTCGCACGGCGCTTTGCGGGACGACCGCGCATCGGCCTTGAAACGCTCGACCAGCAACTCGCCCTGTTCGACGGCCTGTCCGAAGCCGATCAACGACGTCTGCTGGCGGCAACGCTCGACCGCTCGGCAACCTATCAGGCCACGCTCGACGCCTGGGCAAGCGGTGACGAGGCGCGGTTGGCGGCGCTGGTCGCGCGCCCGCTGGTCGACGCACCCGCGATCGAATCCGCGCTCCTCACCCAGCGCAACGCGCGCTGGGCGGCGTGGCTCACCAAGCGCATGGCAGCACCGGGCCGCGTGCTGGTCGCGGTCGGCGCGGGGCATCTGGTCGGGCCGAAATCGGTAATCGCCCGGCTGCGCGCTGCCGGATGGAAAGTCGCGCGAGTCCAGTAATTCTTGCGCTTGGCCGAGGTTGCCGCTATGCGCACCCGCTTCCGGTCAGGGTCATCCCTGGAGGCTTGGCCGGAGAACACACCGTTACACCAGAATATTTCGGAGATTGGCATGAGCGAAGCACTGACGCTCGCGGCCGAGACTCGCGAACAGGTTGGCAAGGGAGCCTCCCGTTTGCTGCGTCGCGAAGGCCGCGTACCCGCCGTTATTTACGGCAACAAGCAAGACCCCGCCGCGATCCACGTCGAGGAAAAGGCGCTGTACCGCCTCTTGATGACCGGCCATTTCATGAATTCGGTCGTGATGATCGAGGTTGACGGCCAGACCGTGCGCACGCTGCCCAAGGACGTCGCGTTCGATCCCGTCAGCGATCGTCCGGTCCATGTCGATTTCCTGCGCATCTCCGAACATGCGACCGTCACCGTTCAGGTGCCGGTGCGCTTCACCGATGAAGCCGCATCGCCGGGCATCAAGCGCGGCGGCGTGCTCAACGTCGTGCGCCACGAGCTCGAACTGATCGTCGACGCCGCCGAAATCCCCGACGATGTCGAGGTTTCGCTCAAGGGCTTTGACGTGGGCGATTCGATCCACATCTCGAGCGTGACGCTGCCCAAGGGCGCGTCGAGCGCGATCGACGACCGTGACTTCACGATCGCAACGATCGTCGCCCCGTCGGCGCTCAAGTCGAGCGAAGGCGGCGAAGCCGACGACGCTGCGGCGTAACAGTTGAGGGCCAAGCCCCTCCCCTTCAGGGGAGGGGTTGGGGGTGGGGCCGCGCCACAAGCGATGCTGCCTAAGGACAGGCCCCACCCCGGCCCTCCCCTGAAGGGGAGGGAGAAAAGTGATGCAACTCTGGGCAGGGCTCGGCAATCCCGGCGCGCACTATGCGCTCCACCGCCACAATGTCGGCTTCATGGCGATCGACGCCATTGCCGCGCTCCATGATTTCGAGGCGCCGAAGAAGCGCTTCCTCGGCTGGGCGATCGAGGCACGGCTGGGCAGCGAGAAGCTGCTGCTGCTCAAGCCCGCGACTTTCATGAACGACAGCGGCCAGTCGATCGGCGAGGCGATGCGCTTCTACAAGCTGAGCGCAGAGGATGTGACCGTCTTTTACGACGAGCTCGATCTGGCCCCCTTCAAGGTCAAGGTGAAGCGCGGCGGCGGTGCTGCCGGGCATAATGGCGTGCGCTCGACCGTGGCGCATATCGGCGAGGAATTCCGCCGCGTCCGGCTCGGCATTGGCCATCCGGGGCATAAGGACAAGGTCACCGGCCATGTGCTCGGCAATTTCGCCAAGGCCGAAATCGATCCGCTCTCCGACATGCTCGGTGCCGTGGCGGCTGAAGCGCGGTGGCTGGCCGAGGGCGATGACGTGCGCTTCATGAACGACGTGGCGCTCAGGCTCCAGCCATGACCATCCGCTCGCTGTTCGCCACGCGGCTGTACCAGAGCACGCTCGATGATCCGCAGATGGTTGGCGATCTCGACCAGTCGTGCCGCATGCTCGCCGAGGAGGATCGCGCCGGGCGCGCGTGGAGCAAGGCGCAGGGCTATCGCGGCTATACTTCCTACGCGTCGCTGAACGACCTGCCGCAGCGCGATCCAGCGATCGGCGATCTGGTCAAGCTGCTCAACCGCCATGTCGCGGGTTTTGCCGAGGCGTGCGCGTTCGATCTGGCGGGGCGCAAGCTCAAGCTCGACAGCCTGTGGGTCAATGTGATGAAGCCTGGGGCGACGCACAGCGGCCATATCCACCCGCATTCGGTTGTGTCGGGCACCGTCTACATCGCGGTGCCGCCGGGCGCAGGCGCGATCCGCTTCGAGGACCCCCGGCTGGGGCTGATGATGGCCGCCCCCTTGCGCCGCGACGGCGCGCCAGAGGATTTGCGCACCTTCGCCTATGTCGACCCCGCGCCGGGGACGCTGCTGCTATGGGAAAGCTGGCTGCGGCATGAGGTGATGCCGCACGAAGGCAAGGGCGAGCGGATGAGCGTGAGTTTTAATTATCGGTGGTAGGCGCGAAGGGCTGCCCAAAGACAACCGTTCACATGCCGGAGAGATTCACCCGCATGCCTGCAATCTATCGCGGTGGGAGGGTATCGTCCGCTGGCTCTTCGTGGGGTCCGGTAATGCGAAACTTCTCAATCGCCGCCCATGCGCGATCAGCAATTGCGACCTTGAAGGGATTGCTGAGGAGCCAACGGAACCGCGCGGACTTCCGCGCTTCTGCGACAATGCGATCAAGCAATTCTGGTGATGGATCGCAAAGCACGTCTTCCAGATTTCCACATCCCATAAGCCCGAGAAAGCGCGCGTCGTCGCTGAGGGACGCGGCAACGACCACGTAGGCGAGCGACTTCTCGGGGTCATCGCGGTGGCAGCTAATGATTTCTCCGAAGTCATCGGCAAACTCTTCGGGCCAATCACCCGAATCTTCGGCAATGTAACGGGCATAAGCGAGGAGGTTCCGACGCATTTCATTGGCATCAGGACGTGCAAGTGCCCGCTCAAGCTCGTCCGAATATGTGTTCGCGCTCATGCGGTTAGGTTAGGATAGTTCAGTCGTGACGTGAAGCAAGTTCTTACTGCCGGACATCGCCGTACCCGCTCGCCGCCGCGCCTCTTATCCCAAACACCCGCGATGTTCGTCCTTCACGGTCGAGCTGTCCTGATATGCCTTCACGAACGCGGCATAGGCTGCGTCGCGCGCCGGTTGCGGCTTGGTGTCATAGGTGACGACCGTCATCGCCGCGCTGTCGTCATAGCTGAGCGCCCCGCCCGCGCCGCGCTTGGTAACGCGCACCAGCGCCACCTTGGTACCGTTGCCGTTCTTGGCATACCAGGCCTGATGATCGACAACCGCCTTCTTGAACAGCGCGAGCTGGCCGGGCTTGATGATGCTCATGCGGATCGTCACGGGCTTGCCGGTGCATTGCAGCGTGCCGAGCGGCCCCGTTTGCGCCACCGCGCCGGTTGCTGCGAGCGCCAAGAGGATTGCGCTTATCTGCTTGATCATGATCGACTCCCTCCACTCTTTGGCGTCGATGTTTGCGCGGGCAGCGCGACATTGCAAGCATTCTGGGCACGGCCCACTCTGGCCAATTGGCGCCCGACTGACTAAGGCGCGCCATTGCTTTTGATCGGGACGGAAAATGGGATTTCGCTGTGGTATCGTCGGGCTGCCCAATGTCGGCAAGTCGACCCTCTTCAACGCGCTGACCGAAACGGCGGCGGCGCAGGCGGCGAATTATCCGTTCTGCACGATCGAACCCAATGTGGGGAATGTCGCCGTCCCCGATGCGCGGCTCGATCAATTGGCGGCAATCGCCGGATCGGCCAAGATCATCGAGACGCAACTGGGCTTCGTCGACATTGCCGGGCTGGTGCGCGGTGCCAGCAAGGGCGAAGGGCTCGGCAACCAGTTCCTCGGCAACATCCGTGAAGTCGATGCCATCGTGCATGTGCTGCGCTGCTTTGAGAATGGCGACGTGACCCATGTCGAGGGCAAGGTCGATCCGATTGCCGACGCCGAAACGGTCGAGACCGAGCTGATGCTCTCCGACCTCGAAAGCCTTGAGAAGCGCGTGCCCAATCTGGCGAAGAAGGCCGCACAGGGCGACAAGGAAGCCAAGATCGGCGCGTCGGTGCTGGGCCAGGCGCTCGAGCTCCTGCGTGAAGGAAAACCTGCGCGGCTCACCAAGCCCAAGGACGAGGAAGAGGCGCGCGTGTTCGCGCAGGCGCAGCTGCTCACCTCCAAGCCGGTGCTCTACGTCTGCAATGTCGACGAAGGCGATGCCGCCAACGGCAATGCGCTGTCGGCGCGGGTGTTCGAAAAGGCCAAGGCGGAAGGGGCCGAAGCGGTGGTCGTGTCAGCGGCGATCGAGGCCGAAATCGCGACGATGCCGCCTGAGGATCGCGGCGAATTCCTCGCCGAACTGGGTCTCACCGAAACCGGCCTCGCCCGCGTGATCACCGCGGGGTACAAGCTGCTCCATCTGCTGACCTTTTTCACCGTCGGCCCCAAGGAAGCGCGCGCCTGGACGGTCGAGGCAGGCGCCAAGGCCCCGCAAGCGGCCGGCGCGATCCACACCGATTTCGAAAAGGGCTTCATCCGCGCCGAGACGATCGCCTTTGCCGATTATGTCGCGTGCAAAGGCGAAGCCGGCGCGCGCGACGCTGGCAAGCTGCGGTCCGAGGGCAAGGAGTATCTCGTCCACGACGGCGACGTGATGCTGTTCCGCTTCAACGTCTGATCACGCTGCGGGCTTGACGGGCTCGGCCGGGAAGCGCTGGTCAAGCCAGCTCAGCCAATCGGCTTGCAGCGCTTTGAGATCGCGCGGCAGCTTGCCCTTGGGTTCCTTGTTGGCGAGCCACTGCGCCATTGTCTCACCGCGCGCGAAGGCAGCGCCAATCCGCGCGAACACTGCCGGATCGCCCGTTCGATCGGCCAGATAGTCGGTTACCATCGTGGACTGCAGATAGTAATGCACCGCGCTGTCGGCGAATTTCTCGGCTTCCGGACCAGAGCTTGCGCGGATGAAAATGCCATTGCGTGGCACATTCACCGGGGCGCCATCGGGCGACGCGGGGCGGAATTCTGCGGACATCTTCTTTGCCCGCTCGGCACCAGGGTGCGTCGAGGCAAAGAAACGCGGTAGATCGAGCAGCGGATCTGCCGCCCGTGCCGCATCGCCGCTCAGCTTCCGGAAACGGTCGCCAAACTGGCTGACGCGCTGCTTCGCCAACGCGTCCGACTCCATCATGACCGCGGCGACTTCGTCCATCCAATCGGGGCCTTCGCTGCCATAATGGCCGCCTTTGGGATCACTGCCCGGCCAGAAGGCCGCCGCGTACCACATGTGCCCCAGCTCATGCGGGATGCCGCCCTCATCCTGCATTTCGGGCGGCTTTTCCTTCAGCCGCGCCAGCGCCTGCTCGATGATGTTCGATCGGACTTCCGGCGGCAGGCTCGCGGTCTGTGCCTCGATGTCGCGCTTTATCGATGCTTCGATTTGCGTGCGGTAACCAGCGGACGACAGCCATGGCAGGATCGCCCGAAATCCTGCCGCCCTCAGGCCTTCAAACCCTGCCCCCTCAACCGCGCCGCCGCTTGTTTCGATCACCGCATAGCGCACGGGCAGGCGCCCGAACCGTGCCTGAAAGCGGGCTTCACCTGCTTTTGCGTGGTCGAGCAACTGGCGGGCGCGAGCCGCATTAGCGGCAATGGCGATGCCGATCGCCGATTCCGCACAGGCACGCTTTGCCGCCATTTCACCGGCAGCAGCGCAAAGCCCGGCGGCGCTGGCCGGCGATCCCGCGAGCAGCAGGGACAGAGTAATGAATACCGAACGCATGTTACCCTCCTTCTGGGAAATCGGTCAGCCGGCGGATTGCCCCGTAAGCGCACGACGTGGCTTCCGCGCAGCGCGATCTCGCCGCGCCGACCGTTGTGGAAAAGCTAGGCCGCCTTCGCAGGCTCGGCCGGGAAGCGCTGGTCGAGCCAAGCCAGCCAATCGGCTTGCAGCGCCTTCAGATCGCGCGGCAGCTTTCCCTTGGGTTCCTTGCTGGCGAGCCACTGCGCCATTGTCTCGCCACGCGCGAAGGCCTCGGCGATGCGGGCAAAGATTTGCCGGTTTCCGGTCCGATCGATCAGATATTGTGAGGCCACTGCCGACTGGAGGTAAAAGCGCGCGCCGCCCTCGGCGATCTTGCGTGCCTCCTCACCGGTAATGACACGGACGCCACCATTCGACACACCATCGCCTGTCTGCCGAGTAAGCGCCTTCACCTGATCTTGCGCGGGATGGGTTTCACCGAAGAAGTGGATCAGATCGATCATCAGCCTGGTATTCTCGCTCGCCTTCGCTGGATCGGCGCGATACTCGTTGAAGCGCTTTGCAAACTGCTTCACGCGGTCGTCGAAGCTAGATGGCGCTTCCATGAGCACAGCAGCCATCTCGTCCATCCAGTCCGGACTCGGGCCACCGTAATGCTTGGCCTCACTCAGCGTGGCGTTTGGCCAATAGCCTTGCCAGTACCAATAGTGGCCGAGCTCATGCGACACCGCTGCCAGCTCGATCTTTGCCCGGACTGCCGGGTTGAGCTGGCGTGCCAGCGCCTGCTCGACCGCAGCATCGATTTCTGTCTGCGAGCGGCCCACCATCTGTGCTGCTACGCCGCGCCGGACCGATTTCTCGGCCTGATCCCGGTACACCTTTTCGGACAGCCACGGCAGCACGGCCTTGAATCCTGCCGTGCGGAGGGCGGCGATGCTCGTCGACGGCACAATGGCATCGGGCCCTTCAGCCACCGCATAGCGCAGCGCCTGACGGCCGAAATATTCCTTGAACCGGACAACCCCGGCGTCGGCAAGTTCAAGCAAGTGCTGCGCTCTAGCAATATCGCCCGCCAAGGCCACGCCATTGGCACTTTCGGCACAAGCGAGCGTGGGCAGAACAGCATTGGCCTGCTGGCACAGGCTGGGCCGCGGCGCATTGCCCCCTAACGCTAGAGCGACGCTTCCCAACAAGGCGGCGGGCAGGGTTTTTGACATCTTTTCTTCGCTCCCAAATTTGCGGCGGTGGCCCGCCGGTGGTGACAAGGCAATCCGCTCCGACGCGGGCGAGCGACCGCACTTCGGCAAATTACGACTACAGCTGTAAGCATGACTACATATGTGGTCAATATACTGGGAAATCAGCTACTGTCACAGCGCACCATACAAAGCGGAAATGTCACATGACTGACGCCAAACCACGCCATAGACCGCGCATGCGCCTGTCCTCCCGCCTGTTCGCCGCGTTGCTTGCCGCCGGGTTGCAGGCGTGCGTGACGCAGCCGCTTGAGGCGCCGAAGACGGTTGCCGTGGCGCCCGCCGAAGCGCGTAAAGCCGTCACGATCCTGATCTCGATCGACGGCTTCAAGCCCGACTATCTCGCGCGGGGGGTGACGCCCAATCTCAACGCGCTCGCCGATGCGGGGATCAGCGCGGCGATGCGACCGTCGTTTCCGTCGATCACTTTTCCCAACCACTGGACGATCGTCACCGGGCTGCGGCCTGATCGCAACGGCATCGTCGGCAACAAGATCGAGGACCCCGGTCACCCCGGCATGACCTTCAACATGCAGAGCGAAGAGCCGTTCTGGTGGGCGCAGGCCGAGCCGATCTGGATCACGGCGGAGAAGGCGGGCATCCATTCGGCGACGATGTTCTGGCCCGGCGCCAATGTCGCCTTCGACGGCAAGCGCCCGCAGGACTGGCAGCAATATGGCCATGAGGTGAGCAATCGCCAGCGCGTCGATGCGATCATCGACTGGCTGCGGCGGCCGGTAGACACGCGGCCTGCTTTCTTCACGCTCTATTTCGACGCGGTCGATTCGGCCGGGCACGCCAATGGCCCCGACAGCCTCAAGACGACCGCCGTCGTCGGTGAGGTCGATGCGGCGATCGGGCGGTTGCGCAGCGAGCTCGCGGCGATGGGTCAGCCCGCCAATTTCGTGATCGTCGCCGATCACGGCATGGCGGCGATCAGCCCGGATCGCGTCGTGCGGCTCGACCAGAACCTGCCCGAGGGCAGCTACCGGTTCGTCGTCAGCGGCCCCTATGCCGGGATCGAGCCGATGCCGGGCAAGGAAGCCGCGCTCGCCGCCGCGATCGTCAAGCCGGTGCCGCACGCGCAGTGCTGGCCCAAGGCGCAGATCCCGGCGGCACTCCATTATGGCCGCAACCCCCGCGTTCCGGCCTTCGTTTGTCTCGCCGAGACGGGCTGGCTGATCCTCGACAAGCCGCCCGCCGCCGACATGGCCGACAAATATCGTGGCGCGCATGGCTTTGACCCCACCGATCCGCAAATGGCCGCGCTGTTCATCGCGAGTGGCCCCGCGATCAAGCCTGCGGGCAAGATCGCCGGGTTCGACAATGTCGATGTCGCGCCGTTGCTGCGCGATCTGCTCGGGCTGCCGGCGGGCAAGGACCTTGACGGCAGCGATGCGCCGTTTCGGGGTGCGCTGAACCGCTGAACTCTTTCGGCTCCCCTGCGGTAATCACTCCCAAACCGTTCGTGTCGAGCGCAGTCGAGACACCTCGCGATGCCTTTGCGGCCCGCCCCTCGACTTCGCTCGGGACGAACGGCGGGTGGGGGTTTGTTCGAGGTGTCCCAACCTGAGTTGCGTGCTATATTTCATCGGATATAGCATTGAAGGATGCCCATGCTCGCACTCGCCATCGCAGTCGCGCTGCAAGCCACGACCGTGCAACTCCCCTGCCCGAGCCCGCCGCCGGTCGCGCCGGGGTTAGAGGGATGGGCCGTACCCGCTCGGGCGCCGAAGACGCTTCCGCTCGATCACCGCGTCGAGGTGGCGCTGTTGCCGACCTCGCAAGTCCGCTACGCGCTGCCGCCCGAAAAGCCCGGTAGTGCGGCGCAACGCGGCGTCGTCATCCGCTTCATCGCCCCCAGCGCAGGCAAGTACCGGATCGCCCTCGGCGCCGCTGCCTGGATCGATGTCGTCACCAGCGGCAAGGTCGTCACCTCGACCGGTCACACCCATGGGCCCGCGTGCACGGGCATGCGCAAGATCGTCGATTTCACGCTGGCGCCGGGGCCGCACTTGCTCCAGATTTCAGGCGCCGAGGCGAAGATGATCGGGGTGATGATTGCCCCGGCGCGCTGACCGGGGAGTGCGCATGATCTATTTCGAAGACATTGAGGTCGGCAAGGTCAGCAAGTTCGGCAGCTATGCCGTCACGCGCGAGGAAGTGATCGACTTCGCCACGAGATTTGATCCCCAGCCCTTCCACCTTTCCGACGAAGCCGCCGCCAAGACCCATTTCGGGCGGCTGTCGGCGAGCGGCTGGCACACATGCGCGATGATGATGGCGATGCTGGTCGCCAACATGAAGGAAAATGCGCAAGCCGGGCTAGGCTCGCCGGGCCAGGACCAGCTCAAATGGCTGACCCCGGTCTATCCCGGCGACACCTTGTCGATCGAAGCCGAAGTGCTCGACAAGCGCGCGTCGGCGAGCCGCCCCGAGATGGGAATCTATCACAGCAAAATCACCGTGCTCAATCAGCACGGCGTCGCGGTGATGACGACAATCGCGACGGGCTTGATCAGCACGCGCCCGGCGGATTAACGCCAGCGGCGACCGCGAAAGCCGCGCCAATTGTCGCGATACGGCCCACCGCGCCAGCCGTTCCGACGCGCATTCCAGTAGTCGCGGTCGCGGTCGGACCAGCGCCGCGCGACGCGGTAGCGATCATAGACGTAATAGCCGGTGCCGGGGTAATAATAGTCGCCGTACCAACCATAATAGGGCGCAACCGCGCCATAATAGCCGCGGCCATAGCCGCCGGCATAATCATCGGCACAGGCGCCAAGGCCTGCCAGCAGCGCGGCGCCCAGCGCCACTTTCGTCAAAGATGCGATCATCGCTACGCCTCCATCCGGCCCCAATACGCGGGGCGCCGAATGGTTGTGGCTAAGCGAAGATTAATGGCCCTCGAACGAGAGCAGCGCGGTGACGTTGATGCCATCACTGCGCAGCGCGTCGGCACCGCCGAGTTCAGGCAGGTCGACGACGAACTGCGCTTGGGTCACATGCGCGCCCGCCTTGCGGAGCAGGCGGATTGCGGCGCGCGCGGTGCCGCCGGTGGCGATCAGATCATCAACCAGCAACACGCGCTGGCCAGGGACCAGCGCATCTTCATGCATCGTGATCCGGTCCTGGCCATATTCGAGCGCATAATCCTCAGCGATCGTCACGCCGGGGAGCTTGCCGTCCTTGCGGATCAGCAGCACGCCCGCGTTGAGCGGCACCGCGATGGCAGCCGCGAACAGGAAGCCGCGCGCCTCGATGCCCGCGATCAGATCGACCGGGCCATCGACCGCCGCGACCATCCGCTCGACGGTCTGGGCAAGGCCATGCGGGTCGAGCAGCAAGGTGGTGATGTCACGAAACATGATCCCCGGCTTCGGAAAGTCGGGGATCGTGCGGATCAGCGCCTTCAGATCGTCATTGGCGTCGCCGCCCGTCGCAATGCTCAATGCTTCACATTCCGCCAGATCGACTGATAGGCGCCATAGGCCAACAGCGTCGCAATGAAGAGGAAGCCAAGCACGTACAAGCCAGTCGCATGGCGATCGTTGAGTTCGGGCTCGGCGGTCCAGACGAGGAATTCGGCCACATCCTTCGCGTTCTGCGCGACCGTCGAGGGGGTACCGTCGGCATAGGTGACCTGCCCGTCCTGCGCGAGCGGCGGCGGCATCGCGATGTTCAGATTGGGGAAGTACGGGTTGTAATACGACCCATCCGGCGTCTTCGCGTCGGGGTGCTTGGCGATCAGCTCGGGCGTCTGTTCGGCATAGCCGGTCAGCAGCGAATAGATATAGGCCGGGCCTTCATGCCGCGCCTTGGTGATCAGCGACAGATCGGGCGGCACGCCCGTGCCGGGATAATAGACCTTGGGGAAGTGATCGGCCGGCACGTTCGCGCGTTCGCTACGATCGCCGGTCTTGGGGTCCTGCACAGACTGTTTGGTGCCCCAATCGGCGGCGATCTTTTTCACCTCGGCGTCGGTATAGCCGATCTTCTTCAGGTCGCGGAAAGCGACAAGCGACAGCGAATGGCAGTTGGCGCAGACTTCCTTATAGACTTGGAAGCCACGCTGCGCCTGGCGCACGTTGATCTTGCCCATGAAGCCGTCGCTGTCGAGCGCGAGCTCCTTGGGGTGCTTGTACAGCATGGCGGCAGCGCTTTCGGGCTGCGGATCGTTGATCAGCCCCGACACGCTGCCGAACAGCGAGAACAGCAATGCTGCAACAAAGCCCAGGCCGACGATACCGGCAATATAGCGAACCATGATCTACCCCTTATTCGGCCGGAAGCGCGCTGCCGGTCATCCCGGTCGTGGCGGCGGCGCCACCATGCTTGCCGAGCACCGCTTCAGTGATCGAGTTCGGCATCGGTCGCGGACGCTCGGTCGCAGCGACGATCGGCAGGATGATGAGGAAATGCGCGAAATAATAAACGGAAGCGATCTGGCCAAGGATCACGTTGTTCGCCGTCGCTTCTGCACCCCCGACATAGCCGAGCACCAGCACGTCGATGAGCAGCACGACCAGGAAAATCCGGTACAGCGGCCGATAGTTGGACGAGCGCACCGGCGACGTGTCGAGCCAGGGCAGGAAGAACAGCAGCAGGATCGACCCGAACATCGCGAGCACGCCCCACAGCTTCGCCGGGATGAACAGGAAGTCCGCCGTGAACGACTTCAGGATCGCGTAGAAGGGCAGGAAATACCACTCAGGCACGATGTGCGCGGGCGTCGCGAGCGGGTTGGCCGGGATATAATTGTCCGGATGGCCAAGCGCGTTCGGCATGAAGAAGATGAACGCGCAATAGATCAGCATGAACACGCCAACCCCGAAGCCATCCTTCGCCGTGTAATAGGGGTGGAACGGCACCGTGTCCTGTTCGCCCTTCACCTCAACGCCGGTCGGGTTGCTCGACCCCGGAATGTGCAGCGCCCAGACATGGAGGATGATCACGCCGAGCGTGACGAACGGCAGCAGATAATGCAGCGAGAAGAAGCGGTTAAGCGCGGCATCGTCCGGCGCGAAACCACCGAGCAGCCAGATGCGGATGCTTTCGCCCACCAGCGGGATCGCCGAGAAGAAGCCGGTGATCACCTGCGCGCCCCAGAAGCTCATCTGCCCCCAGGGAAGCACATAGCCCATGAACGCGGTTGCCATCATCAGCAGGAAGATGACCACGCCCAACAGCCAGATCATCTCGCGCGGCGCCTTGTACGACCCGTAATAAAGCCCGCGGCCGATGTGGATGTAGACGACCAGCAGGAACATCGATGCGCCATTGGCGTGCGCATAGCGCAGCAGCCAGCCGAAATTGACGTCGCGCATGATGTGTTCGACCGAGTCGAACGCGAGGCCCGCATCGGCCGCATAGTGCATCGCCAGCACGATGCCGGTGACGATCTGGCACATCAGCGCGACGCCGGCGAGCACGCCGAAGTTCCAGAAATAATTCAGGTTGCGCGGCACCGGATAGCCCGCGCCGACCGCGCCATAAACGAAGCGCGGGAGCGGCAGCCGGTCGTCGATCCACTTCATCAGTGGCGCCTTCGGCTCGTAATGCTTTGCCCAGGGAAAGCTCATGCTGCTGTCCTCAACCGATCACAATGGTGGTGGGGGTGGAAAATTTATACGGCGGCACCATCAGATTCTTCGGCGCCGGGCCTTTGCGAATGCGCGCGGCGGTGTCGTAGACCGAGCCATGGCACGGGCAGAAATAGCCGCCATATTCGCCCTTCACTTCGCCTTCGCCCGCACCCAGCGGCACGCAGCCCAGATGGGTGCAGACGCCCATGGTGACGAGCCAGTTGGTGTGGCCTTCCTTGGTGCGCTGGGCAAGTGTTTCGGGGTCACGCAGCGATGCGACCGGCACCTTGTTCGCCTCGGTGATTTCTTCAGGCGTCAGGTTGCGCACGAACAGCGGCTGCTTGCGGAACGATGCCTTGATCGCCTGCCCCGGCGCAATCGCGCTCAGGTCAAGCTCGGTGGTCGAATCGGCGAGCACGTCGGCCGATGGCGCCATTTGGCTGATCAGCGGCACGAGAATGCCCGCGACGCCCACGCCGCCAAAAGCGACGGCAGCAATGCTGAGGAAATCGCGGCGGCGATAGTCGCCGTCTTCGCCGTGCGGGGCGCCATCACCGGCTGCAATCGGGGTATCAACGGTTGCCATTCACTTGCCCTTGTCGATCTTTGTCGGTCTTTTCATGGCCAGAGGGCGCTGCGATGGGCACCCACTTGCCGTCATAGCGCGTCGCTTGGACGCAAACTCGCGGCCTGATAGACACAGGCCATGTGTTTTGCCAACAGCATTTTGACCAATGCGGCCATACCGCATTAAGCCCTATCCGCATGGCAAGTCCCGCGCAAATCCGTCTCGCACTTTATCAGCCCGATATCGCGGGCAACGTCGGCACGATTTTGCGGCTGGCCGCGTGCCTTGATCTGGCGGTCGATCTGATCGAGCCGATGGGCTTTGCGTGGAGCGACCGCAAACTGGCGCGGGCAGGCATGGATTATGCCGCGCTGGCGCGCGTGACGCGCCATGCCGACTGGAACGCGTTTGTCGCGACGGTGACCGGGCGAATCGTCCTGCTGTCGACGCGCGGCGCCGTGCGCATCGACGCCGCTGCCTTTGCCCCCGATGATGTGTTGCTGTTCGGCGCAGAGTCGAGTGGCGTTCCCGATGAGGTGCACGACCGGGCCGATCTGCGCCTTACAATTCCGCTTGTGCCGGGGCGGCGATCGTTGAATGTCGCGGTCGCAGCCGCCATCGCCACGGGCGAGGCTTTGCGCCAGATCAAGGGGTGGCCCGACGCGGCCAGCTAAGACGCGAATGTAGCACGGGGGGATGATGGAACTCGATACCGAACAGCAGACGGCACGGACCTGGTTCGAAAAGCTGCGCAACCTGATCTGCGCCGAATTCGAAGCGATCGAGCGCGAGGGCGGCTCCGATGCCGCGTTCGACTATACGCCTTGGGACCGCGTCGATCCGTCGGGCGAGCCCGGCGGCGGCGGCGTGCGCGGCGTGATGAAGGGCAAGGTGTTCGAGAAGGTCGGCGTCAACGTCTCGACCGTCGGCGGCACTTTTGAGGGCGAATTTGGCAAGACGATCAATGGCGCCGCCGAAGACCCGCGTTTTTTTGCGACCGGCATCAGCCTCGTCGCGCATATGGCGAACCCGATGGTGCCCGCCGTCCATATGAACACGCGCTTCCTCGTCACCACCAAGCGCTGGTTCGGCGGCGGCGCGGACCTGAACCCGCCGATCCCGAACGACGAAGACACGGCGGACTTTCATGCGGCGATGAAGGCCGCCTGCGACCCGCACGGCGCCGATTATCACGAGCGTTACAAGAAATGGGCCGACGATTATTTCTACATCCCCCACCGCAAGGTGCATCGCGGCGTCGGCGGCATTTTCTGCGACCATCTCGAAGGCGATTTCGCGGCGAATTTCGCCTTCATCCAGGACATCGGCCGCCAATTCCTCGACAGCTATGCGCGGATCGTGCGGCGGCGGATGCACGATGCGTTCACGCCGGCGGACGAAGCGCAAATGCTTGAATGGCGCGGGCGCTATGCCGAGTTCAATCTCGTTTATGATCGCGGCACGCTGTTTGGCCTGAAGACCGGCGGCAATATCGACGCGATCCTGATGAGTCTGCCGCCGCGCGCAACCTGGGCTTGACGCGGTGGCCCTGACGCGGGTCGCGCCGGGCGAAATCGCGACGATCGTCACCACGCTCGAAATGCGGCGGCGCCCGCCTGCGCGGCCATTGCCCGACAGCCCCTTGCGGCTGGTGCGCTGGGCGCGGCCGCAGCCGGACAAGTACCGCGCCTTGTTCGCCCGCGTCGGCGCGCCGTGGCTCTGGTATTCGCGGCTCACGCTGGACGATGCCGCGTTACAGGCGGCGACCGACCGGCCCGAAACGCAAGTCCACGCCGTGATCGACCGCGCCGGAATCGAAGTCGGGCTGCTCGAATTCACCCACCCAGCCCCCGATTGGTGTGCGCTCGATTATTTCGGGCTGGTGCCGGAGCTGGCCGGCCAACGGCATGGCCGCTGGCTGATGAGTCTGGCGCTCGCCATGATGTGGCGCCCGGGGGTGACGCTGGTGCGGGTCAACACCTGCACGCTCGATCACCCGTCGGCGCTCAATTTCTACCGCGCGCAAGGGTTCGAGGCCGTGATGCGGACGATCGAGACTTTCCCCGATCCGCGCACAGCCGGGCTGTTGCCGCGCGACGCCGCGCCGCAGATCCCGATGCTCTAGGCCAGCCGCCGGTACAGCGCGACCTTGAACAACAGCAGGCCGAGCGCAACCGCCGTCGCGACCGCTGCCGCCATCGCATCGACCACGACGATCACGACCGGATTCGCCGCGCGGAGACCACGCAGTGTCGAATCGAGATTTTGGAATGGTGCCGGCAGCACGACATCGGCAACGAAAGCGATCACCAAGACGCCCGCCAATATCCAGCCGTGGCGGCGGGTTAGGCCGAAGGTCCGCACCAGCGAATCGATCGCCGACAGCGGCGCTTCGGCGACCAGCACGGGCCCCAGCAGCAACAGCCGCCCCGCAAGATAGAGGCCCGGCAGGAAAAACAGCACAAAGCCGATCATCGTCAGCACGGTGCCAATGATGCCCGCGAGCAGATAGCGCGGTAACAGCGCCAGCGCGCCGATCATCGCATCGCGCAATGTCTCCGCCGCGCGGTCGAAGTAAAAGGCGAAAATCGCCAGCCCACCAAAGGCCGAAATGATGCTGACCGTGATGAAATAACCAGCATTGGCCCCGATCCAGGCGCGATATTGCGCCACGAAAGCCGCCGTTTCGGCGGTGCCCGGACGGATCACAGTGCCAGCGGGCACCGTCAGCGGCGTGACCAGCAACAGCAGCGCGAGCGTCGGCACGAACAGGAACAGTCCCGCCAGCGGCAACAGCACCGCGCGGTCGCGCCGCCACAGCGCCCAGGCATCGGCAGCGGTGCCGCCCAAATCAATCGTCATGCGGTGCCGATGGCTTCCTGTGCGCGCGCCGCGACATAATATTTGCCGATGAACGCGGCGGACAACAGGGTGAAGGCAGTCGACACAATCGCGACGAGACTCGCGGTGAGCACCGACGCGGTCGTCACCGGTCCCTCGCCGCCAAGGATCAGCGCGAAGATGGCGCCGAACACCGTTTGCGCCGCCAGCGTCGCCACGAAGCTGACGATCCCGAACAACAGCAGCACGCCAACCAGCGCCAGCACGCGCCCCCGCGTCAGCGCGAACGAGCGGCCAATTGCGGCAAACCAGCCGCCCTCCGCCAGCAGCGCCGCGTTCACGAGCAAAAGGCGCACCGCCAGCCACAGCAGCGCGACCAGCAGCACAACGGCATAGCCCAGCATGAAAATCGCGATCGCCGGGGTCATCCCAGTGGGCGGCGGAATCGTTGCGCCGGTCTCGCTCGCGCGCATGATGGCCTGGAAATCGACGCCCGCGATGCCGAGCGCAATCCCGATGGGGGTCACCAACAGAATCGCGCCGATGCCCAACACCAGTGTGACGACCAGCACCGGCGCAATGCCCGCCGTCGCCTGCGCCCGCGCCCCGCCTGCGCCCCGCGCCGGATCGATCGCCAGCGCCAGCACCTGGAGCTGGCCCCATATGCCGACCAGCGTCAACGCAAAGGTCGCGACCTGCACGCCAGTCGCGAGCGATCCCGGCGTCTTGGCCAGCGGCGCCAGCGCGCTCTGGACGACCAGCGGCAGATAAATCCACGGCACTGCCACCGGGATCAGCGTTGCCAGATTATCGCCCAGAAATTCGGTTGCCCGGTCCCAGACCGCGCTGATGTCGACCCTGCTCATTGCCTAACTCCCGCGCGCTAATGTCCCTAGCCTGCGCGCTTAGCGCAAGCGGCAGGCGCATGCCAATGCTTGCGCGCGCGGCCCGGTGACCGCATGTGTTCGGGCATGACCAGTCCGCGCACCGACCCCGATACTGACGGCGGCGACGCCATCGAATGGCGGATCAGCACCGACCCTGTCCCCTATCCCGACGCGCTCGCGGTGATGGAAGCACGCGCGACAGCCGTGGCGGCGGGCAGCGCGCGCGAGCTGATCTGGCTGCTCGAACATCCGCCAATCTACACCGCCGGTACCAGCGCCGACCCCGCCGAGCTGATCGACCCGCGTTTTCCGGTATTCGCGACCGGGCGTGGCGGGCGCTATACCTATCATGGGCCGGGCCAGCGCGTGGGTTATCTGGTGCTCGATCTGGGAAAGCGCGGGCGCGATATTCGTAACTTCATCGGGTCACTGGAGAATTGGCTGATCGAAGCGCTCGGCCAGATCGATGTCGCGGCCTATGCGGTGCCCGGCCGCGTGGGTATCTGGACGTCCGAAAACGGTACGGAGGCCAAAATCGGCGCGATTGGCGTGCGCGTGCGCCGCTGGGTGACGATGCACGGATTTTCCGTGAATATTGCAACCGAACTGTCTGATTTCGCGGGCATAGTCCCCTGCGGCCTGCCAGAATTTCCGGTCACCAGCGTAAAAAAGCTTGGCAAAGGGGGGGATTTCAAGGCATTCGACGCGGCGCTCGTGTCGAGACTCGGGCATTTTCTCGATAGTCTTTCTTTGTCTATCGAAAACGAGGCTTGAGGACGAGACGATATCCGACTAATGTCCACTGCGGTTTGGGGATTAAAGGCGGTCAAGCCAACCAAAACCATTATCTAGGGAGCTTCAAATGCGTGCACTCATTGCTAAGGTCGTGACGGGTTCGATGGTCGCCAGCGCGGCGCTGTTGATCTCGGCTTGCGCCAAGACCGAAACCACCCCCGCCAACGACGCGATGGCGACGGAAACCACCAACGAAACCGACGCGATGGCTTCGGACAACATGACGTCGACCGATGGCGCGATGGCATCGAACGACGCGATGATGTCGTCGAACGACGCGATGGCATCGAACGACGCGATGATGTCGTCGAACGACGCGATGGCGACCGAAAAGAAGTAAGCTTCTTTCGAAAGCCGGCTGCCCAAACGGGTAGCCAAGCAAACAGGAAGGGGCCGTCCGGGTGACCGGGCGGCCCTTTTCTTATGCAGTGGCTTTTTGCGCGCAAATCGAGTCAGCGCGCCTTGCCGACACGCCCGGTCGATGGCAACGCCCGTTGAAAACCCGCGCGTCCTGCGCGAGAAGCGCCACGTGCGGACAAGGATATGGATGTGACGAGCATGATTGTGCGTTTCCTTTGCGGGTTGCTGGCGATGATGGCAGCGATCACGGCTACGCCCGCTTCAGCCCAATTCTTCTTCAAGAGCCCCGATCTGTCGGGCCTGCCGGTGGTCGGCAATGAGCCCGGGCTGACAACGCCGCTGCCAGGTGCAACGCCCGTCGAAATGCGCGCCGGTCTGGTGTGGTCGCTGCGGGCGGCGCTCAACATCGCTGCGCTGCGCTGCCAGTTCGAACCGACCTTGCTCAGCGTGCCCAAATATAACGCCATGCTGCTCGACCATCAGGCCGAGCTGAGAGACTCGCTCGACACGCTCGGCAAATATTTCAACCGCATGGCGAACGCCAAGACCAAGGCAAAGACCAAGTCCAGCCGGGCCGGCGTCGCCGGGCTCGATCAATATGGCACGCGGCTCTATTCGATGTTTTCGAACGTCGGCTCGCAATATCTGTTCTGCCAAACGGCCGCTGACATCGGCCATGCCGCGATCACGGCGCCGCGCGGCAAGCTCTACGTCGTTGCCGAAACCCGCATGCGCGAGCTGCGCAACGGGATGCAATTGCTCGGCGAGCAAGCCTTTGGTGGGCGGCGGTCGCTCGACATGAGCCGCACACGCTTCCCGCGCTTCGATCCGCCGTGCTGGACCAAGCAGAATTACTACGACTACCGCGCCTGCGGCCCGTTCTGAGGCACTCAGCGCAAGCCGAGCAGCTTGTGCGTCTGAAGCGATAGCCGCCAGCGGGGCCGAGCGAGCACCAGATCAATCGCCGCTTGCGTGTTGGCCGCCGCGTCGGCGCTGTCCATTGGCTGGATCAGCCAGTGGCCGAAGTCCCATTGTTCGATCGCGTCGAGGTCGCTGCCCAGTTGCGGCCAGACGAGCTTCAACTCGTCGCCCGCGTGCTGAACGACAGTGCTTCCCGCCTTGGGGCTGACGCAGACCCAGTCGATGCCGGGGTGCACCGGCAGCGTCCCGTTGGTCTCGATCGCGATCGTAAAGCCCGCCGCGTGGAGCGCATCGACCAGCGCATCGTCGACCTGAAGCATCGGTTCGCCGCCGGTCAGCACGGCGAAAGCGCCCTCCCCCTGCCCCCACAGCACGGCTGCCGCCTCAGCAACCGCCGCCGCATCGGCGAACTTGCCGCCGCCATCGCCATCGGTGCCGACAAAATCGGTATCGCAGAAGCGGCAGATCGCGCTGGCCCGATCGGCTTCACGCCCGCTCCACAAATTGCACCCGGCGAAACGGATGAACACCGCGCGGCGCCCGGCGTGGACGCCCTCGCCTTGCAAGGTCAGGAACATTTCCTTGACGGCATAGCTCATGGCCGCGCCGCATAAAGGGTCGGGTCGGCGATCCCTGCCTCTTCGAAGCCGCGCTGGCGCAGGCGGCAACTGTCGCACAGCCCGCAGTGCAGGCCATCGGGCGTCGGGTCATAGCAGGACCAGCTGATCCCCGCGTCGAGCCCCAGCCGCGCGGCTTCGCGGACGATGTCGGCCTTGGTCATATGCTGGAGCGGCGCGTGGATGCGGAACGGCGCGCCCTCGACACCCGCCTTGGTCGCGAGTTCGGCCAACCCCTCGAACGCGGCGATGAATTCGGGACGGCAATCGGGATAGCCCGAATAATCGAGCGCATTGACGCCGATGAACAGGTCGCGCGCGCCCGCCGCCTCCGCCCAGCCGAGCGCGAGGCTGAGGAAAATCGTGTTGCGCGCGGGCACATAAGTCACTGGAATGCCGGGTTCGACGCCGGTCTTGGGCACCGCGATGTCGGCTGTCAGTGCCGAGCCGCCAAACGCCGACAAATCGAGCGGCAGCACGACATGGCGTTCGGCGCCGAGTGCCGCCGCGACGCGCGCCGCCGCCGCCAACTCGACCCGGTGGCGCTGGTTGTAATCGACCGATAGCGCCAGCAGGCGGAACCCAGCTTCGCGCGCGCGCGCCGCCGCGACCATCGAATCGAGGCCACCCGACACCAGCACCACCGCTGAAAGATCAGAATGCGTCATGAGGCAGCGCGGCTAAGCCCATTTGGCGCGCCCCGCAACCATTGCCGCCCCAAAAAAGAAGGACCGCCCGATACGGACGGCCCAGGGGGGCTTTTCCAGAGCCTAGGGAGGAAAGCGTGCCCAACGCGACACACGCTCCGTCTATAGCAGCCGCGTATAAACGCTGGCTTAACGAGCCGCCGCCGTGCAGCCCCCGGTGCGTCGCCCCTCAAAGCTCATGTCGAACGGCGCGCCGCCCGCCAGCCCTTGCGTGTCGACATGGATGAGGCGCGGGCTTTCCACCCGGATGACGGTGCGGCCGCGCCCGGCGCCCTTGCAATCATAGGTGACGATCGCGGTCATCGGCTGATCGTCGACGATGAAACGCGCGCATTGTTGCTGGCTGTGCTGGATCTGCACCAGCGCATCGGGATCGCCAACGCACATCAGCCGGGGGGCGCCTGTCGCGCCCTGCTCGCGCAGCTCCCACTGGCCGTGCTCGATCGCCGCAAAGACATGCAGCGGTGCCTTGGCCGGCCCATTGGCCACCAGCAAGGCACCCCCCAGCGTCACCGCCATCAGCGCGATCCGCGCGCGTGCATCGATCCGCATCGTCGAACTCCCCCTTAGGCCCCAGTACGACTCATCGTCATCAGGGAGCGTCCTGTCGCGCTAAATGGGGTCAGCCGCCGCCAAAGGCAATGATCAGGACGCGATCTCGCTCACCCGGATCGGGAATTTGGTGGCGCAAAAGGCGCAATCGACCGAAATCACGCCGTCGGCATCGGCCATCGCCCGTTGCTCATCGGCGGGAAACTGGCCGAGCACTTGCGCGATATAGTCGGGCGAGCAGCGGCAGCCCTTCACCAGCGGCAGCTCGGCAAGGATGCGCACTTCGCTTTCCTCGTTGAACAGCCGCCACACCAAGGTTTCCAGCCGGAGCGCGGGGTCGGTCAGTTCGTCGACGCCCATCGTGCTGCCGAGCACCGCGACATGCTCCCATTCGGGATGGTCGAGTCGGGTGTGGATCCGGTCGCGTCCCTCTTCGCCTTCGGGCAAATGCTGAAGCAGCAGCCCGCCTGCCAGGCGATACCCCTCGGCAGTCCGGTGGAATCCGACACGGACCAGCGTGGGAATTTGTTCGGACTGCGCGAAATAGCTCTGCACGGCCTCGGCAATGGTGCTGCCGTCGAGCGGGACGATGCCTTGATAGCGTTCGCCGGTCGTCGCCTGATCGAAGGTGATCGCGAGATGCCCCTCGGTCCCGAATAGCGCGAACAGGCTGGGGTTCTCAGGCGCTTCAGCGAGCTTGTCGGCGTCATATTGGACATAGCCGCGCAGTTCGCCGCCGCGGTAATCGCAGACCAGCAACGTCACCACGCCGCTCCGCGTCTGCGCCTGCATCGTCAGCTGGCCGCCCGCGTCCTTCAGCGTCGAGCCAATCAGCGCGGCCAGCGTCAGCGCTTCGCCGAGCAACGCTTCGATCGGCGCAGGATAATCATGCGCCGACAGGATCGTGTCGATCAACGGCCCGAGCCGCACGACGCGGCCCCGCGCCTGGCGTGCGGGAATGGTGAAGCCGAGCGCGCGGTCGATGTCGGTGGTCTGGGGGTCAGTCATTTTGCTATCCAAACAAAGACCCGTTCGTTTCGAGCGCAGTCGAGAAACGTGAGCATGGGCCGGCGTGGCCTGTTTCTCGACTGCGCTCGAAACGAACGGGGTGTTGGGGGAAAGGTAGGATGCCCTCCCCTAGCCTTCAACCGATCTGGCCAAAGCACCAGCGCAGGATCGATTTCTGCGCGTGCAGCCGGTTTTCGGCCTCGGCCCAGATCAGCGATTGCGGGCCATCGATCACTTCCGCCGTCACTTCCTCGCCGCGGTGCGCGGGCAGACAGTGGAAGAACTTCGCATCCGGCTTGGCGGCGGCCATCAGCGCGGCGTCGACCTGATAAGGCATCATCGCCGCGAGCTTGGTGTCGGCATGCGCCTGTCCCATTGAGATCCAGGTATCGGTGACGACGATGTCGGCGCCTTCGACCGCCTCGCGCGGATCGCCGACGCAGCGCGCGCGGCCCTGCCCCATCGCCAGCATCGCCTCGTCGGGCTGGAAGCCTTGCGGGCACGCCGCCGTCACGTCGAACTGCATCAGCCCGGCCGCCTCGACGATCGAATAGAGCACGTTGTTGCCATCACCGAGCCACGCGACCTTGAGGCCGGGGAGCGCTTTGCCAGCGTCGATGATCGTCAGCAGATCGGCCATGATCTGGCACGGGTGCGACAGGTCAGTCAGGCCGTTGATGACGGGTACGCTGGCGTGCCGCGCCATTTCCTCGACCTTGGCGTGATCATCGGTGCGCAGCATGATCGCATCGACATAGCCCGACAGCACATGCGCGGTATCGTGCACGCTTTCGCCGCGTCCGAGCTGTGTGGTGCCTCCGTCGAGCACGATGCTGGTGCCGCCGAGCTGGCGGATCGCCATGTCGAAGCTGACGCGGGTGCGAGTCGAGTTCTTCTCGAACACCATCGCCAGCACGCGCCCGGCGAGCGGTGCATCGGCATCGGGTTTCCCCTTCGGCCAGCCGACCCGCGCGGCCTTGCGATCGAGCGCATCGGCAATCATCGCCGCGATCCCGTCAGGGCCAGCGTCGGCGAGGTTGAGGAAGTGGCGAGTCATGATGCGGGAATCCCAGCGCTGGCTATCAGCCTCGTGGCCACCACAAGCAATCCACCTCCCGCCGCCGCCAAGAAAAGTTCAATTGCGCGAAAGGTGTTGAAAATATCGGGGGACGTGGCCCACGCAAGCACTGCCATCGCTCCCACTGGATAAAGGCAAACGACGGACGCAAACAATGTCCCAACGGCCATTATCCACCGCGTGACCACTAGGCCGCCAGCGCGGGCGCGAACGCCCGCGCGCCGTCGCTCATCTTCTGGACGAATTCGTCGATGTGCGCTTCTTCGATCACCAGCGGCGGGAGGATGCGGACGACATTCTCGCCTGCGGCCACCGTCAGCAGCCCGTGGTGATCGCGCAAATGCGCCACGAAATCACGGCTGACGGCTGAGTCCTTCAGCTTGATCCCCGCCATCAGCCCGCGCCCGCGCACGCTGTCGAAGAGATGGTCATGGTTCGGAATCATCTGCTCGAGGCTTGTACGGAGCCGGTCGCCCATCGCGGTCACATGATCGAGAAAACCGGGTTCGAGGATCACGTCGAGGATTGCTTCGCCCGCCGCCATCGCCAGCGGATTGCCGCCATAGGTCGAGCCATGCGTGCCGAACACCATGCCCTTGGCCGCTTCCTCGGTTGCGAGGCACGCGCCGAGCGGGAAGCCGCCACCAATGCCCTTGGCGACCGACATGATGTCGGGCTCGATGCCGTAATGCTCATAGGCCCACATCTTGCCGGTGCGGCCATAGCCGCACTGGACCTCATCGAGCACCAGAAGCAGGCCGTGCGCGTCGCAGAACGCGCGCAAGCCTTTGATAAAGGCATCGCTGCCAACCGAGACGCCGCCTTCGCCCTGGATCGTCTCGACCATGAAGCCCGCCGTGTGATCGTCGACCAGCGCCAGCGCCGCGTCGAGATCATTGAACGGCGCATAGGCGAAACCCGGCAGCAGCGGTTCGAACCCGTCGCGCATCTTGGCCTGGTTGGTCGCCGAAATCGCGCCCATCGTGCGGCCGTGGAAGGCGTTGTTGAAGGTGATCAGCGTGTGCCGCTGCGGATTGCCGTTGACGTAGTGGTAACGCCGCGCGGTCTTGATCGCGCATTCGACCGCTTCGGTCCCCGAATTGGTGAAGAAAACCGTATCGGCGAACGAATTGTCGACGATGCGCTGCGCCAGCTTTTCGCCCTGCGGACTGCCGTAGAGGTTCGACACATGCATCAGCGTCGCGGCCTGATCGGCGATCGCCTTGACCAGATGCGGATGGCCATGGCCGAGCGCGTTGACGGCGATGCCGCTCGCGAAATCGAGGTAACGTTCGCCGCGTTCGCCGATCAGATAACACCCCTCGCCACGCACCGGACGCACCTCACACCGCGGATAGACGGGCATGAGCGGGGTGATCGGCATGGCAAGCTCCCTTAACGCAAAAAGGCGACCCAAGCCGGTCGCCTGAAACGGCGTTTTATGTTGCTTGCGGTTCGGGTGCAACCACTGGCGCATCGCCTTCGGTCCGGCGTACCGCGAGCAGGTACATCACCGGCGTGACGATGCGGCTGAGCAAGGTCGAGCTCACCAGCCCGCCGATGATCACCCACGCCAGTGGCGAGTAAAGCGCCGAGCCCCCCAGCGCGAGCGGCATCAACCCGCCAATCGCCGTCACCGACGTCAGCAGCACCGGCAGGAAGCGGATTTCGCCCGCCAGCTCGATCGCTTCGCGCAGCGCCATGCCGCGTTCGCGGAGTTGCGCGGTGAAATCGACCAGCAGGATCGAATTCTTGATCTCGATACCGATCAGCGCGACGAAACCGATCACGGCGAGGAACGACAGCGAATTGCCGGTCACCAGCAGCGCGATCAGCCCGCCGAAGGTGCCGAGCGGCACCACACCCGCCACGACGGCGGTTTCACGGAAACGCCCGAATTCGAGCACCAGCACGCCGATGATGCCGAACACCGCGAGCAGGACCACCGGCCCCAGCCCCGCAAAATTGCGCGCCGCCGCCTCGGCCTCGCCGCCGATGCCGAAGCTATAGCCTTCGGGCAATTTGATGCCTTGCAGCCGCGCCTCGACCAGCTTGTTCAGCCGCGACGTCAGCGTGCCGGGCTGGTTGTAGGCGGTGACCGTCACGGTGCGCTGGAGCTTGAAGCGCGTGATCTGCGGCGGGACGCTCTTGAGCTTGGGCGAGGCGATCTCGGCGAGCGGCACGCTGCCGCCCGCCACCGTCGGGACATAGACATCGCCGAGCGCCGATACTGGTTGCGCGACGTCGAGCGGGAGCCGCACGACGACCGGCCAGCTGTCGCCTTCGTTGTCGCGGAGCTGGCTCGCGGTTTCGCCGCTGATCGCCAGCCGGACGGCCCGGCGCGCTTCGCCGGGCGCGACCCCAAGCAGCGCGGCCTTGGCTTCGTCGAGTCCGAGATCGAGATCGACCCGGTCGTAAGCCAGAGGACTGTCGATATCGCGCACGCCCGGTACCTTGCCCATTTCGACCACCACTTGGTCGGACAGCCGCTTGAGCACATCGATATCGGGGCCGCTGATCCGGATCGCGAGCGGCGCTTCGAGCGGCGGGCCATTTTCGAACACGATCAGCGTCACGCGCGCATCGGGATAGGCGCCGAACTTGTCGCGCAGCCGCGCAAGCAGCTTCGGGCTTTCGCGCACGTCCCATTCGTCGAGCGTCGCGAACACGTCGCCATAGCGCGGGCGCTCATCGCGCGGAGAGATGTTGTAATAGATTTGCGGATTCCCGCGCCCCGCATTTTCCATGACGTTGGTGATCGCGGGCTCGGCCTTAAGCACGCTCGCGACGTCGCGCACCGCCTTGTCAGTGGCCGCGATGCTGCTGCCCTCGGGCGTTTCGACGCGCACGAGGAAATAGGGCGTCTCGGCCGAGGGGAAGAGCGAAAAGCCGAGCACCGGCACCAGGCCAAACGCGCCGAAGCACAACAGCATCGCGCCATAGAACCAGACGCGCGGGCGATCGAGCGCGCCGCGCAGGATCGGCGCATAGATGCGGTGAATGCCGCCCATCACGACGCGCAAAGCTGCGTTGCCTTCGGGCGCATGGGGTTTCAGCATGCGGCTGGCGATGAACGGAATGATCGTCAGCGATACGATCAACGAGCTCGCGACCGTCAGCATTACCGAAACCGGCAGACCGCGTACGAAATCGCCCGCACCTTCGGGCAGGAAGATGAGCGGCATGAAGGCGCACAACAGCACGCCGGTCGCGCCCGCAACCGCAGGCCCAATCTCGCGGGTGCCGGTGACGGCAGCGGTGATGGGTTGATCGCCGTCGCGGATGTGACGCTCGATATTTTCGGTCACGACGATCGAATCGTCGACCAGCAGCCCGAGCGATAAAATGAACCCCGAAATCGTGATCTGGTTGAGCGAATAGCCGAACAGCGACAGCATCAGCAGCCCCATCGCGAGGCTGAGCGGGATTGATACCATCACGATCAGCGACGGGCGGAAGCCGAGCGGGAAAAGTGTGATCAGCACCAGCCCGAGCGCGATCAGGAAATCGTGGCTGAGCTGCGTCAGCTTGCGATCGATATCGCGGCTCTGGTCGAAACCGACTTCGAGCTTCATGTCGGGCGGCAGTTGCGCGCGAAACGACCCCACGGCCTTGACCAGCGAATCGCGCAAGGTGCCCGCGTCGATCTCGTCCTTCTGACGGACTGTCACGAACAGCGCGCGCTTGCCGTTGAAGCGGGTGATGTGGGTGCGCTCGGCTTCGGCCCAGTCGACTTGCGCAATCTCTCCCACCCGGAGCAATCGACCGTCGTTCGCGCGCAGCGGCACGTCGCGCAGGGCTTCCACCGTCCGGAAGGCCCCGCCCGCATCGATGTTGAACCGCCGCCCGCCGCCGGTCACCGCCCCTGCGGGCAGATCGGTGCCGCCCTGCCGCACGGCATTGGCGACGGCCGAAGCGGGCAGGCCAGCCTCGGCCAAGCGCCCGGCGTCGATCGCCACGCGGACTTCGGGCCGCGCAGCGCCGTCGATCGCGGTGGTGCGCACGCCGGGAACGACGTTGAGCCGATCGCGCAGGTCATCGGCATATTTGACCATCCGCCGCCAGCTCGCTGTTTCGCTCGTCAGCGCGAGCTGGAGCACCCCGGCTTCGGTGGTGCGCGGGCGGCGATAATCGATGCGCTGAATGCCCTGCGGCAACCGGTCGCGGATCGCGCCGACCTGCCGCACCACGCGGTCGAGCGATTGTTCGGCATCGGTGCCATGTTCGAATTCCACCGAGATCACCGCCAGCCCATCGGTCGCGGTCGAGCGAATCTCGCGGACATGGTCGAGGCCCTGCAGATCGTCCTCGATCGGCTTGGCGACGGTTTCCTCAATCTCGGCGGCGTCGGCGCCAGGGAGCACCACGGTCACCACCGTCACCGAAATCGGGAAATGCGGATCGACCGAGCGCGGGATCGACAGAAAAGCCTGCGCCCCTAGCGCCGCGAGCAGCAGGAAGATGAGCATCGTCACCTGCCAGCGGCGAACGGCAAAAGCCGTCAGATTCATCGCGACGCGCCGATCGGTTCGATCTTCATCCCGTCTTTCAGCCGGTCGACGCGCGAGGTCGCGACCAGCTCACCGCGGGTGAGGCCATTGGTCACGCGGACGCCACTGTCGGTCGCCTCGGCAACGCCGACGCGGCGCAGCGCAACGGTCTTGCGGCCACGATCGACGACATAGACAAAGCCCTCGCCAGCGCGCACCGCGAACACAGCATTGGCGGGCACCCGGAGCACCGACTCGCCTGCCCCGCCGACAGTGATCTTGGCGTTACCGATCTGGCCCGAGCGCAAGCGCTTGTCGTCGGGCAGGCCGATCTCGACGGCGAAGGTGCCGGTGGCACGGTCAGCGCGACCGCCGATTTCAACCACGCGGCCCGCCATCGGCGCGTCGCCAAGCGCGGCCAGTGTTACGGTCGCAGGCGTGCCGGCCGTGAGCCGCGCGGCGTCGCGATCCGACAGCGGCACGCGCAGCACATAGCCGCTCGCTTCTTCGCCGATGATCAGCACCGGCGTGCCGGCGGCCACGACCTGGCCGGGCTCGGTCAGCCGCGCGAGTACGGTACCGCTCCCCGGCGCGACGATCGTCGCATTGGCGGTCTGGAACCCTGCCGCGCGGACCTGCGCATCTGCCGATTCGAGCGCGGCCTTGGCGTTTTCGAGTCGGGGCCGGGTGATCCAGCCCTGCGCCATCAGCGTCTCGCTGCGCTTATACTCGGCGGCAGCGCGCGCGCGTTCGGCGCGGGCACGCGCGAGATCGGCCGCGACGGTGGTGGTGTCGAGCGCGGCCAGCAACTGCCCGCGATGCACGCGGTCGCCTTCGTTGACGGTCATGCGCAGGATACGCCCCGCGCTGGTGAAGCCGAGCGATGCCTCGCGCCGCAACGCGACGGTACCGACGCCGGTAACCTCGGCGGCCTGCATATCGCCGCCGACGGGGGCCACGCGGACCTGCGGCGGTGCAGCGGGCGCTTCCTTGGGCGCGGTCGCGGGCTTGCCGCAGCTTGCCAGCAGCGCGGCCGTCGCCAAGATCATCCCAAGCCGCATCGCCGCTCTCCCCGCCATTACACGGGCATAACGTATTCAGTATCGATTTAAAACTGAATTTTCTTGGGCGCGCGCAATCGCGGCTTTAGTTCTTCAACCGCCACCCGCGTCGCAGCAACTGATAGCATAGCAAGCCGATCGCGATGTCGAGCCCCAGAATCACCGCGCCGCCAAACAGCACATCCGAATCGGCATCGAGCAGGAAGCCGTAACGAAACCCGGAGATGATGTAGAAAAACGGATTGAAATGGCTGAACGTCTGGAACGCCGGCGCAAGCTTGTCGACCGAATAGAAAGTGCCCGACAGCAGGGTCAGCGGCGCGATCAGGAAATTCTGGACGGCGGCGGCGTGATCAAATTTCTCCGCCCACATCGACGTCAAAATGCCGACAAACGACAGGAACACTGCGCCGAGCAGCCCGAACCAGATAATCGCGAGCGGATGCTGCGGCACGACATGCACGCCGGGCCAGAATTGCATCGCCAGGAACACCGCGAGCCCGACGCAGACGGCGCGGGTGACGGCGCCGCCGACCATCCCGGCGAGCAGCTCCCCCGTCGACAGCGGCGGCATCAGATAATCAACGATCGTCCCCTGGATCTTGCCCACCAACAGCGAGAAGCTCGAATTGGCGAAGGCGTTTTGCAGCATCCCCATCACGATCAGCCCGGGCGCAAGAAAGTCTGCGAAGGGCACTGCGGTGCCGCCGATCTGGACGGGCCGCTTACCGCCGGTCGCGACGGTGAAAATCACCAGAAACAGCAAGGTCGTGATTGCCGGCGCCCACACGGTTTGCAGCTGGACCTTGAAGAACCGCCGCACCTCCTTGATATAGAGCGTTCGCAGACCGCCCCAATTGACGTTGCGGATGACCGGGACACCCGGTGGGCTGAGGGGTGGGCTGAGCGGTTCGGGGGCGTTTCCGGGCGGGCTGGACATGGGATTGCGCCTAAACGCTGGCGCTGTGCCCCGCAAGGCGGCATGGCTCGCGGGGCGCCGAGGCAGGATTTTTGAAGGATGAGCATGAGCTGGACCGACGAGCGGATCGATACGCTGAAGACGATGTGGGAAAAGGGCCTGACCGCCAGCCAGATCGCCGAAACGCTGGGTGGGGTCAGCCGCAATGCCGTGATCGGCAAGGCGCACCGGCTCGGCCTGCAAGCACGCCCGTCGCCGGTGAAGCCCAACGAAGTCGAAGCCAAGCCCGCGCCGGTCGTACGCGAGGCAGTCGCAGCGCCTGCCCCCAAGCCCGCGCCGAAGCCCGCGCCGGTCGTGGTTGAGGCGCCGGTCGAGGTCGAACCCGAAGTCGATGAGACGGTCGAGTCAGACGATGTGGCGGCGCCCGAGGCGCCCAAGGCGCCGACCGTCATCATGCGCTCGGTCGGCCCCGGCGGCTTTCTGCGCCAAGCACCCGGCGAGCAGCAGGCACCGATCGCGCCCGCGCCGCCGCGTCGGCTGGTCCCCGCGCGCCCGTCCGCTGACATGGCGGGCAAGACGACCTTGCTCGATCTCAACGACCGCATTTGCAAATGGCCGCTCGGCCACCCCGGCGAGCCCGATTTCCACTTTTGCGGCGAGAAAGTGAACCCCGGTTTTCCGTACTGCGTCGATCATTGCGGCCATGCTTATCAGGCGCAGCTCCCCCGCCGCGATCGCCGCCCGCCGCCCCCGCTGCCCTTCGGCGGGCCGAGGGTTCGCTAAAGGCTGCTGACGTTACGCTGACCCGTTCGTTTCGAGCGCAGTCGAGAAACAGCAACCAAGCGACTCGCTTGCGGCCTGTTTCTCGACTGCGCTCGAAACGAACGGTGGATTTGATTGCTTAGGACCCTAAGCCTTCGCCTGATCCCTGATCGGTAAATCGCGCACGCGCTTGCCTGTCGCTGCGAACAGCGCGTTCGCCAGCGCGGGCGCGGCGGGAGGCAGACCGGGTTCGCCGAGGCCACCCATATCGTGCCCGCTGTTGATGAAGTGCACGGCAATCGCCGGTGCATCGGCCAGCTTCAGCACCTCATAGTCGCTGAAATTGCTCTGCTGCACCGCGCCCTTGTCGAGCGTGATCGCTTCGCCGATCGCCGTCGACAGACCCATGACGATGCCGCCCATCACTTGCGCTTCGGCATTGCGCGGGTTCACCACCGTGCCGCAGTCGACCACCGCAGTGACCTTGAGCACCTTGGGCGTGCCATCTGCTTTCAGCGTCGCTTCGGTCACATGCGCGGCAATCGTGTTGAACGATTCGACCATTGCAATGCCACGCCCGACGCCCTTGGGCAGCGGCGTGCCCCAGCCGCCGAGCTTGGCAGCCTGCTCGAGCACCGCAAGATGGCGCGACCCCGGCTTCAGGTGGCGCTTGCGGAATTCGAACGGATCGACGCCCGCCGCATGCGCGAGTTCGTCCATGAAGCTTTCGGCGTAGAAGCCGTGCTGCGTCGCATTGACCGAACGCCATGCGCCGACCGTCTGGTTCGACACCTGCTTGAAATGCCGCCGCGTCGCCGCAGGGAGATCGTAGAAGAACGGCACTTCGGCGAGCCCGTCCTCGGGCTGCGCAAAATCATAGCGCAGCCCCGCGATCTTGCCGTCGCTGCCGATCGCGGCTTTCAACTGCGCCGAGCTTTGCGGGCGATAAGCGCCTTGGGTGACTTCCTCTTCGCGCGACCAGATCAGCTTGACCGGATAGGGGAGTTGCACCGCGACGCGCGCGACCTGATCGACGATTTCCATGTACATCGGCAGGCGGCGGCCAAAGCTGCCACCGA